>FR895391.1 GCA_000435595.1 Firmicutes bacterium CAG:882
TCCGTATTTGTATTTCCACATACCTACTTTTTTCTATGTTAACTACTTATCAAACATTCAGAAACATCAGTACAAAATATATATTCTAACACCAAAGTTTACACTAATCAAAAAACACTCTAAAACCTACAGATAATCTGCCTAAGGCTGATATTATATTTTTCCATGTTATCTCCCTGTTATCTATTCGACCCTTATATTTCTTCACTATTCCACTCCTGCGGATAGCCATATTTATCTATTGTGTTTCCGGGCAATCTAAAATACCATAGCTTCCCCGAAAATCTTTCGCATTGATTTCAATGCAATAGTCTCCCGGTTCTGAGAGAGCAATGATAAAATCTGACGTAGGAATATCATTGCCGCGATAGGCGTATTTTTGTTCTTCCATATCAGCTGACTCCATATACGTTTCAGGTGATTTACCACCATAATTATTCTATCGCTAATTGAATTCATTGTCTATATACAGACAACTAACATGCACAAAATCGGTACCAAGATGCATGATAATTCAATCTGCTGCTCCATACGCTGTACAATACAGTCAAAAATATCTCTATTGCTTTTGTAATGTCGGTACAGTGCCACAATTAATATTTTCTCTAAGCCTCATTATCAAAGTTTAAGTCTGACCATCCATCTGCTGGCACATTCATAAAACCTGTCATGATTCCCTGTGCGATTTCCGCTAAGACAGCACAACCTGTTGGAATAACCATCATCAAAATTCCAAGTCTTCTCAATTCTCCGGCTTCCACCTGCGTAAATGGTGTTCCTGCCATCAGTGCATTACGAAAATATCATTAAAGTTCATTCCCCTCCCATTCCCGTGCACTAATATTATCACTACACCCTTCTGTCCTTCTTAATTTTCTATTTAATTAATTTCCCTGCAGCCTCTATCATTTATTCCATTAACAATTTCTTAACAATAATCTTCACATTATGTATATTTAGAGGACAATTCATAGATTCATAAGTCAAAATAACATCATTGCCCTGAAATAAGCCATTCTCAGTATATGTATTCATCTTTCTGACAAAATCATCGGCATACTGTGCATCATCCATGCGCCCCGCATGCTCCCAATATGTAATCTTTCCGGTATGGATATTTATTATCGTGAAATCCGGTTGGATAGTCTGAGTATGCCCGGCTATTATCACTTCCAGTGGACGCTCATATTTATATAATGATATCAGGGTCAAAAGGTCAGAAGTCCGATGCAAGCTTGCTTGCGTGAGGATTTTTGACATTGTGACCCGCCAAAAATATGAGTAAGAAGCCATTTTTCATAGAAAAATGTGCGAATTACGAATGTTTTTGAGAATTGTGGGAGCACGCAGTGCGGAGCAATTCGATATCATTGAGGTCAAAATACCTTTTGACCTCAACATCATATAATAAATGCTCATTATTTTTAGCTAATATATTAGCTATGATTACCCCAGATTTAGAGCGTACCGATTCTCCGTTATCTGTCTCATATTTCAAATTTTCCTTATATTTCTGATACGGCTCATAACTTTCATTTTGCCATGTTCTGAGTTTTTCGTTTACGCTTATTCTAATCGGAACCACAAGCTGCTTTCTCTCCTGCTTCAACATGTCATAAACATTATCAATCTCTTCATCATTTTTCGCTTGCGCAAATGTCTCCAATGCCTGCAGCTCCTTCTCAATTAAAGGCTTTACTTTCGCATAATACCCCTTCTGGGCTAACCGTCTTGCAAGCTGTTCGTTCTTCCTGTCTATATATATCTTTACATATAATCCTGTTTCAATATTCTTATATTGGTGGTAATAGTATGTCTTTCTGTAGCGATTCTGGATTTTCAGACCACCCTCCGGGGCATTTGACAAATATTTTTCTATTTTCTCTAATGTATGCTTTAATTCTGCTATTCTTTTCTTAACGTCTATAACCTTTTCCTCCTGTTCTCTCTGCCTAAGACAATTCAATTTCCTGCCGTTGGACTGATATTGCGGCTTATTGTTCTAAATTTTTTGTAATTTCTCTGCCTATGACAGGTAAATATAACAACTTGGACTGATATTTTGACTGCTATTTTAATTTTTTTCTGCCCATAGATGACTAATGTACTTCCTTTGGACTGATTTTCAATTGATTTTCTGGAATTTTGTCGGAATTTCTCTGCCCAGAGACGGTTGGAGAACAACCTATAGGCAGACATTTTGACCTGAACTTTGATTTTATTGATTTATCTATATTATAAAGTCTGAATATACATCAGCCCCACAATAATGCGGGGCTGATGAAAAATTATAATCAGATGTTAATGTAAGATGTACTACAATTGGACTAATTACTTTCCGGCATTCTCGGCAATAGCAGCCTGTGGAGTTTACTACATTTAGAGAGTTATTATAGAAAATCTTTTTTCAACAATCATTTTTAGGAATATTGACCCTATTGACCCTCCACATATTATCATTTTATGTAATCAACAGCATATCTAACACTACTATAATATATTTTTCGACTATTATAGCTTAGACAATAATTCTGTTTTCTTGCTTGTGAACTCCTCTTCTGACAATATTCCTGCTTCCTTCAGACTTGCAAGCTTTTTTATCTGTTCCAGCACATCAGGCTGGCTCTGCTGTTGCACAACAACCTGAGGTGATGCAGATTGTTTTTTCAACTCTTTTTCTTCCGCTCTAATATTCTTCTTGAAGCCATTATATATTGCTATAATACGGTCTGCCTCAAGCTTAACCATACCACTCATGGTCTTATATGAACCTTGAACCAAAAGCTTAATATCGCAAACATCTTTCATGAATGAATCAATAGCCGCATCTGCAACTGTAGAAACTGCCATATCAACCAAAAATCCTGTCAGCGATGTTGCTGATGATGATGCCAAATTGGATGCTTCCTGAACAGTCTCTATCTTTACAATTTCATCATAGTAAAATCTATTTATATTTGAAACATTTCCTCCAGATGTCTTATTTGCCCATATTATCTGCTCCGTTGTGCAAGCAACATATCCTCCAGAAGAATTCCATGTAAAGAACAAAATCAATTCATTTTCATCCATCTCATTACTTAATTCGGTGCATGCTTCAAACCCGATTTTTTCACGGATTATTTTATCAATATATTCATTTGTAATTTCAAAATTACTGTCTTTTATGTTTGCAAAGAAATTACTGATTTTTTCAGCCCTGCAAATATCCCAAGTGAAGATGATGCTTTCACTATGCAGTTAGTTACATTGATGAAAAGCAGAACCGATGAAGAGAAAAAAATTATAATCAACATTATTAAACAGCTATTAGCCTTTAATGATACTGACAAGTAGCACTCAGACACACTATTTAAGCAATGCTGCTCATTTCCCTTTACATTATCTGTAATTGTGCCTAGACATAAAAAACCGACCTCAAATCGTTAGATTTTGGTCTAACTTTTTGGGGTCGGTACAATATGCTCCAAACCTTTCATCTTGCACCTCCTGTATGCATCAACAGAAATGCTTTAGAAAGGAGCTATTCATCATCTTCATCCCACGAAGAAACCATATGTAATTCACCTGACTCCATATCCATAGCCATGTTATCGCCCATACGCATCATCATATGCCCCTCTGAGTCCATTGCCATATTGTCAGACACAGAAAAGCAAAAATCTCCGTCTTCCATATCCATAAAACTCTTACACATAGTTTAGACCTCCTTGTAATTAAAATTCTTTACCAGGTTATAAGTACGATTAACATCCTCTATTAAAGACTTTATATACTCATCCTTAGACGAGGCACTAACATGTACAACATTTGAAAATATCCCCTGAAAATTCTCGGATGAATGGATTCCCGAATGAAAACAAACGGTATCACTGTCTTCATAGAAGTGAAAATATTGCATAATCCCTTTCAGTATACTTTCTTCATTCATATATTGGCGCATGTCTGAGAACGAGTCTTCCGCAGCCTTACCTATCTCTCTAAGCGCCCTCAAAACATTTTTATTATGCTTTAGAGCATTCTTAAGCATGGATGCTACGGCCTCGCGATTGTTCTTTAACACCATATCAATCAATTTTCCAAGATAAGGAAATGTCAGCTGACACTGCGCTTTTCTGTTTGTTTCAATTTCAAATTCGGTAGAAAAATAAACCAATACGTCATCTGAAGAAGCAGCAACCTGATTCATCATCTGTTGATTGTAATTTTTCTTAATATCCAATCCTGTACTGTAGAAATAAGAAGCTTCATACAAGGAAGGTATTTCTCTAGCCTTCGTTTCATCTAGGATCTTGTAATCTTTGTTCTCTAAAGCTAAAGCAATAATGTTTGTTCTTAAGCTATCATTTTGCTTCATCTTATAATCAAGCAAATCGTACTCAGAAGGCCGCCTTCTCTCTATTGTTGTACCTGAACCAAAAGAGCCATAATACTCCATCTGGTCCTCATCTATTAAATATATGTAACCCTCATCGATTAGGTATTTTATGAAACCATAGTTACCAAACTCAATAGCATAATCGATTACATTTTTCCCATACTCATCTTCATTAAGAATAAGTTTATCAGGTCTGTCAATATATTCTTTCCAGACCTTTTTATCCTTAGAAAGAGCAATAGAATAATTTGTAGTTCTGGTTGGAGCAGGTTTTGTCACCTTTCCGGCACTAAGAATACTATCAACAGATACCTCTAATAATTCTGAAAAAAGTGGTAAATCACTAATCTGTATTCCCTTGCTGCCCTTTTTTATTTGGCATATCTTATTTGCCACTCGCTGAATTTTATCTGATTCGGGCTCATCTTCTATGCCATCTCGTAGCTTTATATAAGCTATAGCAAACTGGCGATCAGCGCCATACTTTCTAGCAATCAATTTTCCTATGTATTCGCCAATTTTGCAGTTTTCTTCTGCTCTATACATTGAATAACACCTCCGTAACAACTATTTGATATAAGCATACACCCCTGATAATATCTCGTATATAACAAATAAGCATATGCATTTTTCATATGCTTATTTTATCATATTTTATATATGCTATACGCATATATTTATATAGTGCCCTTTCTTCAATAATTACTATTGGAATTTCTGTGTCATCTGATATCAACTTTATTCTCTTAAAGTAATCATTTTCGTAAGCGTAACTCTTATCACTTCTTACTGCTTAATAAATTTGCTCTATTTTATGAACCGTAATTCTTATCGTATATCCATTATCTTCAATTTCTCTTATAACAGCCTGCTTTATCCACCAAAATGCATATCTAAATTCCAATTTATTATTTAACGTTTTTTCATAAATTCCTGCCCATTTATCTACCCTAAAGTCATAAATCCATGATATGTTTCCTTATATTTTTTCACCATATAAATACCAATCTTCTTTTCATATAATATACTGCCACACCTGATTTTTGAATAAACCCCTTTTACTCCCCATATCCATAACAACCTGACATTAAAAAAGCAGCAAACCATCTCTGATTTGCCGCTCACTTTCATAATAATGTCTATATACTCTTATGCTAATACAGACTCTTTCTTTTTTATTATTGCCTCAGCTTCCGCAATACTCTTTTTCGTTGCAAGTGCAATTTGCTCTAATGAAAACTTATTCTCATACATATTTAATACAACATCAGTAATAACTTCTACCTTGGTATCATCCACAATTCCCTGACTCAGATTACACATAACACTCACATCCCTTCTTATATTCTCTTCCAATGGAATATTATACTCTTTTTCAATAATGTTAAGCTTCTCATTCGACGTAAGTTTCTGCGATAGCAGTGCTCCTAACAAACGATGCAGTTCGTACTTATCATCCTGCTTTGGAAGCTCCTTGGCGAGTCCTATTAACACAATATTGAGCATATTTTCTTTGCCTTAATAATAGCATTATAAGCGAGATTTTTTTCAGAATCAACTTAATCTTTACTCCATCAGTCTCCTGACAATCATCTTCACATTATGTATATTCAACGGATTATTCATTGTCTCGTAGGTAACAATAACATCCTCCCCCGGAAATAGTTTATTCTCGATATATGTATTCATTTTCTGTATAAATTCACTGGCATATCTTGCATCGTCCATTCGTCCGGCATGCTCCCAGTATGTAATCTTCCCTGTATGAACATTTATTATCGTGAAATCAGGATGGATTGCCTGCAACTGTCCGTTTATCATCAGCTCTAACGGACGTTCATATTTATACAACAGATATTCCTTTTTTTTTGCCAGTATGTTGGCGATGATTACCTCAGACTTAGAGCGCACTAATTCGCCATTGTCTGTCTCATACTTAAGATTTTCCTGATATTTTTGATATGGTTCATAACATTCATTTTCCCAGATTCTTAATTTTTCCTTGATACTTACCTTGACCGGAGTAACAAGCCTTTTTCTTTCTTCCGTCAGAATATCATATATATCATCTATTTGTTTATCATTATAATTGTATACTTCTTCAAATTGTTCTAAGGCATGCAGCTGGCTTTCAATATACGGCTTCACTTTAGAATAATATCCCTTCCGGGCAAGCTTTTGGGCTAAACTTTCATTTTTTCTATCTATATATGTTTTAATATATGAATCCGATTGTGGATTCTTATATTGATGATAATAATATGTTTTTCCATTACGTTTCTGAAGCTTTAAGCCTCCTTCCGGAGCATGAGCTAAATAATGCTCTATCTTGTCTAATATTTGTTTCAATTCTGAAATTTTGTTCTTAATAATAAATTCCTCCTTTTAGTAAACACTGTATTTCTGAATCTGTTGCTTTTCTCTGCCCATGATACATTTTTCGCTACTCCCGGACTGACTTTTTAACTGTTTTATTGACGTTTCTCTGTCCACGACACGATTTTTCTCCACTCTTGGACTGAAATTTAATTGATTTTCTGGGATTTTCAAGAAATTTCTCTGCCCATAGTCGGATGTACAAACGTCTTGGACAGATAGATGGACGATCACATTGATTTTTCTCTGCCCACAACCGCGGATATACACCGCCTTGGGCAGATATTTTGACAATTGCATTGGATTTTCTCTGCAATTAGGCTGAAAGATGATTAGAAACATCAGCCCCACAAAGAATGTGGGGCTGATAATAGATTCATTATAGATTCTGATTACTTTCCGGCATTCTCAGCAATAGCTGCCTGAGCAGCGGCAAGTCTTGCTACAGGTACACGGAATGGTGAACATGATACATAATCAAGACCAATCTTGTGGCAGAACTCAACGGATGTTGGGTCGCCGCCGTGCTCGCCGCAGATACCTACATGGAGGTTAGGGTTAGCCGGTCTGCCGAGCTTGAGAGTCATCTCCATGAGCTTGCCTACACCTGTCTGGTCGAGCTTTGCGAATGGATCGTTCTCAAAAATCTTGGTATCATAGTAAGCATTTAAGAACTTACCTGCATCATCACGGGAGAAACCGAAGGTCATCTGTGTAAGGTCGTTAGTACCGAAGCAGAAGAAGTCAGCTTCCTTTGCGATTTCATCGGCTGTAAGGGCAGCTCTTGGAATCTCAATCATTGTACCTACTTCGTACTCAAGGTCGATGCCTGAAGCGGCAATCTCAGCGTCTGCTGTCTCAACAACGATATTCTTAACGAACTTAAGCTCCTTAACCTCACATACAAGCGGAATCATAATCTCAGGCTTAACTTCCCAATCCGGATGATTCTTCTTGGTTGTGATTGCTGCACGGATGACAGCCTTAGTCTGCATCTTTGCAATCTCAGGATATGTTACGGCAAGACGGCATCCTCTGTGACCCATCATTGGGTTGAACTCATGAAGTGATGCAATGATTGCCTTAATATCTTCAACTGACTTGCCCTGTGAATCAGCAAGCTTCTTGATGTCAGCTTCCTCTGTAGGAACGAACTCATGAAGAGGCGGGTCAAGGAATCTGATACATACCGGGTTGCCCTCAAGAGCCTATACATACCGGGTTGCCTTCAAGAGCCTCATACAGCTTGGTGAAATCATCCTGCTGATATGGAAGAATCTTCTCAAGAGCCTTCTCTCTCTCCTCAACTGTATCTGAGCAGATCATCTCACGGAATGCAGCAATTCTGCTCTCCTCGAAGAACATATGCTCTGTACGGCAAAGACCGATGCCCTCTGCGCCGAGCTCTCTTGCCTTCTTTGCATCTGTAGGTGTATCTGCATTTGTTCTGACCTTAAGTCTTCTGTACTTGTCAGCCCAAGCCATGATACGTCCGAACTCACCTGCGATAGTTGCATCTACTGTAGGGATAAGACCTGCATAGATGTTACCTGTTGTACCATCGATGGAAATCTCAGAACCCTCAACGAAGGTCTGTCCATTGAGTGTGAACTTCTTGTTCTCCTCATCCATGTTGATATCGCCACAGCCGGATACACAGCATGTACCCATACCACGGGCAACAACGGCAGCGTGTGATGTCATACCACCGCGGACTGTAAGGATACCCTGAGCAGCCTTCATACCTGTGATGTCCTCAGGTGATGTCTCAAGACGGACAAGAACAACCTTCTCACCTCTTGCCTTCCACTCTACAGCGTCATCGGCTGTGAATACAACCTTACCGCAGGCAGCACCAGGAGAAGCACCAAGTCCCTTTCCAAGTGGTGTTGCAGCCTTAAGAGCCTTGGCATCGAACTGTGGATGTAATAATGTATCTAAGTTACGAGGGTCAATCATTGCGACAGCTTCCTGCTCTGTCTTCATTCCCTCATCAACTAAATCGCAAGCAATCTTAAGAGCAGCCTGAGCTGTTCTCTTACCATTACGGCACTGAAGCATATAGAGCTTACCGTTCTCAACCGTGAACTCCATATCCTGCATGTCATGATAATGTCCCTCGAGGATGTCACATACCTTGATGAACTGCTCATAAGCCTCAGGGAACTTCTCTGCCATCTGTGTGATAGGCATTGGTGTACGAACACCTGCAACAACGTCCTCGCCCTGTGCATTTGTGAGGAACTCACCCATGAGCTTCTTCTCACCTGTAGCAGGGTCACGGGTGAAGGCAACACCTGTACCTGAATTGTCATTTAAGTTACCGAATACCATTGGCATTACGTTAACCGCTGTACCCCATGAATAAGGGATATCGTTGTCACGGCGGTATACGTTGGCACGAGGGTTGTCCCATGAACGGAATACAGCCTCGATAGCAAGCTTTAACTGCTCAACAGGATCTGATGGGAAGTCTGTTCCTAACTGGTTCTTGTACTCAGCCTTGAACTGCTCTGCCAATGTCTTAAGGTCAGCTGCCGTAAGGTCTACATCGTACTTAACGCCCTTCTCCTCCTTCATCTTGTCGATAAGCTGCTCGAAATACTTCTTACCAACCTCCATAACTACATCTGAGAACATCTGAATAAAACGTCTGTAGGAGTCATATACGAATCTCTCGAACTTAGGATCAGGATTGCCGGCTATCATAGCTGCAACAACCTCATCGTTAAGACCTAAGTTAAGAATTGTATCCATCATACCAGGCATGGATGCTCTTGCTCCCGAACGAACAGAAACAAGTAAAGGATTCTTGAGGTCGCCGAACTTCTTGCCGTTCTCCTTCTCCATCCAAGCTACACCTTCCATAGCCTGTGCCATAATCTCATCGTTAATCTTGCGTCCATCCTCATAGTACTGAGTACAAGCCTCTGTTGTTATAGTGAAACCTTGTGGAACCGGAAGTCCGATCTCTGTCATCTCAGCAAGGTTAGCACCCTTACCGCCGAGAAGGTTTCTCATGGACATATTACCTTCCTTGAAAGTATAAACCCATTTGTTAGCCATTTTATTTCCTCCTAATTGCAAAGAATTATTATTCACGCCCCTAAGTATGTAATTCAGAGCACTAAAGAAATTATAACATACTTTGTGAAAATTTCCACAATTAATTTTCGAAATAGTTCACAAAGTTTACAAATAATCTTGTAAGTGCTTTCATTTATTATGCAATTTTATTATATTATTGTAAAATAGTTCAAATCAGCTTGTTATTTTTATAACAATCATTTATTTTTCTTCAAATAAACCCGTCAAACTTGCAAATCCGAGACTCTCCCTCACATTTCCTTTTTTGGCAATTTTCCACAATACACTGCTTGAATCAAGAAAATAGATATTCTCCCGGGAACTTACAGCCTTACCTGTAACAGCCATGTCAACATTGTTTTCGGCAAGCACAATGTTCTTATCCAAGTGCTGCCCGTACACAGCCATAAGGCTTCCATCCTTCACATATACACAACCGTTTTCACCTGCAAGCTGCCCGCATGAAGCGACACCTCCGGCAATCCGAACCGGCTCATCTCCGGTCTTTTTTCCCGTAGTATTAATATTATAGAGCGTGCCATCAACGTCAACGAGCCACAAATGCTTATCCTCAGACACGATGATATTTCCTTTTATTCCGTCAATCACAAGCTGAGCCTTAACCGCATCCAACGAGCTGAATTCTCCTGCATCGATATCCGCATTCTTTTTCTTTTCAAGCTCTGCATAATAAAGCTTATCCGCCGTTTCGTAATACAGCTTTTGTCCCCCGGCGTAATACACCTGTGCCGACATATCGACTCCCGATACGGCAGGTCCGCTGTAGCCATCCTCGTATATCCACAGCCCCGCATCCGTTATGTAGAGCAGTGCCTCATCAAGTCTGTTGTCGGCAAAACCAAGAACCTCCTCATTTACCAATATATGCTCCCTGTCGGAAATTATGCTTTCATATTTGTCAATGACAAATGAGGAAATTTTACAGATATATAAGCTGTTATTTTTAATAAATGCAGCATTCTCATTTTGTGCATCATATACCGCATCCGTCACATCATCAGCAATCAGAAGCCTTTTTGACAAATCGGCAGCATAAAGGTTCATCGCAACTACCGTTGAGTAGTCCGTCGTGTCAATCTCATCGTAGAGCACGGTTCCATCATCGTTTACGGCGACGAGCTTAATTCTCAGCTCATCATCGTACACCACGCTGCTGCCATCCGACAAATCATACACAGCAAGTGCATATTTTTCATCCGCCTCGCTGTACATGACATACGCCAGATACCTTCCCGATTCGGAGAACATGAACTCGTCAGTCAGCGCCCCTGCCTCAAGTGAAAGCTCATACTCCCTGCCTGCATACCATCCGGCAAGCGAAGCACCGTTCGACATAAGAACGGCATTAAGATTATCCGGATATGTAAGAAGCGAATAGCTGCCGTCCTCCCTGTCAACACTTAAAATCACACCGTCCGAAGCCGATACAAGCTCATGCCCGTCAAAATATCTCATGTCGCTCCTGTCAATATTCCTATATATATTAATTCCGGTTATAACAGCCACAGCCGTCACGGCAATTCCCGCCGCCACGGCTGCAACCGTAATTATTCTTTTTCTCTTCTGCTTAAGTCTCTTTGCTCTTCTGTTATCCTTAAGCTCCTCGGCATTTTTTTCTTTCTCTTTTTTCTTTTTATCTTCTTTGATGCTCTTTCTGTCGCGGAGCCTCGAGGCAAAATCCGTCTTTACCGATGCAAGCTTCTCGGATATGTTGTCCTTTGCACCATCCTTCTCAGGCTGCCTCTCATCGGTGGCTTTCCTTGAAGCACTCCCGGACTTTTTCTCTTCACCCTTTTTCTTGTATCTTAAATTATTCCTCTGCTGTTCCTCCCACTGCTGCCTCCTGAGAAGGTAATCCTCATTCACTATAACAACCGGAGCCCCGCATTTCGGGCACACCGTCCTCGAATTGTGCTCACAACCGCATTTATCACATTTATACATTGTCTGCCTCTTTTTCCCACAAATTAATATAACTGTTCGAGGTTATAAACCTCGAACAGTTATATATTAACATCTGTTATCATCACTTACAATATATAATGCCGGCCTGTACTTCGAATTCTCACGTTTTAGGATTCCTTCCGGAAGCATGCCGCGCCCCGGAGTGCGGAAATCGTCGTTGAAATTATTATTTCCGCCCTATTTGTTTCAACGGCTCATATCTCTTCTTAATCTCTCTAACAACCTTGTTGGTATCACCTTTCCCGAGCCGCCTTCCTCTCCCGGACATCCGAAATAAATAACCGTTCCTTCGTTACCGGCTTCAAGATAGCTCTTCACGGCAAAAGCTGCAGCAAGTGCACCTGCACCGAGCAGATTGTGCCCGCAGCCATGCCCGTTTCCCCCGTGAATATACTCTGCTTTCTCAAAAACATCTGCCTGCCGGCTTAACCCTGCCAGAGCATCGAACTCACCGAGGAAACCGATTACGGGCTTACCGCTTCCGAAGGAAGCACTAAAAGCCGTGTCAATACCAAACGCCGGTGAATTGACGGTAAAGCCTTCTCTTTTTAAAAAATCCGTCAAAAGCTTAACTGACTTAAATTCCGAAAATGCCGTCTCTGCACATTCCCAGATACCGTCCGAGAGCATATTAAGTACTTCCTGTTTATGGCGACAGCTCTATCAACAAGTGCCTTCTTCTTTTCCTCGTCAATGCCACCGTTCCATATCCGCTGCCGCCAGAAATCTCTTTACATCAACTTCAAACATAAGCAAGCTAATCTCCAATCTGGAAGAAGAATTGGGATATACAATTTTTAACCGGACGGCAAACGGTCTTGTCCCGACCGCACCCGGGCGTGAATTCATAATGCACGCGACCACCATTCTCAAGGAATACGGAGAAAACGAACATCTCCGCGACACCTACAATTCAAAAAAGCTGTCAATAGAGAGCTTCACAAGTTCATATTGCAGCAATGCCTTCGCCGAGCTTGACTTCAATCATTTTGGTGAAAACATACATATTGAATACAACAACACAACCTCCAATGACGCGGTCAATCTGTTGATGAATTATCAGTGCGACCTTGCCGTCGTAGCGGGAACATCCACGGATGACTCCAACTCCGAGCATCATTTCCGACACAAGGGCATAACCCTCAAGAAAATCGGTGAAGTTCCGACAGTAATGTATATTGCAAAAATCCATCCTCTTCTCGCCAAATATGAGAATGATTCCGATATTCTTCACGCTGCATACCACTATCCATACATCGAATATAACGACGACATGTTCCTGAGTCCTCACCCGATAAGACCATATATCAATACGGAAAATGTCATTAAAATCAATGAACGTGACTGGCGGTATAAAATCATTAAAATGACCAACGGTTTTGCCTCGGGTACCGTTCTTCCCTCCGACGTCAAAATCTACGACTGGCTGAGAGAAATAACGATTCCGCAAGGTGAACTTTCAGTTTTTCTTGCGTGGAGAAACGGTGAAGAACAGAGTCCGATGTGTAAAGAATTTACAGATATTTTAACCTCCAAATTAAAAAAGGACGGAAGATATTGTGAATCCCTAAAATAATCTTCCGTCCTTCAACCATACTTTAATTGTTACTTTGTCAGCTATGGCATTATTTATCTTGTATAATGTCCGTCGCTTCCGAGCTTATCATCATATACCGCCCTGCAGCCCCCGATGAACTTCGGTCTGGTTCGCGCCGCCACAATCGGAGCATGGCCTATATGATCAATCGATAAGCGCACGGGAACCGCTACAGCCTTAAGATGCATTCCTATAAGCGTATTTCCTATGTCAAGCCCTGCATGTGCCTTAATCTCCTCAAGCACAACCGGATGCTTAAAATGTGCATAAGTCTGAGTGGCAAAGGAGCCTCCGGCTTTTTTCTGCGGAACCACATTCACGATGTCCGCTCCCGGAACCGCCTCTTCCTCGATGACTATCGCACGATTGAGATGCTCACAGCACTGTGCCGCAAGGTACACGCCCACCTCATCGAGAGCAGTCTTGATTCCGGTGAACAATTCAAGTGCCACATCAACATCCGAGTTGGTTCCTATACGGCTTCCGACAACCTCGCTTGTCGAGCAGCCGATTACCATAATCTGACCCTTTTTAAGCCCTGCACACTCACACAGCTCATGTGCCGCAAGGTATGCCTGCTCTCTTATACTATCTCCTGCGTTTTCATTCATGGAAGCATCCCCCTTTTACAGTGCACAGAACTCCTCAACCTCAGCCTCGATGAGCTTGAGACTGCTTCTCCAGAAGTCAGGCTTAGTCACATCAATTCCCATCGTAGCCGCAACCTCCTCTATCGAGTGGCAGCCTGTCGATGCAAGCATCTTGTTGTATTTAGGAACAAAAGCTTCGCCCTCCTTCTTGTAGAGACTGTAAAGTCCGAGAGCAAAAAGATTTCCGAATGCATAAGGGAAGTTATAATAGCTGAGTCCCGAGCTGTAGTAATGTCCCTTGCACACCCACATATAAGGATGCATTGTACTCTCGTCAAGTCCGTCACCATAGGACTGTCTCTGTGCATCAAGCATAATCTCCTTCAGGTCATCAGCCATGAGGAAGCGTTCCTTGCTCTGCTCGAACACTGCCGACTCTATAAGGAATCTCGAGTAGATATCCACTATGCACTGTGTCTGTTCCTTCAAGTCGCTGTCAATGAGGCTTAACTTCTCCTCATCACCTGCCTGTGCAAGAGCATACTTTCCTAAAAATACCTCATTGAAGGTCGAAGCCGTCTCGGCAAGCTGCATAGGCGCTCCCTGATTGAGAACTGCCACGTCCTCGAGCTGTCTGTTGTGGTATGCATGACCAAGCTCATGTGCAAGAGTATCTACGGCTCCGAAGGTTCCGTCATAATTGGTAAGGATACGGCTCTGTCTTATGAAGTTGGCATCAGCACAGAAAGCTCCTCCTTCCTTGCCCTTTCTCGGATAGAAATCAATCCATGAATTGTCAAATGCCTCTGCCATAAGCGAAGCCATTCCCGGAGTAAAACCTGAAAAACACTTCACAAGATAATCCTTCGCCTCATCTATGCTGTAAGACTTCTCTGCCTTTCCGACAGGTGCAAAGAGTTCATACCAAGGAAGTCCGTTCTTGTGTCCTAAAAGCTCGCCCTTCTTTTTAAGATACTTTCTAAACACCGGAAGGTACTCTTTGATGGCTGTGAGCATCGCATCAAGCGTCTCCTTCTTCATATCCGAGTGGTCAAGTGTCATCTCAAGTGCCGACTCATAGCCTCTCTTCTCACAGAGAGTGTTGACCTGCATCTTGATGTTGTTAAGTGAAAATGCAACAGAATCAGCAATCTTCTCATAAGCCTTAAGCTCTGCCTCATAGGCATTCTTACGGACTTTAGCATCAGCGCTGTATGCAAGATTTCTTATCTCCGATAATGTCACTACCTTTCCGTCATAATCAACCTTTAATGTAGAAGTAAGATATGTCTGTAAATTTCCCCATGCAGAACCGCCTGTCATGTCAAGCTGTGAAATAATCTCCTCCACCTCATCGCTCAAAAGATGCTTTGCATTCTCCTTTGCCGTCTTTAACTTGTATGTGTACTTTTTGATAAGATCGCTTTTTGATGCCATTTCATCCACATCAGGTATTGAAGCGTACAGCTTAGATGCCGCTGAAAACGCTGCGCTTCCCGCCGAGAGAACCTTACGATAACGGTTAGACTGTGCCATAATCGCACCATCATCCGTATTGACCGACTGGCGTAGTCCTATATACAGGCTTAACTTTCCTGCAAGAAGAGTAATGTTCTCCTCAAATGTGAGAAGCTCCTCCACCTTGTCAAAAAGCTCCTTATCCGATGCCTTGACTGCCGCTCCGAATCTTCCAAGCTCTGCCTCAAGCGCTTCAAAATCATTCTCATAGGCCTCATCATCAAAGCCCTTATAAATCTCATCCAATGACCATTCCGTATTCATCTTTTCCTCCATAAAATAACAATTATGTCCTACAAAAATTCCCCTTGCCACCGGCAGGTCCTCACAGAAGATATACCTGATAACAAGGGGATAACCTTAACTATTAAAACTCAAGCTTCTTCTCGAAGTAAGCCTTGAGGTCAGCGATGGCAACACGCTCCTGCTCCATTGTGTCACGGTCACGCACTGTCACACAGTTGTCTGTCTCTGAATCAAAATCATATGTGATACAGAAAGGAGTACCAATCTCATCCTGTCTTCTGTATCTCTTACCGATATTACCTCTGTCATCGAACTCACAGTTATATACCTTGGAAAGCTCTGTATAAATCTTCTCAGCACCCTCATTGAGCTTCTTAGAAAGCGGAAGCACACCAATCTTGACAGGCGCAATTGCCGGATGGAAATGAAGCACTGTTCTTACATCTCCCTCACCAATTTCTTCCTCATCATAAGCTGCACAGAGGAAAGCAAGTGTCACACGGTCAGCACCAAGTGACGGCTCGATAACATAAGGAATATACTTCTCCTTAGTCTCATCATCAAAGTACGACATATCCTCACCGGACACAGTCTGATGCTGTGTAAGGTCATAGTCCGTTCTGTCTGCGATGCCCCAGAGTTCGCCCCAGCCGAACGGGAATAAGAACTCGATGTCGGTTGTTCCCTTAGAATAGAAGCAGAGCTCCTCAGGCGAATGGTCACGAAGGCGCATCTCATCCTCCTTGATTCCGAGTGAAAGTAACCAGTCACGGCAGAAGCCTCTCCAGTACTGAAACCACTCAAGGTCCGTACCCGGCTTACAGAAGAACTCAAGCTCCATCTGCTCGAACTCTCTTGTACGGAATGTAAAGTTACCCGGTGTAATCTCGTTACGGAAGGACTTACCAATCTGTCCGATACCGAAAGGAACCTTCTTTCTCGATGTTCTCTGAACATTCTTAAAATTGACAAAAATACCCTGTGCTGTCTCAGGTCTTAAATAAACCGTGTTCTTAGCGTCCTCGGTAACACCCTGGAAAGTCTTGAACATAAGATTGAACTGTCTGATATCCGTAAAATTATGCTTACCGCAGGAAGGACATGGAATATTCTTCTCATCGATAAAGCTCTTCATCTGCTCCTGGCTCCATGCATCAACCGAGCCGTCAAGCTCATACTTGTTCTCTGCACACCAGTCCTCAATAAGCTTATCTGCTCTGAAACGCTCGTGGCACTCCTTACAGTCCATAAGCGGATCTGCAAATCCGCCGAGATGTCCGGATGCAACCCACGTCTGAGGATTCATAAGGATTGCGCAGTCAACTCCGACATTGTAAGGACTCTCCTGAACGAACTTCTTCCACCATGCCTTCTTTACGTTGTTCTTAAGCTCAACTCCGAGATTACCGTAATCCCAGGTGTTCGCAAGGCCGCCGTAGATTTCGGAGCCCGGATATACGAAGCCTCTCGCCTTTGCAAGAGCTACAATCTTTTCCATTGTCTTTTCCATAATCTTCCTCATTTCCGCATATTTTTGCATATTTTATTCACATTTTTGTGCATGTGTAGAATTTTACAACACATTTCATATAATTGCAAGGTATAACCGCTCTAATTATCCACAATCTCAAGCATATCAAGCGATTTCATCCTCTTATCAACATAGGCATCCACACATCTGTGCATAACCTGTGTCAGTTCGTTTAAGACCTCATCCTTAACCGTAAAGGAATACAGCTTGTCTATCGGCGTGCTCACCGTGAACTGAAGTGCATACAGCGCAGCCGGTGAAATATCCGTAACTCCCTTCTGATTGCGGCACGACGCACACACCACTCCGTTCCGTAAAATGGAAAAACCGTTCAGATTCCCTGTGGAACCGCACTCAGCACAGCAGAAAAATTCCGGATACTGACCGTTAATTACAAGCTGTTTAAGTTCATACACGTTCCTCACAAGCTTGTTGGGAATCCTCTTGTCTAAAAGCGCCTTCATCGTATAATACAGAAGCTCAAGCATCGCCCTCCCATCCTCATTCTCTCGGGAAAAATAATCCGCAAGCTCAAGAAAATAATATCCGTAGCATGCCCCGCAAAGGTCATCTGCAAGCTCTCTGAAATAATTCTTTATGACTGCCTTCTCCACAGTGTATGAATTTTTTCCGGGATATATACAGAAGGTACCGAACGCAAAGCTCTCGCACGGTGCCATAAGCGCATTTCCGGGCTTTCTTGCCCCCCTTGCGAATGCACTTATCTTTCCCAGCTCTCTTGTAATAAGCACCACTCTCTTGTCATATTCACCTATCGGACCCGCTGCTATGACCATTCCGGTCACTTCAATCAACTCTGCCATAATTATTTTTTCAATGCTTTCTCATCATAGCCATAGTTCTTCATAAGCAGGTCATTGTCGCGCCACTCTTTTTTTACCTTGACCCAGAGCTTCAGGTTGACCTGCATATCCATCATACGCTCTATCTCAAATCGCGCCGCTGAGCCGATTTTTTTAAGCATCTCTCCGCCTTTTCCGATTATGATTCCCTTATGCGAATCTCTCTCACATACAATGGTTGCGTCAATGTCTATAATATTGCTGCCGTCAAGTCTCTCCCTCATTCTCTCTATTGTCACGGCAATTCCGTGAGGAATCTCATCGCTCAGGCAGCGAAGCGCCTTCTCCCTTATAAGTTCTGCCGCAATCTGCTTCATCGGCTGGTCGGTAACGGTGTCCTCATCGTAGTACATAGGTCCGTAAGGAAGGTACTTAAAGATTGCATCGATAAGGTCGTCCGTGTTCTGTCCCTTGAGAGCCGACACAGGCACTATCTCATCAAAACGCACAATGTTCTTATATGCATCGATAAACTTGAGAATCTCCTCTTTTTTTACTGTATCAACCTTATTGATTACCAGAATGACAGGCTTCTTGCAATTCTTAAGATTTGCCGCTATCTGCTGCTCTCCTGCCCCGATATATGTTGTCGGCTCGACAAGCCAGAGTACAACATCGACATCGTTCATTGTCTGCTTGGCAGCGTTCACCATGTACTCACCAAGCTTATTCTTAGCCTTGTGAATTCCCGGAGTATCAAGGAAGATAATCTGTCCTCTATCCTCCGTGTACACGGTCTGAATCCTGTTCCTTGTGGTCTGCGGCTTGTTGGACGTTATAGCAATCTTCTGTCCTATCAGCCTGTTCATCAATGTGGATTTTCCGACATTCGGGCGACCTATGAGTGCCACGAAGCCTGTCTTTAATTCTGCCATTTTATCTCCATTTCTTAATATATTAAGCAAGCGGCTCGACTACATCGAACATATCCTTTGCTTCGTTTATCTTATCTTCATTTCCTACAACGCAGAAATATCCGTCCTCTAACACAGCCTCGACAATATCCGCAAGTGCACGTATGTCAGCAGGTGTTGCTCTAAGCACCTCATCTCTCTCTTTCTGAAGCATCTCCTCTGTAAGTCCGCTCACATAGGCATCAAACGAGGCCGCTCCCTTTGCAGAAGGGTTCTTAGGAATGTCAAGATTTGAGATTGTTCCAATCACATACTTTGTCATCTCACGCTCATCAGCCTCAAAGCTTCTGACATACTCAGGTGCCTTTTCATATATCTCGTTGGTCTTTTCAAGATTAGGATCTCTGTATGATGTGAACGCTCCGAGTGAGCTTGTGTATGCCCCGAATGAGGCTCCGCATCCGTATGCACCACCCTTAACTCGAATGTTAATCCAGAGATAATCACTGTTCATCATACTTGAGAGTATTCTGAGAGCTCCATTATAGCTTAAGCCCCTCTTCGCATAGTCACCGACACGGCACACAAAATTGACCTGACCGCTCGTCTTGAGTGCAAGTCTTGTCCTGTTAAGCTTTAATTCTCTTCTGACACTTGTAAGCTCCTGTGAGCCGAGCGTGTCTATAAGCTTACCTATAAGCCCGCTTGCAAGCTTGTAGCCCTTATCATCCGCCGTGTAGGATACAAGCAGATTGCACTTTGCAAAAATCTGCTGTGCAGCCTTCTTCATATTGGCAACGGTTTCTTCCTTCTTCGCGTCAAAATTCTTATACAGCTCATCTAAGAAGCTGTAGAAGCCTCTTCCGCTTACCTGCTTCTTAACAGCACCGCTCTCCGTAATCTGTGCCGCAAGCTCAGCCACACCAACTGCATTTCCGGTCGATTGCATCCTCGCCTGAATGCCTGCCTTAGTCTCACCGACAATCTCCTTAAGTCTCTTATAATCATCAAGCACCGTGTGATTCATAATCTCCTCGATGAGTTCCGTAAGAGCTGCCATATCGGCATAAAGTGCTTTTCCGGCAATATCGAATGAGTATCTGTATCCCTTAGACGGCTTTACATAGCTTGTTCCGGTTGTCGATACGGCAATACCTCCTGTTCTTATATCCATCGCATTTGAGAGTTCTATAAAGCTGTATTTCTCGGTTCCGATGGCACCAAGTACCTTTGATAAAAGTCCCGCATAAGGCAGAAGTCCATCCTCAACCTTATCCATGTTAAAACTCAAGGTAAGATATCCTATACCGTTGGTGTTAATATTATGATGAAGAACCTTGACACCTGCAATATCTTTTTCCGTGTTATATATCCTTGCTGCTTTCTTTCCGATATCCTCTCTCTTAAGAAGCGGAATAGACTCAAGCTCCTCCTTGGTTGAAGGCTCGCTCTGGTATTCCTTAAGCGCCTTAGTGTCCTCTATAAGCTTGTTGAGTTCGTCAACCGAAAGAGTCTTTTTATATGCTTCAAGCTTCTTGGCGGTAGCCGCCTCCATCTTAGCTGTGTAACCTACCTCAGGCTTTAACACAACTATCGATGAATGTGGGTTGTCTAAGAGATATTTTCTTATAAGCTGCTCAAAATAGTCCGTATCAACCTGTGACTTTAAGAAATCATATATCTCCCCCATCTGCATGTTGAGGAACGGCTTCTCATCATCGTACAGCCAGTTGTCGAGCATATCAATTCCATACATAAGTCCCTTAGGCCATCTTCCGAAATCAGCCTCTCTGTAACGGAACTCATTGTAGTTAATGCCGGCTCTTAACGTGTCTTTGTTGATTCCTTCATCAGCAAGCTTCTTCAGAGAATTCTTTATAATTCTGATAAATTCCTCTTCCCTGTCAGCATCGGTATTGGTAGCCATGATTGTCACCATAGGCTGCAAGATTGAATGGTCGTAGGAACCGCTGACATCCTCACCTATTCCCGCATCAATAAGTGCCTGACGCACAGGTGCTCCCGGTGCATTAAAGAGTGCATATTCAAGTACCGTAAAAGCAAGTGAAAGCTTCATGTCACCTGCCTCCCCGATTGAAGCATTGTATGCAAGATAGGTCTTGTTCTCCGTCCCCTCGTCCTCAGTAACGGAATACATTCCCTCGACTCTGCTCATCCTGTCAAAAGGCTTCTGATGAACAAGCACTGAATTGACATCTATCCTGTCATATTTGCTGAGATATTCTCTGTCAAGATAATTGAGTCTCTCCTCCATATCACAGTTGCCGTAAACGAATATATAGCTGTTAGCAGGATGATACAATGTGCTGTGGAACTTAAGGAACTGCTCATAGCTCAAGTCAGGAATGTATGCAGGGTCACCACCTGACTCTGTAGCGTAAGCCGTGTCAGGATAGAGTGAATTGAGACACATGCGGTACACCCTCTGTGTAGGTGACGAGAAAGCACCCTTCATCTCGTTGTACACTACTCCGTTATAGGTAAGAGGCGCGTCAAGGTCAGTGAGCTCATAATGCCAGCCTTCCTGCTTAAATATCTGCTCTCTCTTATATATGTTAGGATGAAGAACAGCATCCATATATACGTCAGTAAGATTCCTGTAATCAACATCATTGCAGCTTGCTATCGGATAGATTGTCTTATCCGGGAATGTCATTGCATTCAAAAATGTATTAAGTGAACCCTTCATAAGCTCTACAAAGGGATCCTTGGCAGGATATTTATCCGAGCCGCAGAGTACCGAATGTTCAAGAATATGAGGAACTCCCGTGCTGTCGGCAGGAGGCGTTCTGAATCCTATGCAGAATACCTTGTTCTCATCATCATTAGATACCATTGCGATTCTTGCTCCGGATTTCTTATGTCTGAACAGATATCCAATTGCAGAAATATCCGCAAGCTTCTGTTCCATAACCAGTTCATAAGTTTCACTGTTATAATTCATTATAAATAATCTCCATTCCGGGACTCAGCCCCACTAATGTAATAAAGCATACCATGTGCTTAATTTTACCACTAACCACATATTCAATGCAAGAAAAAATACAGCCGGAACGATGGACTTGTTTCCGGCTGTATTAAATACATATTTATCTGTATGTTCCCTTTATGACAGGCGACAACGGCTTATATATGAACAATGTAACAAGCACGCTCACCATGGCCTTCACAAATGTAAAAGGCAGATTAAAAACAATAAGGGCCTGCATAAGTGACGTAACTTGCGGAAGAATTGCAGTGTACATGCCTACAATCACCTCCATAGGAAATGCAAGCTTGTCATACAATGGATATATAATAAAGTAATTAGACACAACTCCGACAAGTGCCATGATAACCGCACCGGATATAAGTGCAGCCACAGCCCCTTTCTTGGTCTTATGCTTCTTATATATAAGTCCCACCGGCACTACAAATGCCACTCCGAGTATAAAATTCGACAGTTCTCCTACCCACATAGTGTGTGAGATTGTAAGGTGAAGAACATTCTTCAGCAGGCACACAAGCACACCTGCCACCGGTCCCATGGAGAGCGATGCTATAACTGCCGGAAGCTCTGAAAAATCCATTGTCAGAAAACTTGGAACAATCGGAATGTGAAAACCGAAAAGATACAAAACATAGGATACCGCCGTAAGCATAGCGGTCACAGTCAGTGTACGAACACTGAGAAAAGACTTCTTACTCATTATAATCCTCCTTAAGGCTTGCGCCTTCTTCTTTCATCCGGACTGTACCGTTGGTATGGGAATCACACCCAATCAGCCGCCATGGCGGG
>FR895392.1:0-61228 GCA_000435595.1 Firmicutes bacterium CAG:882
ACTTGAAGCGGGGGATTGCTTATTCTGCGTAAAAAAAGGCATACCATGCAATAAAACCGTAAGCAGATTGCATGGTATGCCTTTATATGAATCCATTTTTATTTTTGCAGCTTTTTATCGCACATATCCAGCGCCGACGCTATAACCGCATCCATGTCATAATACTTGTACTCTCCAAGCCTGCCTCCAAATGTTACCTTAGGCTCCGATGCCGCAAGCTCCTTATACTTAGCGTATAGTTCACCGTTCTTTGCGTCATTTACAGGATAATACGGCTCATCTCCCGGCTTCCACTCGGACGAATACTCGCGGCTTATGATTGTCTTTGGCAGATCATTGCCGTTCTCATCCTTGCCGAACTCAAACCACTTGTGCTCGATAATTCTTGTCCAAGGAGTCTCTCTGTCCGTGTAGTTAACCGCAGCGTTTCCTTGAAAATTAGGCTTGTCGAGAAACTCGTTCTCAAAGCGTACCGAACGGTACTCAAGATAACCGAGCTTATAGCCAAAATAGGCATCTATCTGACCGGTGTATATCACCTTGTCCGCAAGCGCATCGAGCTCAGCCTTGTTCTCAAGGTAATCCGTGTTGAGCCTTACCTCTATGCCATCTAACAGATTGGCAATCAGCTTCGTATAACCTCCGACAGGAATTCCCTGATAAAGTGCATTAAAATAATTGTTGTCAAACGTAAGGCGGACAGGAAGTCTCTTGATGATGAACGCCGGAAGCTCCTTACAGTCGCGTCCCCACTGCTTCTCGGTATAGCCCTTGATAAGCTTCTCATAAATATCACGACCAACCAGCGAAATGGCCTGCTCCTCAAGATTATTCGGCTCACCCTTTATCTCTCCGCGCTGCTTCTCAATCTCAGCCATCGCTTCCTCAGGTGTGACGACGCCCCACATCTTGTTGAACGTGTACATGTTAAAAGGAAGCGAATACAGCTCGCCGTGATAGTTTGCAACCGGGCTGTTGGTAAATCGGTTGAACTCAGCAAACTGCGTAATATAGTCCCACACTCGCTTATTATTTGTGTGAAAAATATGTGCGCCGTACTTGTGCACATTGATTCCCTCTATGTTCTCCGTGTATATATTTCCGGCAATATTAGGACGTTTATCGACAACAAGCACTGACTTGCCATGCGTCTTGGCCTCATGCGCGAATACAGAACCATATAAACCTGAACCAACTACTAAATAATCGTATTTCATAACTGATTTCTCCCTCATTCCGATGGATGTAATAGCCCTGATTCTATCCTACTCCACGAACTTTCTTGCCTGCTCCTCCGTCAGAAAAAACTTCTCCATAATCTTGTCAACAATAACATCCTTTGAAGTTCCCATTTCATTCAATATATCCACAAGACCTCTGATTCCCTGTTCTTTGCCTTGTTCTATACCCTGTGCCAATCCTTGTTCTATACCTCGCTCTATGCCCTGTTCTATACCCTGTGCCATTCCTTTTTTAATTCCACGTTCCTCAACAACTTCGCTCAAGTTGCACATACTGTTAAATCTCCCTTCCAATTCCGCAGTTATCTCCATAGCATACTTTTCTTCAAGCTTCGTCTTTTTAGTCTCGCTGTCTTGATTTGAAAGTAAGTCCTCAAGCATTGCAATCAGCATATTTCTCGACTCAGCCGCATTTTCATTATTTCTGATTCGGATAACCATTCCACACATCTTGTCAAGCTGCGGAAAGTCACACTGTTTTCCGAATAAGCAATCCGATTTTAATGATATGCTGTTAACTGAATCTTCATCGTCTGCTGCATCCATACATATCCAGATGCTGTACACCTTCTTTATATTGTCATACTCACTTTTTGTAAAGTTGATACCCTTCTGCGATGAAATCAATCTTGCGAGATAAAATACGATTCTGTTCTCGAGATGATATCCAAGCTTCTTAAAATCTGATGTCCGCTGGGCTTCAATATTGATTATAACCTCAAGCACAGCCTCCGCAATTACCAGCATAAAGCGTATATCGTAAGTGATATACCCCTCATTCAATACTGAATCTTCTGTCTGCAGGCTGTCAATCCTGCCGGCATTTGTCAGTCCCGGCTCCATAAGAACCGTTCCAATCCGTATGCTCTCACGATTAATGCATCTTATAATCTCCGAAATACTTAACTTTCCGGCCTCTGCTACCGTATGTTTTACAATTCTTGCAAGCACTTGGATATCAGCAAGTATTTCCTTCACGTTCTTATCATATCTTACCTTAGCGTAATCAACCGCCTCAATCGTATTTCCCAAATGCGTCTGTACCTTCATCCGTCTACCCCTCGATTATATACCCGAAAACCGCGCAGCGCAATTACTTTCTGCCCCATTTTCATATCCAATAGTTACATATTCCGATATCCCCCAATATCTTTTATCATAACTATATCATCTATGATAGCACAATTCAATACAGCCATTGTTTATATTTATTTAATCTATATTTGCATTTATTACTTCTTTTTAAATCTAAAAGTCATATACGCGCCAGCCAGTAATCCGCTTATAATCATCCATGCCTTAACGTGCAGGTTATCACCTGTATTTGGCGACAGATAACCCGTATTGCCACCCGTAGCATCCTCGCTAACTGAATTTTTCTCAGAATCAGTTGTCACATCTTGACCGCTGCCAGATGGTCCTGCTGAACCTGGTTCCTCAATAGTGCTTGTCGGCTCCTGTGTATTTCCCGGCTCTTCGCTGCTTGTCGGTTCCTGTGTACTTCCCGGCTCTTCGCTGCCTGACGGCTCCTGGCTACTCCCCGGTTCTTCGCTGCTTGCTGATTCCTGATTTTTTATCACTGAAAAAACCGCTGATGCCGTTCCGCTTGATGACACAATTCCGATTGTATGTTTTCCGGCATCCAGACTTTCAATAATTTCCGGCATCAAGGTCACAATTATGCTGCCCTCTTTTACAGTAAATTCCTTATCCTTCACCAGCACATTGCCATCCAATTCCACTCTTATGAAATCGGATAATGCTGCATTTGAACGAAAACTTATCGATTTTCCGGATTCAGCGTCGACAACCGTATTATTCCCATCTGTTATAACGGGCGCAAGCTTTGCCGTTACAGTGTCGCTCTTTTCAACCTCTTCCGCTCCGCTCTCATCCAAAAAAACTCTGTTACATACCTGACAAATATAATATTCTATATTTCCTTCCGATGCCGCCGTAGCCGCTTTTGCCTCCACATGCTGAAATTGATGCGCCGTCTTGTCAATCATATTTCCCGTACTTATTTTTTTATTGCAATCAGCACAATATGTATCCCCTGTATATCCATTATCAATGCAGGTCGGCTCCTTTGACTCCTTTATTACTGTATTTTTATGATTGTCAGGATTCAAATCACCATATTCCTGATGACATTCCGAACATACGGCACGTTTCACGCAGGTTGCTTCCCCTCCGCTGTGAACATGCTCCGCAAAATCCCCATTTATCTTAAATGTAAGAACATTATCATTAATATCCGTAACTTCAATTTTTATCTTGCCATAGATTTCTATATCCTCACCCACAGCTAAAGCCGCATCCGTTTTTGTACTCTGTTCTCCTCCAACCACCTGATAATTCCACTTTGAACCGGGATAATTCATATTGCTCGGAAACTTCGTCCCCGTGTCGACGAGGTAGCATACCAGACCGGATTTCATTTTTGTTTTATCCACTTGATTCCCGTCAAGTTTATACAAATCCTTATCCTGGCAGTCATATTTGTTTCCATTCGCAGCAAAATTTCTGTACTCCATGTAAAGCGTTTTATCCTTTTCCGGAATATCAAGCTTATATCCTACCGCATCAGACAGCTTCGTCGTTCCCAGTGCACTCAAGCTGTACTCACCATCAGCAGCTATCGTCTTAACATCGCCATCATCAACCCACCCGAGTGCCTCTTTTTCCTTTAACGACATAAACTGCGGAACTGGCGACATATGCTTTGCCATGACGGACATAAAGTATACCGGCGATGCATTTGATGAATTATACAAATCAAGCAGCCCCATAATATGTCCCATTTCATGAATCGCTGCTGAAACAGAAACTGTCAGCTTTCCGTCCACGTCTCTGTACAAATATCCATTGGAATTGCCCTCCTGCCCGGCATACGAATGAGTCACCTGAAAATATTTATAACTTTTAATAATTCTGCTTCCTGTATTAATTTCCACATAATTCGCTATGTCCTTGTAATTCCACAACGGAGAACCCCAGCCTACCGAAATGTTACTCTGTGTTGTATTCTTATAAATTATCGTGATTGCATCTATTGTCCCGTTGCCATCCTTATCAAGCTCATCAAATCCATACTTAACCGAACCGTCATAATTGGTCACTACATTCCCCGCCGCAACAGCCGCATTCACCGCATCCGACCATTCAAGCTTGAGCTCATACATCCTCCTCGCCCGCTCCGCAGTATCTGCATATCCAATCTTGTTCGCATCGCTGTACTCCGCATAATATCCCCTCGGATGTGAAAGCTTGATTGAACCCCCATTATCAAAGAGGTATACGCTTCTCATCCTGAGCTTACCGTCCGAAGCGCATCGAAAATAATCACCGACATTATATGCCGCCGTGTTATACGAATTATCAATTATGTTTCTTACTGCTTCGCCCTCATACACATCGTCAATAAATTCATCCTCATCCGCAAACCTTACAAATATTATCAAATTCGTAAAGTTGCTGTCATCCGAATCCGCCATAATCGCTTCATTACTGCAAAATACCAGACCAATAACTGCGATTAGCAGTGTGGTTATTTTTATTATTCTTTTCATTTAGTCAGTTAGGTTCCTTTCCTGTAATTATGTCAAATTATAATGACATTCTACAGCAAAGAATGAGGAGGGGCAAGGGGATTTAAGCAAACCACTCCCAAAACTTTTTCCACCACTACCTACTGCAAGGTAGTGTCAAATTTACTACCTATTTCTTGTTTCTAAACATTATATTTTCAAGGAATTCTCATCTTTTTCAACAAAAAAAGTGATTACCCCCTAAATAACCAGTATAATTGAATCACCTCAAAACAATTATCCGTATAGAAAGGTAATCACCTATGGACATTATAATGTATCTGATTCAATTAATTCAATACCAACA
The DNA here is from genome assembly GCA_000435595.1 of Firmicutes bacterium CAG:882. Lineage (GTDB taxonomy): Bacteria > Bacillota > Clostridia > Lachnospirales > Lachnospiraceae > CAG-882. The sequence goes on from FR895392.1 coordinate 5,139, forward strand.
TAAACAAATTTGCTGGCTTTTAAATTTTATCTGCAGATATATACCTTTTATCAGGCAGGACTGGCAGTTCCTTCTCGAATACTATCAGTGGAAGTATGGCAAACCTGTTAAGCCGGTTCAGCGACGCAATGGTAAATCCATTCCCGAAGATACCATCTGTCCCTTATGCGGTGCCCCTCACCATTACATCTACCGTGAGTTCACTGTGGATTTCTTTGCCATGGACTTAAACTCTCTCCCTAAGAATGCCTCTTCGCTTAAGTTCTCCAAGCACAATGCCCATGTCATGTCTTTGTGCCTGACTCTTCACATTAATCTCGGCTTATCTTTAAGAAAAACTTCACAGGCTCTTAAAAACCTCTACAACATCAGCATTTCCCACCAGCAGTTTGCCAAAAAGTTCAAGGATAACTTCACCTTCAATATCACACAGGTAATCGGTCTTACCAATGATGATGAAGTCTCCAAAAAATTCCGCCCGTATAAGCAGATGATTGAACGTTTAAACCGTACCTACAAAGCTTCTTACAGACCCACAAATGGCTTCGATAATTACGATGGTGCCAACTACGATTTAGCCCTGTGGGTAGCGTATTACAACTTCCTGCGCCCGCACAAACACACCAACTATACTCCACTCAACAAAATGGACATGCTGGCAAATGCGGAAAACATGCCAGGCAAATGGCAACTGCTCATCTTCCTCGGACAACAGACCATCTTAAATCTACAAAACGGCGAAGCCACTGTCTGTTCTTAGATTCAGAGCCAGAAGTAGTAACCCCGCCACCGCGAAGCGGCTTTGCCCTTGATGGCACGAAAAAGAACTGCTACACTGCTGTAAACGACGAGAAAACCATCTGTTCTTGAGTTCTTCGCCGTCGGTGATCAACCTACAGCAGTTCTTTTTCGTGCTGTCAAGGGTGGCGTTTGTTTACCTCAGACTAAAGTATCTGCACTTTTCAAGGTTCATCTGAGCCTTTTTTCTTCGCCCAGTTTTTCATAGGTCATTTGACACTATCAATTCTATATGAAATCTACATCAACTCAGTTATTCACAGTACAATTTCCTAACTATCCATGCGACTATCAACTCTACCTGCATCAAAAGTGTAACCGCAAAATCGTTTTTTTTCATACATAATTAGAAAATTTCTAATATTTTTTTCTTTTGGCAAACATATTATAAACAATTGAAATAATTGCCATCACAACTGCACTATTAGCAAAATTCCAAATCTCTTTTATCATTTTGTATCATTCCTCATTTTTTTAAAATTTTGATTTATCGTATATTTTCTATAATAATACTATTTACCTTATCTCCCATATGCTTTATGTAGAAAAGGGAAAATTAATCATCTTTTATTTCATTTCGTAATATTTCAAATTCTGAATCTGAAATACAAATTTGATTAGTTACATTAACCTGAATTTCTATTTTTATATTATGAATTGTATGTCTAGATTGTATCTTGTTAAAATATTGCTCTAATGCCTGCATTTCTTTCATAAGATAATTATTTTTCACATTAAACCATCTGCATAAAAAATTACATTTATTTGAGTCACATTTCTTATTTTCTCCTAACATAGTAATTTTAAATCCACTACTGCTTATTGAATCGTCTTCTATCCTTCCATGCTCACATTTCATACAAGTCATTTTTGAAAACTGTGAAAAATTCACATTAACTGTAAGCTTAACTATTTCTTGAAAGAGCTTATTATTTTGTTGTCCAGTTTGAATTTTTTTATTGTCATAATTATAGTCTGCACTTAACTCACAATTTTGTGTCAAAAGATGTGAAATCCAATGAAATGCAGCTTTAGATGAAATATTACCAAAATTATGATTTAAAATTATTCTAGTAGCTCTATTTTGGCACATATCCATCAAGTCAGCTAACCTTAATAATATTTTGTCATTAGTGTAATTTATAATGCTATTTCTCATACTCGCATCTAATACATATATTTTTCCCGTCTCATCTGCATGTGCCTCTGCAATTTTAGCAACACATTCTCTTAAACTTGAATCCAAAAAAGATAATTCTTTTTGTCTTCTAATCTCATAAGCACTATTTTTTGCGTGACTGTCCCTAATTAAGCTCTCATAAAACTGGTCAACTTCCTTATAAACTTTTATGATAAACTCTTTTTTATCCGTAACGCTATCAAGTTTTTTATAGTAATCAAGTTTATCTATTATTTTGTCTGGCGCATTCTCTTGTTTAAAAAGTTCTTTTTCATCCGCAATTTTTACCATTCCTATATCATGAAGATAACATGCAATAAATAAAATATAGTAATTATAGTTTGAAATACTAAGATTTTTAAATACCTTTACAAGCAATGTAATATTTTTTATAAGTTCTACTGCATGCTCCTGATTGTGTAAAGTATAAAAATATAGATGCCTTGCACCATTTTTCCATACATCACTTGTATATTTATGTACCAAAATTAAACAATCAATGTAATGTGGTTCTCTAATATATGTTTTGTAAATATCTAAAACATTAATGATCGAATAGTCTATTGTCTGTTTATTTTGATCTGATGTTATATCTATTGACCAATTCAAAAAATTACTTACATTGCATTTTTTATTTCTAAGATACACTAAGCATCTTAATGTTCCATAAGTAATACCCTTCTTATCATAACTATTTAAAACAAATTCATCCGAAATATTTATCTTAAATACTCTGGAATAAACTGCATTTAAAAACATTCTTTGTAATTCTCCAGAATTTTTTTGTACAATTATAGACATATTTAAAAAAGACTTTGAACAGATATTATAGCTTTCCAGAGGATTATTGCAAATCCCCCTCATCCTAGTGCCTGAAAATATACTATTTAATCCTTCATTATTTAACTCTGAATAATATTTTAATAAAGTATTACATTTATTTTTAAGAGTTGCATACCGATCTGTATTGTACAAGATTTGATAATCTATATAATCATTCTCTAAATATTTATCAAAATACCTCTTTACATACGAACACCCCATCATATTCTCACCATATATAAGTTTGATGATATTTTTTAAATAATTTTTAATATATTCATGTTCATATATTGTATTTTCTATTAATAGATTTACCGCATTCAACCAAATATCATTTTGGTATTTGTCAAAGAAAACTTCTTTTGGCGGAACATAATTCTCTAAACTTTTATAATCTAAATCTGTTTCACCACTATTGCCACCTAATAAGATTTTAAACAAATCATTCTTCGAATAGTTCTTTGTACGCAATTTTAGCTTTATCATTCTATATTTAAAAAACTTATAGTAGCTTATTAACCTTTTTTTATTTACATTGGGCATTTCTCCTGCATTATTGAGTTCTGTTTCAATAGCATTCACCATTGCCTCTATATTGTGTAATAATATTTCTTCTTCTTTTTCGGAATACATTTTTTTAATATCACTGCCTACCTGTGACACATGATGTTTTAAATTCCTAACACCATAATTATCCGATAAATTTTTATTAATTTCTATATATTCACTTTTCCCTTTTTTATTATGATGAAATTGTATGTTATATTGTATATACATTTTATCATTCATAAATCTATCGACTATAACATCTAGGTTACTTAAATTCATATTACCATTAATATAATCCCAGTAATCCGGCAAATATTTTGTTTCCATTTTTTTTATCTTATCATTGATTGTAAATAAATACTGATTAAAAGAGTTCTCATTCTCTATGTCAATATTTGTGTACACATAGACATCATCAACATAATATAACGAATCTCCCTTTAAAGTCTCAGATATTATATCAGCTATTTTTACCATGCATAAATTTCCAAAAAAATATGACTGCGGTAAACCTTGTGGCAAACCTCTTGTAAAATAATCTCCAGTGTTTGTATCTGCGCTATCATAGTATCTTTCTTTTACCTCAGATGTATTTAAATTGTTAATTTTACATTTGATTAATTTATATATTACCTTCTTAAACACATCTACATCGGCTTGGTCCATAATTGTAACAGGCATATGCTCCAGCAACAGTCCATATATCAAGATTGGATTTACTGATGGGAAAAAATTAATAATATCAAGTTTTACTTCAAATTTATATTTTCCAAAATCACGTCCTTCCCTAAAAAATCTGTTCGATTTTTCTACAAACTTTGAGTATTGTGTATTCCAGTTCATGTATAAGTTTCCAACTTGTGGCGAAATTTTGTTTCCATAAAAATTATAAGGAATGAGTCGACAATAATCTGAAAGATTCAACCTATACTGGTTTTGTTCGTTCGGTATATCGTATATTATTACTTGGAACATTGAAACCATAGCAATTAGCTGTCTTATATCAGCAATATGTATAGGTCTAAATTTAGCTTTTTTATCTTCTGCATCTTTGCTTTTAACATCATACGACTTAGGAATAAAATAAACCTGTACATCAAAATAAGTATTATCATTTTTTATAATATTTTCAATTATTTTTCTAACATCTGAAATAACTTGATTGGTAACATTTTCGTTAAATGGATCAAGCAGTTTTTCATATAGCATTATATCTTCTTTGCTAAGTAAATGTTTATCATAAATATATGATTTTAAAGAATATATTGCCAAATATATATTTTGTTCACTTATAATGTAATTATACAAACTCATTTTTTTCCTCATTCTTTTTTAGTATATGCAATTTGACTATCTAACCATTTAATTTAACTACTTTTTTCACTTATCAATTGTTTAATATACTCCTGTACATAATGTTTCCAATTAATATATTTCTCTATCATATTTTGAGTGGGAGTTTTGTGATAATTTAAGCTTTCAATAACTGAATTGGCATTTTTCACTTCGTTATCTGTAACGATAAACTTTAACAATTCTGATTTATTATAATCTGTATAACTGTTTGTCAACTCATCCATCACTATAAAACACGATTTTCTTTCATCATATACAATGCTATGAAATGGTAATATAATTACTTCTTTCTCATCGTTCTTTTCATATTCATTTTTTAGTGCCTCATAAACATCTATCACATATGCATTTTTCAACTCTAATTTTATAATCCTGCTATCATTTTTGTATTCAAATTTTGCACATGGCTCGTCCTTACTACACGATAAGAAAGATGGATTAAATTTTTTCTGTTTTAAAAAAATAATAGCTCTCTGCCTTTCTATTCTATACAAAACCATTGTTTCACATTTTATATGTTTTGCAACATTTATCAATGCTTCATACAATGATAATACCTCATTTATATCCTTAATAATTGGTAAATACCCACTATTATCCTTAAGCCTTTCGTATTCATTTTCCATTCCTTCATATAAAAGCATATTTACCAACTTATATTGTGATGCCGATTTCTGTGTATAAGAGCTAATTAAATATCCTTCAGCAGTACGTTCCCTTATATCGCCTGTATACCATCTCAAATAATCCTTCTCTTTTTCAGTATATTTTTCCATAAATCTAACATCTCCCTTTCTATCTCTTATCCTGTTATATACTCTTCAGCCTTCCCTAATAAAATATAGTATTCATCACAACAATTCCATTAATTTTCTTCAACATATCCTGTTTATCATTTTCAATGCAATATGCAATCAACTTTCTATAATATTTATTTGATGCAACGACAATCTCTATATCCTTATAGTCAAACCGTATGTCTCCCGGCACTCTCCATTCCCTTTCATGTGACCAATCTATTATCATGTTGGGATTACTTAAGTCATAATTCACAATTCGCCAATACTCTTCTTTCGGAAGTAAATTTTTCATGACATCCTTTTTTTCATATATTACAGGTCTACCACCTATGTTATAAATAAATTGTTTGTTAAAACGCAACCCAAAAGAATTATATCGAGGTTTACTGCTATCCTTTCTTACCTGTTTCTCATATAGCAGATTTTCCGCAATGGCATTCAATGGCGCTTCCTGCAAACACACAGCCGGTCTGCTGCCAATAATAAAACCTGTCTCTGTTGTGCTTCCAATTAATATCTTCTCTTCCAGTATCTTTAACAGATTTGTAAAAGCTTCCTCAACTGTATTTCCTTTAGTCAAGTGTGTCAATCTTGACGATATATCATTTCTGTTTTTATATCTATTGCGCCATTCTTCAAAGTTCATGTTATTTGCCTTTCCGGATGTTTCTTTTTTCCATTCCTAATGTTGCCACATATAAAATATTGTTAAGCTGCTATATATTGTATAACCATCCACACGGCCTTAAAGTGCTGTATGTATTGAGCGGCAAGCCGACTATGGTAACTAACGCATACACTAGTTTACAGCTCATTGAAAATAACGTGTTAGACCTACATATACAAATAAAGTAATATACCCCACCATACAACTAAAACCATTCAGAAATTGTCCAAAAAATCTGAGCGCATTTAACAATTAATAAATCATCATTGTGTATTTGCTTTCTGCATAGCGGTTGAAAGCATTGTTATCATATTTGTACTATAAAAAAGTGCATCGACAAGATCTTTATATGCATCTGTAAAATGCAACGCTTTAAATATAAATGTTATTACAACCAGTATATAATATAACAATAATTTATTAATTTTTAACACAGAAAGTAATTTTTTTACAATACCACCTCCCCTTTTCCCTGTCACCTACCCAGAGTAGGCAAGTTTTTCGCACTTTATAGACACATTGTGTAAAAAGACAGCGATGCGATTACCTGTCTTCTCCACAAATCACATCTCTGCCTATTATTTGGTGATAATTTACCTTAATTGATATGAATTTATAATTGTCCGAATTATTATTGTTGTGTACTCATGTTGAGTGTCTTGCCCAAACGGCGTGGACAGGTTATAAGCGTGACATCATCCCCTGAGTCCCACCATTTCTTTATAAAATTCGTCTTATTCATTAATCATCCCTCCCCTTCAAATAGCTACCCAACTGTGTTGCACTGCATGTGTATTGCCATTATCTTTTTCATTATTATATACTGTATACAACTGCATAAAGGCATTACTATAATCAGCCAAATTGTTGCTGAGTGCAAAAATATTTGCTGTAATTGCTTGATTCAAGTTGTCGGGACAGGAGGCTCAAGCCACACTATAACGGCTACTTTGACGCACATCCTATCCAACTCCGGGAAATTACATGGCTTTCTAATAATGTCTACGACTTCAGTAAAATTCCGATGATTGAATCTGAAGTTCTTTTAGTATCCATATGCTGTCATATCAACTTTCCTTTATAAGGCCAATTTAGTTACATTGTTTGCTTCAAGCAATTCTTTTGTTTCGTCATCTTTAAATACTTTAAAACATAAGTAACGTAGTAACAAAGAAACCTCTGCTTCATTGTTAAACACAAATTTGCCGTCATTATTTATTTTTATTTTAAGCATATCAGCAATTTCTTTACGCCTTTTCTTATCTTTAATTCTATTTATACGGTCACTTTTTAATGTAATAAAAGTTTTAGGTGACTTATATGACCTTGCCATTTTCTCAAATTCATCTCTGTTTTCAAACGCATCTATTGCAATAATTTGTTCAATCGCTGTGCTTTTAATTTTTTTCAACGTCTTTTCAATATTTAATAAATTTTCAACCTTATAATTAAATGAATATATAATTTCATCAAACACTATACAATCTACATCCATATGTAACTTACAAACCTCATCTGCCATTTCAGCCAATTCACTATTGGAATCAAATGTAAATACTGCACTTCGTTTGTTTTTTAAGTTAATAATCGGATTTACCATCTTCAAAAAAACAAGTGATTTGCCACTAATATTCTTTGGCGCTCCTTCCAATACATATCCATTATATTTCCCATTAACCTGTGTATCAGATGCATTGGCAATATCTTCTACGAAATAATCCCATTGTTCCTCAACAAGCTGATCACTCGTTTTAATTTTATCGCAGGAGACCTTAGGATTTTCCCCTGTATAATCTTCAATATCATTTACTTGTCCTAACTGATACTTAACAACCATATCAATTAACGATTTCGCATATTCCGGAAGATATTGATCATTTTTAAATCTAATTTTATATGCAGTAAACGGATTGTTATTTCTTCTGTCTATCTTAAAAAAATACAAACTCCAACTGTATACGCTTTCCCTGCCATTGTTCAATACCTCTATAAGCATATCCTTATCCATTGTACGCCTCCTACCTTAAATCAATATAAATATAATTATCAAAATCCCAATATTCCAAATTGTTTTCAATCTTTATAGTTAAGTTATTTTTACTAATCACTAGGCAATTTTCATATTTATATACTCTGCCCATTCTATTTGCTTCTAAATCACACAAATACATCCTATATCCTCTAAATTCCAACCATATATTAGTATATACATTGCTATTCCTAATGCACAAAAAGCAAGCGTTCCAAAATAAATAACAAATAAAACCGCACTTTTAAATTCTGCAAAATTAAAAGCTATCATCGGTAAAATATAAGCTAGCAAAAATTCAGATGACAATTTATTTGCCCTCATAGCTTTTTTAATCTTAATCTCAGGTGGCTGAGTATTACTGCACTTATCTTTTAGAAATTTATTTATTGAGACAATACTTGATATCGTCAATGTACCCGTTATTAAAATAACAACTAAGCTAACCCCATTATCTTTGCAGATATTGATTATGTTATGGAATAAATTATTCTCATACAACCAATTATTAATTCCACTTTCAACTATACTCCAAATATCCGATACCATTATAGAAACCCATAATGGTATAAACGAAGTAATGAACATATTCCATTTAAATCTTTTATCCATACATACCTCCATTGTCATGCAGTTTTCAAGGTTCAAGGAACTCCAACTGAGTTCAAAATATATCTAAAATACATTTCTGTACTTTATTCGAAAAATGTCATTTTAAGGCTTGACTTTTAATAGTTAGTCTGTATATATGTTGTTAAATATATTTTATTCACATCTAAAGTTCCTGTCACCTACCCAGAGTAGGCAAGATTTTTTCGCACTTTATAGACATATGAAGTGAAAAAGGCAGAGATGCGATTACCTGTGTTCTCCACAAATCACATCCCTGCCTACCAGTTGCCGATAATTTAGCGATAATTATAAGAATTTTCCAAATATCTGAATTGTCATCATTATATGCCGCTATGTTATCCCCGTTTTCACCACTATAATAACCTCCCCTGTCCAACTGTCCTTATTTCCATATTTTGTTTGCCATGAATCTCTGAAAAAATGACCGGTACATCCTGACTGTATTCATTCCCGAAAATGTCCTGATAGCCAAACTGTATTGTTCCGGAAATATTCATGGTGCAACCATTCTGCACGGCTTCACTATATGCCATATAGCAGATCATGACTCTTAATTCTTCAGTGCCTACAAGTCTCACTTCAAGCGGATTATTGGCTCCATAGTCAGTTCTTTCAAAGTTATCCTCTATTGCAGCATGTCTTATATGTACATTAAATGCCGGGTTATTATTTGCCAGCGAGACAGCCACACCTGTATACAGCTTATCCGGCTCATCTCCCGGGAATCCCGAGGTGCATATGCCGTCTTTGTAAATTGAAAATATCTGGTCATCACCTAAAGTTGCCAATGATACGCTATATGTCTTAAAAGCTAGTATAGGCATTCTGTCCAGACGTAATATTTCAATCTGTCTGTTATGTTCCGAGCGCAAGCCGATAATGACTCCAACAATTGTAAATATGCCTCCAAGCACAACCCCTGTGAGTTACATAAATAATTGACCATAAGCTGTGTCCTTAGTAAGGACGCAGGTAACAATCAGGCTGATACCGATAATGGCTAATACAATTATCAAGATAATATCGGACTTTGATCTTCTTTTTAGGTTCTTCTTTTTGCTCATATTTCGGCAACCTCTGCTATGCATTCATTTTTTTGTTAAGCCGCCCCAATACCTCTTCTCTTTCATCTCCTATAATATCCAGCGTATCAAGTGCCTGCTCCACGGTAAACTTCATATTCTACATGAGTTTTATTACGGCCTTGACAGTACTTCTAACTTTCCCACGCACCTCTCCATCAGCAGCTCCTGACTCATATCCACTGTCGTATCCCTCATCATACCCTGCCTTCCGTTCCGCAGCCCTGAGCTTTCTCTCTTCCTCTTCCAGATTATATTCAAATGTGCTCGTCATCTCTATCTCCGCACGATTTTTTCTCAAAAAATCCGCCAGCACATCATTCCTTATGCACTCATCAACAGCACGTCTGACCGCTGCCTCAAGTGAGCCAAGCTCCGTATTGTACTTTCTCACCAGAGCGACATACCGTGCATAATCAGATAATGTGCGACACTGCCCCATGAGTGCCGTGTTCCTGCCATAGTTCACATTGAGCACAGTCACTATAAGCTCCAGTGCCCGCTTATCAACCTTCGGGTAAAGCGGACATTCGCAATCCGCTTTCGCTACTTGCTCATGAACGCAGTCGCTTTGCGAACTGTCAGTGGGAGCTTTTAACTCCCACTGACAATAAGCATCCCCTTCCCCACCGCTTAGTGCTCTACACACTTGAAGCGGGGGATTGCTTATTCTGCGCTCAAATGCATCTGAAAGCCTGTATTCGCATCTGTCCGCCATCTCTTCCTCACCATTATAAAATACTACAAAATTCGGTGCAGGAATCTTCTGCGCAGTCGACGAGTACAGCGACTTCATATCCACAAGTCCATTATACTCGGATGAAATATAAAATAAATCCCTTAATGGCATATTAGGATTAATTGTCGAATGATGCTCATACAGGCAGAATCCGGAAAATCGGCTCTGCCCATTTGTAACTATTCATAAATCTTATATCAGTTTTTAACGTTTACACAAAACTTGAAACGCTCTTAAAAATTGTCCGCATGCCCTAACCATATATAAAATTTATTCATTTTTATAAGATATTACAAAGTTATTATCAAATAAATATTCCGCATTATAAATTATCTTATATTTACGATTACGTAATTTTTTAAAAAAAGATATATTATTTATATAATTCTCTTGTAAAGCAGCTGGAATAAAATCATAAACCAATTTATTATATGTATATAGTGCTGTCCATTTAATAACATTATCAAAATCTAACATTTTATCATACATATCGCTGTTACTATATCCAGGTCTCCAAAAAAAGTCAAAATAATCTCCATTTTTTACTACTTTAATCTTTGCATGAATACTTTTGTTGCCTGTTTCGTTTATGTTTGTGTCTATATAAAAATCAGGATTATTAAACTGTAAATGAAATATATTAGTTTCAATATTTTTGTCTTGATCATATTGATGATTTTCAATATATTTTTGGAACAAAATATAAATTTCATTTTTTAAAGAGATTAATTTAAATGTGTCCTTGCTGCTTTGTGGAAACATATCTGATTCCAAAATATTATTTATATTGATTTTTTGCAGTAAATATTCCTCATATAAACTATCACATATTTCAGCCATTTGCTCTAAGGTCTCATATGTACAATTAAATGTTATATTAGGTAGTTTAATCTGATATGCTTTTAATGAATCATTTTCACATATTGTACACCATCCTCTTTTATTTTCTTTAATATTTGTTTTATATCCCGTAAACATGAAATTTATAATATCATCTTCACTATATGTAATAAATAGATGTGATTGATATATTTCCTTAAAGGATATTAAACAACTTATACTATCATCATATGAATATGGTAAATATGCATCTATTCTGACATCCCCCAATCCATATTCAAATTTCATTTGTCCAATTAATTTGTAAACACTTTTATAGCAATATAAGTCTGCAACTGAATAATTTTGAAAATTCTGTACTGTATTTTTTACAGGCAGTTCACTTTCACCCATCTTCATCCTTTTCATCTCTTTATATATCTTTAAAGAGTTTCTACTGGCAAGGTCGTGAAAAAAGCGCATGTTACTTACCGAAAAAACATAATTACTTTTCTTATTATTACAATCCGAACATGACAATATATAATTTTCAATAGAATTTTTTTCAAATCCATTTTCTTTTAATTCTTTTATATACTCATTTAATTGTTTATCATTAAAATCTATTTTGCTCTCATCTTCTGGTAAAATATGATCAACTTGTATATGCCTAACCTCTAACGCAACTCCACAATAAACACATCTTTTTTTATAACATTTCCACATGGCAGTTCTTAAATATAATTCTTTCTTATCTATTTTATGATATTCCATGTTTTCTCCTTGTAAGTATATATTAATTATTTTTATGTCAGTTAAACTTATTCTATTATTGGTGTACCATTTAATGTTATATATCTGTACACCCCACTATATCTATCAAGAAACTTGTACTGACTTGTATAAAAAATATATTTTTTATCTTCATCCATATCAAAATTCACCACCAAAACTTTATCATTGTAGTTAGACAATATTATATATTCAATATTATTTTCAAGCAACACCTCATATTTTGTCTTTTCGCTTACATCAGAAGATATCGTAAAAATTATGCTATATACAAACAATACTATGTTAAAGAAAAGCGAAACAAAAGCCACACCCTGTATTATTATTTTAATTATTTTATTTTTTATTTTTACTATGTTATCAAATAAAACTATAGACAATACGCCAATTGCAGCTAACACTAATGTTACTATTTCAATAATATTTATATTATTGTATATGAAATTTACTATTAAACTATTAGTTCTTTTTTCTATTATATCTAAAATAACACTTAGATTAATAATATTTAAATAACACATAATTAAAATAGCAAAAATAGTAGTAGAAAATACACCTGCAATTACTGTAATCTTCCCTGCACCATCACTTATTAAATATTTTTTTTCGAAATATGCTAAAAGAGGTACACACATAAATAAAACCATAAATAAAATAATTGACGCTTTATCACTAATATCCGTATTAAAATATTTGGAAGGAATATGATAAAAGTTCTGACAACTGAATTGATATATTTTATTTGAAATTATACTGACTCCAGTGTAAGCACCTGTTAATAAGGTACCCAATTTAACTATATTTTCTGTTTTTGAAAAAAATTTATTTAAAGCGTTTTCCCTACCATTTAACTTTGAGGCTATCAATTCCATATTATTTGCTGCCCATTGTTTCTTATTAAATTTTTTATGATTCTTACCTATGTAATTATTTCTGGCAACTATTATATTCTTTAATAATTTATAAATATTGACATTGTCGTCAATTTGTACAATACTATGCGAATTATCTAATGTATCATATAAATATAAGCATGGTATTTTATTCTCTTTTATCTTAAATTCATTGATTATTTCTGTAATCATCGCATATGTGTTATTTTTTGTACCATGTTTGGTTTTCATGTATTTATTTGCTTCAATAGGTACTCCTAAAACTACTGTATCACTTAATAAGTTTTCCAGAGAATTTGTATCTTCTTTTAATTTACTATATACACCTTTAACATCTGAATATCGTGCTATTAAAAGAATGACCATTGATACATTATCGTCTCCATGTATTATAGTGTTGACATCATCTACCGTATTATAATACTTAATCATAATTGTCTCCTTATTAAGATTCGTTAAAATAGCTAAATCCAACAAATTTTAGCAACTAATATCATCAAATACTATTGAAATATTTTTCTTAAATTTGTCTCATTTGCGGATGTGCTTTTAATGATGTTTTTAATTAAAAAAATGCCTCCATTCTCTTAAATTCATTGTTACAACAATCTCTGTCTTTAAACTATTAGGTAAACATAATTTTTAAATCATTTTTATTAAGAACAGTATTACTGATTTTCAGAGAATTAATCCAAATTTCCGGCATATTGTCTGGTCGTACCTCAGAGTCTATATTGTTTTTTATTCTCATGTCCGCTGAAAGCAAAGTTTGTCTAACGCTTTCAAGATTGGGATTCTGATTCATCTTCATCCATGTATAAGCAGAACCAATTCCCCATAATCCATGAGATGCTTCGCCTTTTGCCGAAGGATTGTCAGAAAATGTTAACATAGGAATCTTAAATTTCAGTGCCATTTGATATGCATTGTGCCATTTTTTAACTGTTTCTATGGAAATTTCTTTGCCATATTTTTCTTTTAACTCTTCACATACATTTTCGTAGTCTTCTTCTTTTAATATTTTATCCCATATTTTTTTGTTTACTATTTGAACCGCTGAAATATATTCTCTATTTAATAATCGCTTTAAATTATCATAACTCAATTCGTTAATACCATTAAATTCATCAATGTGTGCCGCTATAACAAGTGCCTCTTTTTTCTTCGCCTTCTCACAAACATCAAAAATAGATCCTTGACAAGTTATTCCACTTTCTCCTAAATCATTTTTATCCACTCCAACATTATATAAAAACTCTTGCACATCCATTTCATTACATTTGGAATCAAAAATAATTAACATGTGAATTTTTGTATCACTACATGACAATTCTACCCCTGGAAATGCTATTATTTCATTTTCCTCACATATTTTTTTACTTTATCTATTCCTCGATAATCGTTATGATCTGTTATCGCTATACACTGAAGTCCAGATTTTTTAATAGAATCAACCCACATTTCTGGTGTATCATTTTGATTCTTATAACAATGACTGCACATCGTATGTAAATGGAAATCACATTTAAACCATCTTAATCCTATATATTCCATAGCATTTACCCTCCATTAAAATATTTTTGATTACATATACATAAATTTTATTCCTTAACCATCCCCCTGTCACCTACCCAAACCTGGCAAGATTTCATCACACTTTATAGACGTATTCACAACCAAAAAGGACATACCACGCAATGCTTACCTATCGCTTGCATGATATGTCCTTATGTTCGTTAGCTATTTACTTTTCCAATACTCTGTAAATTGTGTGTTACAGCCCATACTGTGCCATGATGCCTATAAACTCTGGTGAGTTGGCAAATCCTTGGAGGACATCGTCGCGAGTAAGGTTCTGCTCACGCATGCTTTGAATCCAGCCTGCGACTTCACTTGCACCTGCTTCGCGATCAAGAAATGTCCTGTAGAGTGTTCTGAGGTATTCTTCATCGCTGAGGTTCTTGGCTGTAAATTCCTGTGAATGTAAGAAACCATTGGCAGCTATTTCCTCAGGTGACATTACATTATTAAGTAATGCTGAGCACCAACCGTTCAGACCGTCCTCATCATAATTTCTTCCGAGTGCCTTTCGGTACAGACGCACAACGAACTTGGTTGCACCGGGATTCTGATCCCTTGCGTCAGTCAAAGGATAGTCACCTCTGTTCATTCCATAGCTTGCACAAATGTCAGTAAACTCTTGAGAAACCGCAAACTCATGAAGTATGTATGAACGCGACATGCCTGAAGCAAGCTCACTCACCCATCCGTCAAAACCATTTTTATCCGGTTCCCTGTTCATGAATGTTCTGTAAAGCATGGTGACATACAGCTCGTCTGACACGCCTTTCTTTTCAAACTCTTCTGAGTTAAAGAAACCTTTTGCGGCAACCTCTGCCGGTGACAGATAATTGCCTAACAACTGTGAACTCCATCCATCAAGACCTTCCTCATCGTATGAACGACCTAATATTTTCTCATAACATCTAATCACAAATTCCCTTACAGCCTTTTCCTTTTCGGTTAAATTTCCCGAATCATCCGGCTTATCAGAATCATCGGTACCGTTATAATCATCTGCACCTGAGACCATGCCGACTCTTGCACACATAGATGTGAACTCCTCAGAATTTATAAATATTGAAAAAATATACTTTCTGGAGTGGCCACTGCCTAAAAGCTGAAGCATTCCCGCCTTTCCCGACTCGTCCGGTTCTCTTCCCATAAGTGTACGATACAGCATGTTCACATACTCATCATCGCTTGTGTGCTTATTGATATATTCATCACTGAATACAAATCCATCTGCGACACCTGCCGCTGTACATGAGCCATTCTGAATCCCGTTTACCCAGCCATTCAGCCCTTGTTCATCGGCTTTTCTGCCCAGTACCTTGCTATATAAACCGGATACATAATCAGACACGGTATTAATAGGTTTGACACTTGTATCCTCGTTCTTCGACCACCTTGCATAAAGCACATAGTTTGATGCTGCGTTTGCAGGAATCTGTGTTATCTTTTTCTTATACGCATTGTCTGTATACCATCCTGCAAAGGTGTATCCGCTCCTCGTCGGAGCTTTTAAGGTTATCTCACTGTTTCCCGTCTTGTATGTTGACGGATTGGATGAATTATTCGTTCCTCCGTCAAGATTGTATGTTATTGTGTAAGTCTTTTCTACAGGTGTAACCGGCGTGCTATATTTGTTGTCGGAAGTAAATGCCTTCACACACAGGTTTCCCCACGGCCAGGCATAGAATCTGTTTCCCGACTTGTAAAATGTCTTTTGATTATTTAAGCTGACTGCACAGTCCCATACTATGGTTTCAAGATTGACACCTGTCGCAATCTTCATTGCCTGTTCATATTCAAGTGCATATTTATCGACGCTTACTACAATCGCAAAGCTGCTTCCCGGCTGTATCTCAACCTCATCGGCAAGCTCAATCGTATATATACCGGCATAGGCGGTTGTTCCCTGTGTCGTGGCACTCTCCTGCTTCGTTCCGCTGGTTGGATTCTTGACATCCGTAAGGTCTGTATACACCTCTATTTTATAGTTTACGGAAGCATTATGTGTAAAAGATACCGATACGGCCTTGAGCGTCTCAGATTTCACGTCAGCATCCGTCTTTGACGTAAATACATTAGCCATTGTAGTGTACTGTTGGTTTGCAGTTGCATCAAGTCCACCATCAAGCTGATAGTTATTGTCAAAGCCGTCATCCACACTAAAATCAAATGCCCATGCAGTATCGCTCAATGAATAGGTCTCATACGACATCCAAAAATAATCAATATGCGAACCCCAACTGTTTCTAACAAGCCATGCACCATTATTTGAAGGCTTATTCCATATAAAATTATCCTTAGAATAATTATCGTCCCAGCCTACTACCATTACTGCATGTCCACCGGCATTACTGCCAATAGATGTATCATAGTAATTATAATCATTGCCATTTGACCCGGTACTGATATTATAATCATCATGATAATACATTACACCGACAGCACCGTGTTCCATAATCTGCTGCTTAACATCCGCAGGGTTCTGCTTAATGTTAATCAGATAAGCATTCTGCAAATGGGCAACGTCAGCATTATAGGCATATGCGTCACTCACACCACTAGTAAGAATGTCACTTGCAGTGCTGTAAGGCACATCCATCTCCTTAGCTGCTCCAACCCACTGTGTAAGTCTCCTTGATGCCATCCCATAATTTCCGCCATAATTAAGATAATTCTGCGATGCATTCTCGTTATAATACTTTGCATAATCTCCCTCCGTACCACCGAGAGGATCTGTAACCGAATTAAATAAAAAGTATATAAGCTGAAGTTCACTCAAATCAATATTTCTGTCGGCTGAACCATCATTAATCAGGTCAAATTCCGCAAGGCCTATTGAGGAGAACGCCCAGCACGTTCCGTAAGGGTTCTGATTTCTATTATCAGGATATTTACTTTTCACTTCAGCTATGGTGTTGTAGCTGCTCGGAACGGACGAATACAGTGCTAGCTCGTTCTCATATACAGGTGTATTATTGTCAAGGTCACTTGGAATATAACCTGATACAAAATCAACCGAATTTTCTTCACTCTCCGCATTATCCGGTGTGTCAACAGAAACATCTGTGCCAGCACTTTCTACATCAGGTGTGTCATCCGCATATACAGATAACGGGGTACTTAACAACAATGCTGCAGATAATACTGCTGCTAATATCTTTCTCATAGGCATTCTCCTTATAATCATAAATTTTTCTCAACATCAACCATTCTTCTCCAATAACCCAATGTCTCTTCGATAGTCTGCTCCAATGTAATCCTTGGAAGCCAATTAGTGCATTCATTCAGCTTAGTTATGTCAGCCTCGATAATAGGTACATCCACAGGTCTTATTTTGTTAGGGTCAACCTCTATATTTATATCGGCAGATGATGATTCAACAATAATATTCAGAATATGGCGTATTTCAACCGCCTTTCCGCTGCCGACATTGTATGTCTCACCAGCCCTGCCATTCTGTATCAGAAGTCCGTATGCCCTGACAACATCTCTTACATCCGTAAAATCACGCATCGCACTGAGATTTCCTACACGAATAACAGGCTCTTTCAAGCCCGCTTCAATCTCTGCAACCTGTTTGCAGAAATCGGATACAACAAAAAGAGGTGCCTGTCCCGGTCCGATATGATTGAATGCCCTCACGAGCATCAATTCCATGTCGTAGGCTCTTGCATATATGCTTCCAATCATGTTCTGGCATACTTTGGTTGCAGCATATATATTGCCCGGACGTAGTGCTGTATCCTCATTAATAGGCGTCTCTCCATCCGATATATGACCATATTCTTCACCCGAGCCAATGAACAACACTCTTGGCTTATAATATAAATCCCTTATGGCATCAAGCACATTCACACCGCCATTGATATTAACATCTATTGTCAGAAGCGGATTCTTCCATGATACAGCAACCGAACTCTGCGCAGCCAGGTGAAAAATATAATCCGGAAGAATTTTATATAACAACTCCGTTATATCCTCTTTGTTCAGAATATCAAGGTCATAAACCTCTGCCTTATCATGTGCAAAACCTGTCCCCGGAAGCCTCGTCGCATATACCTCAAACCCAAACTCGTCATGAAGACTGTCAATCAAATAGCTCCCAACGAACCCGGCAGCCCCAATAATCAATGCTTTCTTCATCAAGCATGTCCTTTCATCTGATAAACATTTAATATATGATTATCTCTTTTTCTCTATCTCGGAAGCCACAAGCTCAAGGTCATTGCTTACCATGCGGGTGACAAGCTCATCAAAAGAAATATTTCTCTTCCAGCCAAGCTTGCTCTCCGCCTTTTCAGGATTGCCTATGAGGAGTTCAACCTCCGCAGGACGGAAGAAATCCTTATTGACCTTTACTACGACTTTTCCGGTCTTTACATCCTTGGCAACCTCATCAACACCACTGCCCTCAAATTCTATTTCCATTCCCGCCTTGGAAAAAGCAGTCTTTACGAACTCTCTCACGGTTCTTGTCTCGTTGGTTGCAATAACATAATCATCCGGCTGCTCCTGCTGAAGCATTAACCACATTGCATAAACATAGTCCTTGGAATGTCCCCAATCGCGCTTAGAATCCATATTTCCAAGCTCTAAGCAATCCTGCATGCCGTGCTTTATTCTTGCCACGGCATCCGTAATCTTACGGGTAACGAACTCCTTACCTCTTCTCTCACTCTCGTGGTTGAACAATATACCGCTGCAAGCGAACATTCCGTAGCTTTCACGATAGTTCTTGGTAATCCAGTGACCGTATAACTTAGCTACTCCATAAGGGCTTCTCGGATAAAAAGGCGTCTTTTCAGTCTGTGGTATCTCCTGAACCATACCGAACATCTCAGATGTCGACGCCTGATAAAATCTTGCCGTAGGACGTACCTTTCTTATTGCCTCAAGCATATTGGTAACACCCATCGCATCAATCTGACCTGTCGCAAGAGGCTGCTCCCATGAAGTTGCAACAAATGACTGAGCTGCAAGATTATATACTTCATCTGCCTGCGATGTCTCCAACGCGTTCATAAGCGAAACAATATCTGTCATATCTGCATATATAAAGTGTAACTTATCCTTAATATGCTCTACATTTCCGTAATCAACCACCGACTTCCGGCGCATAATTCCATATACATTATATCCCTTCTCCAAAAGCAGCTCTGCTAAATACGAACCATCCTGTCCGTTAATTCCTGTAATAAGTGCGTTTTTCATGCTTCAATCTCCTTGATAATTTTTAATATAAAAGGAAGTACACATTCTGCACTTCCTCTTTTAAATTACATATAATCCTCTGAATCGCTCTCTTGATTCTCTTTTTCGCTGTACGAATCATAGTACATCTTTCTCGTCTTGTACTGTATATCCTGAAGTATCTTTCTATTAGCGGCAAGCAAATCTCCAAGCATCCCCGTAACAAAGCATATAAATGCAATAATAATCAGCATAATACACAGAAGAAGTGACTGTGTCTTTCCTCCACCTTGTCCCATACATAAATAGACAATATATCTTATTCCAAGTATAAGCCCACCTATAAAAGGAATTGTTCCCAAATATGTAAAGAACATGAGTGGTCTATACATCATATATGCTCTGAGAATCGTGAGCATGGACTTCTTGACATATCCCATCATGCTGTGAAAAAGGCGCGAAGGTCTAAGCTCACCATTAGTTCTTATAGGAACCGACATAATAGCCATCTTATTACGACCAGCCTGCACAATCGTCTCAAGTGTATAAGTATACTCATTAATTACATTCATCTTCATGGCTGCCTCACGGCTGTAGGCTCTGAAACCGCTCGGTGCATCCGGAGTATCCGTATTGGATGCCTTTCTTACAACCCAGCTTCCAAAATGCTGTAATTTCTTCTTGAGCCATGAAAAATGTGCTGTCTGGTCAATAGGTCTTGCACCTATAACCATATCTGCCTTGCCTTCAAGTATCGGACGCACAATCTTCTCAATGTCTTCTCCACAATACTGGTTATCCGCATCGGTATTAACGATGATATCAGCACCCTGCTTAAGACACTCATTAAGTCCTGCCATGAAGCCTTTGGCAAGTCCCTTGTTTCTCTTAAAGTTGACAACATAGTTGACGCCCCAGCTCTTAGCAACCTCAACCGTGTTATCTTTACTTCCATCATTGATTATAAGATACTCTATCTCGTCTATGCCATCAATGTGCTTTGGAAGATCGTTAAGAGCAATCTCAAGGGTTTCCGCTTCATTATAACACGGAATCTGTATAATTAGTTTCATTTTGACCACCTTTTCTTAATATCATTAAAATTAATATATATTATACAAGTATAATATTCAAGTAATTTCTATCTAATATTTTCTATATATCCAGAAGTGATAACAAATTTCTCAACTGAATGTTCAAACAGTTATTTACCTGTATTAAGTAATTTAAACTCCTAAAATCCATTAAGAAATAGTTATCCGGCAAATCTTTAAGTTCTTTGTAATCAATATACATTATAACATTTCTATTCTGTTCATGATAAAATCTGCCGCCTTCTTCTGAAAGCATAACATCATTCCATATACATTCCGGATTATCCAGTTTTTTATAACACATATTTTCAAATACATCAAACTCTGCTTGTGTTACCGTATGTTCATGTTGAATGCTTGGTCCAAGCTCAATTTTGTCAAATGAGCCAATCTCACTTTTTAGTGACACAACAAATTTCAACATGTTGTCAACCTCTGTTACAACCAAAACGAACAGAGCTTCCCCCGTCGCCTTAAACAACGGCTGTGTCCAATGCTGAACTTCTCTTCCTTCAATAGATATATCATAATATTTAACCATAAAATCCGCTTTATTTTTACAGGTTATCCCACGCTCATCCACCACCCAATCCGTGAGCTGATTTAAAGGTGTCTCAACTGTCATAACATCATGAAACATTTTATAATTATTTATTGCATTGTATACTCTTGGAATTGTCTGCGAACAATCTGCCTCAAAAATTGAGTTATAAAATGCTTCACTTGTAAACAACTTTTTTATATTTGGTAAAACCGCATCACTTGTCGGCTGCATTATATAAGGAATCCCTGATAATACAGTTCGTGTATCCATATTGACTATATTGTCAATCTTCATCAACTGCTTTATTTGTCCCAATGTCATCCATTTAAAATTATCATAAATCGGAATTTCTTCGTCGACAATTATAATAATATTTCTGTTTCTTTTTTTGTAAAAACGTGATGCCTGCTCCGACTGAATTTGGTCATAAATAATTTTATATTTGCTTGACGATTCAAAATATTCAAAATATAATGGAAGTTTTCCTCCATGTGCTCTTGTAAAATTACTT
The DNA here is from genome assembly GCA_000435595.1 of Firmicutes bacterium CAG:882. Classification (GTDB taxonomy): domain Bacteria; phylum Bacillota; class Clostridia; order Lachnospirales; family Lachnospiraceae; genus CAG-882. The sequence goes on from FR895392.1 coordinate 27,212, forward strand.
TTTGTTGCCTGTATCGTTGGAGAAATCTGAACACAATTTACATTTCCCGGTTCTATTTTAGCCTGCATTAAAAAATTAAGAACTCCATCAATCTTCTTACATATAATGCCAAGATACCCTATTTCCGGTTGATATATTATGGGCTGTTCCTTCACAAATTTTTCATTTTCAAACAGCCTAATGCCTTTAATGGAAAAAAAACTCCTTTTTCTATTAAGAATCTCTCCGTTATAGTCATCATAGAACCAAAATGTGCTATCATTGATGGAATCCTCTTTTATTTTTACCTCAGTGGTTTCATTTTTTTCTTGAATCCAGTCAATTATACTTTCAGTAGAATTTACATTTCCTTCTGTGTTTTTCCATGATTCCAATAACAAACATAATATAGAATCCATTTTATTTTCCTCTCTGGATATAGACACCCGAAATTTTAGTTTTGATTTAATAAAATCTCATTCTTTTTAAAATATTGTTTTTGAGCCTTTCTCAAAAAGATTATATATATTCTATGTGGCAAACATCTTTGTAATAACAACTGAATTTTAATTACTTTTGACTTATTTGATGTCCAGCCCTCTTCGTTCTTCCAATAAGATATGCTCTTATATCTGTTGTAAATTTCAGAGAATGGATGATTGTTTTTTTTATCCCATACACGCTCACCATTATATTTTGCACAATGATATATTGCTACACTCTTTTTTGCTTCTTCCATTTCCTCTCCGGAATAATAATTACTCTCATCAACTCCAACAGCACTCTTCATATATTTCGGATTAATCAGATAGTAATTTGAATAATAATTATATTTTAAATCCAATACACCTATTTGTTCATTAAACAACACATTTGTTATATCCTGATCTCCCAAAACATATTGCTTGTTGCAGTGCTGTAAATAATCTAAATACCTTTCTGCGCAATTTTCCTTTCTCCAAACATCAAGATTATATAGTATTAATCCTCCGTTAAAATAATATGAAGATTTATTCAATCCAAGCTTTTCTTTGTAAAAATCCCACATTATATCAATAACCATATATAACGGCTTTGACAATTCCATTGTAAACAATTCTTCTATTGAACCATCTATTATAGTATCTGAATCTAAATACAGTAATCTCTTTTCCTCTGTAGGTACTTTTTGTGTCATAAGATTTTTAATATAAGGTGAGTACGTAGCACCCTTATATTTTTTTACACCTGCATCTTCAAGTTTTTGGAATATGTCAGAAACATCTATTACCGTAAGCTTTCTATTGTACTCATTAACCAAACTATCCAAATCTGACAAATTCTGAGGGCTTATATTATCTGAGCCCATGTATACATTTATCTCTTCTGCATTCCTGTTATTTTCAAGCAGGGATTTAATTGATATACCTGTCATAGGAAAGTATGTATCATTGCATATATATACAACATTTATTTTACACATTTTCTGCCTCCAATAGATTTTATTTTATCAAATCCAAATACTACCGCAAATGCCAGAATATCGCCTAAAATCGATATGATTCTAAATACAACAGATGTTACCATTATTGTATTACCATCCATAATTCCGCTGGTCATAAGCATCATAACCATCTCTCTTATTCCAATGCCTCCCGGTGCCCCCGGTGTAAGGAAACCGATTACTCCGGATATAATATTTGCACCCAAAATATGAAGCCACGGCAGTTGTCCCATTCCCATGCCGCTGATAGTGCATAACACAAGAAGGTAAAGCATACCTGTAAATATATTTTGAATCAGATAATATGCTATACATGTTATCAATTTGAATATATTTTCTTTTTTTGAAAGATTTTTTATGATCTGGCTAAAAAACACAATAATACGTTTTTTTAAAATAATTATAAGGACAACCAACACTGCTACACCAGCTGCAACAATTATCAAAACAGTAGGCAGCGAAATATAGCTTGTAACTATTTCCACAAAATAGTCGCCAACAAGTATAGCTCCCGTTATAAATGCAACAATAAGCATTAACAATACATCAAAAATTGTTGAAAATGCAACCTCTGAATGTTCGACATTACTTTTTAACGCCAATTCATTTTTTCCTATATACTGAAATACATTTCCAGGTATATATTTTAATACATTTGATCTTACTGATACTAATGTCGCCTGAAAAAATGGTATCCTTTTACCGGATATTATCTGGACGATTTGAAGCCATGGATATGTATTTAATATAATGCTACCTATATATCCTATTAAAATTATTCCGAAAATAGCAATATTTTTTACAGAAAAAATATTATAAGAACTAATGTCATAAGAAAGCATCTTTCTGATAATAAATATTATTGCCACTATTGTAACTATATTTCCTATATATTTTATATACTTAGATTTATTTTTCATATTGCCTCATTTTATTCTAATTGATATATATTATATACTTTTTCGGTGTCTATCACATTTTTCGGAAACGCCCCTATAGCTCTTTCAAGCTCTTCATTTATTACTGTATGTCTACTCACAAGCTCTACATCATTATATTCGCCTATAAGCATAATGCTTTCCTGTATATTTTCACCGGCATTGTATATTTTTTGTAAATTTGCTGTCGAACCTAATTTGTATACATTGTCTTTACCATACATTATGCGCAATATTGTTACCGCAAGCTTGTCCTTACATAAATATATATTTTCATCTGAAATATCTTCTGCAATATCTTCATATTGCTCTAATATATCCGCATTCAAATTTCTGTACATGAATACATTGTCCTGTTTAATTATGAACATTGAGACGGCTATAAAAAACAATATGTGAATACACCTTTTATTAACTGTTGTATTTAATCTTCTAAGACATTCCTGCACCCCATAGAATACAAACGAAACAATAAACGGTGTTATTATAGGCAGCCATCTTCTCCCTGCCCATATATGATCCGGTGCAATAGAAGGCGAATAGAAATATATCAACATGCACATTCCGCCCGTCATAAGATATATCATAAAGTCTGAAATTTCATTTTCTTCTATTTTGTTTTTTATAAAATATATTAATCCTATAACTGAAAACAACACTGCAATGAACGGTATATAAAAACAAAACTCTACAATCGCATTGGTTCTAAATGCAACCGCATTGCTTTTTCCAATTCCAAACACCGGGCGAATAAAATATAAAAACACAAACAAACTTAAAATGCCAATCGCCGTCACCTTATAGAGTAATGTTTGTTTACTTGTTATCCGTTCCAATATTTTATTGACACTCTTTACAATTATCGTATTTCTTAAAATATAAATAACTGCAACAATCAAAGCCAGCAATATATTACATAATACCAAATATTTTAAAACATTTGCCTTCCAATGATCTAAAAAATATGGTGTTGAAAAGATATAGCTATATGCCAGACACAATGCCATATCTACATAGTATCCCAGTGTTACTATAAAAGTTTGTCTGTTGTTCTTACCGACAATTATTTCATAAGCTGCACCTATTGAAATTGCAAATCCAACCATGTACATATCGATTCTGTTAATCATCATTGTAAACATGCCTAATACAGCTAGAAAAGAAAACTTTAAACTCTTTTCTCTTCTACCTTTTGTAATACAATAAAAAGAAAACAACACACTCAACTGTGCCAAACATTCTGTCTGAGTTATTCTCGCACTGTATAACTGTTCAGGACTTATCGCCAAAATAATGGCTGTGAATACTGCTAACACATTATCATTTACAATATATTTTTTCACCAAACAATAAAATGTTAATACAGAAACACCCGCAATGATTCCATTTACAATAAAAATTCCGTTTATTCCATATATCTGGTATCCTATAGCAAGTAACGATGGTAAGAAATGCAAAAACTGTACAATATTTTTGCCCGGAAGCTCTGATAAATTTAGGTCATACGCAGAGTAAATTCCTGTATAGCCCAAATCAATTATATCATTTAGGAACTCATAATTTTGATTTATGTATGTGTCAATCGGAAGTCTTATACTGCCATTATTAGAAATATTTATTGCTTCAAGTAAATAAACACTCGGATCTCTTCCTAGTCCAAACGGTATAATCTTGTACATTAAATACTGCATGGTTATTACAATGAGAATAATAAACAAAACCCATTCCTCAGCTTTGCATTTTTCATGTAACTCTCTCTTATTTCTTTTTATAAGTATAACAGACAAACTTAATAATAATATACTCTTTCCAACATTAGGAACCGAAAATACACCCACAAGAGAAAGGATATTAGCTACTACACCTGTACTTAAAACGGATAATGCCATTGCCAAGATTATGGATAATATTTGACTTTCATTAAATATATATCTGTAGCATACCCATATATTAAAACTTATTATAACGGCAAACATAAATGCTTCCAACATATTATTATTCCTTCTGCTTTACTTTTTACATACGGTGTCAATTAATTGCTTGTACTTTTCACCGATTGCATCCCAAGAAAAATTATTCCTTGTATACTCTGAAAACTCAAGCCTCTTTTTATCATACTCTGATCTGTTTTTATAAATATCTTTTATTTTATCAATATACTCATCGGCATTTCTGCTCTCCATAACATATCCATTCTTATTATCTATTATGGCATCCGTTATACCTTCAATTCCGGAAGCTAAGACAATTAACCCCCTAAGACTTGCTTCTACCGCGACTATTCCAAATCCTTCCATGTCGTTTTCCACATGTATATTAGGCATGATAAAGACATCGGCATTATCATAGCACTCTTTCAAATCATCATCTGATACTCTGCCGAGAAGCTTAACTTTATCTTCTAACTTGTTCTCAAGAACTGCCTTTTCAATATTTTCACGTTCTTCACCGCCACCTATCACCATATAGGTTATAGGATAGTCAGACAGCCTGCTCATAACATTACTTATAAACCATTCTACACCTTTTCTTTTTACTAGCCTTCCAACAGTAATACAAACAAGATTGTCTTTTGGAACATTATACTTATTATAAAAGCCTTCTTTATTCCTTGCAGTTAATTCCAAATCAGCTGTCTTACTTCCATACGATACACACTTGTCCGTGTCTATTCCCGGCGTTATAAGTGTATCCGTCTTTATTCCCCATTTTTCAAACGCCTCCATAGTACCATGACTAATGCACACATAAACATCTGAGCCCTTTTTCAACCATAATCTTAAATACGCTTGATAAATTGGGTTGGAATACAAAAAATCAAGTCCGTATATAATAGTAATACGCTTTGTCTTAGGCGCAAAAATCTTCGAAAGAACTCCAAGAAAACACAATAAACCATCACCTATGATAAAAGCATCATATTTATGTGCATTAAATATTGTATAGAAAACCGTATACGGAAAAAACCATATTAAATGGCTTTGTTTTTTACCAAGCGAAACAATTTTCGTGTCATATCGTTCTTCTTTAGCTAATCTTGAAAAGACATTAAAACAGAAATTTTCCATTCCACCTACCTGCGGCGGATATTTTCTTGTAATACATAATACTTTTTTCTTCTCTTCCATTGTTATATCCTCTATTTTTATAAATTTGTTTTATTTTATCATATCGCTATTTATTATTCAATATTGGCTCAAGCATATACTCTGCCATCCATTATTTCCAATCATTTCAATGCTGTTCTAATTTTTTCGCCAACTATAGCATCTAACACAATAAGCACAATTACTCCCTGCATACATAATATAAATGATTTAAATACTTGCACTAATGACAACCCTTTTATCTCTGTTATATATTCATTTAATAATCTATTATCATTCAAAACATATAATCTGAAACATTGGGAGAGATTGCCATTTTCTTCATACAGAATAAGCGTAATTTCCGGTTCTTGCTCCATTAAATCATAATCCAGTCGCAATGCATTATATAATGAAGCTATGGAATATCCACCATCATCCTGACTGATTAGTATCCACTCTTCACTTCTTCCGCCATCTGCTTTACCCATATACACACCATTATCCGAAGCTTTCATCACTAAATCAAGTTTCTCATCAATCCAAAAAACGTATACTCCTCTGTCATCTTTTCTAAATGTAAAAACCTGATCGTCTGAATTATTATTTTGTTTTACTATAAATGAGTTCTCCGAGTTTTCAGACGATTTTCTTGTTATTACCTGCCCTTTAAGCAGCTCACTTTCTATAACACATCTGCCTTCTTCAATCTGAGTTATATCTATCTCGTCCATTTTGTAATTTATCCTCTGTATCTCTAAACGCATCATCCCTACTAAAACAAACATTGAACCAATCACCAAAAATATTATGTTTATAAGTGACGCATATTTCTCTGTCCTTCGATTGCTCACTATAACCATAAACACTGATGTTACAATAAATACAATATCTACGATCATGCCCTCTACAAGCACGCTACATACTCCACTTTTAATATGTATTAATCCTATCGCTTCCAGAATTCCAACAACTTCACACAATATAATATATACATACCATTCCGTCATAAACCTTTTTACACTTTTCCTCTTAGCAAGTGCATAAATGTTACACGCAAATATTACAAACACAATCGCCACATTATCTGAAAACGATCCATAGATTATAACACCTGATTGAATCACAACATTTAATCCTATCAGTACATAGTACCCTTTCTTGTCTGACTCAAAATTAACCATTTTTAACATTGATAATACCGATACGATTACAAGTATTAGTGTATTAGGCTGTGCTTTTATACATGTCACAATAAACAAGCACAAAACTATTGCGATTACAATATAAAAAAGCATATCCAAACAAACCATAATTTTCTTTTTCATGTTATTTTTATCTCCTTCTACACTAGTTCACTCGCTCATACTTATACAAATACACACCATCTCTCTGATACATAACATTATATATTGCATCATCGTTCGCTACAATCATCTTATCAGAAAGAATATACGCCGCATCCCCTGTCACCTCAGTCTCATCCTCAACCACCTGTATCTTACTTGAATAGAGCATATATTGAAGAATCTCCACACTGTCATCGCGTATACTTTCGCATAAATAATATACTTTCGCATTCTTTTCACTTTCAATGATTGTTCTCATCGGCTCAAGTCTGTTGTCCAATGCATCTCTGTAATCAAGCAGATAACCTCTTCCGGCAATAATGATGATTATATACATAACGCCATACATCGCAATGGTAAATATTGTGGTAAACTTTTTTTCGTTAATTACAATACATGCGATAGGAATCATTATAAAAAAACTCTCGATTCCAAAGATAAGCCGTCCGAGCGTTTCCATACTCCCTGTGTTATCATATAATGCGCCAAATGCCGGAGAACATACAGAATTAAAATACCCTCCTGCATTATAAATATAATATAAGACATGTGGCATTACAAGAAGATTGATAACATATCCGGCAATTACACTGAGTCTGATTTTCGGTGATGCTTCAATAAGATATATTATTCCAAGCATCAGTAACGGTCCACCGGCATTCTCAAAATATCTTGAATATACTGCCAAGTCTTTTCTGACACTCCAATCCATCATTTGCAATGAGCACAATGCAAGCGATGCCATGAATGCGGTAACACACCAGATATGACTTACTAAAAGTTCGTCTCTCCTTTCTTTGATCAGGCGCACTATCTTAGATACGCACATAAATACTGCCGGAATGATAGAAAAGCCCGACATAAGGAAAACATAAGCACTTTTTGTGGTCAATGATTTAAACAGCATACCTATATTGGTAAATGCTTTGGTTAAATAAGAAATCACTGTACCGCTGTCAAGACCTACATTATTAATACCTGACGTCTCAGAGTTACCGTAAAAGCTTCCGATAATATAATCTTTAATGGCGTTGTTGGCAAAATACATAACTCCCAATACAGCTATGGCGATAGCCCCTGCAATTATACTCTTTTTGTTTCTGCATAAGATTATTACCGAGATTACAATCCCAACACCGACAATTCCTATGCACCTTGCATGGACAATATACATATATCCCAGTATTACATACAACAGAAAAAATTTAGGGTATGAAAATTTCACATCCATACTTACAACAAGAAATGTTGCACACCACATAAGCATGTACAGCAAGCTTTCCGTCCATGTCTCCTGTGCATACAAAATATTGCATGGATATATTATGACAACCAATGCAACGAGGCTTATCACAATATTTTTGACTTGTGGAAATAAAATTCTTGCTGTCCTATATGCCAAAAAATATGATGCAATAAGGAACATTGCATTGAGGATTATCGCTGCCTTATACCACAAACCATGTGGAAGAATTTTCACAATCGGTATCAGCCACAGACTGTAGCCCCAGCTATAATATGCGTTTCTCGATATTAAATCGTTCCAATCATATCCGCTCATGGATACCGCATTTGACCAATAGCCAAACGCATCCCCGTTTATTACCGGATAATTCATTTTGGTAATATCACATAGACACATAAATGCAATTACCATAACACAAAGAATTTGTACAACTATATTACTGTTTTCTTTTATTTTAACAACTAACTTTTTCACAATTATTCCTTTTAACCGAATACACTACTATTAGTACCGTTGCAATGCACAATATTATCACATACACATAATATACTGAAACATGAAAAATGCGATTGTCACTGTACTCTGCTACCGCCTGAGTAATCTGCTGCTCTGATATTGTTCTTGATAAAATATACTTTTCATCAAGTGCTCCCATTTTACTATACACACAAATATCGTTACCCTGCATGAATCGATTTGCAATCGTAAGACCGCTATGAACTGATGTTATCACTATATACTTGCTCTCCTCTTCAATTTCCCATAACTGAGTCGGAGTGTCATACATCTCCCAACAGTTTACCGTTGTTCCCTCGTCCATGTCGCCATTACTCAAGTCAAATGCCTGTGTCGTACCCGCAAGCAATATTTTATATTGATTCTCACCAGCATTTAACAATTCAAACTTTTGATTGTTGCTTCCCGTATAGTTCGAGTAATACAGATGACTGCCTTCTGCTCCATCCTGTATATCCGCAGTTATAACTAAGCTCTCTTCAACAGCGCTTTTTATTACATAGACTTCTTCATTGCCGGTCTCAATCGTGTCAAAGCATTTCTGTATATGATTAACACTATATATCAAATATATAAAACATCCAATATATACCGCTGCGCCACATACCCTGAATATAACGCTGATTACGGTGCTTACTTTCACGCCTTCCACCCGCTTATATACACATATCGCAGTAATCACAATCACAAACAGGATTTCAGTCAAATATGTTTTTATCTCTGTCCCATCGATAAGCAACGCAATTATCGTATGCAGTTGGCAGAGCACCAATATAACAACCGTTAATTTTTCGTACAATGACCTGTTTTTTTCAAACCTTACAGCCACCAGCAGTCCATATAAAGACAGTACTGTACATTCTATAAACTGAATTTTTAGCATACTGTTTCCAATCCGTTATTTTGCACCGAGCTCATTATAGATACTTATCATTTTCTCGGCAGCATTATCCCATGAGAATACCTTTGCCCTCTCTGCTGACAATCCGCACATTTTATCATACAATGACTCATCTCGAGCCAATTCATCCATTGCAGACGCAAACTCCCCGTAATTTTCAGGATTTTTGAGTATTGCCGCCTCTCCTGCCACCTCAGGTACACTTGTAACATTGCTGGCAATTATCGGTTTTGCGAAATTCATTGCTTCCAGCACAGGAAGTCCAAACCCCTCATACCATGTTGTGTATACATACGCATAACAATATCTGTATAGATTTGCAAGAACATTATCTGAAACATACCCTGTAATGACCACATCATTTTCAATACCGTATTTCTTTATTTTGGCACTGAAATTCTCTTCCATCCAGCCGTAACCGCCCGCAATACAGAGCTTCTTATATCCATTCCTATTGCTTTCCTTATAATCTCTATATGCCTTTAAAAGAGTTTCGTAGTTTTTTCTCGGTTCAATGGTTCCCACACTGAGAAAATACTCTCCGGAGGTAAGTCCGTACTCCATTATGGTCTCAACATTTTCTTTTTCGCCCAGCAGGGTATACCTGTTGCCTCCGTGTACCACCCTGATTCTGTCGTCATTTATATAAGGAAAATAGTACTTAATTCTTTCTTTGGTATACTCAGAAATAGCCACTATAATATCAGCATTCATCACCGAATCAAATGTCCCTCTAAAGCAGAACATTCTGTTTGCCTCTGTAGTAAATTCCGGTCTGTCCATAAAGCTTACATCATATATTGTAACTACCTTTTTCGCCCGTATATCCTTTGGATAGCGAAAATTATTTGAATGTACAATGTCCAGGCTTCCAAAAAGCGCATCCTTGTCTGAAAACTCCTGCACAACTACATTCTTAAAATTCTGTTGTTCGACCGTTGTCGCCCTTTCATCCTCTCCCTGTATATAATCATAAAATCGCGGAAGAAGATAATACTCATTTCCCTTGTCCTGTTTTGCGATTGCTCTTATAAGCTGATCCGCATAGAATCCCGTTCCCGATTTACTTGAACATGTCTGGCTCACATCATACCCTATTTTCATACCTTTTAACCTCATATAAATATTACTGAATAATTATTTTTATTTCCCCAGGCAAATCACAGCATCCGTGAAAGCCTATTTTAGTCGGATTTCCAATCTTCTTTTCATTTACAGAAAAATTACCAACCCGCGCTATACTGCATAATCTGCTCATATTAGAGTTGATAACTTCCTGATTCAGGCTTTCTCTTGTGTCAAAAATATTCTTTTTTATTGATGTGCATCCCACATCAAATGTATACTCTCCAACTGCAATGTCAAGTTTAATTCGCTGCATTGCCGCAATTCGTGTCCCGGCTTTCAACATTTCCGGGTATTCCGCATCAGTATTATACTGTGAGATATCCTTTCCATGTATAATTATGTTCCTCTGATCCGTTAGCGCCACACCGAATGTCGGACATTCCACATCCTGATTAAGACAGACATCCGCATAAAAGTATGCCTCGTCACCCTGTTCAAAAACATATTGTGCTTTCCCATCCTTGTTAAATAAGCCTACATGTAAGAAGGTTGCCCCGCCGTTTCCATTGTCATTCATATTCGAAATATCGCAGAACACATTATCCTTTAATGTCCATGTGGAAAAAAATGTAGGCATATCCACCTGCTCATTTACTTCCGTTTCATGCTCATCTGTCTTAATATTTCCTGAATAATCCAATAAATAGTATTGTTGAACAGCATTTTTACTCTCTCCGCACATTAAAACTTTGGAATAATTTAACAATAATACCCTGTCGCAGAATTGCTCAACCTCATTCATTCCGTGGCTTACAAGTACTATTGTCTTTCCCTCTTTTTTCAGCTCATTAAGCTTTGCATAGCATTTTTGTCTAAAAAATACATCTCCTACAGCCAATGCCTCATCTATAAGCAGAATATCGGCATCAACATTGATGGCAACAGCAAAAGCCAGTCGAATATACATTCCACTGGAATATGTTTTTACAGGCTGATTTATAAATTCTCCAATGTCTGCAAAATTTATAATCTCCTGAACCTTCTTCTCAATATCTTGTTTTTTTATTCCAAGAATTGCTGCATTCATGTATATATTCTCATATCCTGTACTATCAGGATTGAATCCACTGCCCAGCTCAAGCAATGCTGCTATTCGTCCGTTAACATGCACATCCCCGGATGTTGGCTTAATGATTCCAGCCAATATCTGCAGCATGGTACTTTTACCGCTTCCGTTCTTTCCGATTATTCCAAAAGACTCTCCCTTTTTAACCTCAAAGCTGACATCATCAAGTGCCACAAAATCCCGACCTGTTTTTGTGTGGAATAAGTGATACATCAATCTTTTCCCGGGGCTGCCAAATATTTTATATTTTTTGCTTACATTACTGACCTTTATAGCAATATCATCCTTATTAGAGCACATCGGCAAATCCCTCCTTAGCACGTCTGAATATGGTGCCTCCAAGCCATGCCATAACAATTGCTATGACAAATGATATGACCAGATACAACCAATTAGGCATTGTCCCATACAGCACAACATTTCTAAAATTCTCAATCATATACGTCATAGGGTTAATCTCACATATAATTCTGTACGATTCCGGAACCGATTCCAGTGAAAAGAATACCGGACTGACATACATAAGTACTGTTATAACAACGGATATAACACTTGCAATATCCTTAAGATAAACTGACATTGCCGACAGCATCAGACTCACACCCACCGTAAATATTACCAACGGAATGTACACAACCACAACCAGCGGCAATGTAACTGATACTGTATGTGTAAGAATGAGCTTAGCAATTACAAGCACTATAAGACTTATAAATGAGTTGAATAATGCTGTCAGTGTAATCATGACCGGAAGAAGCTCCAACGGGAAAATAACCTTTTTTACATAGTTTGCATTAGAAGCAATAAGTCCTGACGAACGTGCCATAACATCACTTAACATATTAAACGCAACAAGACCACAGTACATGATAAGTGAAAACTCAAACTTGCTTCCTGTATCCGAAATCCATTGTGGTCTGAACACAACACTGAATACAAATGTATATATAACAATCATAAGTATTGGTACTATAACAGACCACAGCATTCCAAGTACGGAATCCTTATATTTTAACTCTATATCTTTCCTGGTAAGCTGTCCCAGAAGATACCTGTTCTTTATTATGGTTCTAATCATGGTTTAATTATAGCCCCCTGCCTATTCTTCGCCATTCATTAATCTGCTTTAATGCCCGTAACGGAATATAGTGATAATGTTTTATAAATTCTTTTCTTGTAACCTTAGCAAGCATGCGTGCAAATTCAGGATTGGTCTTCCCATCTTTTTCTCTCGGAATCCCCATCTCATCAACTATGACATGTGCCAGATTATATATCCATTTGAAGTCTGCTTTTTTGAAGAGCTTCTCCTGCATTGTGAGCATTTCTTCATGCACCTGTCTCCTGCATCCCAATGTCTTATTGTCATTGTAAAGCCTTGAACCCGCAAGCATTTCCTCTAAGTAATAAAACTCTTCACCCTTGCCTATCCTCAGCCAATATTCATAATCCATACAATAGTTTAAAGTATCATCCAAATATCCATACTTATCTACTACGGATTTCCTGAAAAAAACCGACGGCTGACATATATAGCATATACTTTTTAACCTTTCGTAATTATATGGCTCCGTGTAATAATCCTCTATATAGCTGTCGTCCTCCGCTATATGTTGTGCGTTGCCATATACGACATTTACGTTGGGATTGTCATTAAATACCTGCATAACCTTTTTCAGAGCATGAGGAAAATATATGTCATCCGAGTTAAGCCATCCTATAATGTCTCCCGTTGCCTGCCTTATCCCCTTATTGACCGCATCGGTTTGTCCTTTATCCTTCTCGCTTTTCCATACTATTTGTGTGCCGTATGATTTAATTATATCTATTGTGTCATCGGTACTTCCACCATCTACAATGATATACTCCATATCATCTATATCCTGTGAAAGCACGCTGTCAATCGTTCTTTTAATATATTTACCCTGATTATACGATGGTGTTACAATCGTCAATTTCATAGCTTGTCCTCCATATTAAGCAATGAATCTTCCTCATTATTCGGTCCAACGAGACTGCATTTTTCGATATGTACCGAAACCCTTCTATTATCCTTTACTCCCATTACAAGCCGCGGTAACCAAGTATATGAAAATTCTATTACTATCTCCACCTCATTATCATCAAGTCTCTTTTCAATAAACAGCTTTTTCCCTCGCCTTATTATATGACGTTCCGAACCATTATTATCGCTTACCGTCACAATCATGGGAATAAGAAGAATAGGCGGAAGCTCTGCTTTGAAAACCAGCTTATATCCCTTTTTATCCTTACAGGCTATTGTAACTCTCTTCTGTGTCCAATTATCCTGATATATTCCCTGAACGCGCTCTATAAATACATGCTTTTTATATTTATCCCTATTCTTTATCGTATCATCGAATATGTTGATATACTTTTCAACCATCACATCCGTTTTATAGTCTTCAAGCTTAATTTTATATTGCGATATTATCTCTTCCGAAATCTCTGTATTATCCAAAAACTCTATACCCGAGAGAATATCATCCGGTTTTCTCGGATCAAAATAATGTATCGCATCACATCCTATTTCCGGAAGGCTGGTCATATTACTGCATGCAATCAGCTTATTAAGCTGCATTGCCTCAACTATAGGTATTCCGAATCCCTCAAAAAGACTTGGATATATAATACCCTTGGCATGCTTCAATATGGCAAACAACTCGCTTTCCGTGACATAGCCTGTTATTTTAACCATATCCGATATTTCCATCTTTTTCAGTATATCATCATAATACTGCTGTTCTTTTAATGGATTACCTGTGAGAACCAGCTTCAGAGTTCCACCTTCACGGACATATTTTGCATACGCTGTCAGCAGCATTCTATGGTTTTTATGCTCCCAAAAATTGGCGGAATATACAATGTACTTATTATCGGCAACATTGAGCTTTTCAAGGATTTTTTTATCTTCCTCTGCAAATCTTTCCTGAACCGCTATGTATACCGTTTCTGCCTGTTCAGGTGGAAAACCGTACTTCTCGCAAAATGTTTTTTTCGTATAATCCGATATACATACAACTCTCTCCACATTCGCCACAATATCCCGATAAAAATTTCTTCTTGCGCCAAGCTCTTCCTTGCTGAAAAACTGCGGATAAAACTCGTGCTGTATATCCAGTATTGCACTCACCGTAGGAACATCCGGATCTCTGTATGTAGGTGCACTAAACGGGCAAAACAGTACATCTATCTTATCTCTCTGTAAAACTTTTCTTCTATGCTTATCGTCTAAGAAAGCCAATCCTCTATTTAAAATTTTGATTCCCGTCTCTTTTGTGTTCCCTGTCATTTGTCTTAAAGTAACATTTTTCGGTAATATGCCTGACAAGTATTCTATGTTCCAGTCAGCACATAAAACCGTCACTTTAATATCCTTGCGTTTTGCCATTCCTTTTATAAGCTCAATAGCATATCCCGTAGCACCGCCCGCACTTCCGTCAGGTCTTATTGATAACACATCTACCGCAACATTCATATATTCACCCTTCAATCTCTGAGTATTTAATATCCAATCCAAAGTTGTCTATCATTTTCTTAATTACAATATTTTTAAATTTACCCGGAATCCGCACAATTATTAATCTGATTCTGAACAGAAATCCTTTATCTTCCTTTCCCTCGTACAGCCTTGGCAGTGTCCATTCCTTCGGAACTGTTCCATAAAAATGATATAAAATACAGATACCTTCCTCAAGGCTTCTCATTCTCATCGTAGAAGTCTTTGTGTCCGCATATATTCTGGTATTTCCTATATACTTTTCCAAATATCCGAAATCAAATTTTCTTCCCAGACGTATCCAATATTCATAATCAAGGCACATTCTGAGACTCACATTCAGTTCACCAACAGCCTGATATGCTTTTCTGCTAAACAGCACACTCGGCTGGCTTAAATAACATCTGTTACCCAGTTTCTTATAGCTGTATTTTAAAGTAGGATAATCACCTATAACCTCATCATTTTCATTTATATAATGTGACTTGCCATAGCAGACCTCATAATTGTTGTTTTTTGCATAATTGACCAGTTTTGCAACTGCCATATCGTCATCATATACATCATCCGAGTTTAACCACATATAATATATGCAATCCTGAAGCTGCTTTAAACCTTTATTTATAGCATCGGCTTGTCCTGCATCTTGTTCCGATACCCAATAATCAATCTCTTTTTCATACTTCTTTATTATATCGACACTCTCATCCGTGGAACCGCCATCTATGACTACAAGCTTTATATCAATGTTCTTTTTGTTTTCGATAATACTGCACAAAGTTCTTTCAAGGTACTTTCCCTGATTATAACTTGGTACCACAATTCCAACCATTCTGTCCATTTTCTTATCTCCTTAGCAAATCCTGAAATAATTTTATATAATTTTCTGTCATCTCTTGTCCGTTATACCTGGCAAGACTATTATCATAATCTTTTTTCATTTTCTCGGTTACATTGGTTTTCGCAATATACTCAAGCCCTTTTTCAATTTCATTCTCATCCTTCGGATTAAAATAAAATATCGAGCTGCACCCTATCTCTGGAAGGCTTGTCGTATTGCTGCACGCAATCGGTTTGTAGTGCTGCATTGCCTCAACAACAGGTATCCCAAAGCCCTCAAACATACTCGGAAAAATCAGTCCTCTGCAATTCTTCAATAACGCACACATTTCAGCTTCATCGACATATCCTGCAACAACCACTCTCTTCCTGACACCTTCCTCTGAGACACATGACATAAGCTGTTCTTCTTTCCCAAACATATTTCCGGTAAGAACGAGTTTTAAAGAGTTATTATCCGCAGATTTTTCAAACGCGTGAAGCAGTCTTTCATGGTTTTTATGTGCCCAACAGTTAGCCGGATATAAAACATATTGGTTTTTATCTAACGACAGCTTATTCAATATTCTCTCATCACAATCCTCAAACCGCTCCTGAACTGCAATATAAATAACATCTGCATGTGCCCTGTCATACTTATATCTCTCGCAGAACGTATCTTTTGTGTACTCCGATATGCACACAACACGTTTTGCCGTGTGTGCTATATACTTATATATCAATTTTCTGGCAATCAATTCTTTCTTTGCAAAAAACTCAGGATAAAACTCATGCTGTACATCAAGTATGACACTCACCACATTCGTTTTTCTGACTTTATAATTGATAACCCCAAACGGACAGAAAAAAATGTCTGTATGATATTTTTTTGCAAGTTTATTAACATATATATTGTTCTCTATTTTTTTTGCAAGCCTGTGGGTAATCAGGTTTCTTTTGCACTCATTGTCAATGCACTCAAACACTACATTTTTACTTAAATGCTCTTTTAGAAACTCCAAATTCTTATGCGTGCATAATGCAATGATTCTTATATTGTTATGTGCTGCCAACCCGTTTATAAGTTCTGTTGTAAACCAAGTTACTCCGCCTGCACGTCCGTCTCTATCAAGTGCAACAACATCAATTATTATATTCATCTGTTTTCTCCCAATTATTGTCACACATCTTTTCTAAGCTTTCTCACGATATTCTTCACGATAATTACCGCTGTTCCTATCACGGGTTCGTATTTTCTTACCATTCGGTCGCTTTCATATCTTACACTTTCAATATTGTCTTTATCTGATGATACGCCTTCACAATCATAATACGATATGGTTCTTGAAAAAGCGTCTACTGCTACATGTCTTTTAAGCTGATAAAAAATCCATTCCTGATCAGCCCAATACCTATATGTCTCATCAAACCTTTTTTCGCTGAATAGTTCTCTTTTTGCAAAAACAGCCTGATGACATACTGTATATCCCATCATTAATTTGAATTTATTAAGTCTCTTTTCCTTCACATAATCGACTTTTTCTTTTTCTTCTCCCGTTTTTCTGTTTATCAACACTATGTTTCCATACAAAATATCCGGTTGGGAAAAATCTATCTCTTTTGCAACGTCCTCCAACACATTTTCATCATACAGCGTATCTCCGCAGTTAATGAAAAATATATAATCTCCTGTCGCAAGCTCTACTGCCTGATTCATGGCATTATATATTCCGCCATCTTCCTGTGTGATAATCCTGATATTGTTAATATTTCTATATTTATCAAGAATATCACGGCTTGAATCCGTAGAACATCCATCCTTAATAATATACTCATAATCACGGTTAGTCTGCCATAGTACTGATTCAATCGTTTCCTGTATAAACTTTTCTGCATTATAACACACTGTTATAATTGAAAATTTCATTTTGTCGCCCTCATACTTTTAAAACATATATGAAATCAATCAGCAGACCTCTGCCGTCAAGTTGTCCTCTTAGCCTCTTTAAATATATGGTTAATTCTTTGCAAAACAGCTTTATTCTTCGTATAAAACGTACCTTTTCTGTATCTTTTCTCAGTACAAGTGCGCATCGAATATCATTAACCTTACATATATCCGATATTTTTTTATCTGCGAAATTGTAATTCTTTTGTATAAACTCAATACGCTTATCAAATTCTTCGCAATATTCCTTCCATGTGTCAACAGTATGCCTGATATACTGCAGCCTGCTGTGGTTGGCTGCTGCCAAGCCCGCGGTATTATTGCCATGTATTCTATACGAAATCAGTTTTGAGTTATACCAGTATAGGCCATTTTCTTCCGCTCCAAGCATCAATATAAGCCAATCATGTGGAATGTCCTTATTATGATGACTGCAATATTTATTCACAATCTCTTTTCTCATTGCCATTGTGCAGCCGGGGAAGAAGTTCTTCTCCAAAATCTTGAGAAATTCAATTTTTTTCAGTTCATTTTCTCTTACCTGCACCATATTATATGGAATATATTCTTTTGTAATTTTCTCCCCATCCGCTTCAATAAATTCAAAACTTGATGCTGCAACCTTTATCTCCTTATTGCCATCCATCAGTCTGCTTAATATCTCAATTTTATCCCTATGCCATATATCATCCTGATCACATGTAAAAACAATATCACCACTGCACATTGAAAGTGCCTTATTAAAATTACATATATAACCTATTCGTTCAACATTTCTTTCAATTCGCCATCCTGCTAATTCATTTTGCTCTATATATTTTTTAATATATTCATACGTTCCATCCGTTGAAGCGTCGTCTGTTATTATCAATTCATCTGCTTTCATATTTTGCAATCTGATTGAATCCAACTGCTCCTGAATATATTTCATACCATTGTATGTAGCCATAGCAATCGAAATTTTCATATAACTCCTTATAATACATGTTTCTATTGATCTATATACACTATTTTCCCTAACAAATGATAGACCGCCAGCGCCGGCTTCATCAAGTGCAGCTTTTCAATAATACGGCTTAATTTGATTATATAGTAGGCATACTTTCTTATATACTTTGGTGATAGCAATTCATATCTTCCCATCGTATAATCAGGAAAATAATTTTTCATTACACTTCTTAATTTAGAATAACTTTTTATTTTTTGCGAGGTACTGTAATACCTCATTGAGTGAAAAATCTGAAGATAATATATCTTCATGGCGAGTATTTCAAGATACTCTCTTGATTCTTTATCCGTTATTTCGCACTGCTCTATAGCATATTTTATATACTCGAGCATATCATCAAATTTTTCAAGCATTATTGTATCATCATTAGCTCCTGTCTTTCTTCCGGCAGAATCCTTATGAACGTACCAATAATACAACGGTTCATGAATCCATTGAGTGCTTTTACAATAAAGATTAAACATCGTAATAAAATAAACGTCATCAGGTTCATGCAAAATTGTAATATTGTTATCAACCGCTATGCTTCTTTTATACAAACACCCATGATGAATGTTCCATAACCACCGAGAAGGCTGTTGTGGCAATTTTTGTACCTGAATAATTTTTCCGTCATTACCAATATTGACTACCTCACTGACAATTCTGTCTGCTTTGGTGGTCATTGCTGCCGATGCCAGCTTTTCCAGACAGTCATCCGCCATCCAGTCATCGGCATCACACAACATAATATATTCTCCTGAACACTCTCTGATAAGTCTTGATTTTGAATACAATATTCCCATGTTATGCGTATTTTGTACCAGCTTAATCCGCATATCAGGAAATGATTTCCTAAATTTTTCAATAACCTCTATAGAATTATCTGTTGAAGCATCATCAAGATACACCACTTCAAAATCCCTATAAGATTGTCTGCATATTGCCTCAAATCCTCGCTGCAGATACTGTGCATAATTATATGATGCAATAGCAATGCTTATAAATGGTATTTCTTCTTTAATCATTCTATCTCCGTATAAAGGGACTGCAAATGCAGTCCCTTTATAATTAAATTATTTTAAACCATACTGTTCAAGTAAGGCATTAAACTCCTCCGAATTTAAAAATCCATCAACAATATAATCTCTATCACCGGTCTCGTTAAGATATGCAATCCATCCCTGCATCTCTTCATCGCTTCCGGTACGTCCCAATATTGCCTTATACAGTATCTTAACGAAATCTGTATTACTAACATTATAAGAGATAAATTCTTCTGAATCTACAAATCCGTACACAGTATCCCTAGGTGATATAGTGCCGTCAATAAGTGCATTGCTCCAGCTCTTTATCTCCGTTTCAGAGCATTCTCTCCTTAATATATAGTGATATAATCTCTGAACAAATCCATCTGCACCTTCTAATGTTCCCGGTATAGTCGGTTCTTCTGTAGGTGTCTCTGTTGGCGTCTGTGTCGGAGTTTCCGTTGGTGTCTCCGTAGGCGTTTCTGTCGGTTCTTCCGGCGTACTGTTATCGTAAATTTCGTCTTTACTCAACTCAATTTTGCCAACCGTTAATCCATACTTTGTGCATAACTCAGCAAACTCTGGTGCAGTTGAAAACTGCTGGAATATGAACTTTCTGGAATATTTCTGAGTAAACGCATCCAGCCATCCTTGAACTTCTGACTCATCAGGTGTTCTGTTGAGAAGAGTATTGTACAGCATAACTATAAATTGTCTGTTAGTCGTATGCTTCGAAGTATACTCTTCACTAAACACAAAACCATACGCCGTATCAGCACAGCTTATTGAATTGTTAGTCAATCCCTTTACCCACCCGTTACTTTCTTCAGCACTGCACTGTCTTCCAAGAACAACGGAATACAATCTCTCAACAAACTGTCTGCTATACTCCTCACTGCTTGACATATTCTTATACACCGGAATCTTGAACACAAATGCCTCATCAAGCATTCCTGCACTTGCATATGCCTTCTTGGTATTTCTTCCCTCATTAGAAGGTGCGGCAAGATTCTGCATATACTGGTGCCAGTATCTACCGTCATACTGACCATCAACATCGAACTTCTGAAGGTAGAGTGTATCCTGCCCTCTTAAGATATATCTGTTGGCTACCTTCTGTGAGCCTCCGAGCAGTGCCACGTATCTTGTATTCCAGCCCTCCGACTTAGCCTCATTGAGTCCGTTTGCAACTATCTGCTCATGTGTTGAGCCTGATGCCTGAATGTTATAATAATTGTAATAGCCCTCATATCCCGGATATACACCTGAAATAAGGTCAGATGTTCCCTGTGTTCCCTGCTCCTGCTTAACTCTTGTGGCAAGATGTACCGGACTTACTCCAATGTACTTACCTATATCATAGAATGCCTGTGCGTAAGTTAATCCCATCGCTTCATAATTATTCTGGGCATCACTCTGTATGCAGCCAGACATGAATGTATTCTGTAATACCTTCTGGACTGTCGTGAAACGCTGAGCATCATCATTAAATGTAAGCTTCTCGAACTGGAATATGTAATCTTCAGTAAGCCAGTTTCGTGGATCAAGATAGTACTCAACCGCCTCCTGTGTTGCACATGCCCATCCATCGCCGTAATATGCTCCGACAAACTTACTGTCAAAATATGTAGGTACAAGACTTCTGTTTGACGGATTCATCTCATTATATACAACCTCACTCCAGTTAAGCCCCGTATCCATAACCTCAAAAGTCCAATTAGGGTGCTTCTCTTTAAGTGCGTATAAAGCTTCCTTATATGACTCCGGAAATTTTTCAATGTCCTCGTATGTAGTCTTTGCCTTCACATCAAAGGCATTGGAAGCCCCAATCGTTATGCCAATAACTGCAAGCACACTTATTATTGTAATTATTATTTTTTTCGCACGCACTTTAGTTCTGCCTCCTGAATGTACATTAACCATAATTTAAAATTTGAACACACTAATCCCTGCTGAATATATCCCTCGTATACACCTTATCCCTGACTCCCGCCAACTTCTCATCAAGTCTATTGGCAACGATGACATCGGAGGTCTTTGAGAACCCCTCAAAATTATTCTCAATGCGCATACCCATATATTCCGCCGTCTTTACGGTAGGCTCGTACACAACAATGTCAACGCCTGCCTTTTTAAGTCTCTCGATTACTCCGAAGATTGCAGACTGTCTGAAATTATCAGAGCCTGTCTTCATGGTGAGGCGGTACACACCCACTGTCTGAGGCTTCCTGTTAAGTATCTCGGAAGCTATGTAATCCATTCTTGTGCTGTTGGAGTCTATTATTGCACCGATAAGATTGTTCGGTATGCCGCTGTAGTTAGCTTTAAGCTGCTTCGTATCCTTAGGCAGGCAGTATCCGCCGTAGCCGAAGGATGGGTTATTGTAATGTGTTCCGATTCGAGGGTCAAGGCTTATTCCGTCGATTATCTGCTTGGCATTGAGTCCCTTTGCGGATGCGTATGTATCAAGCTCGTTAAAATAAGCAACTCGCATCGCAAGATATGTGTTGGCAAATAGCTTGATAGCCTCAGCCTCCGTCGAATCTGTATATAATACAGGTATGTCTTCCTTTTTGGCTCCCTGCATGAGAAGCTTTGCAAAGACTTCTGCCCTCTCCGACTGCTCGCCGACAACTATTCTTGATGGGTAGAGATTATCATAGAGTGCCCTTCCCTCTCTTAAAAACTCAGGTGAGAACATGATGTTGTCAACATCATACTTCTTCTTCATATCAGCTATAAAGCCCACAGGAATTGTAGACTTCACGACCATGACACCCTTCGTTCCCGAATCCTTAACAGCCTTTATAACGCTCTCAACCGAACTTGTGTCAAAGTAATTCTTATCCTCATCATAATTGGTCGGTGTTGCGATTATGATATAGTCCGCATCCTTGTATGCCTCCGCCGCGTTGGCTGTGGCTGTGAGGTCAAGCTTCTCATTCGCAAGATACTCCTCAAGTTCCTTGTCAACGATAGGTGATTTTCTGTTGTTTATAAGGTTCACCTTTTCTTCTATAATATCGCAAGCGGTAACATGGTTGTGCTGTGCAAGAAGCACGGCATTTGAAAGTCCTACATATCCTGTTCCAACTACTACTATGTTCATTTTTCATTCCCTCTCAAGTTCATTGATAATAAAAATACGCACTCTTTTTAATTCTAATCTATTTTCCCACTAATATCAACATTTTTCTTCTTTACAAGGCGTGTCAGAAGCTTATCAGCCAGATAGGCAAGCACTGCAACCACCGGAACACCGAGGAACATGCCGACAACGCCGCCGATGCTTCCGCCGACCGTGATGGCAAAGATTATCCAGAGCGGGCGGAGTCCAACGGTCTCACCGAGGATTCGCGGTCCGAGGTAGAGTCCGTCGAACTGCTGGATTACAATGATTAATACCGTAAATATAATTGCCTGAATCGGGTCGACCATGAGAATCAGAACAATTCCCGGCACGGCTCCGATGAACGGTCCAAAGTAAGGAATCATGTTGGTGATTCCGACAATGAGGCTGACAATCGGAGTGAACGGAAGCCTGACTATTGTCATGAGGAAGAAGCATATCCATCCTATTATAAATGAGTCGACCGTCTTACCGAGCACGAACTGGCTGAATATATGGTAGCACTCGCGGAGCGTCTCCATCATGACATCGCCGGCCTTCTCGGAGGCAACGCTGTAGAGCACTCTCTTGAAGCCTCTTGCGAGAAGCTTCTTGTCGGAGACCATATAGACGCTGACGATGAAGGCAATGAGGACATTCAGAAGTCCCTTAACCACGGATATTGATGTGGTAAATATCATCGGCACTACGTCAGTGACAACTCTCTTGGAAAATTCCATGAGCTGAGGTGTTATGTTGTTTAGAAATTCATTTACTATGTCGTAATCAAAATCCGGGTGGTCTGTCTCGAACTTCATGAGACCTTCGTTAATATTGGCAATCCACCCCGGCACCTGATTCACAATCTCAGTGATGCTGGTTCCTATCTGCGGAAGAAGATACACAAACATAAGCACAACGAGTGCAACAACAAGCAGATATGATAGAAGAAGCGAAAGAAACTTGCGGGGTTTCTCGTGCTTTTTTAACGGCTTAATCTTTCCAAAGAGCTTGTCAAACAGCTTGACCAGCGGATTTATGAGAAATGCGATAAATGCACCCCACAGAAACGGTGACAGCACCGAGAGTGCCGACTTGGCATGCCGTACAACATTGTCCCAGTCTATTACCGTCTTTATTATAAGTACACTTGCAAGCACAACAATTATGGCGTACAGGCATACCGTAAGATATTTCCGGTTCCATGTGAACTTCTTATGCCGGGCATTATTCACGGCATTATCCCCCCCACTGCTGTCATTTCCGTCGTTAGTAATCTTCTTTTCACTGTCTTCGTTCATAGAACCCATGCTTTAACCTCCGCTGCAACACCTTTTTTTGAAATTTTACCATCTTATGTATGGTTTTAGTATACACTCATCATACAATTACGAAACTCGCATCTTTAACAGAACAGTTTTGTAATTTTACTATATTGCAAGCCGGACTCTTTGTAACCGTCGGCGTTTGACAGCCGTATTCCGGCTGTCTATGCGCCGCTACGTGTTACAACGTAGCGGATAATAGTTCAGCTCTGCTGAACTAATGTGTCCGGCGGTAATATAGCAAAATCACAAAACGTCCGGAGTAAAAACACGAGTTTCGTAATTATCTATACGGTTTTAGTATACACTCATAAAAAAACATACGCAACCCCGATTCCAATTTTTCCTTTATTTTCAAGGCTTTGCGGGCTTTTTTTAACCCACGCAAAAATTTTTTGAAAAAAATTTAAAAAAAAGCTTGCATTTTTTTCTGAGATATGTATAATAATATTTGTGCCGCGGATGAGACACAAAAAACTAAATAAAGTGAGCGCGATTAGCTCAGTTGGTAGAGCACCTGACTCTTAATCAGGGTGTCCAGGGTTCGAACCCCTGATCGCGCACTAAAGGTACCAGTTTTGCGGATGGCCGCGGAGTTGGTGCTTTTTTTATGCCGTGGGAAGTGCTTTCTTCCTATTACAGAACAAAGCCACAAGAGAATTACTTTTGCATAACTCTCTTATGGCAGATATTTAAATGAGGTTCAAAACGTGATGCGTATGTACATATATATATTTATTGCAGCCCTTGTACTTTTTATCATCGGGCTGCTCTCTTTTTTCAATAAGAAAAGGCGACTTGCCGATGAGGTTCGTGACCGATACAATGCAGTGCCGCTCCTCACACCGACCGAAGCCGCCTTCTATCCCACACTCGAGTCCATTGCCGCGCGTCACGACTATCTTCTATATATAAAGGTGCGCCTCGCCGACATCGCGCGCACCGCACGAGCCGACGACTACAACACATACATGAAGTATTTCGGCAAGGTAAAGGCAAAGCACGTCGATTTTGTCCTATGCGACCGCGGCTTTTTTCCTCGCGTCGTTGTCGAGCTTGACGACAAATCCCACGAAAATAAGCGTAACTACGAGAATGATCTCCTAAAAGATGCCGTGCTTGAGAGCATTGGCATCCCCGTTGTGCGCATTCCCGTGGCTGACAGCTACAACCGCAGAGCGATTGAGCGCAAAATATTCCGGTATGATTAGGAAGTTCGCCCCATTTGCCTCAGGGAACGGTATGAAATGGCTCTCAGGGTCAACAGCAAGCCACTCATTAATGGCCTCTGATTCATGCTCATAATCCTCCTTTATATTCACGCTTGAGCGCGGCTCCTCAAAATATGAGAATAAGATATCCCCATAAAGTGCGATTGACTGGTACTTATCCCCGCGGAGCAGTCCTTCATTCACAATGGCAACGTGATGATATACATATTCAAACAGCTTGTCCTCACGCAGCTTCGCAATTCTTCCGCGCCTGTGCTCCGGATGTCTGTCCTGCTGCCACTGCTCCACGCTCTCCGGCACATTATGGTAATAAATGTGAAACATCTTCATCCACTTCACCTTACCGCCATCCGCAGGCCAGTTCTCAAGCATCGGTGCAAGCGGTGACATAAAGCTGTCAACCGCTGTCTCTTCTGCATCCGCGTCGTCTTTTATTTCCTCATAATACAAAAAAAGCATATTCTCATAGTGATACAATGCCACCGTCAGCATTTTCCCCTCGTCTATAAGCTGCTGTGCATTGCTCCTGCAGTTCTCCACTGCTGCTGTTATATCTGCACATCCTTGTGTAAGCTGTGCACGGTAATGGTTTCTGATTATCATGATGCGGCCTCCTTTACAACTTCATCTTTAAGAAACAAAATAAACATTTTTCCTAATTTATGTATATTATATACATTTTATCCCATAATATCCATTTATTTATATTCTATTTTTTAATTGACAATCCTAATCGTTTGTAGTATTTTAAAAACAAATTTGTTGATTTATCAACAAATATTCAAAATAAAGGAGTTTCCCATGTTCAATCGTTTCGAGCAATTCACAACTGCCATATCACAGATATACAAGAGCGTGCAGAAAATCAAGACCAACGAGGTCAACTCCTACGGTCTGAAGGCTAACCATGTCATGATTTTATTCCAGCTTAAAAAGCACGAGGACGGACTCACACCGTCACAGTTGCGTGGGCTGTGCGATGTCGATAAGGCAGCCATAAGCCGAGCCGTCAAGGAACTCACAAGCCAGGGCTTTATACGCAATGCTGACTTCGACGGCAGAAAATACCGCGTGCCGATTGTCCTGACCGATGAAGGTGAACAGGCGGCTCTGCACATTGAGGAAGCAATCAAGCACGCCGTAGAAATCGGAGGTGCAGGACTCACTGACAGACAACGTGCTGAGTTCTACCATTCGCTTCTCCTCATCGCACGCAACCTCGAGGGCTACACCGAGTGTTGATGCCGTAAGCTAAATAAGAAAAAAGAAAGGTCTACACATGAATATATTTAAGAAGGCATACTGCCGCACATTTCAGACTGTATTTAAAATTGCCATTCCTCTTCTTCCATACCGCTCGCCCAAGCTTTTACACGGAATGGACGAGCTTGTTGGCAAATTAAAGGAAAAGAAGCTCTCCTCTGTTCTTCTCGTGACCGATGCCGGCATCAGAAGGCTCGGTCTCACGGCTCATCTTGAGGAGCTTCTACTGAAGGCGGGCATCTCCTGCACCGTATATGACGGCACGGTAGCCAATCCGACCACAGACAACGTCTCAGAAGCTCTTGCTTTATATAAGGAAAATAACTGTCAGGCTCTTATAGGCTTCGGAGGTGGTTCCTCCATGGACTGTGCAAAGGCAGTCGGAGCATGCATCGCCCGTCCCAGGACTCCGCTCATGAAGATGAAGGGCATCTTAAAGGTCATCCGGCCGCTCCCGCCTCTTTTTGCTGTTCCCACAACCGCGGGCACAGGCAGCGAGACAACCCTTGCCGCGGTTATAACAGACGCTGATACGAGAGTTAAATATCCGATTAATGATTTTCCGCTTATTCCGAAATATGCAGTGCTTGACCCGGAAGTCACGCGCTCACTCCCGCCTTTTATAACGGCTTCGACAGGTCTTGACGCGCTCACACACGCTGTCGAGGCATACATCGGGCGTTCAACCACCAAAAAGACAAGAACTGCTGCCGTGAAAGCTGTCGACCTGATTTTTCATAATCTGCGTAAAGCATACCACGATGGCAATAATATGACTGCACGCCGCAATATGCTGCATGCTTCCTACTATGCCGGAGTTGCATTTACAATATCCTATGTCGGCTACGTCCACGCCGTGGCTCATTCTCTCGGAGGAAAATATAACATTCCGCACGGTCTTGCCAACGCTGTCCTGCTGCCGATTGTTCTGCGCGATTACGCCTCATCAATTCAGGGAAAGCTTCACGACCTCGCCAATGCAGCCGGCTTATCCGACGAGAACGATACCGACTGTGTTGCAGCAGAAAAGTTCATATGTGCCATAGAGGACATGCTTGATGAGTTCTCGCTCGGCCGCACGCTCCCAGGAATAAAGACGGAGGACATTCCCAAGCTTGCGCGCCATGCCGACGCCGAAGGCAATCCGCTCTACCCTGTTCCGGTGCTCATGAACGCGAAGGAACTCGAGCATTTCTATACTGCGGTGCAGGAGTAATGCAAACCCCCACTGCCTGAGTCGCTTCAATACTTTAATACGGAGGAATTATGGATAAAACAGAAATTGCCAATCTTATAGACGCCCAGCGCACTTTTTTTGCCACGGGCAGTACCTTGAACGCCGATTACAGGATAACGGCTCTCAGAAAATTAAAAAACTGCATTAAGGCTCACGAGCAGGATATTATGAATGCCCTGAGAACAGACCTCGGCAAAGGCCCACAGGAGAGCTACATGTGTGAGGTCGGACTTACTCTGAGTGAAATAAGCTACATGCTGTCGCACACCAGACGCTTTATGCGTGAAAAGACCGTCGCCACACCGCTTGCACAGTTCGCCTCAAGAAGCTATGTCAAGCCGTCACCTTATGGAACGGTGCTTATAATGAGCCCCTGGAATTATCCTTTTCTTCTCACAATGGAGCCTCTTGTCGACGCACTCGCTGCCGGCAACACAGCCATCATAAAGCCAAGTGCCTACTCACCTGCCACAAGCGAGGTTATCAGCAAAATAGTCGGTGAGTGCTTTAATACGGAATATGTGGCAGTGGTTACGGGCGGTCGTGCCGAGAACACCTGCCTGTTGGATGCCGATTTTGACTATATCTTTTTTACAGGAAGCAAGACCGTCGGAAAAGAGGTCATGCGTCACGCGGCTAAACATCTTACACCTGTTACATTGGAACTTGGCGGAAAGAGCCCCTGCATTGTCGCTCCCGATGCCGACCTGAAGCTCGCCGCCCGCCGAATTGTCTTTGGCAAATACCTCAACTGCGGTCAGACCTGCGTAGCCCCTGACTATGTTCTGTGCCACAGCTCAGTGTATGAAAAATTTATTGAGTATGTAAAAGCTGAAATTAAAAGACAGTTTTCAGATAAGCCTCTGCAAAATCCTGAATACGGAAAAATAATCAACGAGAAGCATTTTAACCGCATTCTCGGTCTCATCGACAAAGACAAGCTTGTCTTCGGAGGTGCCTCAGATGCGGATGCTCTTCGTATTGAGCCTGTTGTCATGCGCGATATCACCGAAGATGACGCCGTGATGAAGGAGGAGATATTCGGACCTGTCATGCCGGTTCTCTCCTATGATGATACAGAAGGCATGATTGCCCGCATCAACAGCCATGACCACCCGCTTGCGCTCTATGTATTTTCGGGAAATAAAGCTTTTATCAAAAAAATAACATCCTCCATAAGCTTCGGCGGAGGATGTGTGAATGACACGATAATACACCTTGCCACCTCCAACATGGGCTTTGGCGGCGTAGGCGGAAGCGGCATGGGCTCATATCACGGTCGTGACGGCTTCAATACCTTCTCACACCGCAAGAGCATCGTTGACAAAAAGACATGGCTCGACCTTCCGATGCGCTATCAGCCTTACAGCGGGTTCATGGACAGGATGATAAGGATGTTTCTAAAATAAACGGAATAGAAAACCCTCAAAGGCCGACATCCTTTGAGGGTTTTCGTGTACTTCACCCGCACTTTTTCTTTTTCCCGCATCCTAATGCGTCCGCGAGTTCGTCGAGTGACTTCTTGAATTGGCAGAGATGCTTGTTAAGCTTTTTGTGAGTATACGCAAAGCATCTCAATCTGCACTCGTATCCCTTACCCATCCGTATATTCTCCCATCGTCATTTCTTCTATTATTATATAATGTATTAACAAATCATAATAATGTGCATTTATCTTTCAAGTATGAACTTGTTAATCGGCGTTCCCATACCCGAGAACCTCTCCTCGTACTCGGTCATAATGTTGCCCTCATTCATTTTGGCATCGTTATGAAGGTCGTAGGTTATTGCCGCTATCTTCCAGCCTGCAGGTTCAACCTCCTCAACCGAGAAATCAAACAGTACCCTGTTGTCAGTCTTGAACTCAAGGGTTCCGTCTTTTTTCAAAATCTCATTATATCGTGCAAGAAACTGTCTCGATGTCAGACGTCTCTTCGCATGCCTGTCCTTCGGCCATGGGTCGGAGAAGTTGAGATATATGCGGTCGACCTCGCCCTTGCCAAACACGTCCGTTATTTCCTCGGCATCCATTCTTATAAAAATAATATTCGGAAGCTGTACCTCCTCCTGCTTCTCAAGCGCGCGGATAAGCACGCTTGAATACTTCTCGATTCCGACATAATTTATGTCAGGATTCTCTGCGGCAAGCTGCATGATAAATCTTCCCTTGCCCATGCCGACCTCTATACGGATCGGATTGCTGTTGCCGAACAGCTCGTTCCATCTGCCCTTGTATTCCTTCGGCTCATTTACAACATATTCACTCTCAACCATCGCCTCTCTGGCACCGGGTACGTTTCTAAGTCTCATTTTATTCTCTCCTAATCATTTCTAACAATTCCGGAATATCATGCTTTAAGGTGTCAAAAACAACCCTTAAATCCACATTTCCATAGTCGTGCACAATGCGATTTCTCAGTCCGTATAAGGCATTCCACGGAATATTATTGCATTGCTGCTTATATTCATCGGACAGCTTTCGTGCATTTTCGGAAATTTGTATCATTCGAAACAGCATGGAATCCAAAAGAATTTCATTTGTGGAAAATTCCGTTATGTCAATATTTTTCATATGAAGCACAATAAATTCCAAGTCCTGCTGAATTTTATATGCATAATATCGGTCATTCTTCACATTATCCATATACCCTTATTCCGTCCCTCAATACTTCCTTTATCAGTTCCATGTTGTCGTTTAATTGTGACACATCAAGCAAATCAACCCTTTTGTGCAACGCGGTTCTGATTTCCTCGACCAAGGCATAAAATTTCAAGCCATGCACATCTCCCGAAATTATAAGGTCGACATCACTGTTCGGCTTTGCCTTTCCCTTGGCATACGAGCCAAAAAGAATACAGAAATCCACTTCGTATCTTTCAAATACTTCTGAGCACTTTGACTTTATATCTGCAAGCTCTAATATTCCATGCTCCTCATCAATCGGATTTACTTCGGACAATTTCTGTAAAATATACTTATATTTGATGCTTTCCGATTTATCCTCATCGTTCTCATAGGATTTATATGAACGAAGTGAAATTCCGGTCAAATCAGCTGCCTGCTGCTGCGTTAATTTCTTCTCTTTTCTTATATTCTTTAATTCGCCCATTTTGCACCTCCATAATCATAATAGTGTATTTTTTGCACTTAGTCAATTATTAAGGTGTAAATTTTGCACTTTCAAAATTCCAAAAAATGTATTTTATATTCTCCCGAACTCCCTCACCGTCTCAATATACATCTGAGGCAATCCCACATCATAGGACTTTCCCTTGATGCGGCAGCCCATCATTCCAGATGCGGCACGGACTTCCTCAAGTGCATCCGTAAGCTGTATCTCCCCACGGCTCTCAATACCTAAGCGTATGTTCTTCTCAAGCACCTTGTAGACATCCTCGGTCAGGATATACTGTCCGAATACCGCAAAATATCTGCTGCCGTCCTTACATCTGACGGCAAGATTTTCCTGTGCGTAGTCCACCGTCGGTTTCTCATATATGCAGTCTAAGCGCATCTCGTCCTCCTTCGCGCTCTCCCACACTCCATGCATAATGCCGTAATGCACAACCTGCTGTGCAGTAACCTCATGCATCGATATAACAGGCAGCCCATGTGCCTCATAGCACCTTATGAGCTGGCTTGAGCATGTCTCGCCAATCAGCGACTCATATACCATATCGCCAAGAAGAAGCAGTACAGGTTCGCCGTCAGCGAAGTCCCTGCTCTGGTACACGGCATGACCGAAGCCGCGTCGCTCATCCTGATATACATAGCTTATCATTTTTCCTATTTTTACAAGCTTATCCTCATATCTTTGCTTATCCTCAGGAAGCTTATCATAATTCTCCTTGGACATCGGAGCAAAAAACTCTTCATACAGATGCCGCTCCTCCCTGCCGATAATAAGACACACTTCCTCTATTCCTGACTGAACAAGCTGCTCTAGCAGCACCATAATCACAGGCTTGAACAGTCCGTCCTTATCGAGTACCGGAAGAAAATCCTTCTTGACTGCCTTCGTCGCCGGGTATAGTCTTGTGCCAAAGCCTGCAACCGGAATCACAGCCTTTCTCACCGTCTGCTTAGGCTTAAGCGTGAGCGGGAAAGCTTCCATTCCCCTTACATTATTAAGATAGTTTATAACTTCACTCTGACATGCTGCATCCTTTGCGAGAAGCTGCACCGTTCCGTCTCCCTGTGAACCGACACCCTTAGCACCGTATATCCACTTGTCGAGATTTTCATCGTTAAGCACTGAATGGAGCACCGGCGCGGCAAGCTCCTTAGGACTCGCAGGTGCCACCTTTTTATCAAAGTTTTCCTGAACCTCACGCATAAGCGCACCAAGTCCCTCGGCATTCCCTTCCGTCAAAAGCCCTGCTGCACGCTCAATATATTCTCTGTTGTCGGCACCTAACGCCTCATGTACAGCCCTCTCCCTGTCGTTCTCCGCGAAAGGATAACATTTGTTGAGGTCGGACAGAATCTTTATCGTATCCTTGCCCGCCTTCAAATCAGCTATAACCCAATAGAATGTGCCTCCAAGCGTAATCGGTTCAACATCCACCTCATTGCTGTCAAATGTCATATGCACGGGCTTCACGCCAAATGCACATGCCTGGTCAAGCCTTCCGCATCTTGACGGTGTACGCTGCTCTCCTATGAACGCAATGTTCATCTCTCCGAGCGTGTTAAGCTTGAGCTTATATATCCTGTTGAAGCCTCTCGCCGTCAGCACGCATATCGCCGCACTCGACGAGAGCCCGCTCTTCATCGGAAGTGTTCTTCTTGTAATATGAATCCTGAGTCCTCCAACGCTGTAATGCTCATTAATATAGGACGCAACTCCTGCAACATAGGAAAAATATCCGCCCTCACAGGCAGTTCTTCTGAGCACCTGCGTGTCCATATCGCACGCAAAAGTCTCCTCCCCAAGGTCGCTCTCTATAATAAATCTGTCCGCAGCCTCAACTGTGGCATATATTCCCTCCTCAATTCCCGTGACAATCGCCTCACCCGGGATAATTGCAGAGTTAATGTTGCGATGAAGCCCCGCCCAGTCGCTGTGCTCGCCAAACAGACAAAGACGACCAGGGACAAAAAGCTCTATTTTTTCTGACATAAGAACCTCTTTTCTATTAATCTCAATGCATCAAAAATCGTATTTTATTATAACCTCATATCGTATTACATCTATGCTCCATTGCTCCGTTGTACGAAGCAAGATGTTCTGAGAACTATAATTTACGTTTCACTACCTGCCGCCACCGATGCCAACCGCCCATCCTTGGGCGTGGCATCTAAATCGACATCCTTGTCGATTTTGGCTTGGCTGACAACATAGTTCCAAGAACATCTACGCTTCTCCCAAAGTCGCACCTGACCATAGATGTAATACGATATGAACATTTTAAGATATGTCACGATTTTTGATGCATCCGCATCTTTTCTACAAGCAACTACAGTTTAGCAGAGAAAATATAATCTTGCAATTTTTTTATGGAAAGTTTGAACGAGATGTAATACAATCATAATTAAGCTTTAAAATAATTGATGTCTGTGCACAATTATATAAAGCAATTTTGAAACACAACAGTTATGCTGTTTTACTATATTACAAGCTGTGTGCTTTTTGCTCGCCGGTGTTTGGCAGTTGTATTTTAACTGCCTATGCACCGTTGCGTAGCAAAATGCAGCGAGAGCGTGCACAGCGGTAATATAATAAAACAGCATAACGTACAAAATTGTAATAGGAGTTATACATGAAACTTTCCCGCCATCTGCGCACTTTAATCGCACACACTTTATGTCTCTGCCTGCTCTCGGGCTTTATCCTTGGCAGCACCATTGTGGCT
>FR895392.1:61271-68076 GCA_000435595.1 Firmicutes bacterium CAG:882
ACTCTGCCGGCAGCGGCGGTGCAGCTTACCCTGTTCCGCCGGAAATTGAATCCGGCAACTGCATTCTCATAGATGCCGATACAGGCATCGTATTGTATGAGAAAAACAGTGATGAAAAATGTTATCCGGCCAGTGTAACCAAGCTTATGACCGCACTTCTCGTCGTCGAGAACTGCAATCTCAATGATACACTTACGGTGAGTGCCAACGCTGTCTCAAGCGTCAAGTACGGCGATGCTTCGGCAGGTCTGAAAAAGGATGAGGAATTCACCGTGGAGCAGGCGCTCAACATCATGCTCATCAAATCCGCCAATGATATGGCTTACGCTCTCGGCGAACATGTCGGAGGCTCGATTGCCAATTTTGCCAACATGATGAACAAAAGAGCTGAAGAGCTCGGCTGCACCGGCACACATTTTTCCAATGCAAGCGGTCTGACTGACATTAACCACTATACCACAGCCCGCGACATGGCACTTATATGCCGCGCCGTCATCAACTCTCCGACAATAATGAATGCGATATCATACACTAAGTCCTACTCGGTACCGCCGACGAACAAGACAGCCGACACACGTTATTACAGGCTCTCCCACAGTATGGTCACCGGAAAATACCTGTATGAATATTGTCTTGGCGGCAAGACCGGATACACGGACGCTGCCGGACACACGCTCGCAACCTTTGCGGGGAAAGACGGTCTCAGGCTTATATGTGTTGTGTTCAATTCCACCGATGAGCAGAGATACATCGACACAACGGCACTTTTTGAATATGCTTTTAACAATTTTCACAGAATGAACATTGCCCAGAATGAAGATACCTTCAGCTTCAATCAGGGACTCGGGCTCTCCGCCTTCGGTGTGAACGGCAAGGCGTTAAGCGGAGGCTCCGATATAACCTTATCCGTACCTGACAGCGATTACGTTCTTGTCCCTCACGGCTTAAGCTTTTCGGAGCTGACAAAAAAGATTGTGTTCAACAACAATGTGCCTTCCGATGATGATAATGAAGAAAACTCCTCCGCCGTGAGTTCTTCCGGTGCAGCCGGCGACACAACCTTTGCCGAAATCGACTACTACTATGACGGGCACCTGCTCGGACATACCAACCTTATTTTTTCAGAAAGACTTTCGGATGATGCCTCATCGGATTCCGCATCGGTTACAGGGCTTCCATATCTTATTGATACGGATGACAGCAGCACCGATATGTCCTCTCTCCTTCAGGAAGGGCACTTTTTCACGGTAAATATATGGCTGTGCGTGATTGTACTGTGTGTAATTATCCTTGCCTTAATAATACTCATAAACATAAAAAAGAATCGCCACAACCTGCGATTCTCTTAACACTAACTTTTCTTTTTCTGTCTCTTATCACGGCGGCGCTTTCTGACCTCAGACTGACGCTGCCGTATTTCTTCAGCTCCTGCCTCATCCGTTATCTTCAGAACCCTCGAAGCATAGAATCTGCCATCCTCATCCTCGCGAACCCTGAATCTTCCCTTGATATAGCCGTGCTGTCTGCACTCGGCAAGACAGTAGTGCATCTTCGAGTTCATCGTAAACCAGCGGATTTTCTTTCTTGCCGTGCCTCCGCACAGATAACACCTCGTAGCGAGAAGACGCGCGTTGTTTACAAGCTCCTCCTTGGTGTCGTATCCCTTGGTAATATATTTCTCATAGGTTCCGTAATTTACCTTTATCTCCTCCTTGACTGTCTTAGGAGTTCTGTAGGTGTCTATTGAATAATATGCACTTACTTTTTTCATATCAAGCAGAGCCATCACCTTAGCAGTATACTCCGCATCGCTTATTGCCCTGTGAAAATCTATGTCCTTCTCAATTCCAAGCATGTCAACCGCCGTCTCAAGCGCACGCCTTGACTTGCCATCTTCTCTGTCTATCGAGAACAGCTTCTGAACATCATAATAAAACAAAGGGTAAGAAAACGGATTGGATATATCAAAATATCTCATATTGCGCTGAAGCTCCACCAAATCCGAGGTTCCCCATGTGCATACACGGTATTCGCCATCTTTCTCACACCACCCAATGAACTCACCCACCGCATCTGCAAATGTCTTTCCGTCATTAAGTGATTCCATCGACACATGTGTGAGCCCCTTTGCTATATAGTGAAGCTCCTTATACACCTGCGGCTTTATATAACACGAATAGCTGTCAAGCCGATTCATATCCTCATCAAGCTTCACAGCACCTATCTCAAATATTTCGAAGGGAAGTTTTTCCACTTCATCCTCCTTGCCGCTTGGACATTGGTTCCATTCCAGATCCATCACTATATATCTCATAAATAATCACCATTTCATATTATATAAAAAAACACAGCCTCTATCAATATTTTTTTATATGAACCGGTTAATTTATTTCTTTATATTTCTTTACCAAATATTAGTTTTCCAAGATTGCTTCACTTCGTCGAACATAGTATAATGAAAACGTTATGAAATTATTACGTGTTTCTATTAATAGTCTCAAGGAGTTTTGCATGAATATTAACCTAAAGAAAAAAAGTATTAAAATTACCTTGATAGCTCTGACTTTTGTTATATTATTCTTTTCTTCCATCATATACTGTACCAATAGAATAAGCAAAGAGATGGAGAGGCAGCTTGAGAGCAATCTCACCGATGTTGCCAATCAGAATGCTCTTGCGATACGAAATCAGCTTAACAACAACTATCTGCTTCTGCAGAGTCTCATCACCGAGCTTAAGGAAATGCCGGGCGACATGCGCGACAATGTTATGCTGCTCAAAGGCTTCGCAAAATCTCACAACCTCAAACGCATAGGATATTTTACTCCTGACGGAACCATATACAACACCGATGAGGTCGAAGTCAATCTGTCCTATCGTGAATTTTTTAAGCGTGGTATGGAAGGCAAATCCACAATCACGGGGGTACTTTCCGATGCACTCTCATCGAAGCCCGAGAATGTCATTATTTTCTCATGTCCGATATACGATGATACAAGCGGTGATGTAAACGGCGTGTTCTGTCTTGTATACGATGCCGAAGTGTTCAATGCAAGCCTTCAGGTCAAGTGCTTCGACAGTCAAGGAAGCAGCTTTGCCATCAATGAGGATGGAGATATCTCCATCGCCATGGGATATGACTCTGTTCAGCTCTTCTGTAATCTATACACGGATATTCTTGCTCCAAGCAAAAAGAATGACGGCGTTGTCTCCTCAATAAAACAACTCATCCACGCTGATACCGGAGGCTTCGGCAGATTCTATATTGATGATATTGAATACTATTATTATTGTCTTCCAATGTCCCTTGTCAATGATGAAATAAAGTGGAATATATTTACAATGGTTCCGACAAGCTATCTGCTTGAGCGTTTTAAACCTGTACAGAATACTCTTTACCTTATGATTGTGTTCAGCATACTCCTCTTTACCGCCGCTCTTACAGCTTATCTGCTTACCTTCAGATCGCAGCGGCTGGCTGTTCAGAAGCTCGCCTACATTGACCCGATTACCGACGGAGCCAACTATGCCCTGTTCAAGCGCCGGCTTTCAAAGCTGCGTTCGCGCCGCGGTTACATAATTTCGATGGATATACAGCACTTTTCCAACATCAGCATCACAGCAGGCGGAGCCGCATCCGATGAGATGATAAAAAAGACTTGGGAGCTTGTCACAAAATCAATTAAGAATAATGAACTTGCAGCCCGTGTCAGGGATGATTATTTTGTTCTGTTTCTTGAAATGTCGGACGCCTCGACAATCGCATTGCGGCTTGAGCAGCTCTCCTCCGGAATCCACGATATTGCAATATCCTATCAGGTTCCGGGCATACGGGCATGCTTCGGTCTGTTCCCTATGGACAACACGGTATCAATCGATGATGCCTACAACAAAGCAAAAATCGGTCGTGATTTTGCCAAGGATCACCACGATAAATGCTATGCCTTTTACAATGAAATTGATCACGAAGAGCTTATGAAAAACCAGCAGCTTGAGGAGAGGTTCGACTATGCCATTGCCAACGGGCAGTTCGAGCTGTGGTATCAGCCTAAATACTCCACCATTACACGCGAGCCTGTAGGCTGTGAGGCTCTTGTGCGCTGGCGTGAGAGTGACGGCAGTCTCATTCCTCCCGGCCGCTTCATACCTCTCTTCGAGCACGATGGCTATATATCACGGCTTGACGAGTATGTATTCCGAGAGGCATGCAGACAGCAAAAATACTGGCTGGACAAGGGCTTTAACACTTACCCTGTGTCCATCAATGTAAGCCGCGCCACCCTATACAGCAACAATGTAGTTGAAAAATATCTCGGAATACTTAACGAGTACCATGTGCCCGCCGAATACATACAGCTTGAGGTTCTTGAAAGTGCAATCTCCGGCAAGGCTGACATTGCCAAGCTTCTTGAGACCTTCCGTGCGAACGGCATTCACATTCTCATGGATGACTTCGGAACCGGATATTCATCACTTGCAACGCTTAATATGCACTGCTTCGACACCCTGAAGCTCGACAAGAGCCTCATCGACTGTATCGGCGAAAAGGACGGAGAAACCCTTCTCCACTATGTAATCAAGATGGGACGTCACCTCGGACTCCACATAACAGCCGAGGGCGTTGAGTACGAATCACAGCTTGACTACCTCACGGAACAGAAATGTGATGATATTCAGGGCTACTTCTTCTCGAAGCCTCTTCCCCTCAGAGATTACGAGAAGCTCATATTATAAAATTTGCATTAATTTCTGCCCCGGCTCCTTGACAATCGAATCTCCCTAATTTATAATCCGTTCGATTAATGAATAATTTATCCCTATATTTTATTACAGATTTTTAACGGAGATTATGGAGATGATTAAATTAAAAAAATTATGCCGCAGCTCCATGAGCGGAAGAAATAACAAAGGCTTCAGCTTAGTTGAGCTTCTGGTTGCGGTTGCGATTATGGTAGTTCTCGTTGGTGTCATGGTTCCTACCTTGATTTCCCACATCCACAAGGCGAGAGTTGCTGTCGACTGGGCGAATCTCAGGTCCTACTACGACGAAATACAGGCCGACTTCATCTTAACCGGCGAGTACAATCCGAAGGTCACAATGGTTGACAGCAATATTGAAGGAACGTATGAATTAAGGGAATTTGAGTTTTTAGACGGAAAAAAGGTCAAAATGAAGGACGGTTATTTTGCCGTGACTAAGAGCACCACCGGAAACAGATATCAGATATGCTACTATTGTAATCAGTGTCTGTCCGGCTGGGGCAAGCACAGCACGACCTGTATCCTTACGCTCGGCACTTAATACACTTCATAAATGGAGACTGACATGAAAAAACATGACAACAGCCTTTTTAAAATCGGAGAAATCGTAGATATTCTCGGGGTGACAAGAAAGACGATACTGGTATATGAGGAGATGGGCTTGCTCAAGCCCGCCGTCAAGGATGAAAAGAGCGGCTACCGCTATTATACCGCGGACAATATGACGCAGATACGCTCTATCCGCTCCCTGCAGAGCCTGGGGCTCTCACTCGCGGAAATCAAGGAATACTATTACGACACAACCAATCTCGACCACCATCTGGAGCGCCTTATGGATTTGAGGGCAGCACTCGACCGCAATATCCAGCTTCTCCAGGTCCGCTCCGCAAAGCCGGGTGACCTCAGCATACACCAGACATGCATTCCTCGTCAGGTGTGCTTTTGCCGCACCTACCACTGCACGGATACGACCGATGCCGCCAACCGGCTGCGCGATACCTATATCGCCGCTGCCAGAACCGGAAAGATGTCCATGGTTGCACGAATGTTTACCATGCGTATCGGCACACGCAATAATGGACATGAGCTGATGTGCTGCATTCCGGTGCAGGATGATTTTGCAGGAGAGGAGCGTGTTGAATTTGCGGAGACACCTGTTCTGTGCATCTATTACCGTGGGGCATACGAGGGAATCGGAACTGCAATCGCCGTCCTGAACGATTATGTTGAGGAAAACCACATCCGGACCACGGGACCATACCGCAGTATCTATCTTGAGGGACCGCCAAGCCGCGGAACGCATACCTCTGACTACATCACACAGATTGTTGTGCCGATTTAAACCCGGCATCATTGTATTAAAGAAAAAGGAGCCACAAATCACTTTTACGATTCGTGGCTCCTTTGAGCTTAAACTGCCATTCTACAGCTTAGCTTTCTTCTTTCTATTCAAAAGAATTTCCATTATAAATTACAACGCTGTTTTCAGGCTCACTCAGCTTTACCTGTAAGCCGTAGCATTTATTTTTTTCAGACAGAGACTACTCCCTGCTCTTATTTGATGAACCCTACCTGCCTGCTGATAATATCAATCTGCTCATCCTTTTTCTTATTGTACTCTATTTTCTTCTCTTCAAAATAATTTTTTCCGTAAGAATCAATTGATACGATCAGCGGTCCAAACTCCTTCACATGGCAATGCCACAATGTCTCAGGCATTCCAAGGTCCTTCCACTGTGCCTCAACAATCTCTTCCACCTCAACTGCTGCCACAACAGCATTTCCTGCAGGGAATACACAGTGAATTGCACCGAAGTCCTTGCACGCCCTCTCGGTATTTCCCTTCATTCCGCCCTTGCCGACAATAACGCGGACACCCGTGGTCTCCACAAATTCATACTCGAACTTCTCCATTCTCATTGATGTTGTAGGTCCTACAGATACCATCTCGTACTTCTCATCCCCAAGCGGACGAATAATCGGACCTGCATGCAGAATTGCCGCATTTCTGACATCTACGGGAATCTCCCTGCCTTCCTCAACT
>FR895392.1:68125-82229 GCA_000435595.1 Firmicutes bacterium CAG:882
CGACAAGTCGTAATATCTCCCGTGAGATATACAATATCTCCAATATGAATATCCTTAAGATCCTCTGCCGATACCGGTGTTACAAGAATTTTCTTACCATCTTTTATTTCTACTGCCATAGTTATTCTCTCCCTTCTGTATTACTTCTCTTCCTTGTATTCAAAACCTGTGTGCGTATCTATCGTGAAGTTAAGATCCTTATCAAAAACTATATGCCCTCTTCTGTGGCTCCAGCAGCCTACATTTACAGCCACACCGATAGCCGACGGATGACGTGCGGTATTCTCAATGTTGACACCCATTACTGAATAATGACCGCCCATACCCTGTGGTCCGAGTCCGATTGCATTGATTCCGTCCTCGAGCAGCTTTTCCATCTTAGCCGCGTTGGCATTGTCATTGTGTGAGCCTACCGGTCTCATAAGTGCTTTTTTGGAATTAAGTGCTGCGGTCTCAACTGAGGTTCCGACACCGACACCGACAAGCAGCGGAGGACAGGCGTTAAGACCATAGGTAGTCATTCTGTCGAGAACGAACTTGGTCACACCTTCATAACCTTCACCAGGCATCAGAACCGTTGCATTTCCCGGAAGTGTACATCCACCGCCCGCCATATAGGTATATATTTCACACTTATCTGAGTTAGGAACAATATCCCACCATACTGTCGGTGTGCCTTTTCCTACATTCTTACCTGTGTTGTACTCATCAAAGGTTTCCACGGAATTATGACGTAAAGGAGTGGCAAAGGTTGCCTGCACAACAGCATCCTTTAATAATACCTCCAAGTCATCAATTAACGGGAACCTCGTACCGCACTTTACCCAAAACTGCAGCACACCCGTGTCCTGACAGGAAGGACGGTTAAGCTTCATAGCCAGCTCCTGATTTCGGAACATGGTGTCGTATATAACCTTTGTCATCGGGGTATCCTCTTTGTCCCTTAACTCCTGCAGCTTAGCAATTACATCATCCGGCAGCTTCTTTGCCGTAAATCCTACAAACTGCGCCATTATGTCGGTCAGTTTCTTTACCTGTGCTTCATTTGACATATCTTTTTCCTCCAAAATTTTATATATTTTTAATAAATTATATTTTTACGAATAAAACGGGAATGCAATCGGCAGAATTATCATGCTCACAATCGTTGCAATGACAATCAGCGGCAATCCTGATTTTACATAATCTATGAACTTATAATTGCCCGCTCCGACAACCATCGTGTTAGCCGGCATTCCGATAGGTGTTGCATACGCACATGAGCCTCCGATAACGCATGCCATCAGAACCGCTCTCGGATCAGCCCCCATTCCCTGTGCTATTGACACACAAATCGGTGCCATTAGTGCAGTCGTCGCCGTATTCGACATAAAATTTGTCATTATACAGCACAGAATAAACACTACAAATGTAAATAATACTGGTGAAGGATTCGCTCCCAATGCACCAATCACCTTATCGGCAATCAATTCACCTGCTCCCGTAATCTCCAGTGCCTTAGCAAGCGAAAGTGTTCCGCCGAACAGAAAAATAGTCTTTAAGTCAATGGCCTTTAATGCATCTTTTTCAGAAATAACTCCGGTAACCATTAACAAAATTGCACCGACGCAACCGATGACACACAGACTTATTCCAATCTCCTCTTCAAATATCATTCCAAGCAATGTAACAATCAGTATTATCAGTGACATTACCTTCTTCCACTTTGGAACCTTACTGAAATCTTTAGTCTCATCAAAAATGGAATCCCCCGTATCCACCGTATCGTGGCTTGGCAGAAGCTTAAATCCAACCGTAGCATAGAATAAAATTCCGACAACCATAATCGGTAAACCTACAATCGCATACTCAAAAAACCCAAACTTCAATCCCAACGGCTCCAACGCCGACTGGGCAATCATATTGCCCGGTGCGCCAATCAGTGATAAGTTGCCTCCCATTGCCGCCGCAAAAACCAACGGCATCAGAAGTCTTGACCTTTTATATCCTGATTTTGCTGCAATTCCGATTACAACCGGAATCAATACTGCTGCTGTACCGGTGTTGGATAAAAATCCGCTCATAACGCCTACGATTACCATAATTGCCACAATCAAACCACGTTCTGTCTTGGCAAACTTTGTTACCAGTCTGCCTATCTCATTTGCCATACCTGTTTCAAACAGCGCTCCTCCTACAATGAACATTGCCACGAAAAGAATGACATTGCTGTTGATAAAACCACTGAAAGCCTCACTGACGGTCAACACGCGGGTAATAACAAGACCAACACAGACAAACATGGATGTAAGACCGAGCGGAATCTTCTCAGTTACAAACATAACTATGGCAAACGCCAAAAAAATCAATGTAATGACTGCAGGACTCATAGATAACCTCCTTATATCTCTTTTGATAATAAAGCGACATGGCCGTGTCTTTTTTTTTGTGATTACAGCATAGCTCATTTTTAGTATAAAGTACATTTCATTTACTTGACATCAGCATAGCTTTTTTCTATACTGAAATTACACAGCACAATCATAACGGGAGGGTTATATGACACTGACACAGTTAGAATATTTTTGTACGGTATGCCGCTACCACAGTATTACAAGAGCCGCTGACGCGCTCTATGTCTCACAGCCGACCATATCCACTTCCATCCGTGACTTGGAAAAGGAATTTCACCTAAAGCTTTTTAACCATGGAAGAAACAGAATCTCCCTCACCAAGGATGGTGAAGCCTTTTATCAGAAAGCAGAATACCTGTTAAGACAGGCTCAGGAACTATACACTGATTTTTCCAACATTGACAACAACCGTCATCCGCTGCGCATAGGGATTCCTCCTATGATAAGCACCGTATTTTTTCCAAGAGTTACGGATCAGTTTCAGGAACAGTACAATAATATCCCAATCCAGCTTTTAGAATACGGTTCTCTTCGCGCCCGTACTCTTGTTGACAATGAGCAGCTCGATGTTGCAATGGTAAACATGGATTTTTACAATTTGGACAAATACAACAGTTATGTAATGATGGAGGACAGATATGTCTACTGTGTCTCCAAGACTCACCGTTATGCCGGTGAAAAAGAAATCACAATGGAAATGTTAAAGGATGAACCTATTATTTTGTTCAACACAGACTCCGTTCAGACACAGACCGTGATTACCCGGCTTCGTTCTGTCGGACTGACACCGAATGTTCGTATGTATTGCAGTCAATTGGTCACAGTCCTCAATTTTGTCCGCGGAGGTAACTGCGGTGCCTTTTTATACTCGTCCATCGCCTCTAATCCCAGGGATTTCGTAGAAATTCCCGTCACCCCTGAGATTACAAGCAAGTTCGGCATTATATGGAAAAAGGGTATCTTCGTTCCCGACCGGTTGACCAAGTTCATAAGCTTCATAAAAGACTTTGATGTGACACCTTATCTGCCAAAGCTTTAAAGAGAAGGCTGCCTTCTGCAGCTCTCACATATCCACTGCATCGAACCTTCTGACGCTCGCCCTGCAGGACATTACGGCAGTCAAAGCATACACAATCACGGCAACGGCTAAAATCGCCCACATTTTTACATCCGACACCGCATTCGTGTTATTGAGGAACTCAAGTCCCGGGATGTGATGCAGTGTCTCGGCAAGCGTAATTAGAACAAATGAGGCAATCGAGAAGAGTAGGAACGGCTTCCCATAATTATAAGCGGTTTTAAAAAATCCGCCGACGAATATGCAGTTAAACAGCGCAAACACAAGGAGATTTCCCGCCAGGTAGAACGGGTTTGCATTCATCATCGCATTATTCACATACGGAGCTGCATCCGCCATCGCCGTCATGCGGATAAGCGTGAGTACCACCATAAATGCAAAGGCAATCATCTGAATCATCACGGTGAAGCCGTACTTTGCTTTTACGGCATCCGTCTTTTTTATCGGAAGCAGTACCGTGTACAGAATGTCGTTGTTCGCACAGGCATTCTGAAATGACTGAAACAGCCCAAAGCAGACAAAGAATGCACCTACAAGTATCGGATAA
Organism: Firmicutes bacterium CAG:882; assembly: GCA_000435595.1. Lineage (GTDB taxonomy): Bacteria > Bacillota > Clostridia > Lachnospirales > Lachnospiraceae > CAG-882. The sequence goes on from FR895392.1 coordinate 72,144, forward strand.
CCCGGAATCATCGCCATAGCCGCAAACAATATAAAAATAAACGAAATCGGAGAAGCCGCAAGCTTAATCTCCTTACGCATCAATTCTCTCATGAAGTGCCTCCTTCTCAAAATGAATCATAATCTCCTCAAGGTTCTCCCCGATTCCCTGTTCCTTACACTGTCGTATGTAATCGTCCATGCGTCCGGAATATTCCATCTTTCCCTTTCGGATGTAGGTGATTGCGTCCGCACATTTGTCCAAGTCGGAGGTGATATGAGTGGAGAACAGGATTGCCACGCCATCCCTCGCAAGATACTTGAATATCTCCAACAGTTCATCCCTCGACACAGGGTCAAGTCCGCTGGTCGGCTCATCGAGAATAAGCAGCTTCGCACCGTGCGACAACGCTATCGCAAGATTTAACTTTACCCTCATTCCCTCGGATAGCTGCGCCGGAGTCTTATCTTCATCAAGCTCAAATATATCCATATATTTGCGGTAAAGTATGTCATCCCATCCCTTGTAGAACTTTTTTGTAACGCCCACAATGTCGCGGATTTTTTTCTTTTTGTAGTAGTCCACGGCACCGCCCGCATACCCTGTCTGCTCCTTGATTTCAGCCTCATTATCCCTGAAATTTTTTCCGAAATACATGATTTCGCCGTCGGAGATATGAATCAGATTCAAAACCGACTTAATCGTTGTTGTCTTTCCGGCACCGTTACGTCCAATAAGCCCCATAATCATGCCGCTCCCGATTTCAAATGAAATATCCTCCAATGTGAATTTCCCATACTCTTTTTTCAGATGCTTTACAGACAATACCGCACTCATTTATTTTTTCCCTCCCCAGCCATATTTAACATATTCAAAAGCCCGGCTTCCTTTATGATGGCAATTCCCTGCCCCTCATCTCCGAGAACAATAAGGTTATCTCCCGGCTGAATGTCAAAAATCTTTCTTGCCCGCGCCGGAATCACAATCTGTCCCTTGTCACCGACCTTGACCATTCCGAACATGTGCTTTCCCTTCGGCGGAACCCCAAGCCCTTCATTCTCCGCCGGATTATAGTTGACCAGATCATCAAGCGATACGCCGAATACATCCGCTATCGCCATTGCCTTGTCAATGTCCGGTACAGATTCGCCCGTCTCATACTTTGAGAGCGTCTGTCTGCTGACGCTGACCCTTTCCGCAAGCTCCTCCTGCGACATATTTTTGAGTTTCCGCAATGCAATCAAATTCTCACAAAGCATAATCTTCTATCTCTCCCTTTATTCTTATATTTCTTTAGCTAATTGCGAAACACAATTTTGACGATAAACAGTTGTGCAAATTTAACAAATTCGCAAGCAGGTACTTTACAGCCGTCGGTGTTTGACAGCCGTATTTTGGCTGTCTATGCACCGTTACGTGATGTAATGTAGCGAAAGCGTGCCTGTGGTGAATTGTTAAATTTGTACAACGTCCGCCCTCAAATATATATTTTCGCAATTGCCTATTATATTTCTCACCTTTGCTACTTTTCTTAACATTATAATAAAAAAAAGAACAGCAGATGTCCACCTGCTATTCTTTACATTATTGCGCATATTTTGTTAAATATTGTTGCATCATCATTGTTCCATATACATTCTGCTGCCGAGGTACTTTTATACTTTATTCAAAAAGTGCACTCGATTAGGATACAGCTCACTGAATACTTCCACCGCCGCCCTCTGAAGAGGCTCAAACTCCTTGTCCATTCTAAGAATATGCGGAGCTTCATAAGCGAATTTGCTCACCTGCTCTGCGAGCTTTCCGGCGATGCTCTCCTCTGACAGTTGTCCCATTCCGAAAATTACGGAAGTAAATCCCCGCCCGCCGGCACTTATTTCCATATACCTTCTGCAGGTATTTTTCAGCTCCGACATAATTATCTCCTGCTCCATCCCGCTTCTTTTCCTGAATTCATACAGCTTAAGCCCCATAAGTGTTTCTATGGCAAGCTTTTTCTTCCTGCCTCCAGGATCCAGCCTGTCGCTGTCAGCAATATACTTCAAATTCATCAGATATCCGACAAACGCATCACTTTTAGGCTTTCCCTTGCCGTATCTGGCTGTCCAGAGCTGATGGCGTAGCTGTCCATCCGCACTCTGCGTATCACGGCTGTTCTCTTCAAGTATCCGCTGTCTCTTTACAGGATCCAGCTCCTCATAATAGCTGTTCAACCATTCTTCCATCTCTGATTTCCTCTCTACTGCCTTGTCGGCATATCCTGATAACCCTTACTTAAAAAACTCATCGACATTTTCTGCCGTAACCTTATGATATGGCAGAAAAATATACCGCTCATTTTCAAAATCATAACCCGCCAAGGCCTTTCCCTGAAATAAATTCAATGCAAGACCGGAAATCAGCATTGCCTGTCCTTCCTTGTCATTATATACCGTGCCTTGAATAATGCCATCTTTAACAGCTTCAAGAGCACTGTCAAGCCCATCGATTCCGAGAATGACAGGACGGCTGTCCTGTGGATACTCCAATGCATCGTATGCTGCAACTGCCCCAAGTGCCATCTCGTCATTATTAGAAAGCACAAGTTCAATCTCCGCACCATACCGGTTAATAAGCTGTGTCATTTTATTTTCAGCCTGACCACGATTCCAGTTAGCGAATTGATAGCTGAGCTTCTCAAGGATTATGCCCTCATTCTGAATAGTGCTTACCACACTGTCGGTTCTCATAATGGCATCCTGATGACCGGCCTCTCCCTCGAGCAGGACATATTGAATCTTACCGTCGCTGTTGCGGTCTGCCGCATAATCCCCACATATAACCTCTGCTGCGATTTCTCCCTGCAGCATACCGGATTGCGCTGCGTCTCCTCCGACATAGTACAGCTTATCCCATTGCATTATATCCTCATATACCGGCTCACGATTAAAGAAAATAACAGGTATATTCTGCTGCTTTGCCATTTTAATTATATTTGAAGGCTCCGTCCGGTCAACCAGATCGATAATCAGTATGTCACAGCCGGCATCAATCACCTCTCCGACAACCTTGTCCTGAATATCCTGATCATTTTTGCCATCACGAACCGTCATTGTTATCTTAAAAGAATCCGACTCATGTTTTTCAAAATTTTCCTTCATACATTCCGTCAACGCATTGATAAAGGGGTCATCCTGCGTGTACAGCACAACACCAACCCTCATAATATTCCTGTTTACACCATTATCCTTGTGACAGCCCGTCATACACAGTAAAAGACATAATATAAAAAACTTTATTATCCGCTTATTGTTCACTCTAATCTCCATTTCCCATTCATACCGGTCTCAATCATAGGTATAGAGGAACCTCTGTACATCTTCACGGAAAATATCTTCCTTGTGAATCAGCCTATAATCAACCACATGATCCTGAATGGTATATAAATGCTTGTTCAACGCGTGGGAAATTTCCAAAATGCTTTTATATCCCATGCTGTAGCCATCAACCAAAATAAGCCCGTCAATTACGGAATCATCCAGATAATACACACACTTCATGCTGTTTCCTATTCCATAGAGCTTCGTCCCGGTTCCTTCTTTTCCTGCATACATTGCTGCTGCCTGCTCCAGTGCATTCGTGTCGAGCACAATCAGATAATCCACAGGCTTTTGCTGTCTGAGCTCTTCAGTAATTGACATGCCATGTGCCACACCTATATCATAGGCTATCTCACAGCTTGTGTCTGACAGTGCATCAAGCAGTCCCTGCCTGCAATCCACGGCATATTCCGTCCCGGCAAGCCCGCTTACAATTCCCACACTCATTCCATCAACACTATTTCTGCTTATCAGATCCTCTCCCAGCGCGTAGCCAATGGAATAATTATCAGGCATGATAACCGGAAGCCCTGAGTGCTTTGATTGTCTTTTCTGTCCGGCATTCCCCAGAACATCATTGGCAACCAGTATAACCGGCTTCTGTGTACGCAGTTCCTTTAGCACCGCCTCTGTATCATTCCCCGGTGCCGCCTGAATGATAAAAGCATCCACCTGATTATCAAGCTGCTCATATATCAGGCCTCTCTCATCCTGTGCATTCTCAATCTCATCCGTATTACAGATAATAAGATGTATATTCTGTATTCTTGCCGCCTGCTTGACACCGTTGAAAAATGAATCCCATTTTTCATCACCTGATTTTTCAACGATAACCGCTACCCGCTTCTGAGGTCTTTCGTCCGCAAAAATCTGTCGTACACACAGCAGCAGCAATATGGCAAGGCATATTTCAGACAGCAGAAAGGTAGTTTTAGGTTTTGTCATAGTCACCCTCATTTCCGGGCTTTTTAACCCCATTCTCCAAAAACTCACAATTTTCTTCGGTATACGGAACCGCCGGCAGATGAATTGTTACCGTAGTTCCCTCATCAGGTTCGCTCTCGACAATAAGTCCGTACTTCACACCGAACATCAGTTGAATACGCGTGTGTACATTAATCAGCCCTACTCCGCAGCCGTGCTTTGGCACCTTCTGATTATCCGACAAAATGTTTCTCACATCCTCACGCCTCATTCCCATTCCGTTGTCCGATACCGCCAGATATATATCATTGTCGTTCTTCCAGCCCCTGACCAAGATTCTTGGATTATCGTCAGCATCCATATTTCCCACACCATAGTATATAGCATTTTCAAGAATCGGCTGCATAATAAGCTTGACCGTGCAGAAATGATAGATTTCCTCCGAGACATCATACTCCGTCACAAAGCGCTCCTTATAGCGGTACTTCTGTATATTCATATAGTTCTTGCAATGCTTCAGCTCATCTTCAATACATATAATTGTCCTTCCGTTTGACAGGCTTATGCGGAAAAGCTTGGCAAGCTCCGAAATCATAAACACCGCATCCTTATTTTTGCCGCCTTCAACCATCCAGGTAATCGACTCCAAAGTATTATAAAGAAAATGCGGATTAATCTGGCTTTGCAGTGCCGCCAGCTCACTCCTTCTGCGCTTATTCTGCTGGGCAACAATTTCCGTCATCAGATGTTCAATCTCCTCATAGGACTTCTGGACAGAGTTTCCCAAATGCCTGATTTCGTATGAACCCCCTATATAAATATCCGGCTTTTCACCGGCCTCATATGCCGTCACAGATGCGTCCAGCTTGATAATAGGACTGGAAATCTTCCTCGAGACAACCCTGTTGACCACAAGCAGCATCATGATAAGCATGATAACAATAATTACCATGTACATACGGAACTGCTTCACACTGTCCGTCCTGACATCCTGAAGAACAACTCCCACCAGCTTCCAGCCGGTATAAGAAATAGTGCTTACAATAACCGTACGTTTTCCGCCGTCAGGACTGAGCTGATTCCGGTATACACCATCCTCGCTGCCACATGGAATACCCAAATCCTCACAGAACATACCATTGCTGATTTCATTCAAATATGGGTGGTAAATGAGGTTTCCATCTCCGTCACATATATAATAATAATGTTCACTGCTCTTATAATTAATACGGCTGAACAGCTTCTCAATAAAGGAATACTTCATATCCACCAGCAATATTCCATTTTCCGGACGGTCTCCGGCTATATAATCAACCGCCTGGCTTAAGGAAATAACCCGGTAATATCGTTTTGCATCATCCTGAAACAAATTCTGTATATGCGGTGCGGAAAAATGTATATTGGCAACCTTTTCTGTTGCACGCTGAAACCATGACTGCCTGACAACATCAATGCCCTCCTTCTGAAGAGTAACCGGCTCTGCCAATATCAGCTTTCCTTCCATATCATAAAGCGCAATGCTCTGTATTTTGTCCTTATCCGCTTCATAAATCAGGCTGAGCTGCTGGTTAAACTCAGGGTCGGAAACATCAAACACCTGTATAATATTATAATTTACGGTATTGGTAATCTGTCTCATGCTCTTGAGGTATTGCTCAATTGAGTTGACCATAGTATCCATCATGTTCTGTGTACTGCTGACATCATTATGCCGCATTGCGATTTCATACCGGTTATAGAGCAGCAGACCAATGGATATTGAAATGATTACCGTCATCAGTGACAGCACCGTCATGATAACAGATTGTATATCCAGCACTTTTCTTTTCTTTTTTATCATACCTGTTTTCCTATATGCTCCATACGATATTTAGACGGAGACATCCCGTATCTTCGCTTAAAGACATAGCTGAAATAGTTGGCGTCTTCGTAACCTACATGCTCTGCAATTTCATAGCTTTTCTCATCTGTTTCCAGCAGCAGCCGTACAGCCTGCTGCATTCTGTAATCCGTCAGATATGTTATAAACGAACTGCCTGATTCCTTTTTAAACATTGATGAAAAGTAGGAATTTGATACTCCAAGCTTAGAGCACACCGTATCCAATGACAAGTCCGTCTCCGAATAACAGTCACGAACTATGTTTTTTGCCTCTTCAATCAGATAACACAATGAGGATTTCCTGGCATTTTTAAGTTCCTCCGAAATCGACAATGATACTCTTACAAGCCAGTCCGACAATGCACTTTCATCCATTCTGGTAATCTCTTCATAATCTGTTTTAATATTTCCTGCATGGTCCTCAAATTTCATATGATTATTTCCACAGAAGCGGTACAGATTTCCCACAATCTCCATGACGGTAAAATTATGCTGCGCAATTGTTTTGGCACTATCTTTAAGCTTCTTTACCAGCATCCGGACCGCATGCTCAACATCCTCGCGCACACCAATGCGTATTGCCTTGAATACGGCATTCATATCAATATCATCAAGCTGCATTGAAATATCCTGCCCCTTCGGCGTTATATCCTCAATATTGATAGAGCGGCCGGCTCCATAAATTACCCGATAAGAAAGTGCCTCTCTCGCACCCTCATAGGAGAGCTTTACAGACAGCAGCTCCCCATATACCTTGCCGATTCCTACGGTTACAACTGCCCCCAAAAAGCGCTCTGCCCATCTGCAGAACCGGTCGCAGTCATCCGTAAGCCTCTTAATGCTGTCCTCACTCTCAAGATTAAAAATCAGGACAATGTTCCCAAGATAAGTAAAATATCTGTAATCCCATCTGGCTCTCAGTCTCTCCTGAACCTCACGCTGCACCGACATGGAAAGCAGCAGCGGGGACATGCCATCCGGAACATGATTCTGCGATGTGTGCATGACTGCACAGCAGAAATAAGGTCCCGGCAGCGAAATCTTATAATCACTCAGAAATTTGCTGACCTCGCCTTCAAGAATACGTCCCTCAATAAGCGAACAGAAAAAGTTAACACGCAGCGCAGGAAGGGAATCTGCATAATACTGCTCCAGCTTGATAACATTAAGCTTCTCTTCTCTTTCCTTATCGAGAACACTTTTCAGGCGGCTCAGACACTCTGAAAGCTCATTGGCATTGACAGGCTTTAAAATGTATTCATCAATCTCAAGATGAACCGCTTCCTTGGCATATTCGAATTCATCAAAGCCGGTCAGAATCAGAATACGCACTCCCGGATTTTCCTGCTTCATATAGCGTGCCAGCTCCAGTCCGTTCATATACGGCATTTTAATATCCGTAATTACCACATCGGGCTGTACCTTTTCTGATATTTCAAGTGCCTTAACGCCATTCTGAGCCTTCCCTGTTACCTCAAATCCAAGCTCCTCCCAATTGATTCTCTCCTCAATCATATTGGCAACTTCTTCCTCATCATCTACAAGAAGCACTTTATACTTAAGCATATATATCCTCCATGTTCGATAAGCTTTCTTTCTGCATTTACAAAAATGGCACGAATTACCCAATAACCGATTCGTGCCATTTTTTCTTTATTATACTCTTTTTTCCACCAAAATCCTACTATATCACAGTTTTTCTCTACTTTTTCTTAACATACTTAAGACAGTCAAGCGTAACGGCTACCAGAATGATAATACCCTCAAATATAAACTGCAGGTTAGTATCAATGCCCAGAATCGTAAGTGAGTAGGTAAGTGCCGTAAAAATCATCACTCCTGTCACAACGCCTGAAATCTTACCTATACCACCTGTAAATGATACTCCTCCAACAACACAGGCGGCGATGGCGTCCATATCCCAGCCCTGTCCGTAAGCGGCACTACCGGAACCAACCATACGGTTACACTCCAGCCATGAACCAAATCCGTAAAGTATACCCGCCATAACGAAGGCTCCCATTGTAACTGCAAATACGGAAATACCCGATACTGCTGCCGCCTCCGGATTACCTCCGACCGCATACAGATTCTTTCCGAAGGTTGTCTTGTTCCAGATAAACCATACAACCACAACCGCAACAATCGCCCAGAGAATGATTGTCGGGAATCTTCCTATTTTAGGAATGAACATTGCCGGAATCGAGGACTCAATTGCTCCGAAGGACACGCCCTTGGTAGCATAGGTTACAAGTCCGAAAATAATAAGCATGTTTGCCATTGTCGAGATGAATGGATGCATCTTAAATTTTGCCATGAAGAAACCCGCACCGGAAGCAAAGGCAGTTGTCAGAAGCACGCACACAACCAGTGCAAGAATCGCCCTCATAGGTATCGGAATACCCGTGAAATCAAATATATGACCGAATACTCCACCTGTATTAACACCCTTATGCATAATTATTGTCGCCGTTACCATACCCATGCCGACCATTCTTCCTACGGAAAGGTCTGTACCGGTTAACAGAATCAGACCTGCAACACCAAGTGCAAGAAATACTCGCGGTGATGCCTGCTGAAGAATATTCAGGATGTTCGCCATAGTGAACAGTTGTGTATTCTTTACAATCGGCGTAATAAAGCAGAGAGCAATAAATATTAATATAATTACAATATAAAGACCATTTTTATAAAGGAACTGTGAGGTATTAAATGTATATTTATAATTTTCCAGCTTCTGCTTACGTCTCTGCGCGTAAGTAAACTTCGACATACGGAGCAGATCAATCAGATGATATTCATGCACAAATGCCTCATGCTTTCTGTCCTTTATTTCCTGAAGCTTGGATTCATGCACCATCTGCGCATCATACAGACGGTTCTTATATACATATTTTTCATCCTTGATTTCCTGTCTTTCCGTAAGCTCCGAAAGTGTTTTCGTATGCTCTTCCTTAAGTCTTTCGCGTATTCCTTCATACTCGGCATCCTCTGCTTTTTTTGCAGCCGCACAGCTCTCAACCACTTTTTTATAATAATCATTTTTATAGTGGGCGCCAAGATACGCCTCTGCATCCGCAATCAGCCCGGAGACCTTGTCCTTATTCTTTTCCTCAATCTCCTTTGCCTTATTAAGCTGTTCCTTATCCTTGCGGATTATCTCCTGCCGCTCCTGTTTTGTATAATTTTTATCCTCCTTTGTCAGTGCTATATGTGTTTTCAACGCCTGAACCCGGTCGGAACCATCTACACGCAGGGCATCTATCTGCTCCTGTATTTTGCCGATATATTCGTCTATCGGTGCTAAAAGCTTAGCTTCATCTTCTATAGAAAGACATCTGATATCATTTGCCATAGCTCTCGTACTCCTCTCTGTTACAAATACTTTGCACTAAGTCTAAGCAGCTCTTCCTGATTCGTTTCCCTGGTATTAACAATCCCCGCAAGATGTCCGTTGGACATTACTCCGATTCGATTGGTAATTCCAAGAATCTCAGGCATCTCAGATGAGACAACAATAATTGTCTTTCCCCGCTTTGCCATCTCTATAATCAGTTCATAAATCTCATACTTGGCGCCGACATCAATACCTCTTGTCGGGTCATCCATCATGAATATATTAGGTGAGCGTTCCAGCCACCTTCCGAATATTACCTTTTGCTGATTTCCTCCGGAAAGATTTGAAATCATATCCTCCGGTCCCATGCACTTTGTATGCATGATTCGTATTTCCTCCGCCGTCGCCCTCACCATGTCATCCTTAGAAAGAGCCGCTCCCGATTTGTACTGCTTCATATTGGCAATTGTAGTATTAAAGGTAATATCTGATTTCAAGAACAGACCATCCGCCTTACGCTCCTCTGTAATCAGCGCAAAGCCGTGGTTCATTGCATCTCTGGAGGAGCGGAAATTCATCAGCTTATTATTGTAGTAAACACGCCCC
>FR895393.1 GCA_000435595.1 Firmicutes bacterium CAG:882
GAAAGACCGCACTTATAAATCATTTTATAAATGACAGAAAAGCCATATATTTTATGGGTGTTGAGAGCAGTGAGAAGCAGAATCTTGAGAATTTCAGCAGAAGCATCATTGAGTACACCAGTGGGATAAGTGCGGATGGGATGTTTTCTTCGTTTCAGACGGCACTCGAGTATGCCTTCAGGCTTGCGGAGAATGAAAGGCTGGTGCTTGTGATAGACGAATATCCGTATGTCGCGCGCGCGTCAAAGAGCCTTGCATCCACGCTTCAGCTTTTGATTGATAAATATAAGGATAACTCCAAGCTCATGCTGATACTTTGCGGTTCGTCGATGTCATACATGGAGGACAATGTCCTTGCATACAAGGCGCCTTTATATGGAAGAAGAACGGCACAGCTTAAAATCCTGCCGTTTGATTTTGAGGAGACCTGCCGATGGCTTACCAATATGGAGGACGAGGACAAGGCACTTATATATGGAGTGGTTGGGGGTACACCGCAATATCTGTTACAGATAGACGACAGGCTGAGCGTCGAGGAGAACATAAAGGAGACGTTTCTTAACCCTGTTTCATTTTTGTTCGAGGAGCCGATTAATCTTTTAAAACAGGAGGTGCGCGAGCCTGCAATATATACCGTCGTAATAACTGCGGTTGCGCAGGGGGCAACGAGAATGTCCGAGATAGCCACCAAGGTTGGAGAGAACACGAGCGTCTGCTCCGTTTATTTAAAAAATCTCATTGATTTGGGAATTATAAAAAAGGAAATGCCGTATGGAGAGAAGGCTTCAAAGAAATCAATATATGTGATTGAGGACAATATGTTTCGTTTTTGGTACAGATTTGTCTTTGAGAACAACTCCGTAATCATGCGTGGAGCCGCGGACATTGTATACAGGCGCATATCGCCGGAATTTTCCGATTACATGGGCAGTGTTTTTGAGGAGATATGCAAGCAGTATTTATGGAAAATGCTTATAAGCGGAAGGACACCGATACAGTTTTCATCGCTGGGACGCTGGTGGGGGAACAATCCCGTTGAGAAAAAGCAGGTAGAGATAGATATTGTGGCGGAGCAGGACAAGGATACGGCACTGTTTGGAGAGTGCAAGTGGAGAAATGAGAAGCTTGACACGGAGGTGCTCGATGCGCTCATTTTAAAATCAGAGCTGTTTCCGCATAAGAATAAGTTCTATTATCTTTTCTCAAAATCAGGTTTTACAAAGGGATGCACGGAAAAGGCGGAGAAGCTTGGAAATGTCATTCTTGTGGATTTTAAAAATATCATGAATGATATTAAAAATGATGCCGGGAATGGCAGGTAAAATAAAATTTTACATTTAAAAGGTTGACGTATTTGCATGAAAGGAAGTACAATATCATACGGAGTAAGAATCCGTACACGGAAGGATTTCCGTATCAGAAGTAAAAATTATCAGGAGGTGGACTGCATGGACAGTTGCGACAGTATTGGTCGAAGTATTATCTGCGGTGGCAGACATATGAATATCATGACGCAGCTTGTCAGGTGTGGACACTGAACTGCGTCTGTTTCATATTGCCTTTTTGCCGCCGCAGAATATGTGGCGGTATTTTTGTGCTTAAATTCGGATAGGTTTAGGCGGACGGAATACCGGAGAAAATATTTTCAAAGGGAGGCAGTGTGATGACAAAGAAAATTTTGAGTGAACACAATTTTGTGGATGAAATTTTAAAGCTGTTCCGCACACCGATGAAGCAGGCGGAGCTGCTTGATAAATTGTCGGATTACCATGAGAACGATATAGCGGAGGCGTTCGAGGAGTTATCCGAGGAGGAGAGAAAGAAGCTGTATCCGATTCTCGGAGCGGAGCGCGTGGCGGAGATTATAAGCTACATTGAGGACCCGGACGAGTACCTGAAGGAGATTGGCATAGACAGGGCTGCGAAGGTCATTTCCTACATGGACTCGGACGACGCGGTAGACGTTCTCGATGAATTCGATGATTCGACACAGGAGAAGCTTGTTAAGCTCCTTGATGAGGACTCAAGCCACGACATCAAGATGATTCTCTCCTATGAGGATGACGAGGCGGGAAGCAGAATGACGACGAACTATATCGTCATACACAACAACCTTACGGTTCGTCAGGCTATGCGGGAGCTTGTGAAGCAGGCGGGGGAGAACGACAATATCTCTACCGTGTATGTGCTTGATGGGAACGATAAGTTCTGTGGCGCGATAGATTTGAAGGATTTGATAATAGCGCGGGAGAACACACCGCTTGAGGATATCATAAGCGTGTCCTACCCGTATGTGACCGACCATGAAAAGATAAGCGACTGCATCGAGCGTTTGAAGGACTACGCCGAGGACTCGATTCCGGTTCTGACGGACGAGGGCGAGCTTATCGGTGTAATCACGGCACAGGATGTAGTTGAGGCTGTCGATGATGAGATGGGTGAGGACTATGCAAAGCTCGGAGGTCTCACCGAGCAGGAGGATTTGGAGGAGTCGACCTTTACAAGTGTAAAAAAGAGACTTCCATGGCTCATAATTCTGCTGTTCTTAGGCATTGGAGTGTCCTCGGTTGTCGGAATATTTGAGACTGTTGTGGCGGTTCTTCCTATTGTAATATGTTTTCAGTCATTAATCCTTGATATGGCGGGAAATGTCGGAACACAGTCGCTTGCGGTGACAATCCGTGTGCTCATGGATGAGAATCTCTCGGCGGGTGAAAAATTGAAGCTTGTCGGGAAAGAGGTGCGCGTGGGATTTTCGAACGGAATGATTCTGGGAGTGCTGTCTTTTGCGTTTATCGGAGTGTACATTCGGTTCTTTAAGCACAATCCGGTGGGATACTCGTTTATGATTTCCGGATGCGTCGGATTGGCACTCATGGCGGCGATGGTCATATCGAGCCTTGTCGGTACGCTTGTGCCGATGCTTTTCCACAAGATTAAGATTGATCCTGCCGTAGCGTCGGGACCGCTCATAACAACGGTGAATGACCTTGTTGCGGTTATCGCTTACTACGGACTTGTGTGGATACTGCTCATAGATGTGCTGCACCTTGCGTAAGAAATGCCCCATATCAAATTGATATGTCCCTTTTTAAGAGGATAAATCAGTATGATATGGGGCATTTTTTACTCCTTTACATATTTCATGATGTCATCGTATATTGCGCGGTAGCCGTCCTCATTGATATGCATGCCTTCGATTGTGTACTCCGCTTTAAGCCTGCCAAGCTCGTCCTTCAGATTGCGGTTAATGTCAATGTAGCGTTGATGGTGCCCGGCGGCGAGCTTTTCCACCTCAATGTTGGCAGCGTTGATTTTTTCATTGGTGCGTATTTTCAGGCATTCCTTCATCTCCTCGGCGGCTGCCTCGTAGTTGACGGGATAGTAAGCCATGAGATAGATGCGGACACCGGGAACGGCAGTCTCGATGGCGGACAGGATTTTGCTGTAATTGTCCATGAGCTGACTTATCGGGATGCTTGACCAACTGAGGTCGTTGGTGCCGATATTTATAAATACCTTAGACGGCATCAGGTCGGTGGCACAGACATCAATAACTCTTAACAGCTCATCGGACATGAAGCCGCCGACACCGCGGTTGTAGATTACGGTGCTGTCATTGTGCTCTGTGAGCAGTTTATTGATAGGAAACATTTCCATAAGTGATGAGCCGGTAAATACAATCTGTCCCTTAAGAGCGGTTTTGTTTTCAAATCTGTAGTGTTCTACCTTAATTTTTTTATCATCCATAGCTTTTCTCCTAAATAAAAAAAGTTTTTGACCGTAATAATAATATGTATTATAATATATGGAATAGTTACGGACAATAAAATTTAGCCATTTAACGAAGGTATAGTGTGAACGCAGAATAAGCAAAGCGACTGCGTTCATGAGCAAGCAGCGAAAGCGGATTGCGAATGTCCGCTTTACAACACACCTGCAGTTTGTTTCTGAGCGAAAACAGATTGCAATGCCTGCAGATGAGAAATCGCCTGCGCGGGCTGTTCATCGCCTCATCGTGATAAATCGCTCGGAAATGAGGGTTAAAATGTTGATAAATGATGCGGAGAGCAGGGAGCATAAGCGGTTCAGTGCGGTATCCAGAGTAATCCAGAGCATTCTTATTTCGGCACTTATAGTGCTTGTTGTCATTATGATGATTCAGATAAAACACCTTCAGGGCACGGCGCGTGTAATAAATTATGCCGGTCTTGTGCGCGGTGCGACGCAAAGGCTTGTGAAGCTTGAGATAATCGGAGTCCATGATGATGAGTTTGTACAGTATCTGGATGATATTCTGGAGGATTTGAAATATGATGATGGCAGTTATGGTCTTGTAAGGCTCGAGGATGCGAATTATCAGGGCAAGCTTGACAGCCTTATAGACTATTGGGAAAAATTAAAAAAAGAGATTAGGAAGGCAAGAGACTGTGGCTATGAAGCCACCGATATAGTGGCAATGAGTGAGACATACTTCCGGCTTGCCGATGAGATGGTATCTGCGGCAGAGGCATATTCAAATAAAGCGGCAAAGCAGATGAGGCTTGTAGAGCTTTTGTCGGCAGTGGATATGCTTATACTGTTCCTGCTCATTATAGAGCAGTCGCTTTCTTCCATGCGGATAATCAGGAAGAACAGGATACTTGAGCAGAAGGCATATATAGATGTGCATACGGGGCTTCCTAATAAGAGCAAGTGCGAGGAGTTGTTTAGTGACATGTCATTTATAACAGAACCGACAGCTTGTCTGATGTTCGACCTTAACAATCTTAAGAGTGCGAACGATACGCTGGGACATTCGGCAGGCGACCAGCTTATCGCGAGCTTTGCGAGAGTGTTGAGAAATGTAATCCCGGCAAAGGATTTTGTTGGAAGGTACGGAGGTGATGAGTTCGTTGTGATTCTGTACGATATTACAGAGAATACAGTTAGCAGCCTCCTTACACAACTGCATAATGAGGTTATACAGTTTAACAGATGTGGAAATAATATTCCGATAAGCTACGCACAGGGCTGGGCTGTGTCGACGGATTACACGGACTGCACGCTCAGGACTCTTTTTGACAAGGCAGACCACTTCATGTATACGAATAAGGTGAAAGTAAAGTCGAAGTAGGAGAATTTTAATGAAGCGTATGGCAGATTATTCACCTGTCATACGCTTCATTATTTCATTGCCGTGGGTTTTAAGCCACTTTTCCTGTTCCGCATAGCCGGGAAGAACCCTTGCAACCTCATTCCAAAACAGTTGTGAGTGGTTCATTTCCTTTCGGTGGCACAGCTCATGCACCACGACATAGTCGATTACCTCCGGGGGAGTGAGCATGAGGAGACAGTTGAAATTAAGGTTTCCCATGCTGCTGCAGCTTCCCCAGCGTGTGCGCTGGTTTCTTATGGTTATACGTCCATAGGTGACACCGACGATCGGCGCGAAGTGGGCCACACGCCCGGGAATGCAGGTGCAGGCTTTATCGGCAAGCTTTTTAATATCATTGTTTGAGAGCTTTTTAACAGGCAGTGCGTCATTACATTGTCTGTTTTTTTGCTCCTGCATCCTAAGATGTTCCGCTATCCAATCGGCGCGGGCTGATATGAACTGTTCAATATAGCTGCCGGAAGCCTGATACGGAGCGCGGACGATAACGCGCATATCGGGACGGATTTCTATGGCAAGGGTTTTTCTGGAGCTTCTTATAATTTCAATTTTTATATCGGATCTGCCGATGGGGGTATTCATGGATGTTCTCCTTTGGAAGGTTTTTATATAGCTGTTCTGCTGCTTTTAAATTTAATACTTATCGGTTATTATATCAAGCCGGAATGTTTAGAAAAATTTTATGAATAGCTGTTGCGGTTGGAAAGCCACGATGTTATAATAACGGCTGAAAAAAAGCGTGTGTTATAACTAACTGCACATAAATAAGACTATCTGTAGATATATAAGACTATCTACGGATATATGCGGCGATCTTCTGGCACACACAGGAAAATACACCTATTGAATATGGAGGTACATAGCTATGAGTAAGTTAAAGATTAACTGGGGCAAGACAGGACTTTTTGCGGCGGGAGTTGCATTCGGAACAGCAGGCATAAAGCTTTTATCAAGCAAGGACGCAAAGAAGCTTTATACTAACTGCACGGCAGCAGTTTTAAGAGCAAAGGACTGTATTATGAAGACTGTGTCAACAGTTCAGGAGAACTGCAGCGACATCTACTCGGATGCAAAGAGCATTAACGAGGACAGAGCTGCTAAGGAGGAGGCAGTTTACGAGGATTTTGCCGATGATTTCTCTGAGGTCAAGAACGAAGAGAAAGTAAAAGAGGAGACTAAGGCTGAGTAAGAGAAGTGGGACAGGGGTCTGATACCGTGTCCCATTTTTTTCTGAAAAGCAGAATGGAGCTGTTTTGTTATGAAATTTCAAATAAAACATGAGTATGGGAACAGAATGAGAATACATGTCTGTACATATCGCATGACCTGTGGGCAGGCGGATATATTACAGTACTATCTGCAGAAGCAGGCAGATATAGAGAGTGCGAAGGTGTATGACAGAACCGGAGATGCGGTCATAGAGTATAAGGGAGACAGGGATGAAGCCATAAGGCTTTTAAGAAAGTTTTCCTACGAGAATGAACAGCTCCCTGAGACTGTAGCCGGAAATACCGGAAGAAGCTTAAGCCACGAGTATCAGGATAAGCTCTTTGATAAGATAGTATTTCACTATGCCAGAAAGTGGTTCCTTCCGTATCCGCTAAGGGTGTGTTTTACGACATACAATGCGATAAAGTATATTGCTGCGGGAATCAGGTGTCTGTGGAACAGGAAGATTGAGGTCCCGGTGCTTGACGCTACGGCAATCGGTGTGTCGATGCTGAGAGGCGATATAGGAACGGCGGGTTCGATTATGTTCATGCTCGGTATAGGTGAACTTCTCGAGGAGTGGACACACAAGAAGTCGGTCGATGATCTTGCAAGGACAATGTCATTCAATGTGAGCAGTGTATGGTGCAGGGCAGGGGATGAGCAGGTGCTTGTACCTGTTCATCAGATAAAGAAGGGAGACTATATAATTGTCCGTGTCGGAAATATGATTCCGTTCGACGGAGTTGTAAGGGAAGGCGAGGCAATGGTTAACCAGGCATCGCTCACAGGTGAATCCGTACCTGTTGAGAAGAAGCCCGGAACTACCGTGTATGCCGGAACAGTTGTCGAGGAGGGCGAACTTGTGATTGAGGTTCAGTCCGTCGGCGGCAACAGCAGATATGAGAAGATTGTCACTATGATAGAGGAGTCGGAAAAGCTTAAGTCAGGTGTCGAGAGCAAGGCAGAGCATCTTGCCGATAAGCTTGTTCCGTACAGTCTCGGTGCGACAGGGCTTGTGTGGCTGCTGACGCGCAACACGACAAAGGCACTTGCCGTGCTTATGGTGGATTTTAGCTGTGCACTTAAGCTTGCAATGCCTGTATCGGTTCTCTCAGCGATAAGGGAAGCCGGAAACCATCACCTCACTGTCAAGGGAGGAAAGTTCCTTGAGGCTGTGGCTGATGCGGACACCATTGTGTTCGATAAGACAGGTACACTCACCAAGGCTCAGCCGACTGTGGCTAAGGTTGTATCATTCAATGGAGAGGATGAGGACGGGCTTTTAAAGATTGCGGCCTGTCTTGAGGAACATTTTCCTCATTCAATGGCGCGTGCGGTTGTGGAAGCGGCTAAGAATAAGGGAATTGAACATAGCGAAATGCATTCGAAGGTAGAGTACATAGTAGCGCACGGAATTGCCTCGGCCATAGGTGACAAGAGGGTTGTCATCGGAAGTGCTCATTTTGTATTTGAGGATGAGGGCGTAACAATACCGCAGGATAAGCAGCGCTTGTACGATGAGCTTCCTCTTGAATACTCACACCTGTATCTTGCGATAGACGGCGTGCTTGCAGCAGTCATCTGTATCGAAGACCCTGTGCGTGGCGAAGCTGTAGAGGTTATAAGAAAGTTAAAAGCTGAAGGAATTTCCAAGGTTGTAATGATGACCGGAGACAGTGAGAGAACAGCGGCAGCCATAGCAAAGAAGGTCGGAGTTGATGAGTATTATTCTGAGGTTCTTCCGCAGGATAAGGCTTGCTTCGTTGAGAGGGAAAAGGCAGCGGGCAGAAAGGTTATAATGATAGGTGACGGAATCAACGATTCACCTGCACTTTCGGCGGCTGATGTCGGAATAGCCATCAGTGATGGAGCGCAGCTTGCAAGGGAGATTGCGGATATCACAATAGGAGCTGACGATTTGAACGAACTGGTGACGCTTAAGCAGATAAGTAATCTTCTTATGAAGAGAATACATCATAATTATAGGACGATTGTAAGTTTTAATACGCTTTTGATTGTTCTTGGTGTTGCGGGAGTTATTCCTCCTACCACGTCGGCACTTTGTCATAACACATCAACACTTCTTATAGGACTCAGAAGTATGAATAACCTGCTTCCTTAAGGGATGTATGTGTTAGGCATATAAGTAAGTCATCAAAGCAAGTAGCGAAAGCGGATTGCGAATGTCCGCTTTACAAAAATATAAAATTCAACAAGAATGCTTTATTTTCTGTGTAAAGGTACGATATAAATTATATATGGTTTATGAGCAGGAAGCGGAGCGGACTGCGGATATCATCGTTGGTAATGTACTTTAATTCGGAGGGTGATGGATATGCAGATGATTTCAGGTACGGTTAAGAACGCTGTGCGGCTTCAGGTGTTGAATAACAAATGGCAGCAGAAGAAGGATTCGGGAAAGCTCACCAAGGATGAGAGAAATGCCCGCGAGAATTGGACGAAGGAAGATTATCTTATTCAGGACATTAAGGAGCAGGCAGAGCAGAACCGCAAGGCAGAACATGATACAAGGATTGACAATAAGATAATGGCAGGAGGCACGCTCACTCCCGATGAGGAGAAGTATCTTGAGCAGAATAATCCCGAGGCACTGAAAAAATATAAGGAAATCAAGGCTGAGAAGAAGTTATATGAGGAGAAGCTTAAGAAGTGCAGAACCAAGGAGGAGGTTGAGCGGGTAAAGCTTAATACCATGGGAGAATATGCTTCAGCACTCAAAAAGGTGGTCAATGACCCGCTGATTCCGAAGAGTGAGAAGCTTGCCAAGGCACGGGAGATGCTTGCAAAGACCAACAACGTGCAGAACGTACATATAAGCTTTGTGAATTCGTCAGAATATGAGGAACTTCCTGCCGAGGGTGAGGAGGCTGTGGAACGCACTAAGGAAAGACAGGCTCAGTATGACAGTCAGATCACCCGGGACGACAGCTCAGATACAACAGAAGGAGAAGAAAGTGCGGCGGACGGCGCAGATCAGGTGGAGAAGAATGAAGACTCGCATGAGGAACACAGGAAAACCGGGAAAAAGGCGTCCTCCGTGCATTCCACAAGTGTCGCAGTGAGAACGGATATTGTCATTGACGATATTAAGGATGTCTGTGCCAAGACCATTGGGCAGAGTGTGAACTTTACGATTTAATTTCTGTCTTGTTAAAGCATTTAGTCAATGTGAAGAAGCTTAACAATAAAAGCTTGGTCATCACAGTACTCTCATTGCCCGGCAGAACAAGTCTGCCGGGCTTTTTACAGCCATAAGAAGTGCAATCTCAATTCCATTTTATTACGACAAATTAATGAGGCTCATAGCGGAATACAGGAGCTGTTCTGCTGCGAAAAAAATCAATGAAATTTAATATTTTTCTATTGATTTCAGAAAAAATATATGATAGTCTCATTGAAGATAAAAAGCAAAAAGCACGAAGAAAGGGAAAGCTATATGGAAAAGCTCAAAAAATTTATAGTTAACTTGAAGGTTGCAGGAAAATTGAAAGCATACCGCTTGACGGTGCTCACTATGACTGTCTTACTGGTGGCGGTTGCGCTTATCTCAACCTTGGTGATTCGTTCGAATATAAGGAGTATTACGAAGGTGTGGTCCCCGGCGATAGGGTGTATACAGGAGTTGGAGACATTGACCACCGAATACAGAGTTAAGCAGTATCAGCATCTTGTGGAATCGGATGCCGCTGTCATGACCGCCTGTGAAAAGGAGCTTGAGAGCATAGCAACACAGATTACGGAGAATAGCAAGGCATTAGCTGAGATAATTAATTCGCATTCAGACGCACGAAAAGGACAGGCTGATTATGATAAGGCAACCACAGCATGGGATGACTATAAGTCCTTCACGGAAGAGATAATACGGTTAAGCACCGCCGGAAAACAGGCTGAGGCATCCGAGATTATGGTAGGAAGCGCGTATGAAAAGTATACATCTTTCAGAGATCTGTTCAGTACGCTGCGTAGTGAATTCCAGGTTGAGCTGGACAGCTCTAAGCAGTCTGCCAATGTGTGTACGGTAATTATTTTTATAGTGATAATTGTGGCAGGAATTGCGATTGCGGTAGCGACAACCTTTATCGGAAAGGTAATCACAGATTCCATTACGGAGCCGGCAGCACAGATAGAAGCAGCGGTAGCCAGCTTAAGAAAGGGTGAGCTGTCCAACGTGGATATGCTCACATATGAGTCTGAGGATGAGTTCGGCGACACTGTGAGAAACCTGAAAGAGGCCATGAATATACTTTCGGATTACGTCCGTGAGATTTCCGAGGAAGTAAAATTTATTGCACAGGGCGATTTGACAAGGAACGGCGATGACATTACAGATTTCCTGGGTGATTTTTCAGAGCTTAAGCACTCGCTCCTGTTCATTTTAAAGAGATTTAACAGTACTCTCTCAGAGATTACCGATATTTCGAAGAAGGTATCCTCGAATGCCCAGGATGTTGAGAATGCATCCAAGTCCTTAGCTGATGGAGCAACGGAGCAGGCAGGAGTAATTGAGGAGCTGAATGCAACAATAGATACAGTCGTAAGTCTGGCTGCGGATACAGCGAAGGAAACGAAGAGCGCATCCGAGAGAGTAAAGGCTTCTGCAAACAAAGCCAATGAAGAGAAGGAAAAGATGAACGGGCTTCTCACAGAGATGGAGCGTATTACGGAGATTTCCAAGGAAATCGGCAATATTATCACGGATATTGAAGACATTGCTTCACAGACCAATCTTTTGTCACTTAATGCTTCAATTGAAGCGGCAAGGGCAGGTGAGGCAGGAAGAGGCTTTGCGGTGGTTGCCGACCAGATTGGCAAGCTTGCATCGGACAGTGCGAAGTCGGTTATAAATACAAGAGAGCTGATTGATAAGACTCTGGTTGAAATTGAAAAGGGAAATGCCATTACAAGGACAACAGCAGACGCATTCAATCAGATTATTGCGGATATGGAGTCCTTTGCGGAAATTGCGCAGAACACAATGGAGAAGGCTAATTCCCAGGCTGATTCGTTAGAGCAGATTGGACAGGGTATCGAACAGCTTTCCGGTGTGGTACAAGGAACAGCGGCTTCCTCAGAGGAAAATACGGCAATCAGCATTAATCTGGCAGACGAGGCAGCAAAGATGCAGGATCGTGTGAATACATTCAAGCTATTCTAATGGAGACGGAAAATTATAATCTATTAGAAGGAAGGTTCTTGCTGTGATAGATGATATGTTTAAAGTACTTGGAGAGCACGCTGCAGAAATTTTATTTCAAATAATTATGGAATCAATGGATGATTATCTGTATATATTTGATCTGCAGAACAACACAATGGAGATTTCACAGTCGGCTGTGGAGCGGTTTATGATATCGGACTGTGTCATGACCGATGCCGCTGATGCTGTCATGAAAGTAACATATGAAGATGACCGCAGGATGCTTGAGAAGCATCTTGCGGATATAAGCGAAGGAAAAGAGAAGGTTCATAATCTTCATTATAGATGGCTTGACAAAAACGGCCTGCCGGTGTGGCTTAACTGCCGCGGCATCGCGATTGATGATAATGAAGGACATGTGAGGTATCTGGTGGGCTGCATGAACGAGACCGGGAATAAGAGAAGGGCGGATAATGTCACGGGACTGCTGGGTGGCCCGGAATTTATTGCTTATCTGCAATCGCAGGCGGAGAACCTTTCTAAGGGCTTTTTAATGCATATAGGCATCGATGATTTTGGCTCAATCAACAGCAACAGAGGAGCAGCTTACGGTGATTATATCTTACGAAGCGTAGCCGGCTGTATGAAGGAATGCCTCTCCGGCAGGCAGAGAATATACCACCTTGTGGCTGACAAGTATGTTATTGTGGATCTTGAAGCATCCTCGAAGGAGGATGCGTTAAAGCTGAAGAAAAGGATTACTGATAAGATCTATAAGTTTGTAGTAGCTGAGAACTATGAAGCTATATTTTCGGTTTCTGTGGGTGTTATAGCAGCGGCGACCTTTTATGAGGGAGTCGAGGAATGCCGCGGGAAATTTGACTTTGCTCTGAAGCAGGCAAAGAGAATGGGAAAAAACGGCTTCTATTTCTTCGATGAGAATGACTATGAAGCCTTTCAGAGAAAGGGAAGAATTATAGCGGCACTTCGTAATTCTATTGTAAACGGCTGTAAGGGTTTCGAAGTGTATTATCAGCCAATCGTGGATTGCCGCTCGGAGCAGATCATCGGTGCGGAGGCTCTTATGCGCTTTTCCATGATGTCTGAGGATGAACAGGTGTCTGTTTCACCGGTGGAGTTCATTCCGCTGCTCGAGGAAACAGGATTGATTATTCCTGCCGGAAGATATGTCATGAACGAAGCGGCAG
>FR895394.1:0-2014 GCA_000435595.1 Firmicutes bacterium CAG:882
CAAATGGAATCTCATCTTCGATACATTTCACGCTTCCATCCTGGAACTTCTCATAATGTAAATTATGAATTCAATTTTCTCTCAATTTCCACTCAATTTACATTCAATGTAGGTTGGGTGGATTTTTAATATTCTATACCTACAAAATAAAACGCCCACAGGGCAGAAAGGCAGGTACAGAGTATGTACGAAGAAAATAATTCGCAGGACAAGCCGGTTGTAATCGGCATTGACCACGGGTTTTCACGTATGAAAACCAAGCATCACATTTTTAGCAACGGCATAGTGAGGTGTAATGGCAGACCGCCGGTAGCAGAGAACAGTTTTTATTATGATGGCAGTTACTATTGCATCGGTGGAGAGCGTAAGACAGTTCAAGAGGATAAGACAGCGGATGAGGATTTCTTCCTTTTGACATTAGTAGCTGTTGCTAAGGAAATTAAAACTAGAGAATTGCCACGTACCTTGCGTGTAGTGCTGGGTGTGGGAGTTCCTTTTAAGAGATTCGGGAAGGCGCAGGCGAAGCTGGTGGCATATTTAAAGCGAAGTGGTCCGCATTTTATCGAGCTCGAAGAGGAGGATTATGTCATAACCATTGAAGATGTATATTGTTTTCCGCAGTGTTTTGCGGCGGTGGCAGACCGTATCGGCAACATGCATGGGCGATATGTTGTGGCGGATATAGGTTCCTGGACAAAGGATATCATCTGTATTGATGAGAGAAAGGAGCAACTGGATAAATGCGTCACCATACCCAATTCCATAATTACACTATTTCAGGAAATCAACGCAGATGTTGCGGAGGCGACAGGCGGAAGGATTCCCGAAAGTGTGGTACAGAATTTCATACTTGGTAAGGATGTGGTAATTCCTGAGGATGTAGGGAAGATTATCGTATCAAAAATGAAAGCATTTGCAACGGATATAGAAGGTATGCTTGATGAGTGTGGATTTGACCTTGCTTATTCTAATATTCTTTATGTGGGTGTCGGAGCAACCATTATGAGAAGATTTGGAAACACAAGAGAAAATGCAGCTTATCTTGAGGATATCAGACTGAATGCAAAGGGCTATGAGCTTCTGGCAGCCCATCAGATGAATAAAAGGTAGGTCGGTATAATGCAGAGAACAAAAGACGGATGTCGCTGGACCGTCAGGTTGAGCAATAAGGATTATGCACAGAAGGAAGTAATCCGGATGTTTGAATATTTGCTGGCATCAGGTGAGTATGCAACGGAATCTGACATTTTCCGGGAAGGAATAAAAAGCCTTTATCGGGAAAAGACAGAGCCGGACAGAATTGTGGACTGGGACAATCGAATACAGGAATATGCCCGCATTACAGCAGACAATATGATGGAGCGGATGCAAAACATGTTGGATGCAACTGTGCGTAAAGGTGGTCTGGTAGCGGTGACGAGAACTGTTGCAGATGCTGATGAAGCGGTAGAAGCAGATGTTGGCATGGCACCACCGGAAGCAGTTGAAGAACTATCGGATGAGGTGGATGATTTCCTAAACGATTTCTATGGTTATTTATAAAATTTCTTGTGTATCGTTAAGGCTGACAAAGTGACGTCAGGCAATCGCTTTGGGCGATTGGCTGTACGTCTGCTTGTCAGACGTTGGTGCATAAGTAAGTGGTAAATTTCATATGGAAGCTGGGGCTTGGGGATGTCAAATCCCCAACAAGTTCTGCCCCGTGTCTACACGGGGCGGAACTTGTTCTACTATTCGCGACTTAAATGGAGCGTATTCGCAAGCGTTAGCGTGCGTATTTGTGAACGACCTTAGGGGAGTGAGCGTATAACCGGAGGGAGGAGCGTAAGCGACGGCGAAAGACAAGTGCCGTATCCGGCACAAGATAGATAAAGCAGATTTAGAGGAGGATTTATATGGCGAGAAACGGAGTTCAATTTAATATGTGGCTTTCACAAGAAGAGAAAGCTAAAATTCAAGAAAAAGCAAATAAGGCAGGCATCAGTATGTCGGAGTATATCAGGAGGTGTGCTCT
>FR895394.1:2079-9091 GCA_000435595.1 Firmicutes bacterium CAG:882
GTATTAAAGGAGATTTCGGCTGAGCTTGGTAAGATTGGTTCCAATCTAAATCAGATAGCACATCATCTGAATGCTGGCGGTAGTGTTTATTCGGTATATTATGATTTGCAGGAAGTGATAAAGGATTGGAATGATATGCGTTTTCGGATGCTGAAACAGGTAGAAGATGTCTGCTGTGGTAAGTATCATCACAGGAGGAGTGCATAATGGCGATTATCAAGCATATACCGGTAAAGAACAGATATTATTCTGCGGCGGTGGAGTATCTCACCTGCAAATTTGATGAGCATACGATGAAGCCTTTGGTGGATGCCAAGGGACGAATGATAATGCGTGATAATTTCTTAATCGAGGGTATCAATTGCGAGGTTGATACCTTTGGTGCAGAATGTATTGAGGTCAATCGGTATTATGGCAAAAATAATGCCACAAAGGATGTAAAAGCTCATCATTATATCATTAGTTTTGCACCGGAAGACAACATTACTGTGCAAGAGGCAATGGATTTTGGAAAACAATATGTGGAGAAGTTTCTGCTGGGTCATCAGGCAATTCTGGCGGTGCATCCCGACGGTCATAACGGCACCGGGAATATTCATGTTCACATTGTAATTAATTCCGTCAGAAAGTATGAGGGCAAAAAAGAACGTTGGCAGGATAAGCCATGCGAATACAGGAAGGGATGCAAACATAAAAGCACCGGCAAGTTTATGCACGCAGCAAAGCGTTGGGTACTGCGGGAGTGTATGCTAAAAGGTTACAATCAGGTAGATTTGCTGGCTCGCTCTGATGGTAACAATTATTGGGTAGAGAAGCGTGGAAAGGAAGCAGAACCTGATTTTAAGACAGATAAAGATATGATTCGGGAAAGGTTGGATGCGTTGATACAACATGCAGAATCTTTGGACCATATGATATACTATCTGGAACATGTGGAAGATTGGCAGATTCGTGAGACCAATAAAACCATATCCTTTCGGATGCCACATATGAAGAAGCCCATTCGTGGTAAGTCCTTGGGTGAAAATTATGATAGGTTTGCTTTGGAAAAGCGGATTGCAGAAGCTATTGCTTTTGAGGAAAAAAGAACTTAGGGCAGAGCAGGAAGCAATGCGTAAGGAAACGCTTGAGGCTGCAGAGGAGCAAGTGTTTGTGGAGATGCCGGTGGGAGAGTTTGCTGCAGATGTGCTTGAAGAAACTTTTACGATGGGAGAGCCTGCAGAGGAGATGGTTGAAACGATTTTGGAAGGCGAGTATTCTGTAACAGAAAAAAGCAAGTCGATTCAAAGGGATGCAATGTCACAGGAACTTAACTATATGGAATTGTTGGCAGAATTACAATCACAATTCGTTTGCTTGCAATACGAATTTCAATATAATCTGGATAAAATTTCGAATCTTGATTACGAGCATCGTTACAAAAATCCGGATTATGCTACTTATCAAGCCAATATGGCACGCATTTTGGATAAGTCGTCTTATATCAATCAATGGACGGCGGAATTATCCAAGTGCAGTTTGTTTCAAAAAAATTTGAAGAAGATGTATAAGGAGCAGATTGAAACAGTTTCTGCCGAAGTGAAACGCATCGAAGAAGAGAATAAGCGGATACTTAGTAAAGCTGGATGTTATTCGGAAAGTGAGCTTTTGGTAAAACAACAAAGCTACAATTTGAACTGGAGTCTGTGTAATACCTTGGCTGAGCGTAATTGTAGCATCAAAAAAGAATGCGAAGGGATTATTCTTGAGTATGCACAGTTGTTTAGAGGAGTAGAAGGTGTCTTAAACAGTGAAGGATTCGGCAATAATAAATTGGTAGATGATATGGCTGGGAAAAAGGCGAAAATTGTTTTGAAAGAGATGTATGGAAACGATTTTTCGGAATATGGATTTCAGGATGCTTGTATTAAGGCAGAGACGCAATTACAAAATGCGGACAAAGACAGAAGTTATGAAAGAGGTGTTCGAATCCGATAAGATTGAGCGAGGTTTGCCCCATATTGTGGTTCAAGCCTCTATTTTCTTAGAGAAGATTACAATTTGCAACAGAAAATGCTGGTAAGATGTAGGAGTTGATGATGAAGAATTCTGTTCGGTGTCGATTTGCGTTGAAAATAAAAACGCAAAACATGTAAATATATATTGAAAAAAAGATTGGAATTGGATATAATGAGAAAGTAAAAACGAAAACTGCGTAATTAAGGATGGAGGTTGTTATGAAACTTTTGAAAATAGTAATAAATGGATTGCCACACTTTAAGAATGAATTAGATATAGATTTTGTGGCACTACAAAGGGTGGATGATTATGATAAGGAACGACTTTGTAATGTTTTTTCAAATATATATGTAAATAAGGCAATTTCGTTTGTGGGTATTAATGCATCTGGAAAGACAACAATATTAAAAGCAATTTTATTTGTAATGAAAATGCTCAATAATGAATCTTTAAACAACATTCAATCTAAATCGATTCTTGATGATTTGGATGATAACCAGCAAGTGGTTATTACAACTTATTTCTATGATGGGAATGACGTAAATAAACTGGAAACATCTATAGTTAAAGAAATAAGTGATGTAGATGGAAGTGAAAAGCTAATTATAAAGGATGAAAAATTGTGGTCAAAAGATGGGGCAAAGATAAAAACGAAAAAAAGTTTGTTTGACTTTGCAGAAGTTGACTTGAGAGAAAAGAGAGATAAAAACGAACAGTATTTAATGGATGATGTTAGTATTATTGTGGCGGAAAATAAAAAGAAAAATATGAATCTCTTTATCAGCGATATGTTAGAATGGACAGATCACAATATTTTGAATGTTCTTGGGAGATTCCCTAAAGAATTATTAACTTTTTTGGATCCTAGTATTGAGTATCTTGAATGTAGTTTTAAAGAAAAAAAAGTAGATATTCGATTGAAATTTTATGGAAAAGAGGAAATTATAATTAACAGTCCTAGGATATTGGAAAATTATTTGTCCTCTGGAACGATAAAGGGACTAGGAGTATTTATGAGTGCAACATTTTCATTTATTGAAGGCGGATACTTGATTATTGATGAAATAGAAAATCATTTTAATCGAGAAATTGTGGCAACATTGATACGTTTCTTCTTGGATGAAAAGGTTAATAAAAATGGTGCAACGATTTTGTTTTCAACTCATTACTCGGAATTATTAGACGAATTTGATAGAAATGACAGTATCTATATCGTTAGAAATAAAGAGGGAATAGGTGTAGAGAACTTGTCGAATATTCTGAAAAGGAATGATATTAAAAAGAGCGAAGTTTATGATAGTGGCTATCTTGGAGGAACTGTACCGGCGTATGAGGCATATATGGCCCTGAAAAAAGTGTTGAGCAGTGTTAAGTAAGGAGGCCTTAATATGGGAAAATATATAGCATGCATATGTGAAGGTGGTGCGGAAAGAGCAATATTAGATTTGTTGCTGGATAGTCATAAATTAATATTTAAACGCGAAGAATTGATAGAGGAAGAAGTTTTAAGATGCAGAAGTGGTAAAGAATTTGAAAAAAGATACTTGAGAAAAGCCTTTAATGATAAAATCACAATCTATCGAATTTTAGATTCGCGTAGTGAAAAATTCAATTTAAGTAAAGCATATGAACCTAAGGTAGATATAAAGAATGTAATAACTGCACCTGAAATTGAAAAGCTAATTATCTGCAATGAAGGAAAAATAAAAGATTACGAACGAGAATCAAGAAAAAATCCTAAGTTGAAACCAAGTACTTATTGCAAAGTATTTTTAAAATATCCGGATGTTAAGAGTTATGATTTTATAATAAATTATTTCTCTGACATGGAAGTGCTGATAAATGCATTGCATGAATATCGTCGCGTTTCAAAAGTACGAGCGGACGAGATGACGATATGGGATTTGTTAAAATCTAAAAAGTAATATAATAAAAATACCCTTGAGGAAATCAAAACCGATATCCTCAAGGGTATTTTTATGCATTTTTTTCTTCCAGCAAATCCACTTTCTGCCCATCCATCTCTATCAGATTTCTCCGCTGCTCCTTGCAAGTCAACAAATCAGGATGCTCTTCATCTAGAAATTTATGGAGTATGCTTTCGGCCTGTGCATAGTACATAAGAGCTACTTTTGCGTTACGCATAGAGGCGTGGACAGCGGCGAGGTTTTGAAGCAGGTATCCTTTGGTAAGGGTATCGGATTCATATACCTTATCTGTAATACCGATGCAGCTTGTAAGGATTCTGGCAGCCGTAGGGAAATTGCCTTGATAATATAAAAGTTTGGCATAAGTGGTCAGTGTGTAAATACCGTTCCAAGAATTCTGCATTTGTGTTTATACAAGTATATTGACAGATTTTTCAATATAATCCCAAGCCTGCTCCTGCTTGATTAATTTCATAAAATAACTGCTGGCATCAAGATACATGGATGATAAATTGAAGATATGTGTGGTGCCTTTTCCGCAGGCTTCTGCAATTGCTTTTTCTTCCAGTTCCAGAGCTTTTACATGATTTTGATGAATAATAGCGGATTCGGTTGCCCTATAGTGAAGGAGCGTGGCATGGTCCTCGTTGGTAATATTCTGATAAAGATAGCAGATGCCTTCATATTCACCAAGAAGCTTTTGGAATAGACGGTAGTGATGCAATCGGGAACTGCTTTCTAAACCATGAGAAACTAGTTTCTTATAAGTAGTCCGTTCATCTTTATCTACAAAGAGAAGTGTAGTATTCAGAATATCTAATGCAAATCGAATGTGTTCATGATTGCTATCCGAAACCGTCAGTAACAAAGTAGCAAAAAAGTCTGGGGTCTGACTCAAGGAAAGCATTTTTCTTGCATTAATAATCTTACGCATATAAGGATTCAGCAACAGTCGTTGATGGTCCTTAACGAGCAGACCACATTCTTCTAAAATCTGAATCTCATTGATATATGCACCATGCCAATCATAAAACAGCTTTATCGGGAATCCGCTATCCGGAGCAAGTGCAATTACAGATAAGACGGTAAGTGTATTAGGCTCTAACTGTTGTAAGTCGAGCAGAGATTCTATATGCTTGTAGTAGGCAAGTTTGCGATTTTGATTGTCTTTGTTTAATGTAATATTGCTGGTGTCCTCTTTGAACAAAACATTTTCTTTTAATTTTGCCAAAAGGTTTTGGGCGGTTATAGTTCCATAGGAAAGCAAACGTGCCATGAGTTCAACAGTCATTGTATGATAATGAACATTTTCCAACAGAAGAGTCATTTCATCATCGGTGTATAAGCTTTGGTTTGTACAATGAGTTTTAAACAGCTCTTTAGCAACAAGAGGCTCTGCAATCACCTCGTAATGAGGATAGCTCGTAAAATTGTTTTGTGTAGTAAATACAGTTTTACATTTTAAGGAGCAGACTTGATAAAGCAAATTCTCCTGTGCTGTAGCCGGGTTGAAATTATCAATTACAATGAGACTGTCATTCTTTAATGTCTTTAAGAAACGGAAATGTCTGCGAAAGCGTTCTTTCTCTGTTAATGTATCTGAATCATCTACAAACTCCATATCAGTAATCATTTCATAGAGACTACCGGGGTATTCCAAGAACAGAATATTGGTGTAGTCTTTTTTATGTGCTTTGCAGTAAGCTTTAATAAGTTCACTTTTACCTATGCCAGGGCTTAACAAAAGTCACAAGGGAAGTATAACATAAAAATTCATTCCGAACAAGTGTTTGCCTTGTGAGAAATACTCAAAATCTGGTCAAGTCTTATTCAAATTCAAACGGTTTCGCCCTAGTTACAATAGCCTTAGTTTTCGAAGACTAAGCAATTTATAGGGAAGGCGAGGTGATGCAAAAATTATGAATCAAGTAACAGAGAATGAAACAGGAGTTAAAGCAGCTATTCCAATTTGGCGAAAGTATACGCTTTCTGTACAGGAAGCGTCGGAGTATTTTTATATTGGATACAAGAAACTTAGGAAGTTGATAGATGAGCATCCGGATGCGGATTTTATTCTGTGGAATGGCAGCAGACCGCAGATCAAACGCAGGAAGTTCGAAGCGTATATAGATGAAAATCTCAGCGCCATCTAGGATGGCAGACAAACGATTTTCGGTAGAAATAGAGTCAGGGTTATGGTATATTAAATGTATCATAGCTCGGCTCTTCAAGTTGGAAAGGAGCAAATGATATGTCATATGATATAAGACGCGACAATAAAGGTCGCAAGCTATTAAACGGTGAGAGCCAGAGAAAAGATGGAATGTATGAGTATAAGTACTTGGACAATGCAGGTAAGAGAAAATCGGTATATAGTTGGAAACTGACAGCATCAGACCCATTGCCTCCGAGTAGAAAAGCATGTGTTCCGTTAAGAGAAAAAGAAAAGCAGATTCAAAAGGATTTGTACGAAGGACTTCGCTATGAAGGTGGAGACATAACTGTTCTTGAACTGGTAAAAAATATGTTGACCAGAAAAGAGGCGTGCGTCATAACACCAAAGCCAATTATAATTTTGTAATTAATATTATTGCAAAAGAAGAATTCGGGCAGAAGCGGATTGATAAGGTGAAGTTATCCGATGCCAAGGCATGGCTTATTAAGTTACAGGATGATGGAAGAGGATACTCTACCATTCATACAGTGCGTGGTGTAGTCAGACCGGCATTTTAGATGGCAGTAGATGATGATCTGATTCGGAAGAATCCATTTGAGTTTCAATTAAATACTGTGGTGGTAAATGACAGTGTTACCAGAGAGGCTATTAGCAGGGCAGAAGAAAGGACATTCCTTAAGTTTGTGAAAGAAGATAAGCATTTTGCCAAGTATTATGACGGGATGTTTATTCTGTTTAAAACAGGACTTCGAATCTCTGAATTTTGTGGGCTGACCATCAGCGATATTGATTTTAAGAATAATCGTATCAATGTGGACCATCAGTTACAGAGAACCAGAGACATGCGTTATATTATTGAAGATACCAAGACAGCTTGTGGTGTACGCATGATTCCTATGACACCTGAAGT
>FR895394.1:9160-10281 GCA_000435595.1 Firmicutes bacterium CAG:882
CTAAGGTGGAGCCTATGATTGATGGCAGGTGTGGATTTTTATTTCTGGATAAAAATGAGATGCCGATGGTGGCTTTGCATTGGGAGAAATATTTTCAGCATGTTGTGGAAAAATACAATCGTATCTACAGAGTGCAACTTCCGAAAATAACTCCCCATGTATGCAGACACACCTATTGCAGTAACATGGCAAAGGCAGGAATGAATCCAAAGACCTTGCAGTACCTTATGGGGCACAGTGATATCGGTGTGACACTGAACACTTACACACACTTTAAGTTTGAAGATGCACAGGCAGAAGTTTTACTTATGGATGAGAGTTGTCGTAAGAAATACTCTTAAGTGTCGTAAAGTTTTAGTTTTGGTATGAGTGAGTAAATTGCCGTGGAGGCTGCTATGTCTGCCTTCCAGCAGTAGAAAGTCACTTCTTGAAAAAGTGCTGTCGTAGAGAAAACTCCGTTACGACAGTATTTACGACAAACAAGTGAAAAAATATGCCAAATTAAGCAATATTATACCGAGATAAGGTTGAAGGTAAAAGTGCCAAAAACCCAGTAAAATCAAGGATAAACAAGGAGTTTTAAACAATGATTAAAGTATTATTCATCTGCCACGGCAACATCTGCCGTTCCCCTATGGCAGAATTTGTTTTAAGAGATATGGTTGAGAAGCGTGGTCTTATCGACCGGTTTGAGATAGCGTCAGCGGCGACCTCGACGGAGGAGTGTTGGGGCGGAAGGGGAAACCCGGTTTATCCGCCGGCACAGGCGGAGCTTAGAAAGCATGGTATAGGTGATACGGCGTATACGGATTTTAAGGGGAAGCGTGCGCGTCAGGTTACGAGGGAGGACTACGATTATTATGATTATCTGCTGTGCGCAGACAGTAATAATGTCAGGAATACAATAAGAATCACGGGGGCGGATACACAGAACAAGATAAAGCTTTTAATGGATTTTACGGACAGACCGGGCAGCTCGATATCTGACCCGTGGTACACGGGAGATTTCGGGACGACGTATGCGGATGTGAGGGAAGGCTGTGAAGGGCTGCTGTCACATATAGTGAACTTGTTATAATTACATTTATAAGATGATGTTGGGGTCAAAACATGCCAACTTA
>FR895395.1:0-43151 GCA_000435595.1 Firmicutes bacterium CAG:882
GTCCGCTTTCAAATATATAGTTTCGCAATTGCCTGACTTTAATTACCTTTTTGTTATCCCTCACTCTATTTTACATGCCGTTCCGATATAGTCCTTAATCTGGCTGTTCATGCAGTCTGCAGCCTTGTCCGCAGTCGTATGCTTCTCTTTTAACAGCTTTGAAAATTCCACCGTCTTCCCAACTGCCGTCCGTATATTCCAGACAGGCTTCCAGCCGAATGTCTTTTTAAGCTTATCACAGTTGAGCTTTAAAAAGCCCGCCTCGTGAGGTCCTCCGTCGCCTTGGACGTACCATCTTGCCCCTTCCCAGCAATCCGTGAATATACCCACAAGCTCACCCGTTGTTACGCAGTCCTTATCATCGGGTCCCACATTATACCAGCCTGCAAGTTCCGCATTCCCGTACTGCTCCATCGCAATCATGAGATATGCATACACAGGTTCTAATACATGCTGATACGGTCTTACCGAGTATGGGTTCCTGACTGCAATATCCTTACCGGCAAGTGCTGCCCTTACGCAGTCGGGAACTATTCTGTCCGCGGCAAAATCACCTCCGCCTATGACATTTCCGGCTCTTGCAGTGGACACCGCCACCCCCGCTTCAGCAAGAAATGAGCGCACATAGCTGTGCGTCACAAGCTCCGAGCAGGATTTGGAATTAGAGTACGGGTCATAGCCGTCTAAAGGTTCATTCTCCTTGTAACCGCCTTTAGCCCGCTCCTTGTTCTCATATACCTTATCCGTCGTGACATTCACAAAAGAAAGCACTCCCGTATAATTTCCGTTGCCGGTGCTTCTGCTAAGCCTGACACATTCGCATACATTCACCGTTCCCATAACATTCGTCTCAAATGTATATCTCGGATTCTTATATGATTCCCTCACAATCGGCTGTGCCGCCATATGAATCACGATTTCAGGCTTGAACTCGTCAAATACAGCCTTAAGCCTGTCAAAATCTCTTATATCTCCGATGACGGACTTAACCCGGTCATCATCCTTTATCCCGGCAAACTCATAGAGTGAAGGCTTAGTCGGCGGTTCGAGTGCATAACCGCATACCTGCGCTCCTGCCAGCGAAAGCACTCTGCACATCCAGCTTCCCTTAAAACCGGTATGCCCTGTGACAAGCACACGCTTCCCTCTGTAAAATTCCATCAAACCCTGATAATCCATGAATACTTCCTCTCGCCTTAATCCCACAACTTCCACGGAGCGTTCCCGCTCTCCCACATAGCCTCAAGCTTCTGCTTGTCCCTCTGTGTATCCATATTCTTCCAGAAGCCCGGATGATGGTACGCCATTAGCTGTCCCTCCGCAACCAGTCTCTCCACCGGCTCCTTCTCAAACACCGTGTCCGGTCCGTCAATATAATCAAACACCTCCGGCTGACACACCATGAACCCGCCGTTGATTACCCTTCCGTCAAGCTCATGCTTCTCACGAAACGCCGTGATAACTCCGTCCTCGCTGACGTCGAGCGCGCCAAACTGCTGTCCTATATTGATTGCGGTTATCGTCATAAGTCTTCCATGCGACTTATGGTACTCAAGCAGCCTGTTGATATCAACATCCGACACTCCGTCACCGTAGGTCAGCATAAAAGGCTCATCTCCTATATACTCCTGAACCTTCTTTATTCTTCCTCCGGTCATTGTCTTAAGACCTGTATCCACAAGCGTAACCTTCCATGGCTCAGTCTTGACATTATGCACAATCATGTTGTTCGCCGCCAGGTCAAATGTCACATCCGATGTATGTAAAAAATAATCGGCAAAAAACTCCTTAACCATATATTGCTTGTATCCTAAACATACCACAAAATCATTGAACCCATAATGCGAATATATCTTCATAATATGCCACAGCATCGGCATGCCGCCGATCTCTATCATCGGCTTCGGCTTAAGATGGCTCTCCTCGCTGATTCGCGTTCCGAATCCGCCCGCTAAAATTATTGTCTTCATATCCCGTATCCTTTTATGTGCTTACTCAACAACTTCTCTGCTATTTATATAATCGTGATTTCTCCGTTCTGCGAACTCCCGAAATCACAACATCCATTCGCAAATCGGGCTATCGCCCTGTTTTGCTCATGTCTGTTTACCCATCTAATAGATATAGTGCTCTGACTGTGAACAGCCACGCACTATATATTAATGGATTTATTATATCACAGTATATTATTTCATGCCACAATCATTTGCATCCGGGCTCTATTCGCCCATATCCTCAAGCCTAAGTGTTCTTATGCCTTCAACAAGCTCCGTCACCGTGTCGAGGTACTTATCCGCCGTCTTCAGTTCATCCCTTGCAGGCGTGTACCTGAAATACGGCACAGCCTCGACCTTGAACTGAACCCTGCCATCATACCTTTTCACAAACGTAGGAATCTTGTTCACGTCTATGCGTGCCTGCGGATACAGCCTTATGATAATCTGCGTCTGCGAGCCCTTTATCTCAATTATATCTGCAAGATGTGCATTGGACTTGATAAATGCGACACGCATAAGGCTTATCGCCGTCTTAGGCATATCACCGAAACGGTCTGTGAGCTCATCCTGCATATCCACAAGCTCCTCCTTCGTAGTTATCGCCGCTATGCGCTTGTATATATCAAGCTTCTGAGCTTCACTCTTTATATAGGTCGCCGGGATAAACGCATCAACCGGAAGGTCTACATTCGTCTCGAACTCATCCTCAAGCTTTTTGTAACCCCTCAGTGTCAGGACTGCCTCATTTAACATCTTGCAATACAGGTCATATCCGACCGCTGCCATGTGTCCGTGCTGCTCCTCTCCGAGAACATTTCCGGCACCTCTTATCTCAAGGTCCTTCATCGCAATCTTGAATCCGCTTCCAAGCTCCGTGAACTCTCTTATCGCTGAGAGTCTCTTCTCAGCTTCCTCCCTCAGCATCCTGTCACGCTTGTAGAGAAGGAACGCATACGCCGTTCTGTTGGAACGTCCCACCCTCCCTCTAAGCTGATACAACTGTGAAAGTCCGAATCTGTCCGCATCATGGATGATTATGGTATTCGTATTCGGTATATCAAGTCCCGTCTCGATGATGGTCGTCGACACAAGTATATCAATATCCCCGTTGATAAAATCAAACATAATCTTTTCAAGCTGCCTCTCGTGCATCTGTCCGTGTGCGTAGGCTACATTGGCATCGGGAACTATCGCGGAAATCTTTGCCGCGACATCCTCTATACCCTTCACCATATTGTAGACATAGTACACCTGACCGCCTCTTGAGAGCTCTCTTGTTATCGCCTCTCTTATGAGCTCCTCATCGTACTCCGTAACAAAGGTCTGTATCGGCATTCTGTCAACAGGTGCCTCGGTGAGCACACTCATGTCCCTTATTCCGACAAGACTCATGTGAAGCGTCCTCGGAATAGGTGTCGCCGACAGGGTGAGAACGTCAAGATCTGACTTTAACTGCTTAATCTTCTCCTTGTGGGTTACGCCGAAGCGCTGTTCTTCATCTACAATCATAAGACCAAGATCCTTGAACTTTACATCCTTTGACAAGACTCTGTGCGTGCCGATTACGACATCGACCGTTCCCTTTTTCAAGCCCTCGAGCGTGTTTTTGACCTGCGTAGGCGTGCAGAAACGGCTGAGAAGCTCCACCCTCACGCCGAAGGACTGCATTCTCTGCACAAAGCTGTTGTAATGCTGCTGTGCAAGTATCGTCGTCGGTACAAGATACACGACCTGCTTGCCGTCACACACAGCCTTGAACGCCGCGCGCATTGCCACCTCCGTCTTTCCGAAGCCGACATCACCGCAGAGCAGTCTGTCCATTATCTTCGTGCTCTCCATATCCTGCTTTGTCTCGGCGATTGCCGTAAGCTGGTCATCTGTCTCCTCATAAGGGAACATCTCCTCGAACTCCTGCTGCCATACCGTGTCGGGTCCGAAGCTGTAGCCCTGCCTGTTCTGTCTTATCGCATACAGCTCCACAAGCTCCTTGGCTATTCCGGCAACCGCAGTCTTTACCTTGGACTTTGTCTTAGACCACTCCGCCGTCCCGAGCTTGTTAAGCTTCGGCTTATGCCCGTCAGGTCCCGAGAACTTCTGTATGCTGTCAAGCTGCGTCGCAAGCACATACAGGTTGCCTCCGCCGCTGTACTCAATCTTTATATAATCCTTCTCGACCTTGTCGACCACGACCTTCTCGATGCCGCGGTATATACCCATTCCGTGATTTTCGTGAACGACGTAGTCGCCTATTGAAAGCTCCGCAAAGTCGGAGATTGATTTGCCCTCGTAGTTCTTTACCTTGGCTTTTCTTTTTTTCTTATCCTGTGTAAATATATCGCTCTCCGCGATAATCACGAACTTAATCTGCGGGTACTCAAAGCCCTTTGAGAGATTTCCGAACACCGTCATGACCTCGCCCGCAAGCAGTTCCCTGTCATATCTGTCCGAAAAGAATGCCGTTATATCGTTCTCTCTCAAATCAGCCGCAAGTCTCTCAGCCCTCAGCCTTGACGATGACGCGAGAATAGTCACATAGCCTTCCTTCTTGTACCTTTTTACATCACCTACAAGAGTCTCAAAGCTGTTGTTGTACGAGCTTATTCCCTTCGCACCGATGTCATATCTTCCGCCGATATTAAGTCCCTCAGCCCTCGCATCAAGCACCGCAAGTGCAAGAAGTCCTCCCTTGTAAAGCTTCGAGTAAACATACGACACATCATAGAGCACATTGGTCTGCTCCGGCAGAATATCACCTTTCTCGAGTCTGTGCGACATGCTCTCCCCGAACTCATACTGCACGGCTTTTAATCTCTCCGCTATACGTCCCGGCTCATCGAGCACAAAGTTCGTATTCTCCGCGTCAAAATACTCTGCAAAGGACACCGTCTTTTCCGCAAGATAACCTATAAAGCTCTCTATCCCCATCGAGCCGTTCACGCCCTCAGGGTCAAGCATAAGCCTCTCCTCAAGCTCCGCGTATTTATTTCTGATTCGCGCCGCCTCGGTAAGCTTCTTATCCTTCTCAAACAGTTCCGCCTGCTTTACCGTGTCCGCCTTAATCTTTTTGAGTGCGGCAAAAATCTCACCCGACGAGAAGATAAGCTCCGTCGCCGGATAAAAAGTGACCTCGTCCACGTTCTCAATCGAACGCTGGCTCTGAGCATCATAGCTTCTTATCGAATCTATCTCATCACCCCAGAGTTCGATTCTGTAAGGTGTCTCCTCCGTAAACGGAAACACATCTATAATTCCGCCTCTGACCGCGAACTGTCCCGCGCTCTCCGCCTGCGCACACCGCTCGTAGCCGAGCTTGACAAGCTTCTTCTCATACACCGACAGATTGACCTCATCGCCAACCGCGAGCGTCATGATATTATTCTCAATATATTCGAGCGGAAGCAGCTTATCAAGGCATCCGTCAATCGTCGTGACAACGGTCAGTCTCGCATCCTCCCCCGCCTTTTTGTTCTCCGCGATATGCTTTATCGCGTCTATTCTCTCTTTTACAATGAGATTTCCGTGTATATCCGCATTATAGAAAATAAAATCCTTCGCAGGATAGTACACGACGTCCTTGTCAAAAAATCTGTACTCCTCATACAACTGTCGCGCGCGCGTCTCGTTGTGCGTGATTATAAGCCTCACCTTACTGTCACACACGCCAAAAACAAGGTGCGCCTTCTGCTGCTCGACACACCCTGTCACAAGGACAGCCTTACCTGTCTTATTCAAATCTCTCTTCATATCCTCAAAGACCGCGAGGTGCTTTAACGGATATACAAAACTGTTCATGTGGGAATCCTTTCTCATATCTCATTTATAACCTGTTATGGTGTCCAAACAGGCTGATTTTTAGTATATAGCAAGTTGTATTTATGCATATCAGCTCCGTTGTACGAAGCAAGGTGTTCTAAGGACCCTGTGGATATATCTCCTATACTTCCGCCACCGAAGCAAAGCATACCTCCTTGTATGCATTGCTTCTAAGCCGGCATCCATGCCGTCTTTGGCTGTGCTGAAAACAGCGTCCTAAGAACAACTATGCTTCTCCCAAAAGTCGTGATATGCATAAATACAACATAATTTAACATTATGAAATTTTACCCCCTGTTTGGACACCATAACCCGTTTAATTCTTTACAACAATTAAGTGTCCAAGGCCAACCTCTTCAGATTGTCTAAATCAGCCATTATATTTATTCATCGCCGACTCACAGCCCTCGTTCATTATGGTCACGATTGCGGCGGCGGCTGTCTTAAAGCAGCTCTTTGCGAGTTCCTCGTCGTCCTTGGTGAAGCGTCCGAGGACGTGGTTTACGAGGTCGCCGCCCTTCGGCTTGTCTCCCACGCCAAACTTAACGCGCGCGAACTTCTCCGTTCCGAGCTGTGCTATGATATTCTTTATTCCGTTGTGTCCACCCGCGCTTCCCTTCGGGCGCACGCGGAGCTTGCCTACATCAAGGCTTATATCGTCATAAACCACAATAAAGTGGTCAACGCTCTCCTTATAATAGTCCATGACCTCTCTCACGCACTCACCGCTCAGATTCATGAAGGTCTGCGGCTTGACAAGCACCACCTTCTGACCTTCTATCACACCTTTTCCGATAAGCCCCTTGTGCTTTTTCTCGCTTATGCTTATATTATATTCCTCAGCCAGCTCATCAATTACACGAAAGCCTATGTTATGGCGGGTGAGCTCATACTCGCTCCCCGGATTTCCGAGTCCTGCTATTATATACATTTTGTTTTCTCCAATCTTATACATCTTCCCTATCCGGTCAAATTCTATTAATTATAAATGTAAAGCGGACATTCGCAATCCGCTTTCGCTACTTGCTCATGAACGCAGTCGCTTTGCTTATTCTGCGTTCAATTATTTCTTTGATACACCGAATATCTTTCTTCCATGTCATTCTTCCAATCTTCCACCAGTTCCTCATAAGTCTTATCAGTCACAGTTGTCAAATCATGATTATCACATACATAGTCAATAACCTTGCGTTCTCCGTAAGTATCGCACAGATAGTACACAAATGATGCCCCTGACTCATAGCTATAATCAGGATCATACATTTCCGCTTCATATACACGAAGATTATCTACATCCCTATAATCCGTTTTCATGTCAATCGGACGATCAATCTTTTCAATATACTCCCTCAAAATATGTTTATCATTATCGGTTGCCACTTTATTGTAATCCATCGTAAGGAAATCATAACTGTAATAATTAAATCTCATATCAAATGCTCTTGCCCAACCTTCTATGGTCCATCTCACATTGTTTGAAGGAGATGTCGGCAGACAAAGTGCATGTATATATTCATGCATCAATGAATTCACTGTCGTAAGATATATATCACATTTTTTGCCATTGCCTACTCCATTGCCGGTAGTAGATGAATTTTTTCCGTTTTTGAACAAAACAGGTACATCCATCACATCACTTTCAAGGTCAAACAATTCCTTATATTGTCTCATCTGCTCTGTGTTAATTTCATAGAATTTTTTTGTCTCCTCATAATTATTATGCAGAAAATCAGCTGTCAGAAGCGGATTTTCCTCATAGACTGCATCCTGCCAGTCCCTTGTCATATAGAATACCGCATATCTGTTATATACTATATACTGATAACTGTAACCACCATAGGTATATAATACTTCCGACAACGAATTGTTCGGTTCAAACCCATTATCATTATACCATTTTCCAAGCTCATCATTTAACTCGCCGCATGTACCGGGTTGTCCGCTTTTTTTCAATAATTCACGCAACGACTCCTCCCCATTTTTATCTATATAGTCCCGGGTAAAAGCCTCTGCTATCTCTTTGGCTTCTTTTATCTCGTCAACAGTAACAAAATCTTCATCAAAACACAACAGGTTAAGGTCATAACCATTATATTCCGCATTTAATTCTGAAGGAATATTGACAGATTTATTTTTCCAGACATTTTCGCATAAATAGTCAGCATAACCATAGTTTATTCCATAATTCGAATATCTCCCACACGTCGCCAACAGCAGACCTGCCACATATTCCGGGCTCTGCCAGTCCGTTTCATATACCAAAAGAGTATTTCCTTTATCTTTCTCATCAATATAGAAAGAATCATTGCATGCTTCGCTCGTATAAACATAAATACTCAAATTCCCATCAAAGCCTATCCTGCCAAGCATAACCTCCGTTGCTTCAATGCAACCAATTCTCTCTTCAGCCGATATTTCAGGCATAAACCCATACAGCCTGTTGCCTACACCCGTCGTCTCCATCTTAGTTGTGACTGAATGCAGCTTGAAATCATCAGGATTGGTAAAATATGAAGTGGTATATTCTAAACTGCTGTAGTCTTTTTCCTCCCATATATATTCAATAGAAGTGGCTGGATTTTTTTCCGGCATATTTACAGCATTACCGTCCTGTCTTTCACATGCGGCAACTGCCATAATCAAGAGCCCGGTCATAATCCCGAATTTTATAATCCTGGTTTTTCTTTTCACAAAATTCTCCTGATATTTCATTTGCATTAATAATACTTGTAAAAGAATTAAACAATTTCTTGTAAATGTTTTCAAAAATATAATCCGTTACCATCCTATAAAATGTATCGCAATCGGCATGACCACAAGACCTATCGCCGTACCCGATATTATCCCGAACAGCACGTCCGAAGGAAAATGGACGTACAGATATATCCTCGAGAACGCAATGAGTGATGCCCACGTCAGGGCAGCCACACCCCACCACGGGTTCATGTTAAATATCACGACAACACACGCAAATGACGACGCCGAGTGTCCTGACGGAAGTGATGAGCCAAGCGGCCGTCTGATAAGCAGGTCAACCGTCTCATCAAGGTCGCATGGTCTGTCCTTAGTAAAAAGTCCCTTTATGATAAAATTCGCAATAAACGCGACTGCCGCAATCACACATATCAACACCATCGCCTGCTGGTGCATCTTTTTTACAATATAAAGATA
The DNA here is from genome assembly GCA_000435595.1 of Firmicutes bacterium CAG:882. Lineage (GTDB taxonomy): Bacteria > Bacillota > Clostridia > Lachnospirales > Lachnospiraceae > CAG-882. The sequence continues at coordinate 8,982 of FR895395.1, forward strand.
CAGTGCCACAAAAAGCCACACCATTCCGCCGTTTCCCGACTTGGTAATGAGAATCATTATCTTATCGAGCCTGTCCGTGCGGAGCTGCTGCACCTTGGCAATCATGCGGTCATCTATGCCTCTCCTTAATTCCTTCTGTTTTTTGAATTCTTCCTCCCAGTCAAGCCCCTTGTAATGCTCTCTGGTCTTTCTAAGCACTGACATACTGTGCTCCTTTCACAATTATCTGTTCCTAGGTAATTGCGAAACTCTATGTTTGAATATCGGACATTGTGCAATTTTGCTATATTACCGCCGGGCACGCTCTCGCTACGTTGCAACTCGTAACGGCGCATAAGCGGCTAAAACACAGCCGCTAAACGCCGACGGTTGCAAAGTACCCAGCTTGCAATATAGTAAAATTACACAACTGTTCAGCTTAAAACTTGAGTTTCGCAATTACCTACTATCTGTTCCATATTAACTGCTGAAATTGTACCACATCTTTCTGCCATGCACAACCAGAACCCGCCACTCGTACACCATGATTTCCAAGATTTCCCTTGCAGAGTGCGCTTTCATCATGTATAATAGCTTCAAATCGAGTCTATTTCATGCAGACGCGATTATTAAATAATCAAAAAGGAGTGATTTTTTTAATGGCCCCCGGGGACATAGTACAAGTTTTATTTGTTATCATTTTATTAATGCTCTCTGCTTTTTTCTCATCAGCGGAGACTGCTCTTACGATGGTGAGCCGCGTGAGAATGCGTACACTTGCCGAGGACGGCAACAAGAAGGCTCAAAGAGTTCTCGACATCACGGACAACAAGGCGAAGATGCTGTCAGCCATACTTATCGGAAACAATGTGGTTAACCTCTCAGCCTCTTCACTTTTGACAGCGCTTGCGACCAATCTTTTCGGTTCACAATGGATTGCACTGTCCACAGGTGTACTTACATTCTTAATACTTATCTTCGGTGAGATTTCACCTAAGACCTTCTCCACCTTCAAGGCAGAAAAGATTTCCCTCGCCTACAGTGGAATCATATCCGGGCTCATGTGGATACTTACACCTGTCATTTTCATTGTGAACAAGCTTGCGATGGGCTTTCTGCTTCTGCTCGGCGTAGATTCGCGTGAGAAGGGGCAGTCCTTTACCGAGGATGAGCTTCGTACCATCGTTGATGTAAGCCATGAGGAAGGCGTGCTTGAGCATGAAGAGCATGAGATGATTAACAACGTATTTGATTTCGGCAATTCCAGGGCAAGGGATGTCATGATTCAGCGAATCGACATGACCTGTGCCTCAATAGACAGCACCTACGACGAAATTATCGATATTTTCCGCGCCGAGAAGTACACGAGACTACCTATTTACAAGGATTCCATCGACAATGTTATCGGAATTATCAATGTAAAGGATCTCCTTCTCTACTCGCCGGGTGATGATTTCCATGTATCAGAAATTCTGCGTGAACCGTACTATACTTATGAGTTCAAAAAGACATCCGAGCTCATGGAGGAATTAAAAAAGACCTCTAACAATATAACTATTGTTCTCGACGAATATGGCTCAACCGTCGGCATGATTACCCTTGAGGATCTCCTTGAGGAGATTGTCGGTGAAATCAGAGACGAGTACGACGAGGACGAGGAGGACTGCATCACGAAGATTAACGACAATGAATACCAGCTCAACGGTATGACCAAGCTCGACGACCTCAATGAGCTTCTTGATTCCGACTATAAGTCCGAGGATTACGATTCTGTCAGTGGTCTTGTGATTGATAAGCTTGAACGACTTCCGCACGACGGTGATGAAGTCATCTTAGACAATGCCCGCATTGTGGTTGACCACACGGAAAAGAACCGCATTGATAAGATGCACCTGTACATCACACCGCATGATGATAATGCGGACAGCGAGCAGGACAAATAAATTATGACAGAATGTGCCTTTGCACATTTAAAAAAAGGGGGGATGCCTCACTAAGAACGTATTCAAATCAACAGATTATTTCTTAGGGAGCATCCCTCTTTATTTTATATCTGATTTTATTTTTTATGGAGATCAGGGTGTCAAAACATGCTCTATGAACTTAATCGTGTATAGCATGTTATATTTATGCATATCACGACTTTTGGAAGAAGCTTAGTTGTTCTTAGGGCTCTGTTTATCGTACAGCCACAGACGGCATGGATGCCGGCTGAGTTGCAGACAGCCATGGAGGGCTGATTCTGCAACGGTGGCGGAAACAGAAATACTTTTTTCAGAGCCCTTAGAACAACTTGCTTCGTACAACGGAGCTGATATGTATAAACATAACAGGCTATACACTTTTAAAATAAATCAGCATGTTTTGACACCTGAATTTTATGGAGGAAAAAATATGACAGAACCAAACACACCGCAGTACATCAACCCGCTGATCCTGCACAGGGCAGACCCGTTTATCTTCAAGCACACGGACGGCTATTACTATTTTACAGCCTCGCACACCGATGCCGAGCACAATCTCGACGGCAAATACCAGTACAGAAAAATTCTTATCCGCAGAGCCGCCTCAATCAACGACCTCTCGGATTCCGTCGGCAATTACTCCGAGAGATGCGTGTACGAACGCGAACCTATATGCGGCAACAGAAGTCCTCACATCTGGGCACCTGAGATTCACTTCATTCGCGGAAAATGGTACATATATTTCACAACAACCGTCTCCGACACGGATGTGTGGCAGATACGTCCACATGCCCTGTGCTGTGACGGCGACCCTATGACTGATGAATGGACGAACTTAGGTCCGATTAAGACGAGCGTTGAGGGTTCACGGGCATTCACCGACTTCTCTCTCGACCACACGGTGTTTGAGCATCACGGCGAGCTCTATATGCTGTGGGCGCAGAAGGTTACGCAGGACTCCGACATCTACATCGCGCGCATGAGCGATCCTACAACCATCTGCACCGAAATGGTTCTGTTAACCCGCCCCGAGTACGACTGGGAGCGCTTCGGTTTCGCGGTAAACGAAGGTCCGAGCATTATAAAGCACGGCGGAAAGATATTCATGGTGTTCTCATGCAGCGGAACCGATGCAAGATACTGTCTCGGAATGATGTATATTGATGAAAATGCAGATGTACTCGACGCATCGGCATGGACTAAGCTATCCCATCCCGTCTTTACGATGTGCCGTGAGAACAAACAATTCGGTCCCGGACACAACAGCTTCACCCGCTCGGAGGACGACCGCTTCGACGTCATGGTCTACCACTCCCGCATGGAAGAACACTACATAGGAGAGCCGGGCTACGAACCGCTCTACGATGCCGGACGCAACACCTGTGTAAAAGCTATTGAGTGGAATGAGGAGACGGGAATGCCCGAATTCGGCGTGCCTCTCCCTGCTGCCTGTAAGTGCTGATAACGGACTGCACAATAATAAGCACGCCAAAAGGCTGTTTTTGTATTGTTAAAATACTCACACTGTTGTAAAATAGCATTATAAAATACATTTACGGAGGAAAATAAAGTGTTCAAGGAATTTTAAAAATTCGTTTCCCGCGGCAACGTCCTCGACATGGCTGTCGGTATCATCATGGGCAGCGCCTTTACCGCAATCGTTACATCTCTTGTCAACGATATTCTGACTCCTCTCATCGGACTCATCATCGGTGGTATTGATTTCAGCTCCCTGTCCATCACAATAGGAAGTGCATCCATTGCCTACGGCTCATTCATTCAGGCAATCATCAACTTCCTGCTTGTTGCTCTTTCCCTGTTCCTCATCGTGAAAGGAATCAACAAGTTCCACTTTAAGAAGGAGGAGAAGCCTGCCGCACCTACCACCAAGGAATGTCCGCTATGCTTCTCAACCATCAGTATCAAGGCAACAAAATGTCCTTGCTGCACAGGCGACATCAAAGACATTAAGTAATGTTATAACCATTGTCATTTATTAAACTATTTTAAAATTTGGAGGATTACATAATGGCGAGACTTGTAGTAAATTCTGACCGTACAAAGGGTCACATCAACAAAGAAATCTACGGACATTTTTCCGAGCATCTCGGAAGATGTATCTATGAAGGAATATGGGTGGGCAAGGATTCAAAAATACCTAACACCGACGGAATCCGTAACGACGTAATCGAAGCCCTCAGAAAAATGAAGCTTCCTGTTCTTCGCTGGCCGGGAGGATGTTTTGCGGATGAATATCACTGGAAGGACGGAATAGGACCAAAAGAAAACAGAAAGAAGATGGTCAACACCAACTGGGGCGGTGTTGTAGAGGACAACAGTTTCGGCACACATGAGTTCATGAGACTGTGCGAGCTCACCGGTGCAGAGCCTTATATCAACGGCAATGTCGGAAGCGGCACCGTTCAGGAGATGCAGGAATGGGTTGAGTACATGACCTTTGACGGCGAATCTCCTATGAGCAGGCTCCGTGCCGAGAACGGACATCCTGCTCCTTGGAAGGTAAAGTATTTCGGTGTCGGCAACGAGAGCTGGGGCTGCGGTGGCAATATGACACCCGAATATTACTCCAACGAGTTCAGACGTTATGGTGTATTCTGCAGAAATTACGGCGACAACAAGCTTTACAAGATTGCATGCGGTGCCAACGCATCGGATTATAACTGGACCGAGGTTGTCATGAAGAATGCCGCACATGCCATGGATGGCATAAGCCTGCACTACTATTCGCTTCCTACCGGAAGCTGGACAGGAAGCAAGGGGGCTTCCACAGGCTTTGATGCCAATGAGTGGATAACACTTCTCTCACGCACATTGTTCATGGAGGAACTTATAACCAAGCACTCGACAATCATGGACAAATATGACCCTGACAAGCGCATCGGTCTTATTGTCGACGAATGGGGTACCTGGTACGATGTTGAACCGGGAACCAATCCGGGCTTCCTTTACCAGCAGAATACCCTTCGTGATGCTCTTGTTGCTGCAATCAACCTTAACATATTCAACAGCCATTGTGACCGCGTCAAGATGGCGAACCTCGCACAGCTCGTAAATGTGCTTCAGGCTCCTATCCTCACGGAAGGTGCTAAGATGCTGCTCACACCTACATACCATGTGCTCGAGATGTACAGCGTTCATCAGGACGCCGAGCTTGTCGACATCGACTTCGAGAATGAGGACTACAGCTTCAACGGAATCACAATTCCTAAGTACTCAGTATCCGCTTCTAAGAATGCGTCAGGTGAGCTCAACATAACTCTTGCCAATTTAAGCCACCGTGCTTCCGGCCGCTTAAGCTGCGAACTCCGCGGTGAAAAGTACACCGTTGTCACTGCAAGAATCCTCACAGCAGACGAGCTTGACGCCCACAACACATTCGATAACCCTGAAGCTGTCAAACCTTCGTCCTACGACGGATTTGCACTCAGAGGAAGCCGTCTCACGGGAACAATTCCTGCAAAGAGCGTGCTTGTAATCACATTAAAATAATACGTTTTCCTATTTTCTATCACACAAAAAGTCCGGCATTCCGATGATTGATACAATCCCGGAATGCCGGAGTTTTATTTTATGTTAATTCTCCCACCCGTTAAATATCTGTGCAATCGGCGAATCTGCCGACAAAACAAGTGTCTTATTGCTTCCTGTCATCGACACCTTGAGTGCGTCAAGGCTTCTCACAAACTCATAGAACTCTGTGCGTGCCTCATCTCCGTATGCCTCCGCAAGTATTCTCATGTACTCAGCCTCCCCTTCTGCCACAAGAATCTCTGCCTGCATGTCTGCATTTGAGAGAAGCACCGTCACCTCCTTGTCGGTAGTATTTCTTATAACCTGTGCCTCTGCCTGACCTTCTGCGGTGTAGGTGGCTGCTATGTTGTCACGCTCTGAAATCATTCTCTCATAGACTGCCGTCTTGTTGTCGCTTGGAAGATCAAGTCTCTTATTCTCAACCGTTATTATCTCTATTCCGTACTGCGCCATAGTAGCTCCGATATTACCCTCTATGGATTCAGCAAGTTCTCCGTCCCTTGCCTTAATTACCTCATCCTGAGTCATCGAGCTTATCGTATTCTTTGTCGCGTTGAATACAACCGTATCAATACGGCTCTCTGCATTTGCTATTGAACCGTTAAGTGTCTGTGCGAACTTGAGCGGATCGATTATTCTCCACAGCACGTAACTATCGGTTATCATTGTCTTTTTATCCGATGTAATTACCTCCGACTCGGCAATGTCATACAAAAGAACTTCCTTAGGAAGCGTGTCCGCCGTCTCTATAAAAGGTATCTTAAAGCAGATACCCGATGTGGTCTGAACTCTGTCAACCTTGCCAAAACGCTTAACAAGCTTGAACTCATTCTGATTGACAACCTCTATCGATGAGCCAAGGGTTATGAGTGCCAAAATTGCAATAATTATAATGGCTATCTTTGATTTTTTCATATTAGTCTCCATTCCGCCTTCTGCCGGCGCTGTAAAACTGCCTTCCGCAGTCAAATGTTAATTGTTATCACCTGTGAATGAGTCGAGCGGAAGCACCGTCTGTGTTCCGTCCGTTCCCACAATTATCACCTTGAGGTCAGGAAGAACATCCTCCATCGCCTCATAAAACATACGAAGCTTGGTCACCTTCGGGTTCTTCACATACTCCTCATACATCGCATTGAATCTTGCTACCTGGGCAGTCGCCTCGTTGATTCGCTGTTCCTTCTGTGCCTCGGCGTTCTTGATTATTCCGTCAGCCTTTGCCTGTGCTTCAGGAATCTCCTCATTGCGGTACTTGTTGGCGTTGTTGAGTGCCGTCTCCTTGCCCTGCTTGGCTGTCTCAACCGCTTTGAACGCCTCCATGACAGCTTCCGTAGGCGGCTCGGAATCCTGAATTGTTATATTTACAAGCATTATACCGATGTCCTGTTCCTCAAGCTTTCCCACAATAAGCTGCTTGATATTCGACTGGATCTCCGACTTTCCGGTTGTGAGCACACTATCCACGTCATAGCTTGCAACCACTGAACGAATACAGCCCTGAGCAATATTTTTTAATATAAGCTCCGGATTCTCCGAACTATAAACTGCCTTCACAGGGTCTGTTACCTTATACTCAACAAAGAAATCGACATTTACAAAATTGTAATCCGACGTAATCATGAGCGACTCGTCCGTGTCGAGCACATATCCGTTTGCATCCGTGCTGTAACCCATCGTGAAACCGTGAATTGTTGTATCAACCTTGATTACCTTCTGTATAAAAGGTATCTTAAAATGCAGACCCGAATCCGTTACCGACTGCGGTTTTCCCAACGTAACCAGCACCGCCTGCTCCTGCTCATTAATCTGATATGTGGAATTGAATGCGATAATTAAAACCACTATCGCTGCAACTGCAATCCATCCGAATTTCTTAAAAAATTTCCCGGACTTTTTTGCTGCTTTCCTGAATTCCTCCTCATCATACACAAAATCATTGTTTTTACTCATACTTTTCCTCCGTCTTTTCGTGTAATTTTCACTCTGTGTTCCATAAAACTTTTACCCAATGTGTGACATCCGCCTGCGGCATCTGTCCTGTACACCGAAGCGTGCATCCTCGCGGAGCGTTTTTGCTTTATAGGCTTCTGGCATCAGAACATGCTGGTTCAATTTATACATGTATGATGTGTTATATTTATGCATATCAGCTTAGTTGTACGAAGCAAGATGTTCTAAGAACAACTAAGCTTCTTCCAAAATCGTGATATGCATAAATATAACACATCATACACAATTAAGTTTATTAGGCATGTTCTGACACCTTGTTCCCATAAAGTAAAAAAGACTTTTGCTACGGAAATCCATAACAAAAGTCTTGCCACTCGCTCATAAAGTCCGAATCCATAACCGCGGTAAAATGGATTGTTCTGACGGAAATTATGACACCTCACGATGCCAGCTACTCCCTTTTGGGTATGTAGAGATATTATCATATTGAGAGGAGGCTGTCAAGATATATTGCCATTTTTTTAACAAAGTGACTTTATCTCATGATATTCATGGCTGAATTAAAATCCCTGTTCATGACAATTTATCTGTACTATTTCGCTGTTATCCTTCATGAAGATTATTTTTCAGTGGAAATATTTTTCAAATTGTTATATTATCATACCGCACCCAAAAGCAATTTAAAATAAATCCATGGTAATTGTGATAAAGCTTCGCAATTACCTAATCCAAATAAATTATATGAGGTAATAACATGTTCACAAAGAAACAGCTCTGGGCTCTTCTCATCCCGCTCATGGTCGAGCAGGTGCTCAATTCACTTATGGGCACCGCCGACACGATGATGGTCAGCAACGTAGGCTCCGCCGCAATCTCGGCAGTATCGCTTGTCGATTCCATCAACACACTGATACTCAACATATTCTCAGCTCTTGCAACCGGCGGCGCGATAGTCTGCTCGCAGTACATAGGAAAGCAGCGCACCGACAAGGCAAACGTAGCCGGACGTCAGCTTATCCTCTCGATGTTTGCAATATCCGTGGTGATTTCCGCGATATGCGTGATATTCCGCGCACCACTCCTCTCCCTGATATTCGGCAAGGTTGATGCCGACGTAATGGAGAATGCCCTTACCTATATGCTCATAACAGGGCTTTCGTTCCCGTTTATAGGTCTGTACAACGCATCCGCGGCACTTTTCCGCTCATCGGGCAACTCCAAGCTCCCGATGACGGTGTCCATGATATCAAACTGCATTAACATAGTTGGAAATGCTATATTTATATTCGGACTCAAAATGGGAGTTGCGGGTGCAGCGCTCTCGACGCTCACCTCGAGAATATTCTGTGCCGTTGTCATCATGTACATTCAGACCAAGCCTAAGCAGACCATCTACATAAGTAATTATCTGGCGATACGCCCAGACCTTTCAATGGTCAAAATGATACTCGGCTTCGGTATTCCTACCGGAATTGAGAACGGTATGTTCCAGTTCGGTAAGCTTGCCATACAGTCGACCGTGTCAACGCTCGGTACAACCGCCATCGCAGCGCAGGCTATGACCGCCGTTCTGGAGGGTTTCAGCAGTATGGCAGGAATGGGTATAGGTCTTGGAATGGTCACGGTTGTCGGACAGTGCATCGGTGCCGGACGCAAGGACGAAGCGAAGCGCTACATACTCAAGCTCACATGGTACGGCGAAGTCTCAATCATCATATCCTGTGTTCTTCTCTACCTTGCATGTGACCTTATAACAACACTCGGAGGAATGGAGCCGAAGGCTGCCTCTCTGTGCAAACAGATGACTCTCGCCATCACCATATATAAGCCTATTGCATGGTCATTCTCATTCATGCCGGGCTACGGTATGCGCGCCGCCGGGGATGTGAAGTTCTCCATGATAACCTCCTCCATCACTATGTGGATCTGCCGTGTATTCCTCACAATAGTGCTCATCCGTTTCTTCGGCTGGGGACCTATGGCGGTATGGATTGGTATGTTCACTGACTGGACGGCAAGAAGCATCTGCTTCGCGACAAGATTCTTTACCGGAGGGTGGATGAAGAAAAAGGCAGTGTAAATGCTATATAAGCCCCATCACCTTGAGCACGAATATCCACCCGGTCAGCGTCACGGACGACAGAAGCGTCGCCATAACCACTATGCTCGAGCTTAGCACCTCGTCATTACCCATATTCTTTGCCATTATGTAGCAGGTGACCGTGGTAGGCGAGCCGAGCATAATCAGGATTGCGACCAGCTCGCTTCCGCGGAAACCGAAGGCAATCGCAAACGGGAAAAAGATAAGCGGAAGAAGCACAAGCTTGATAAACGTAGCGACAGCCGTGAGCTTTATCTTCTTGATTGCCTTTGCTCCCTCGAAGCCTGCACCGACAACCAGCAGCGCGATAGGTGTCGCCGTCTGCGCGATGCTTGTCACCGCCTTTAATGGGATTGGCGGTATGCTTATTCCGAAGATTGAAAACGGAAGTCCTAAGAATATTCCTATAATAATCGGATTTTTAACCACATTTATGCAGGCTTTTTTGATGTTGGAGCCTTTGCTATTTGATACATTATCAGTCAACTTATTTTTTTGTGCCTCTTTCCCCATATCCGCCGAGAACGTCAAAATAATGACCGACAGGATATTATAGAGTGGCACCGCCGACACAATCATAAGAGGTGCCATTCCCGAGTTGCCGTATATGTTGTTGATGAACGCAATTCCAAGCACAGCCGCACTTCCTCTCGCACTTGCCTGTGCAAATGCTCCCACCTGCGTCTTATCTTTAATAAAAATATAGCTGAGCCCCCATATCGCGAGAAACATTATGGTCGTTGTTATCATGCAGAATAAAACAAAGGTCAGATTGAAATCTGACCTTATGTCTGCGGTTGCGATGTCCTTAAACAGCAGCACGGGAAGTGCCACCTTAAAGACATACTTGTCCGCAACCTTATTAAATTCCTTGGTGAACAGACCAATCCGCATAAGGAACCAGCCTAAAACCATAATGAGAAATATAGGCAACGTAGCATTTAAGCTGAAAATAAAATCCGCCATGATAATCCTAATCCTCATTTCTATTTTTTACAGTGTTGCCGTGAATCTGTCAAATGCAGCCTGACCTTCGGCATCCCTCTTGAATACACCCGCATCCTCAAGAACCTTCTTGAACACAATACCAATCTCTTCCTTGATAATTGCATCGACATTATCTGAATTTATCACATCATACTTAGGTCTGAACGCTTCAACCCAGTCCGCATGCTTCTCTATCTTCTCGTTGGAGCGGATATCTTTGCCGTTTACGATGTAGTCGGACAGAACTTCCATCTCCTCCTTGAGTCTTGACGGAAGAACCGCAAGCCCCATGACCTCGATGAGTCCAATGTTCTCCTTCTTGATGTGGTGGAGCTCATTGTGCGGGTGATAAAGACCCAGCGGACACTCAGGTGTTGTTATATTGTTGCGGAGTGCGAGGTCAAGCTCATACATATCACCGCGCTTTCTTGCGATAGGTGTGATTGTGTTGTGCGGCTCGCCGTCCGTCTCGGCGAACACATAAGCCGCCTCATCGGTGTAGCCTCTCCAAGCCTTCAAAATGTGGTCTGCAAGGTCGATGATTCTCTTCTCATCGGCACAGCTAAGACGTATTACCGACAGAGGCCACTTTACAATGCCCGCCTTCACGTCTTCATACCCCTTTACCGTGAACTCTCTCTCGACAGGTGCATTGGCCATGGCAAACTCATAATTTCCACCCTGGAAATGGTCGTGTGAGAGAATTGAACCACCCACAATAGGAAGGTCTGCGTTGGAGCCGATAAAATAATGCGGGAACAACTTTATGAAATCGAACAGCTTCACAAAAGTCGCTCTCTCAACCTTCATCGGAATGTGCTGTCCGTTGAACACTATGCAGTGCTCGTTGTAGTACACATAAGGTGAGTACTGGAAGCCCCACTGACCGCCGTTTATCGTAATCGGGATAATTCTGTGGTTCTCCCTCGCCGGATGATTGGTTCGCCCTGCGTAGCCCTCATTCTCACGGCAGAGCTGACACTTAGGATAGCCGCTCTGCTTTGCAAGCTTCGCGGCGGCAATCGCCTTAGGATCCTTCTCAGGCTTGGACAGGTTGATTGTGATGTCGATATCACCGTACTCCGTCTTAGTCACCCACTTCATATCCCTGCACACGCGGTATCTTCTGATGTAGTCCGAATCCTGACTAAGCTTGTAGTAATAGTCTGTCGCTTCCTTAGGCGAAACCGCATACTTCTCCTTGAAAATTTTTATAACCTGCGAAGGTCTCGGCATAAGACAGTTCATAAGTCTCGTGTCAAACAAATCCCTGTACACCACACTGTCCTCAATAAGCCCCTTCTCAACCGCAAAGTCGAGAAGCTCCTTTAACACAGGCTGAAGTTCGACATTCTTATAACCCTCCTGCGGCTCCTCATAGTCATCGAGCTTTAAAACATCGAGAATAAGATTGGTCGAATATATTCTCTCCTCCTCTGAAATCAACCCCGTCTCTATTCCGTAAGTAACCAGTTTCTTTATATCCTCATATACCATAACACACACCTCCACACCTACTATTTTATATATAATTTGGAAATTATCTACTATATAATAAATACAAAACGGTTGTGCAATTTTATTATATTCAAGTCAGGTGCATTGCAGCCATTGGCGTTTAACGGCTGTTTTATAGCCGTTTACACGCCACTATGTGCTGCAATGCAGCGAGAGCGTGCCTGACGAAAATATAACAAAATTGCACAACGTATGTATGTGTCATACATCTTATGCCTTCCCAAACATTCTCTTTAATTTTCTCACAACCTTCTTTGCGAAGCTTGGATAATATATGTCCTTCTGAACGGCAATATCGTAGTCAATATCGCGCTCCACCTTGTCTCTGAACTTAATAGGAAAGCGGTACGCTCCTGCATGCATCTCCTCGCCCGGTCCCTTGGTGTGAGTGGCATCCTCACGGTTCATGCCGATATTGTTGATGAGATTGACATTAGGGACCACGCACAGACCGTCATTCTCGGCAAGGCACAGCATAAGCTGATAATCCCATGTATCAAGCTTACCCTCATGGATTAAATCAAGCTCTTTCTCGACATAATCCGCCTTGGCATCCATGAATACCTTGCGCATAAGACCTTCTGCCTTGCGCTGAGGCCAGTTTTTCAGCGTCACATCATACTTTTCCCAAGTACTTCTCCATGTACCCCAGCCCCATATATAATTGTCAGCCGTGAACAGATAATCATAAGGTGTCTTGTAATTTTCAAGCTTCTTGTGCGCTCCGACCATCATAACCTTAGGGTCATTTCTGTAATGTTCAAGCATCTCCTGGCAAAACCTGAAAAATGATATGTCAAGGAGCACATCGTCCTCGATGATAATTGCCTCCTCCTCATGCTCGAACACCCAGCTTATGCCTGATGACACGCGATTCTTACAGCCCATATTGGTCTCGGCATAATTCTTGTGAACCTCACAGTCCCAGTCAACATGTGTGTCAAGGAACTCTCTCACAGCCGCTACCTTCTCGGCATCCCCCTCCTTGGCAGGTCTCGCCGCATCACATATAAGATATAATCTTGGCGGCTTAATCTCCCTGATTCGCTCAAATACAATCTGTGTAGTATCAAGTCTGTTATACACAAAGAAGGCAACCGCCGTCTTCATCACAAAATCACTCACAATTAACTCCATTCCCTATCATGCACGGTACATCACACAATGTGCCATACAGCGCTTAATGATATATAATCTGTTTATATTTTAATCTGTAATTGCTAAACTCATTTTTCAAAAAACATTTGTGCAATATTACTATATTACAAGTCAGGTACTTTACAGCCGTATTTGGTCTGTCTTAGAGCACCACGGGACCGCCGCCGATGTCAGCTACATAAAAATCTGCAGCATATCCGATGGTATCCTTGTATTCCTTACCGACCTTCTCAATAAAGTTGTCAACCGCATCCGTCTTTACAATGCTTACCGTACATCCGCCGAAGCCTGCACCTGTCATACGTGAACCTATAACGCCCGGCTGCTTGAGTGCTGCTGCCACAAGAGTATCAAGCTCCTTGCCTGTAACCTCATAATCCTCTCTGAGCGATGTATCGGACGCAATCATAAGTCTTCCGAATTCCTCGATATCACCTTCTTTAAGAGCCTTGACAGCCTTGATTGTTCTCTGGTTCTCATATACCGCATGCTTAGCTCTTCTCTGGCGTACTTCACTCTTGATTGCAGACTTATAACGCTCGAATGCCTCCTCCGAAAGGTCCCCAAGTGTCTTGATATCTATAACCTTCTGAAGCTCTTCAAGTGCTTCCTCACACTCCGCACGTCTCTCGTTATACTTGGAGTCCCCCAGCCCTCTCTTCTTATTGCTGCAGGAGATAACTATCTTAGCATTGTCAAGCTTAACAGGTGCATACTCATAAGAAAGATTGGATGTGTCAAGGAAAATGGCATGTCCTGCTTTGCCCATGGCGATTGCAAACTGATCCATTATTCCACAATTAACCTTATTAAACTTATTTTCCGCAAACTGGCTTATAAGTGCCATATCTGTGAAACTCGTATCAAAACCAAATGTGTCCTTGAGGACAAGTGCGGTGAGGACTTCTATTGAAGCTGACGAAGAAAGTCCTGAACCGTTAGGGATATTTCCAAAATAGTACATGTCAAATCCCTTGTCAAAACGGTAGCCCTTCTGTCCGTATGCCCACATAACTCCCTTAGGATAGTTCGTCCAGTCTGCCTCCTTAGTCCATACAAGCTCATCAAGAGAGCTCTCTATAACACCCAGCTTTTCAAAGTTCGCCGAGTAAAAACGGAGCTTATTGTCATCTCTCTGTCTTACAGCTGCATATGTACCCATGGTGAGTGCACAAGGAAAAACATGTCCCCCGTTATAATCTGTGTGCTCTCCGATAAGATTAACTCTTCCCGGCGCAAAATATACCTTGATTTCCCCATCACCGCCGTATATTTTCCTGAATCCTTCAATCATCTGATCTTTCATAACCCAACCTCCGTTATATAGATATTGTGTTTTACTCTATCAGTATAGTATACCGTTATATTTTTATCAAGGATTTTTAATACAACAAAGAGTGTCTTGGCACAACAAAAGAGCCGGGACGAACCCGACTCTCCTGCCGTGATGTATGCTTATAGTAAATTACCTATACGCTCTCTTCTGCCACTGCCTTCTCATAAGCGTCTAAAATCGCCCTTGAAATCATTTCCCTCGTTCCGGAACTGATTGGATGTGCAATATCTCTGTACTCTCCTTCAGCCGACTTCTTGCTTGGCATGGCTATAAACAACCCCTTTTCTCCCTCTATTACCTTGATGTCGTGAACAACAAATTCATTGTCCAAAGTGATTGATACAACTGCCTTCATCTTGCTGTCCTTAGACACCATCCTTACCCTCACATCCGTAACCTGCATACTTGCTCCTTCCCCTGATACCTCACTACATATTGTATCTTTCGTTCTTCTCAACGACAATTCTTACCTTGCCGTTCTCACCTTCATATCTGCAATTCGAGCGGATTGTGTCCCTGCTCTCAACAATACAGTTCTCAATAACCGTATTGTCTCCTATATAGACATCGTTGAGAATGACAGAGTTTCGAATTACGCAGTTATTACCCACAAATACCTTCTTAAACAGTATTGAATTCTCAACCGTTCCGTTCACAATACATCCGCTTGCAACGAGAGAATTCTTAACCTCGGCACCCGGATTGTACTTAGCCGGCGGAAGGTCATCTACCTTGGAATAAATATCCGGATACTGGTTAAAGAAGAACTCTCTTACATCTCTCTTTAAGAAATCCATGTTGGTTCTGTAATATGCATCTACGGTTGAGATGTTGCTCCAATAGCTCTCAAGCTTATAACCGTATACCCTCTTAATATTCTTGTATCTTATAAGAATATCTTTTACAAAATCATATCTGTCCTCAGATGCAGCCTTCTCAAGAAGCTCTATCAGCTGTCTTCTTCTCACAATATAGATACCGGTTGATACGACATTGCCCTCCGCTTCAATCGGTTTCTCCTCAAAATCAGTTATTCTCATATCCTGATTCATCTTGACAACACCGAAACGACTGGCATCCTCACCTGCCGGAAGCTCCTTCACAACGACCGTCACATCGGCCTTTTTCTCGATGTGATACTCAAGCACCTTGGCAAAATCAAGCTTATACACTCCATCACCCGATGCAATTACAACATAAGGCTCATGACTATTCTTTAAGAAATCTATATTCTGATATATTGCATCAGCCGTTCCCCTGTACCACACGCTGTTGTCAGCCGTGATTGTAGGGTTGAATACATAAAGACCGCCCTGCTTACGTCCGAAATCCCACCACTTTGAAGAACTGAGGTGCTCGTTAAGGCTTCTCGCATTATACTGAGTGATTACAGCCACCTTCTGTATATGTGAATTGGACATATTGCTGAGCGCAAAATCTATGCTTCTGTAGCTTCCTGCAACAGGCATTGCAGCCACCGCTCTACGGCTTGTCAGCTCCTTCATCGCCTTGTTGTTACCGCCTGCCAATACGATTCCTATAGCTCTCATCTTACTGCACCTCCCTTAATAATGCTTCCACCGCTTACGAGCAGACCATTGTCATAGTCTGAAGGCTCGGTAATTCCGGAGACAGCAGTATTCTTGCCAATCTGTACCCTTGGCGGAATATAGGAATTCTCTCCTATCGTGACAAGACCGAACGCATATACCTTGGAATTGAGTGCATTAGGTGCCTCATCGCCTACACCCAGAACAGCACCTTCGCCAATCTCTACACCCTCAGCAATGATTGACTTGTCAATCACCGCTCCGGCACCCACATGTACGTTCTGCATGATTATGGAGTCTCTTACAATAGCTCCTTCATCAATCGTTACACCGGAACCGATTACGGAGTTATATACTTCACCGTAAACCTGTGTTCCTTCGCCGATAATGCTTCTGAATACCTTGGATGTATCGGAGAAATACTGTGGCGGAAGAATATCGCTCTTTGTATATATCTTCCAAAATTCCTCATAGAGATTGAATTCGGGAATAATGTCAATAAGTTCCATATTGGCCTCCCAGTAAGAACCGAGAGTACCTACATCCTTCCAGTAGCCGTTAAACTCATAAGCGAAAAGGCGCTTCTTATTCTCATGGCAGTATGGAATGATATGCTTACCAAAATCGCAGCCCTGCTCGTCCTTCATCTTAATGAGTGCTTCCTTAAGAACCGGCCAGCTGAATATGTATATACCCATTGAAGCGAGATTGCTGCTTGGATTAGCCGGCTTCTCCTCAAACTCGGTAATTCTGTTATGCTCGTCCGTGACAAGGATACCGAATCTGCTTGCCTCCTCCATAGGAACAGGCATTGCGGCAATTGTCACATCCGCGTTGTTAGCCTTGTGATAATCAAGCATAAGCTCATAATCCATCTTGTATATATGGTCACCTGAAAGAATGAGAACATAATCCGGATTGTATAATTCCATATATTCAAGATTCTGGTAAATTGCATTCGCCGTACCTGTGTACCACTCACTGCTTGTACTCTTCTCATACGGAGGAAGTACGGTGACACCGCCACGGTTACGGTCGAGGTCCCACGGAATACCGATTCCGATATGGGTGTTAAGTCGTAATGGCTGATACTGGGTGAGAACACCCACGGTATCAATGCCTGAATTAATACAGTTGCTCAGCGGGAAATCGATTATTCTGTACTTACCTCCGAATGCCACTGCCGGCTTCGCAATATTAGATGTCAGAACACCAAGACGGCTTCCCTGACCACCTGCCAGCAACATAGCAATCATCTCTTTTTTAATCATGCTACCACCTCTTGTCAATTTACTAAAGCCAATCATCACGTTATGGTTTCGTAAGATGATTATATCATACATTACTAAATAAGTGAAGAATTTTTGAATATTTTGTTAAAAAAATATCTCTTTTTCTGATAATTGTATACTAATTAGTTTTTTGTTATGATATTTATCTTTAAACGGTACTGGAATTTTCATGATTGGTGATATATTATATTAGGTATATGTTGGATATATTCATAATAAAATACTGTAGGGAGGACACACATAATGTATCTCATAGATTTTAATAAACCTGTTCATATACATTTTATCGGAATCGGAGGAATCAGCATGAGCGGTCTTGCCGAACTGCTTATTTCAAAGAATTTTACCGTATCCGGTTCTGACAATAAGGAGTCTGTGCTCACAAGACAGCTTGCAGCAGCCGGCTGCAGAATCTTTATCGGACAGAGTGCTGATAACATCGACAGTACAATCGATGCTGCTGTATACACCGCCGCAATTCACCCTGACAATCCGGAGTATGACCGCTGCATAAAGCTTGGCATTCCCATGCTCACACGCGCTGAGCTCCTTGGTCAGGTCATGACCAACTACCGCACCGCAATAGGTGTCTCCGGAACTCACGGCAAGACAACAACCACATCCATGCTCAGCGAGATTTTATTGCTCGCCGACACGGACCCTACAATATCCGTTGGCGGAATGCTTCCTTCCATCGGTGGAAACATGAGAATCGGACACTCAGACATGTTTCTCACCGAAGCATGCGAGTACACCAACAGCTTCCTCTCATTTCACCCAACAATGGATATAATACTCAATGTTGAGGAGGATCATCTCGACTTTTTTAAGGACTTAGACGACATCCGCGCATCATTTAAAAAATATACCGAGCTGCTGCCTGACGACGGATTCCTGATAATCAACAGCAGTATTGAAAATTATCAATATTTTTACAAAGACAGCAAATGCAGCGTAATCACCTTCGGACTTAATCCTGAAAACAGCAATTATTCCGCAAAAGACTTTCACATTGATGACAAAGGAGATTACTGTTACACACTTTTATACAACAATGAAGCCCGGTGCAAGGTTGCCCTCAAGGTTCCCGGCGAACACAACATTCTCAACAGTCTCGCTGCCATAGCTGCAGCCGTAACTCTCGGAATAGACCTTGATACTGCCGTAAGGGGAATTGCGGACTACAGCGGCGTTGACAGACGTTTTCAGGTAAAGGGCGTATGCAGCGGCTTCACAATCATCGACGACTACGCTCATCATCCTGCGGAGATAACGGCAACCCTGAAGGCTGCACGCCACTATCCTCACAAGAAGCTCTGGTGTGTGTTCCAGCCGCACACCTACACCCGCACCAAAGCGTTTCTTCCTGAGTTTGCCAAGGCTCTTTCGCTCGCCGATCATGTGATTCTCGCAAAGATTTATTCCGCGAGAGAGGCGGACATATACGGCGTCAGCTCGGCTGACATACAGAGGCTCATTGCAAAGGAGGGCACTCCGTGCGAGTATTTTGAGAGCTTTCCTGAGATTGAGAGCTTCATAAAAGATAACTGCAAAGAGGGCGATGTCGTCATAACAATGGGTGCTGGTAATATCCTCGAAGTGGGCGAAGATTTACTTTCCCCAGAGTTATCCACAGTGACAGCCCCTTAAAATGCGCTGTTTTTATGGCTTGTCCACATTTTATCCACATTATCCACAAGGCTCTGTCCACAGATTTCACAACTTTATTTTATGAGCCAAAACATATTCTCAAACCTCAAAAGCTATGTTATACTCTAGTTGATTATTAAGAACGCAATAAGAAACGAGAGTATAACATGGCATCTATTACATTAACTTCAACATACACACCCAACGAGACAACAATTCCCAATATTTTTCTGGACAGATATATGCCTTCCGCCAACGGTGAATTTGTCAAGGTATATTTATGTCTCCTGAGAATGTATGCCAACCCATCGGGACGCACTTCCACACTTACGGATATTGCCGACCTTCTTAACCACACGGAGGGAGATATAATCCGTGCCATCAAGTACTGGGAGAAAGCGGGGCTCCTCTCCGTAGGTTACGACGGTGATGTTCCGTCAAGCATAACCCTGCTGCCGATAAGTGCCAGACACGACGGCTATTCGGAGACTGCCGCTTCCGCTGAGGGAGTTAATGCCATTGGCGAACAGACTTCAATACATGCCGCTGATGAGACTCTTCCGGGCAAATACAACTATTCCCCTGCCGCCATCAAGCGCATGTGCGACGAGGACGATAACCTGCACCAGCTTATTTTTGTTGCGGAAAAGCTGTTCGGAAAAACTCTTACCAATTCAGAAATCAGTACAATAATATATATACACAGTGACCTCAATTTTTCGGATGAACTTCTCGAATACCTTTTTGAATATTGTGTCTCCCTTGAAAAGAGAAGCTTCCGCTATCTTGAGAGAGTCGCGATAAGCTGGCATGAGGAAGGTCTGATGACTGCTGAGCAAGCCAAGCTCCAGCATGAAATTCACAGCAAGAAAATATTTTCCGTAATGAAGGCATTCGGAATCAATGACCGCATGCCGGGTAAACCTGAGCTTGATTACATAACACGCTGGTATGACGAATATGGTTTTGAGTCCGACATAGTCATTGAAGCCTGCAACCGCACAATTCAGGCACTTCACAAGCCAAGCTTTGAGTACACGGACACCATTTTATCCAATTGGAGAAAGAAGAACGTACATACAATATCGGATATAGAATCTGCCGACGCCGCG
Organism: Firmicutes bacterium CAG:882; assembly: GCA_000435595.1. Classification (GTDB taxonomy): domain Bacteria; phylum Bacillota; class Clostridia; order Lachnospirales; family Lachnospiraceae; genus CAG-882. The sequence goes on from FR895395.1 coordinate 29,131, forward strand.
CGCTCAGCCTCCAAAAAGGATGCTTATACACAGGGCAGTGATAAACAGACTGCCTCTAACACCCGCAATACCAAAAGCAGCAATCGTTTTAATAACTTTACACAGCGCAAGTACGACTTTGATGCACTTGAAAAGCAGCTTATCACCAAGAAAGACTGATTAAGGATTAATAATTATGAAGCTTAACAATTCACAGTATGACGCAATTATGAGAATGTATGATGCAAAGCAGAGTCATGCCCGTGCCGTGCAGAACTCGCGCTGCGAGGAGATTAACGCGCGTCTTCCCGAATATGACGCCTTGCGGAAAGAGAGTGCCGAGGTCTCCGCCGAGGCAGCAAGAGCTGCCGTTATGGGTGACATGACCAAGCGTGCAAGACTTGCGGACAAGCTTGCCTCCATCAACGAAGAAAAGCAGCTTCTTCTCGCTGCCGCCGGATACCCTGAGGATTATCTCGACCTTCACTATGAATGTCCTGCCTGCAAAGACACGGGATTTATTGACGGAAAAAAATGCAGCTGCTTTAAGCAGGCTGCAATAGACCTTCTGTACAACCAGTCCAACATAAAGAAAATTCTTCTACTTGAAAATTTCTCTAACTTCAATTATGATTGGTATTCGGAGGATTATGTTGACCCGGTCAGCGGAATATCCGCCCTTGAAAATATTATTAATGTCACAAAAGATGTCAATGCATTTATAAGCGATTTCCCATCCGGGCAGAATCTTCTCTTCTACGGCGATACGGGCGTCGGAAAGACATTCTTAACCCACTGCATTGCAAGTGAACTTTTGGGCAGGGGGCACTCGGTGCTGTACCTGTCCGCCATAGATTTATTTGATCTTTTTTCAAAATATACTTTTGATAATAACAGCGAAGCCGACTATCGGGATGCATTTTCCCAGATTCTTGACTGTGAGCTGCTTATTATAGACGACCTCGGAACCGAGCTCACCAACAGCTTCACAAATTCCAGATTATTTTATTGTATCAATGAAAGAATTCTTGCAGGTCTGTCAACAATAATATCAACGAATCTGAGCCTTGAGGAGCTTATGAACACATACTCCGAACGTATTTTTTCAAGACTCACCATGTCATACGGAATCTATAAAATTTTCGGTGACGACATTCGTATGAAGAAACTATAACAATTATCACACATCTACGGAGGAAACTATCATGCTTCAGGAAGAACGCGACCTTGAAACCATCCCGGTGGGAGCACTTGGAATCATTCCCCTTAAGGGCTGCGAGCAGCTCAGTCAGAAGGTAAATGACTACCTTGTTCAGTGGCGAAACGAAAGAGAAAGCGAGCACAAATCCACTATTGCATTTGCCGGTTACCAGAGAGACCATTACATCCTCAGTGCCAGCGTACCCCGCTTCGGTTCAGGAGAGGCTAAGGGAATCATTAACGAATCCGTGCGCGGATATGATTTATACCTCTTAGTCGATGTATGTAACTACAGTCTCACCTACTCTCTGTGCGGTAAGGAGAACCATATGTCACCTGATGACCATTATCAGGACCTTAAGAGAATCATCGCTGCCGTCGGAGGAAAGGCAAGGAGAATCACCGTAATCATGCCATTCTTATATGAGAGCAGACAGCACAAGAGAAGCGGTCGTGAGTCCTTAGACTGTGCTCTTGCTCTTCAGGAGCTCACAGATATGGGCGTTGACAATATTATCACATTTGATGCTCATGATCCTCGTGTCCAGAACGCAATTCCTCTCAAGGGATTCGAGACTGTCCAGCCTGCATATCAGTTCATCAAATATCTCACAAGAAATGTTCCTGACCTCGTAATCGACAGTGACCATATGATGATGATAAGCCCTGATGAGGGTGGTACACACAGAGCCGTATACTTTGGAAACGTGCTCGGTCTTGATGTCGGAATGTTCTATAAGAGAAGGGATTATTCTAAGATTGTAAACGGTCGTAACCCGATTGTAGCTCACGAATTCCTCGGAAGTTCGGTTGAAGGCAAGGACGTTTTCATCATTGACGATATGATTTCATCAGGAGAGAGCATGCTTGATGTGGCAAAAGAGCTCAAGGCACGCAAGGCTAAGAGAGTATTCCTTGCAAGTACATTCGGTCTTTTCACCAACGGTCTTGAGAAATTTGATGAGGCTTATGAGGCAGGTCTTATAGACAAGGTTCTCACAACGAACGTTATCTACCAGACACCTGAGCTTCTCTCAAAGCCATACTATATCAGTGTAGACATGAGTAAGTATATCGCACTCATCATCGATACACTCAACCATGATGCATCAATCAGCAAGCTTCTCGACCCTGTGGACAGAATCCAGAAGCTTCTTAAGGAGTACAGAAGTAAGTAATATTATATACCATTTAATAGAACAAAGTTTCCTATTAAATTAAAAGCCATGGCTCCAACGTAATTTACTTGGTGCCATGGCTTTTATATACCCTAACCCGCTACTCCCCCACATTCTTATCTCCCCTCAAATTCCCGCTTGCGTCCGAGTCGCCGCTCACGCCACCTGCATTTACATCTCCGCCCTGTGTCGTGCTGTTCATATCTCCCCCCTGAGTTGTGCTGTTGGCATCGCCCCTCGCTCCGCCGCCCGCATTCGTGTCTCCTCCACGGATTGTACTGTCCGCATCACCGCCACGCGTGGTGCTGCTTATATCTCCGTTTTGTCCTCCGCCCGCATTATTGTCCCCTCCACGGATTATGCTGTCCGCATCACCGCCACGCGTGGTGCTGTTTGAGTCCCCTCCCTGCGTTGTGCTGCTTGCGTCGCCCTTGGCTCCGCCGCCTGAATTTGTGTCACCTCCTGCGGTCGTGCCGTTCGTGTCGCCGCCTTCACCGCCCTCATAGCTCTTGTCTCCAAGCGATTCAATAACCTCCTCAATGCTTAGCGTCGTCTCCTCCGTGCTCTCGCCATTATCTTCCCCAATGTCATCGTTATTTATATCAACCGAGGTTTTCTTTTCATCATAAGCCGTATACTCCGGGAACTGTACAAGCTCCAGTCCTTCATGAACTGCATGCATATAATTCTTCCATATAGTCATAGGATACGTTCCACCCGTAAGGTCAGGCATTTTCCTTGGGATGTCACAGCCAACCCATACAGCGGTCGTGTAGTACGCCGAATACCCTACAGTCCAGCCGTCCTTATTGTCCGTTGTGGTTCCTGTTTTTACTGCCACTATCGCATTGTCGAGCCGGGCTCCTGTTGCGATTCCCTGTTCAACTCCGTACTGAAGCATGCTGCTGACCATCCGCGCAGCATTTTTATCATAGACTTCCGTATCGCTTCCGCCGTTATCCACAATCAGCCTTCCTTTTGAGTCAGTTATCCTCATTACCGCCGTAGGTTCACGGTATATTCCGTCATTTGCCAATGCTGCATACGCTGACGCCATCTCAAGTGAACTGGTTCCGTAACTCCAGCCGCCAAGACAAGCTGCCATATAGTGTTCATCCTCACCTATCTTTCTGAAATGCATTTTCTTCACAAATGACATTCCGTACTCAGGCGTCAACTGTTCGAAGAGCTTCCATGCAGCCACATTTGACGACCATGCAAGCGCCTCTGTGAGCGTAACCTCTCCCGGATATCTTCCTTCAAAGTTCTCAGGACCTCCCTCAATAGATGAATCATCAATCAATTCATCGGGATTATGTCCCATTCCCAGATACGGTGCATACACAACAAGCGGTTTGATTGCACTTCCCGGCTGCCTGAAGCTCTGATATGCACGGTTAAGTGTATATCCCGGCAAGCCCTGATTTCTCCCTCCGGCAATGGCTATGACGTAGCCCGTGGCATTGTCGATGCACACCGCCGACGCCTGAAGCTTATACACGCCCTCATCGTTCTTCTCCGTGCTCCATGCAAGTGCATCATCCACCGATGACATAAGAAGCTCCTGTTTTTCCATATCTATCGCCGTGTATATCCGATACCCGCCCGTAAAAAGGGAGAGCTGAAATCTTGAATAGTAATCGTCGTACAGCTCACTGTAAGCCGCCTCATCCTCATCGTCTATAAATTCGTCGCGGAATGTAAAGCCTGCTGCCTTCATGAGCGAACGTGTGGCGCAATAATACACAAATGTCTCCACCGAATCATGCTTTTCCTCCCCTCCGGGACTGAGCACAATCTCCTCCGCAAGTGCATCCTCATATTCATTGTCGCTTATGCTCCCGTAGTCATGCAGCACCGCAAGTATATGATTTCTTCGCTCAACAGCCTTATCAAAATTGGTAAACGGGTCATACTTTGAAGGATTGTTCGGTATTCCCACCAAAAAAGCAAGCTCTGAGATTGTGAGTTCACTCACATGTGCATCAAAATAGCCCTGTGCAGCCGCTTCTATACCGTATAATCCGTTTGCAAAATATATGTTGTTTATGTAAAACTCAAGTATCTGTTCCTTGCTGTACTTTTTTTCCAGCTCCATCGCAAGGAACATCTCCGTAATCTTTCTCTCCCATGTTACGTCCTGAGTAAGATATACATTTCTCGCCACCTGCTGGGTTATCGTACTTGCCCCCTGTACCTTGCTCTTTGCCTTAAAATTGGCTATTCCTGCTCTTGCAACCGCTGCAATATCTATTCCGCTATGCCTGTAAAACTTTCTGTCCTCGATAAGCACGAATGCACTCTTTACCATGTCAGGTATCTTATCAGACTCTAAATAGTACAGCTCTTTTGCTCCACTTATCGTTGTAATCTCGTTTCCGTACGCATCATAGATAACGCTCGTCTCTGTGCTGCGGAAATCTGATGTTTTGCTTGATGCAGCTATCTGCTCCGCATTATGCTTGTACTCTGCAACAGATGACAAATAAGGGCTGACGGCAATAAGCCCCAGCCCTATTATTGATAACAGTATTATGGATGTAATTAGAAAAATCTTAAGACCCTTCTTCATACGCAATTCGGACCGCCTTCCTGATTGCTCATGTATGCCGATGACATTATATTACAGGTCGCAGTTTCCAACTGTTCTTGGGAACGGAACAACATCACGGATATTGCCCATACCTGTGAGATACATTACGCAGCGCTCAAAGCCGAGACCGAAGCCCGCATGCCTTGCAGAACCGTACTTTCTTAAGTCAAGGTAGAACTGGTAGTCCTCCCTCTTAAGACCGAGCTCATCCATTCTGGCAACAAGCTTATCGTAATCATCCTCTCTCTGGCTTCCTCCGATAATCTCACCGATGCCCGGAACTAAGCAGTCCATAGCGGCAACCGTCTTTCCGTCGTCATTGAGCTTCATGTAGAATGCCTTAATCTCCTTCGGATAATCTGTCACAAAGAGCGGTCTCTTATAAATCTCCTCTGTGAGGAAACGCTCATGCTCTGTCTGCAAATCACAGCCCCACGATACCTTGTACTCGAACTTGTCATTGTGCTTTTCGAGAATCTCAACAGCCTCTGTGTATGTCACATGACCGAACTCTGAATTGAGCACATGATTAAGCCTCTCAAGAAGTCCCTTGTCAACAAAGCTGTTAAAAAAGTTCATCTCCTCAGGCGCATTCTCAAGTACATATCTTATAACGTACTTAATCATATTCTCAGCAAGAATCATATCGTCCTTGAGGTCGGCAAATGCCATCTCCGGCTCAATCATCCAGAACTCAGCGGCATGTCTTGTGGTATTGGAATTCTCGGCACGGAATGTAGGTCCGAATGTATAAATGTTCTTAAATGCCATGGCATAAGTCTCACCGTTAAGCTGACCACTTACGGTAAGGTTAGTCGGCTTTCCGAAAAAGTCCTTGGAATAATCCACCTTGCCATCCTCTGTCTTAGGAACATTGTTGAGGTCCATTGTTGTTACCTGAAACATCTCACCTGCACCCTCGCAGTCACTTCCTGTTATAAGCGGTGTATGAACATACACGAAATTTCTCTCCTGGAAAAACTGATGAATAGCATAAGCTATAAGTGAACGCACTCTGAAAACAGCCTGGAACGTGTTGGTTCTTGGTCTTAAGTGGGTTATTGTTCTAAGATATTCCATCGAATGTCTCTTCTTCTGAAGAGGATAATCAGGTGTGCTCTCGCCCTCAACCTCTATTGAGTCAGCCTGAATCTCAAAAGGCTGCTTAGCGTCAGGAGTTGCAACAAGTGTACCTGTCACAACTATTGCTGCACCTACATTGAGCCTGCTTATCCGGGCAAAATTCTCCATCGTATCATGATAAACCACCTGAAGCGGTTCAAAAAATGTTCCGTCATTAACTACTATAAATCCAAAGGTCTTAGAGTCACGCACGCTTCTTACCCAGCCGCCGACAGTCACCTTATTTCCAAGATATTTTTCCTTGTCTCTGAATAAATCTCTGATGTTTGTCAATTCCATAATAATCCTCCACGCTGCCACTCTGCGGCTGCTTAATCTTACATTGTACCGACTTCATGTATATCAGTCTCAAAATCTGTCACTCTTCATCTTACAATATTATTTCAATATGGTCAAGTGTTGTTACTCCACATCACACACATATATAACCCTGCCCGATTCCTGAATTGCTGCTTCCATTTCCGCTCTGGTATTCATGATGCTTCCGCTCTCTGTCATGTACGATACATTGTTCTTATCGTAAGCATATATAACCGCATATTCATCGCCAACCTTGGCTTTTAGTACCTTTCCCGCATCAATATAATACAATGCCTCATCAAGACCGGCTCCCGATATACTTACTCCGGCACTCAGACGATAATTCTCATTAAGTGCAACCGTCGCCGTGTTTTTTTTGTATCTGTTCCATACTATTGCACCATCCGTTGATACAACCACACCTGCAAGCTCATCTGCTCTCACTATTGCTTCACCAAGATTTTTTGTCGTCAGCATGAGTTCACCCATTCCGTATACACGGTAGTACTCATTACTCTGAACGACCTCACTCATATACATTTCGGCCTCACCGTTGAAGCTTACGCTCTTAGGATACACAACCTTGGCAGCATCCGCCGAAGGAACGGCAACCGTGAGCATTATATACAGCTCCTTTTGTCTTACCTGGGTTGCAACCTGCTTTGTCGTGAGTGTGTCATCTGAAGTGACGGTTGTGCTCATAAGCTGGTCATCGCCGGTCTCCTCAAGGCTTCCGTCCTCCTGAAGCAGACATCTTTTTATGACGATCTTATTGCTGTCCGTCTCAATACCCATAACCCTGAGATTGTTTTTTTCATAATCCTTAATCACATTGAGAGAGCCATCAGCAATCTCAAGCCTGTACATAGGGTATATCGACTCACCTTCTTCATTTAACATGACATCACTCTTATCTATCCTTCCGTATATAATATTTCCGTCAATAAGTCCTAACGTCTTAATGTACTCCGATGCTTCCGCCTCTATCATGTCAGTCTCACCCGTGTCAAGGTATATAATATCAACCGCATCGCACTTGTATGCGTCTGTTCCCTCCTGGTATACAAACATTGAATACTTTTCGGAAAAAAAGCACGAATCCTCTATAACCTGTGATGACACAACCATATACTCCTTCGTGTCATAATATATGGAATAGATGCTGCCACCCTGATACATGAAAAATCTGCCGTCGCCGTTTAAATACGCCAAGGTCTCGACATCCTTCTCAATAACCTCATATATGTCATTTCTCGGCACATAGAGTATCTCATCAACGCTGTTTTTTTCCGCATCATATTGACACACGGATATTCCCATCCGGCCTTCGTGGCTGCCGCGGTTCATATAACCGTACACGACAAAGCTCACGGACCCGTCCGAGTTCACCGACAGAACCTTTATTCCATGCTGACCGTATGCTTCCCTTACGGAATCGTACTGAGAGTCATCATCTGCAAATGTGAATATCTGCACAAACTGATTGCTCTTGGCATTGTAGCTCCATAGCTCACCTCTTCTTACGAAGCATGTAACTCTTCCCGTAGTGTCACTCATGAACTGCTCATCATAAAGTCCTGACGTGATTCCGAGATATATTCTTCCCGAATCATTGAGGTCATCGAGTCCGTCAAAAACCTGGTCGACATATCGGTCATATCCTAAAACGTATGTAGTCTCGGCATCGGCACGTCTTATCCTGAAAAACTCAGTCACATCATATATGTCGATTCCTCTTGCTGCCTGCGTGCTCACCTGATAATCAAGACGTATATCTGCCGTGTTTCCCTGTATCTCAACAACCGTCGGCCACACATCGCCATAGTATTCCGGCGACAGGCTTCCCCATCCCACCTGTGAGAGCTTAGAATGTATATTCACATGCCCTAAATTAGTGTTGTCACCCGACGAGTTGGTCTCTAACTTGGGAATAATCTCCTTTATCGCCTCGTCATCGTAGGTCACCTCGGAAAAATGCAGCACATAGTTAAGCTTCTCATCGAGCGACAGTCCGTCACCGAGAATAATTCTCGTATAATACGAAGCAGTCTGCTTATCCGTGCTCACATTAATCTTCATCATATACTCGGTGTCATCCTTGAGAAGATTCTTGATATTTAGAACCGCCTCAATGCGCTCGCCCATCTGTCCCGTGACATTGTCGCCCTGCGTTGCCGTGCCACCGGTTATTATATTATAGTCCGTGACAGTCGTGTTCTCCAAATACTCCTCGCCGTCAAGGCTCCTTATCTCATAGGAAATTCCCGTTATCTTCTGACCGTAGGTGCCTATGCCAATCGTGAGCTTTCTCCCCTCCGGAAGCGGCGTGATGCACTCATGAAGCATGCTCTCATCAACATTTGTCACATACCCATGCAGCGGATTGAAGCTTGTTCCGCTCTCACTCACCATATATACTATCGGAAGTACCGCTTCGGTCATGACTGTCTTCCCCGAGCGTTCCTCCTCCGTCACTCTCGTGAGCACTATTGTCACCACCGCAACAAGAATAAAAACCAAAATTGAGATAAGTACCTTATATTTTAAATTCTTCAATGCAATTTTCCTTCCACGTAAAACATAATAATTGCCAATCCATAACGAATTATACCGTATAATCTTATCACAAATGGTTCCAAATTAGTATAAATATTTTGTGAATTTGCGGGCAGTTGTGATTTAATAATCAAGGCTGTTCACAGGCGACGACAAATACACCTCCGTTCTGTTCTGCTCCTCGTCATACCCTATGGCTATATTCATGTTGATTTTGCTGTCCCCGATAGTTATATAGGAGCCCACTCCCTTAGAATAAGCGTAAATCGTAAAAATATCGCTGTCCCTGTTCTCAGCCACAATCTGCGCATCAAGTCTTTTTAAAATATTGTCGGCGAGCTCATTCTTCTCATTGCTGTTGAGCGCACCCGCGATTGAGCCTTCGAGGTTCATGTTGACATTTCCCTCTATCCCCATTGCATCGAATGTCCCCTCCACGAGCTCCCTGTAGTCCGCGGCGCACTCGATATTGTTGTAAGCATTTATCTTCACATAGACATACTGCGTCGCCGTGTAGTTCCCGCTCTCATTCGTCCTCTCCTCAGTTATAGCCTTGACAAGCACCACTCCGTTGATGCTCTCCTTTTTTAACACCGTCGTCATTATGTCGACGGCATTCCCCTCCGCCGTTCCGTCCTTGACACCGCGGCTTGAATATTCCGTGCTTATCACGCAGGGCGATGTAATTCCGAGCGCTCCCGCTATATTTTTTACCAGATTCTCCTTCTCCTGTGCGGTCAGGTAACACACACCGAACCTGCCGTAGCCTTCGATGCAGGTGTTGAGCCCGCACCATTCCCCGTCACTCACACAATCAGTAAAAGCCGCGCTGATTGACACCGCGCGGCTCGTTACTCTACCGGACAGATATATCCCCGAAACAGCAATCCACAACACAATTGCCGCATATAACATTTTTTTCATTTGACATCTCCATTCCGCAGGCAATGCTTTTTGCCGGAGGAATCGTGGGCAAAATCTCAAATTTTGACCACGATAAATGCTACTTTGTGACGCCTGCGGCACAAATAGCATGTGTGCAAAAATAAGCTATCAAGCTTATTTTTCACACCACATCCCTCCTGATTCTTTTATCAGAGTATGATGCCAAATGGCGGAGTTTATACAATCCGATTAATTTTAAATTTTAATATCCCAGAGTCGATAATACCTCAACACATGTATTATTATTTATATTTATTCTCGGATAGAACACTGCATCTATTGTATCCTCATCTGTAATTTTATACTGAGCTTCTATCTCGTACTCATAACACAAACCTTCTTTTGGAACATTTATTATCTTGTAAACTGCCTCATCAGCCTTTGTGTTAATTACGACATTAGCATCCCCATACTTTTCCATGACAGCCTCAACTGCCGTATCATACAGCGTATTATCTGCCACCATAACACCTGACACATCATAAGTATCACCCTGTCGGGCGCCTATAAAATATAATTTGCCATTGTCATCGTATGTAAATGCTATAACCGTTCCTGTCGGATACCCATCATATATTTCTTTATATGAATTAAAATTGTCCAGTGATACATCCTTTACCATCTCACCTCTAACTTCAAGCATTGCATCTATTATCTTTTTCTCATCTTCCACAGTATAAACGTATTCCGCGTCCATACTTTCCGTATCTGCAATGCGTTCCACATACATTACGCCCTCTGAATCACCGTCAAAAACCGTATACTCATACCGTCCGTCATCCCAAACCTTTGCATTTTGAGCTTCAGACCATACAACTTCACCTTCAACCTTCTCAATATAAGCCCTATTCGTAAGCCGTCCGTCAGCACTTACGGGCTGCGCTGTCCTCACATATACCGCGCCCGAAATAAATCCCACAACGCATACAGCCATAGCGATAAATATTATTTTTTTCTTCATAATTCATCCATCTCCTTTTTATAATATCAGTGAAGAATCACCATATATAATATATGAATCAGCCCCATAATACCCTCCACTTTCAGCAAAAAGCTGCGACAATGCTGTAGATAATGCTGTTTGCAAAATATCTCCTTTAGTTAATCTGTATACAACCAATGAATTGAACCTATGAATTCCATCAGTGTCGGAACCTGCCGATATATTTTCTTGAAAAGCAACAACTGATGTAACACCTTTTTCCAACAATGCAGTTCCGACATTTCCATTTGTAGTACTCTTTTTGCCAGACTGACATGCTGATAAATAAAATAATTTTACTTTAGCATCTACAGTTTTTGACAATATTTCATTCCCTGTAATTCTACTTGAAGATGTAAATGTAAATAATCCCGGAGCTCCATGAGTATGTATAAAAATAACATCACTTCTCATCAATTCATACAAAAAACTTTATAATGAAATATCTTCATACATTTCCGATGTGTATCCGTTAGATGCCAATGTCATGGTTCCGGTATATGCAATTCCTTTAACAAAGTCGCCTCTATATATTCCAACTACCCTTTTATTTGCCGCCTTAACCGTAGATGTACCAATAATAAAAGAAACACAAAAAACTACCATTAAACATAAATTTAAAATTACTTTGTTTATTACTTTTTTCATTGTATGCTCCTTTCGTATTTACATTTTTATTTTATTTCCACGCACGTTAGAAATTAATTAAATCATACTTTATTTTATCAGGATTGTGACCTACCCAAAGTTGGCAATTATAGAAGTTTCCAACTTTGGGTAGGTCACAATCCAATAAAGACAGATTAAAATATAAATAAAAAAGGAGTTTTTCCCTATGAAGAAGTCTGTCATTGTATTACTATTTGCTGTCATCGTTTCATCAGGAATGCTTTCATTTGTCAATAAGAAAGAAAATTCCAATAATCATATTGCCGTCATGCACGCATGCGAAGATGAAACCATGTATAACGTCGGACGTTAAGACATTCTCATTCTATATCTATCTTCAAAAAAAGTATCTTTACACATCTGACTCCAAAGCATACATTGATACAACCTATCATTGTATGCTTTTTTATCTTGGTCTATCTTATATTTATTCCACGCAATACTTGATAAATTACAATGAATTTCTCCAATTCTTCCATATTCTAATTGTCCTCTAATCACTGTTTTGGATACAGCCTCAGAATTATTGTAATCACCAATACTTCCAAGTATACTGGCAAAAAAAGTCATATATATTTCACAGTCTCTTATATTTTCCATTATCTCTATATCGCTATATTTAATAAGCTGTTTGCAAATTAGTTTCATATATTTATAAGCCATTTTTTCATCGCCATTATATTTGTATTTAGCCGCAATCTGATATATTATTTTTTTTTCATTATTTGAAATATAAATACTATCTGCATTTAATACCTTATCAACATTCATAGTATTATTGAGTGCCTTACACATTATTTCTATAAATGTTTTATAATTCAATTCTCCCAATTCATAAGATGTAAGTGCCTTACCCCATTCTATAAACTGCCTGTTCACCATGTTGGAAGGCAACTGCTTCTCGAGTTCACACATAATTTCACGACATTCAACATACTTAAACTCGCGACATTTTTGCTTCCATTTTGTATAGAGCTCTATTGATTTTCTTCTTCCGGTTATAATTCCCATTCTTTGATAGCCTGACGGGAGCCCTAACTTTGTAAGAAGTTCTTCTGCAATATCTATATGTGTGCTTGCTCTGTTATGTTCAAGATTTCTCAGAGTTTTCTCTGAACAAATACCACTATATAGTTGTTTCATTGTCATTCCCAACATAGTTCGCCTTGTATTTACCACTTTGCCTATATTATATACTGAATTTTCTTTGTAAAAATAACAACTGTCTTCTGTGTATTGCGAAATTCCATATTCTATACACAATGCCCTAATCGCATTCTGCCACTCTTTCGTCTGTCTGAGCAAATCGTCCCTATCCTTACCTCCGTATCCGGCTTCAATTAAAATAGTTCTGATTTCTAATATTTCCGTAAGATAATAACGCATACCTGCTTCTAACAACATACCAAGTGCTTTTTCGCAAAATTCATACATTTTATCAATAAGTTTTGTACTTACATTCTTTACATCTATCTCTTTGTTATCCTTTATTATATATCTATACATGTATACAACCGTCTTAGGATATAGCTTAGCCTTAGCAGATATGCTCAATCTTGATTTATCTAAATATTTTAAAACCTCCTCCAGTAAATTTATATATTCAATTTCTTTATTATTTTTCACATCCGTAATTTGCATACTGCAATATCGACATTCTAACACAATATTCAATTCTTCTATTGACAAATACATCTCATCCAAATTTTTCATAGACATAACAGGTATTGTAAGTTCTAAAGCTTCTTTATACATCTGCAATATGTCCGTAATGTCAGCTATATTTTTATTTTCGATACATGCTGTTTTGCATTGTATTCGCATCATTTTTTCAAACTGTTTTCTCACGGCATTTTGGGAATATACTTCTTTGTAAATATCAAGAAGCCTTTCTGCCTCACACATATTTTTGCATTCAATAGCATAAATTATTTTCCATTTTGTCTTCCATTCCTCATAATCATCGTAAAACATATATGTACCCTCATCCTCAAAGCCCATTCCCAAACGGTCAGTAAGACGTTTAATAATTGAAGTATCTGCTTCACGTTTTCCATTCTCAATACGGCATAAGTTTCCCTTTGTCATAAGTCCTTTACTCAACATATCAAGTTCTATTCCCTGTTTAATTCGTTCTTTACGAATAAGACCACCTATATTCTCATAACAACTTTCACTTCTGCCAACCATTTTATATCATATCCTCTTATCATTTATTCTCATAATAAGTCATAAAATAAAATTTTTAAATGGCAAAATAACCACCACTTGTCCGTAATCGTACAAGCGGTGGTTATTTTATTTAGCCTTTAAGCTCTATTCTTGCAAGCGCTCTCTTGAGTGCGTACTCAGCTCTTGCCACATCAATCTCTCCCTCGTGGGATGAGAGTCTGCGCTCGGCTCGGATTCGAGCCTCGTTGGCACGATTGATGTCAATCTCATCCGGCCACTCGGCAATCTCAGCGAGCACCATGAC
>FR895395.1:43225-61623 GCA_000435595.1 Firmicutes bacterium CAG:882
TGACATTCCCTTCTGCATCATGGATATGTGCCACGCCGGGTGAAAGTATCATGGCTGTCGGAGCATGGTCGGCATATATTCCGACCTGACCCTCCGTGGTGTTGAGCTCAACCATAGTACTGTCACCGACGAAAAAAGTTCTGTCAGGTGTTATTATTTTAAGTTCAAATAATTTGTCAGCCATCTAATCAACTCCCGTCAGGTTACTTGTTAACCTTGGCAAGCACGTCCTCGATACCTCCACAGTTCAAGAAGTAACTCTCAGGAATATCGTCATACTTTCCTTCAAGAATCTCCTTAAAGCCCTGAATTGTATCAGCAACAGGAACATATCTTCCTTCAAGACCCGTGAACTGTCCTGCAACAAAGAAAGGCTGTGAGAGGAATCTCTGTACCTTTCTGGCTCTTGCTACGACAAGCTTGTCATCCTCTGAGAGCTCGTCCATACCAAGAATTGCAATGATATCCTGAAGTTCCTTGTATCTCTGGAGTATCTCCTGAACAGCTCTTGCCACTCTGTAGTGCTCCTCACCTACGATACGAGGATCAAGGATTCTCGATGTTGACTCGAGAGGATCTACCGCAGGGTAGATACCGAGCTCTACGATGCTTCTTGAAAGAACCGTAGTTGCATCGAGATGTGCAAATGTGTTGGCAGGTGCCGGGTCCGTAAGGTCATCCGCAGGCACATATACAGCCTGTACGGAGGTAATGGAACCATTCTTTGTCGATGTAATTCGCTCCTGAAGAGCACCCATCTCCGTCTGAAGTGTAGGCTGGTAGCCTACGGCTGAAGGCATACGTCCGAGAAGTGCCGACACCTCTGAACCTGCCTGTGTGAAACGGAAAATGTTATCGATAAAGAGAAGGACATCCTTACCACCCTGATCACGGAAGTACTCAGCCATCGTAAGTCCCGTAAGACCTACTCTCATTCTCGCTCCAGGCGGTTCATTCATCTGACCGAACACCATGGTAGTCTTATTGATAACACCTGATTCCGTCATTTCATGGTAGAGGTCATTACCCTCTCTGGTACGCTCTCCAACTCCCGTGAATACAGAATAACCGCCATGCTCTGTGGCTATATTACGGATAAGCTCCTGAATAAGAACCGTCTTACCAACTCCCGCACCACCGAAAAGACCAATCTTACCACCCTTCTGATAAGGGCAGAGAAGGTCTACAACCTTGATACCTGTCTCGAGAATCTCTGTCTGTGTCGACTGCTCCTCGAATGCAGGTGCCTTTCTGTGAATAGGCAAATATGTTACGTCCGTAGGTGCCGGCTTATTATCGATTGCCTCACCTAAGACATTGAAAATTCGTCCAAGTGTATTCTCGCCAACCGGAACTGAAATAGGCGCGCCCGTGTCGACAGCCTCCATTCCTCTGACAAGACCGTCAGTTGAACCCATGGCAATACATCTTACGGTGTCATCACCAAGATGCTGGGACACTTCCGCAGTAAGTATTTCCCCATTGCCGCGGTCGATTGTGATTGCATTAAGAATCTCCGGAAGATGTCCGTCCGGGAACTTAATATCAAGCACCGCACTGATAACCTGAGTAATCTTACCCTTGTTTTTCTCGGCCATTGTGTCTCTCCTTCTATATTTTTTTTAACTAATCGCATTCGCTCCTGCGATAATCTCTGTTAGCTCCTGTGTAATTGAGCCCTGTCTTGCTCTATTGTACATGAGGGACAGATCATCTATCATCTCGTCGGCGTTGCTTGTCGCATTGTCCATCGCGGTCATACGCGCACCGTTCTCGCTGGCAACCGACTCAACAAGTGCACCGTAGATAAGGCTGCTGACATACTTTGGAATAATTATGTCGAGTGCCTCCTGCTCCTCCGGTTCGTACTCTAAAACCGCGCCGTCCTCTAACTCTTCCTTTCCGCCG
This sequence comes from Firmicutes bacterium CAG:882, assembly GCA_000435595.1. Taxonomy (GTDB): domain Bacteria; phylum Bacillota; class Clostridia; order Lachnospirales; family Lachnospiraceae; genus CAG-882. Next base: position 45,134 of record FR895395.1, read on the forward strand.
TCCTGAAGCTGAATGTCATCAGGGTTAACCGGAAGGAGCTTTATGAATACCGGAACCTGGCTCACCGTGTTCACAAAGCTGGTATAGGCAAGATAGATTTCACTGATTTCACCTGAGGTGTACGCCTCAAGCACATCTTTAGCTATATCCATGGCATCCCTGTACATCGGCTCATTGATGACGTCAGAATAATCCGCCTTGATGTCGTAGCCTCTTCTTGCAAGAAAGTCCTTTCCCTTACGCCCGATTGAATACACAAGCATATCTTTCTTTTCTATCCCTGAGGACATGACCTGCTTGATTATATTCGTGTTGTAGCCGCCTGCAAGGCCTCTGTTGGAGGTAATTACAATGACAGCCTTCTTTCCGTCACCGGAATTGTTAAGGTACTTATGATTAATTGAACCACTCCTTGCAATCATCGTGGTCACTGCTTTGTACATAGCATCAAAATACGGCTTGGAATTTTCTGCCTTGGCTCTCGCCTTCTGGAGCTTAACCGTGGCGACGAGCTTCATAGCCTTGGTAATCTGACCTGTGCTCTGAATGCTCTCCTTACGCCTCTTTATATCTCTCATTGATGCCATACCGATGACCTCCTATCTTATCGGAACTGCTTCTTGAACTCATTTATAGCATTAACAAGTTCTTTCTCAGTCTCCTCGGACATAACCTTTGTCTCTCTTATCGACTGTGGTATCTGTGGATACTTCGTGTCAATAAAAGCAAAAAGCTCCGTCTCGAATCTTCCGATTGCGTCAGTCGGTATATCAATCAAGAATTTTCTTGTAACCGCATAGATAATGATAACCTGATACTCAACAGGCATCGGCTTATACTGCGGCTGCTTTAAAACTTCCTTAATTCTCTCGCCCTGTGCAAGCTTCTCCTTGGTATCGGCATCAAGCTCCGAACCGAACTGTGAGAACGCCGCAAGCTCTCTGTACTGGGCAAGCTCTGTTCTGATAGGCGCCGCAATCTTCTTGATAGCCTTAATCTGTGCCGCACCACCAACTCGTGATACCGAAAGACCGGCATTGATTGCAGGACGGAAACCGGAGTTAAACATCTCCGTCTCCAGATAAATCTGGCCGTCGGTTATGGAAATTACATTGGTCGGAATGTATGCGGAAACATCTCCTGCCTGAGTCTCAATGATAGGAAGCGCCGTGAGGGAACCTCCTCCGAGTTCATCCGAAAGTCTCGCTGCCCTCTCAAGAAGTCTTGAGTGGAGGTAGAATACATCTCCCGGATAAGCCTCACGTCCGGGCGGTCTCTTGAGAAGCAAGGAGAGTGTACGATATGCGGCAGCATGCTTACTGAGGTCATCATATACCACAAGTACATCCTTGCCTGCTTCCATCCACTCCTCACCGATTGCACAGCCCGCATATGGAGCTATATACTGAAGAGGAGCAAGCTCACTGGCTGTGGACGCAACGATTGTCGTGTAATCCATTGCACCGTACTCCTCAAGTGTCTTAACAATATTGGCAACAGTTGATGCCTTCTGTCCTATTGCAACATAGATACAGTACACACCCTGTCCCTTCTGATTGATAATGGTATCAATCGCAATCGCAGTCTTACCTGTCTGACGGTCTCCGATGATGAGCTCACGCTGACCTCTTCCGATAGGAACCATGGCATCTATAGCCTTGATACCTGTCTGGAGCGGAGTGTCAACTGACTTTCTTGCGATAACTCCCGATGCTACTCTCTCAATCTTTCTGTATTTGTCTGTCTGAATCGGTCCCTTTCCGTCGATAGGCTGTCCGAGAGCATTCACAACTCGTCCGAGCATCACATCACCGACAGGAACCTCGACAACTCGTCCTGTTGTCTTAACGGTATCGCCTTCGTTGATGCTCTTGTTATCACCGAGAAGAACTACACCTACGTTGTCCTCCTCAAGGTTGAGAACCATGCCGTATACATCTCCCGGAAATTCCAAAAGCTCGCCCTGCATGGCTTTTGCCAGTCCATGAACACGGGCAATACCATCTGCAACCTGAATTACTGTTCCGACATCAGACACCTCAAGCTCAGACTTATACTGCTTAATCTGTTCCTTAATAACTGAGCTGATTTCTTCTGGTCTTAAATTCATAAGGCTCTTGCACCTTCCTTCTTATAATCTTGGTACTGCTTTGACTACGCTCTAGGCTAACTGAATCTTGTTAAGCTCCTTCGTCAGCTCTGAAAGCTTAGTCTTAATACTGGTATCCACAACTCTGTCTCCTATGCGGATAACCATACCGCCTATAAGGCTCTTGTCAATGGAATAATTCATCTCAAGTGTAGTGAAGCCCGTCGTATCTGACAACTTCTTCTCCACATCCGCCTTCTGCTGCGCCGAAAGCTCCATAGGTGTTGTGACATACACAATACCAATCTTAAGATACTCCTTCGTCTTTGCTATAAAATACTCAAGTATTCCGGAGAGTTCATTCTGTCTGTCCTTCTCCACCGCAAGAACAAGAAGTCCTGTTATGTCCTTTCTGACGCGCGAATCAAAGATGTTTTCCATAGCCTCTGTTTTGTTGGTTTTACTTATCTTAGGGTTGTTGAGGAAATCGAACAACTCACCGTTCTCCTTAAATACCTCTAAGACAATCTGCGCCTCGTCAAGATATTCGGCAGCACTGCCGCTCTCGACGGCGAGCTCATATAGAGCCTGTCCGTATGCTGACGCTGCTAATTTTGCCATGTATCATCACCCATTTCACGAAGCGTCTCATCAACTAATGACGCCTGAATATCTGTGTCAATTGAAGCAGATACCACCTTGCCGGCAAGTACCGATGCAAGAGCTATCATTTCTTTCTTCATATCGTCGGCTGCGCCCTTCTTCTCTAAGAGAACCTCGTTATGAGCTCTCTCGATAATGTGGGCAGCCTCAGTCTTAGCCTCTTCTATAATCTGTTCCTCTCTCGCAAGTGCACGCTTTCTCGCATCTGCAAGAATAGCCTCCACTTCCTTATCCACCTCTTTTAACTTAGCCTCATACTCAGCCTTCATAGCCTCTGCATCCTGCATGTCGGCTTTAGCCTTATCGATGTCATTCGCGATTCCTTCCTTACGCTTGTTAAGGAAATTTCTCACCGGATTGAACATCAGGTATGAACCTGCCAAAAAGAGAATAAAGATGTTAATAGCCGTAATAATTACATCCTGGATAAGCTGGGGATCTAGGTTGAACATTCTTTCCAAGGTCTTGCCTCCCTTCGCTTATTATTCTCGTGAGCTTCGTTTAAAATCAAAGCTTTCCGATAAGAGGGTTGGCAAATAAGAGAATAATCGCAACCGCAAATCCATAAAGACCTGTTGTCTCGGCTACAGCCTGTCCAAGAAGCATGGTAGATGTAATATCTGACTTAGCTCCCGGATTACGTCCTACTGCTGCTGCCGCATGGCCTGCTGCAATACCCTGTCCTATACCAGGTCCGACACCTGCTATCATCGCAATACCCGCACCTACTGCTGAACATGCTAAAACTAATGCTCTTCCATCAATCATCTTAAATTCCTCCTGAAATAAAGTTGTATAGTTTTTTAAATAATAACCTATTCATCTGCAATCTTATCGTTGATATAAACCATCGTAAGCATACAGAATACATACGTCTGAATTGCGCCGGAGAACACATCAAAATATACATGAAGTGCAGCCGGAAGTCCCAGCTTTAAGAATATCGGCAGCAATCCGTAGATGAGTCCCATCATGACGGTACCTGACATTATGTTACCAAAAAGACGTAGAGATAATGACAGCGGAACCGCAAACTCACCGATTAAATTGATAGGGAACAGAAGCGGAACCGGCTTAAACAGGTTCGTAAAATGTCTGCCCTTGTTCTTGGCAATGCCACACCCCTGCACAAGTGCAAAGGTAATAAGACCTAATGGTAATGTCACACCGTAATCTGCCGTAGGCGGTCTTAAGCCTAACAGACCTGACAGGTTGCAGAACAGTATATACATGAATATCGCACAGATGTAATTGACGAATCGTCTTGCGTTCTTGCCCATAATGGACGCCACCATATTGTCTATGGTCTGAACATACATCTCAATGATATTCTGGAATGTACCCGGAATCTGCTTTGCGTGTTTCATCGTATGATGAGCGCATATCATGACAATCAATATAAGAACCGTCACAATGAACATTGCCACATGGGTTGTCGTAATATACAACTCCTGCCCAAACAGCGTGTACTTAAACACACCATGAATCATGAAATCGGCATCTGCCAAAATCATACCCGGGAATTGTCCTGACACGTTATCAACCTCCTTGCTTTTTTTTAGTTGCTTTTGTTATAAGCTTGTCGGTCAAAGGCTGTGCATAGGTTGCGAACTTCAGACCGAAGAACCCCACAAATGTCGTGATAAGGTTCAGCCATCCGAAATATCCTATTGCACCAAGCAGAACAACCACAACAAACATCCTTCCTACGGAAGCAAATGCCAGAAAAGCCGAATGCCCCTTCTGCATGTGCATCGCCTTGTATATGGTGTGCTTCATTGAAAACAGCATGAGCACTCCCGCAAGTCCGCCAAGAAGAAGTCCGCCCTCTCCCTTAAGCTTGTCTTTGGTAAAAATAAGAACAAATACCGACGCTACGGCAAGATAAACCGCCATACCGATAAGTACCTCGCTAATGGTCTTTTTTGTTGTGTCTGTCATCATCTTCACTCCCTGTTGTCGTATGCGAAGAATCATCCGATGCCCTCTTCGCCATAAGATAGCAGTTTCTCATCCCTGCCGCCATTCCGAGGAAAAGCAGCGGAATAACCACCCACGTTCCTATGAATTTCCCAATCCATATACCAATGAACAAGCATAAAAATGTAGGAACCATAACATTGATGCCCAACTGGGTAATAAGAACAATATTCTTATACGCATTATGCTTCTTAGCCATGGCAGCCCTCCATTTTTGCAAAGCTTACTGGGATTTATTATACTATTTTTTTTTTTGAAAGTCCATTAAATATTAAGAAACATTGCAAATCATCGACACAGAACTTAATAAATTTCTGTAAATCGTTGAAATAACTGTTATTATTTGGTATATTTATTGAAAACAGTACTCATACACGGAGGTGTGCCATGAAAAGACCTGTTATTTTCCGTAAAAGATTTATTCCGTCAGAAGTAATTGAGCTGAAAGATGATGTACTTCTTTACCGCGACGATGCCATGCTCGTAACACGTTGGAACACACTGAAGCCACGGCATGACATGGCAGGCGGCATATCACTTTACCTTATCGACAAGGGCTGTAAGATATCCAGGATTCATGATGCCTTTGGACGTTTTCTCCACTACTACTGTGATATAATCCATACTGATTATTCTGCCGAGAATGACACATATATATTCACCGATCTGCTTGCGGATGTCATTGTCCACCGTGACAACCGCTACTCCGTAGTTGACCTTGACGAGCTTGCCGATGCCCTTGAAGGCTCCATGATTGACACTGCGGTCATGTGCGAAGCCCTCCGCTCTGCCAACAGGCTCCTAAACAGCATCGACAACGGCGAATTTCACAGCTATACCAATTTAATAGAGCGCTATGTGTCTATGTAATCTCAAGGCACATAACGCTCTGCTTTTTACTTTGTTCCGAATATTCTGTCTCCGGCATCTCCGAGTCCCGGAATAATGTATCCATGCTCGTTGAGCTTCTCATCACATGTTCCGATGTACATATCCACATCCGGATGATCTTTCTTCATTTTCTCAATTCCCTCCGGCGCGGCAATTATGCACATGAAGCGAATGTTCTTTATTCCACGCTGCTTGAGCATGGCAATTGCTGCTGACGAAGAACCTCCTGTTGCAAGCATAGGGTCAACGACAAATACCTCTCTCTCCGCACAGTCCTGTGGAAGCTTACAGTAATACTCAACCGGCTCTAATGTCTCCTCGTTGCGGTAAAGACCTATATGTCCAACCTTTGCAGCCGGAATCATTGCGAGCATTCCGTCAACCATTCCGAGCCCTGCCCTTAAAATAGGAACAACGGCAAGCTTCTTTCCCGCAAGTTCTTTAACCGTTGTCTTGCAGATAGGTGTCTCAATTTCCACATCCTTGAGCTTTAAGTCTCTTGTAGCCTCATAACACATAAGCATTGCTATCTCGCTGATAAGTGTACGGAAATCCTTTGAACCCGTCTCCTTTCTTCTAAGAATACCAATCTTGTGCTGAATCAACGGATGATCCATAATAACTACTTTACCCATAAGCGTCCTCCCATTATATATTGTATTTTGATTAATTCTCAAGCATGTTGATTCGGCGTATATGCCTCTCCTCATTTGAAAATTCCGTTGTGAGGAATGTCTCCGTAATCTTGACCGCAAGTCCCGGTCCGATTACTCTTCCGCCAAGTGCAAGTACATTGGCATCATTGTGAAGTCTTGTTGCCTCCGCCATAAAGCAGTCTGTGCAGAGTGCCGCACGTATTCCCTTAATCTTGTTGGCAGCTATCGATATTCCGATTCCCGTTCCGCAGATAAGAATTCCCTTATCACAGCTCCCATCATTGATTGCAGCGCACACCTTCTTTGCATATTCAGGATAATCAACGCTCGCCTCGCTGTAGCTTCCGAAATCCTTATACTCATATCCCTTCTCGTCAAGATATGCCATAATGTCCTTCTTTAATGCAAATCCTCCCTGGTCACAGCCTATTGCTATCATATACTTGTCCTCTCTTTCTGAATTATATTCTTCTATTCTTCGTTTTCAAGCCGGGTGAGCTTTTCATCAACCTTATTAAGCCACTTTATAAGCACATCACAGCATTCCATATAGCTCTCCATCTCCTTGCCATAAGGATCCGGCATCTCTCCCGCATCACCGACAAACTCTGATATTGTATAGAGATTATCCGGGTCATACGTCTCTATAATCATCTCTTTTTCCTTGTTGCCGATTGCCAGCAGAAGTGTATCCTCAGATATATCTTCCTCGGTAAGCGCAACTGAAGTTCTGTTGTCAAGTATTATGCCTTTTTGTCTCATAACCGCTATTGCCTTGGGATTGACCGGTTCCGGAAAAAGCACAATCAACCCGCGTGAAATAATCTCGATATCTTTATGTGCGGTTATATGCTTCATCAAAAGCTCCGCCATAGGCCCCATACAGGTATTGTTCATACTCACAAATACGATTCTACTATATTTTTTCATCCGCGATTCGGGCTGTAAGCCCTACACTCCTTGTATTATGATATGAGAGTCAAAAAGTATTCTGCCCCTCATTTATGATTAATCCGCTTACTCCACAATCTCAATATGATGTCCGGCAGCTTTAATCAGTCTGTTCATGACCGCCTGTCCGAAGCTGTCCTCGCTGAAGCCCTCAGACAATATAACATCAACATCTATATGGTCAAAATGCCTCAGCACGTCAAAAAGATGTGCCGCCACTTCATGCTCATTCTCACGGCTTCCGACAACCACAACCTCACCATGAGCGTATTTGTGCTCGTTCTCGTTACTTGAGAGAATACCCACCTTAAGACCGTCATATTCATATTTAACGGCAAGCTCGTTGATTTTTGACACAACCTTCTCATTCTCACCTTCAAATATCGTAAGCTCCGCCTTCGGCGCATAATGTCTGTACTTCATTCCCGGCGCCTTAGGCTTTCCCTTAACCATGGAGTGTGCAAGGACAGTCTCATCAAAGCACACATCGCCAAGAACCTCCTTTATCATATCGGCGGTCACATATCCGGGTCTTAAAATCATGGGAACCTCACAGGTAACATCAACAATCGTTGACTCTATTCCTATCTCAATAGCTCCGCCGTCTATTATCATATCTATTCTGCCGTCCATGTCCTCAATGACATGCTCAGCTCTTGTGGGACTTGGTCTTCCCGACAGATTGGCACTCGGTGCCGCAATATACACGCCCGAATCCTTTATAAGCCTGTGTGCAACATGATGGCTTGGCATACGGATTGCAACCGTATCGAGCCCTCCCGTCGTTCCGTAAGGCACAATATCCTTTTTCTTAAAAATCATCGTGAGCGGTCCCGGCCAAAAAGCCTCTGCAAGCTTATAGGCACATTCAGGAATCTCGCTTGCAAGCTCATCAAGAGCTCCTATATCCGCTATGTGTACTATAAGCGGATTGTCGCTCGGTCTTCCCTTGGCACTGTATATCCTGCGCGCCGCGTCCTCCTTCAGTGCATCTCCTCCGAGCCCGTACACCGTCTCCGTGGGAAATGCCACAAGCCCGCCGCTCTTTAATATCTCTCCCGCTTCCCGTATGACCTCATCTTCATTACCATCTTCTGTTTTTACAATCTTTGTGTTCATGTGTCTTCTCCTAAGACCGCCTGTCTCATACTCTCCTCGTGCATCGCATCCAGTCTGCTCTCTGCCTGCGTAACATCGATAATCGACTTTACAAGCCTGTCAATCTGTGAACCTTCCGTATAATCCGCTGCCGCATAATATCTTATGCGGTTTTCGCGTATCATTTTGTATACTTTGTTTTTATCTCCGGTGTACGGATTGTATACGCCAATCGAATGACCTCCGTATGAATTGACCAGCTTCATGCATGGAACATCCGTATCGCTGTCACCGATATATACTATATTTTTAAAAGGAATCCTGATATCCTCCGGTGCGTAGTAATCATTCACACCTGCATCGTTGATGTCAAGAACCCCCTTGGATATCCTGAAAAGATACTGTGTCTTGTTGGTATAATTGACGACCTGTGCCGGCCATTTAACCATTCCGTGCTCATCAAAATAAAAGCTGCTCGCATATATTCTCTCAAAAGCACCTTCCCTTGCAATCCTCGTTCCCTCAATCATTTCCTTAAGCCCGGAGGAGATAATATAATGCTCCACCTTCACGTCGTGCCTCAACCCGTACTCTCTTAACCTCTCGAACCATCCGTTGACACCGTCAAACAGCTTCACCCTTGAGCCATATTCCTCAAGAGCCGCACGGCTGAACACAAGATTCCCCTTCGCCTCCTGCACCATCTTATACATATATGCAAGATTACTGTCCATGTTGTTCTCTCTGGCAAGCTTTCCCGTCTCCTCCCAGAACTTCGCAACATTGTAGCCGACTGACTGTATAAAACCCTGCGCCTGCATATCATCGGGCGAAAGCGTCTTATCAAAGTCATAGCATATAGCCACTATAGGCTGTTTCTCCTGCCCATCGATTATCGGCATATTCAAATCCTCTTTTCCACATAAAATACTACGAACATGATACGCTTTGGAGAATATTTTGTCAAGGAGACACCATTCACCCGCTATTGCCGGATTTCTTTCAATATTTCCTTTTCATGAGCTTTGGTAAATTGACTCAATTCATATGACCTTATTCTCTCATTTACCAATATTGGAATAACAAATCCGTTTTTTACCAAAACCGCCAGTCTGTTAATCACCGTCTTATTTGTCACGCCTATTTCCCTGCTGACTTCTATCGGTGTAAATTCAGTTTTATGCTTTTTTATTAAATGCAATAACAACTCCTTCTCTTTTGCTTTGAGAAATGACATACTTCCCTCAATATTTTCGGCTTCGGAATTTCTCTGCAAATCACATACCTTACCCGAATACAGCTTCACCATCCTCAGAAAATAATTTATCCAAATTTCGGGATGCGGCGGATTCTCTCGTCCCGAATAGTACAATGCAGGCAATCCCATCTGAATTGACTCGTAATATTCATCAATATCGTATGCAAAATATTCCTCCAACGAACCTATTCCGTTAAATCCATACCCATTGACATCCATAATATACCCCGACAATAACCTCGCAGTTCTTCCATTGCCGTCCTCAAACGGATGAATTGTGACAATTTGATAGTGCACCACTGCTGCCACTATCAAAGGATGGTCGTCCGTTGTATTGACATACTCCACTAGTTCGTCAAGCAGCCCCGGAATATCACAGTATTCAGGAGGAATGTAATCAGGATTCCCCGTATTAGAATCATATACTGCAAAAAGCACTCCCGGAGGCATAGGTCCCCTTAATCCTATTTTTTCCTTTGAAGCGCCCTTTTCTACAAGCTTTTGTACATCCAATATCAACTCTTTTGAAAATGGTTCTTTTTTATTTGCCTTTTCCTCCAAAAAATTTAAGGCAAGAAAATAATTTCTTACCTCCTGCTCAGGTTTAAGAAGGTGTTTCCTTTCATCACTCTCTATTACCTCATCAACCTGTTTTTCCGAAAGCGGATTACCTTCTATTTTATTTGAAGCATAAGAGCTCTTTTTTTTCGAGTTCTTGCGAAGCCTATTGGCAACACTTTTCGGTAATTTTACGGAAGAAACATTATATCTGTTTTTATCAATTTCTGTTATATATTTTAATATCTCATTCGTTAATATCACTTTAATCATAAAAACACCTGCCTTCAGATATTATTATACCCGAACGCAGGTGTTTTTTCCACTAAATTTTCACTATTTTTTCACTATTTTTCACTATTTCAAATGGACTTTTTACTGATTTCAACCTGTCCCCACAAGCATATTCAATAAAAAAACTGCCGCACAAAGAGTCTCACCCTCTGTACGGCAATCCGCATCATATTACCTATTCAAGCTCATCACTTACCGCTCTTTGACACCCTTCTTCTGTCAAAGATTGTGAATGCTGCAACAGCCGCAGCACTCAGTATGATAAGTACAATGAGTATCGGAACCATCACATTAGTGACGTAGCCCGTGCTTGCACTCTGCGCCGATGAAGTTCTTGCATTGCCTGCAAGCTGCTTCCAACCGATTGCAAACGGTGATGCACTCGTAATGTGAATTTTAAGTCCGTCATCGGTCTTTTCAGGCACGAAGAACTCCATTGTTCCCGGAGTGCCGCCGTTGGTGTCGATTGTGATAAGCATTCTGCTTTAATTTGTATATTAAATTACTCTAGCGCAACATTTTCTATAAATGATATAATAAATTCAAATATAATATTATCGAGGTTTTCCTTATGAAATATACAGAAGAACAAATCAAATGTCTTCGTGACAATTATCCAATCTCTAATTACCAAGAAATAGAAAAATCATTTCCCAATCTAACAAAAAGACAAATTGTTGCATTAGCAAATAGTTACGGTATTAAACAGGATGTTAATTATAAACTTAAAAAGGTAAAAGAAAACACAATTGGACTATGTAATGTTATGTGTAATGGTGAAAATGCTAAAATAATTGACTATATATCATCAAGCAATATTACCGTACAGTTTGATGATGGCACTATTGTTACTAATAAAAATCTAGTAGATTTTAAAAGGGGGTAACATCGGTAAACCCATAGAAAACAGAATAGGAAAAGTAAGTAAATCAAATAGCGGATTAAATATGACTATAATCAGATATACAAGTTACAGAGATATCGACATTCAGTTTGACGATGGCACTATTGTAAAGCATAAAGACTATGGCAGTTTCCTTCGTGGTGAAATAGCATATCCTCAATCCAAGCGTTTGGGTGAACGAAAAATATCAAATAGTGGTATGCTCATGACTATTATTGCTTATCGTAATTCGAATGATATTGATATTCAATTTGAGGATGGTACTATTGTTCAACATCGTGATTATAGAAGTTTTTCCGAAGGATGTATTTATAATCCAAATTTTTACAAAAGTAAAATTGGAGAAGAAATTTTTGCTCCAAACGGTCACACATTAAAAATTATTGATTATAGAAATAGTAAAGACGTAGATGTCCAATTTGAGGACGGAACCATTGTTCAGCATCGTGATTATTACAGTTTTTTAACTGGAAATATTGCAATGCCAATTTTAAATCGCGTAGGACAGACTAATATTGCTAAAAATGGTATGGGCATTAAAATTATAGCATATCGCAATTCACATGATATAGACATTCAATTTGAGGATGGAACAATCGTTACACATAAAAATTATAATCACTTTCTAGACGGCTATATTGCATATCCGCGTCCCGACCATGTTGGAGAAGAGGTTTACGCCAAAAATGGGATGCGGATGACACTTATTGCCTATAGGAATGTGTCAGATGTTGATATAAAGTTTGAAGATGGTACTATTGTAGAACACAAATATTATCAAAACTTTAAAGAAGGCACTATTTTATATCCGATAGAAAATCGCATAGGATATGAACGAATTGCAAACAACGGATTAAAAATGAAAATTATAGCATATAGAAATTCAACTGATTTAGACGTTGAATTCGAAGATGGATGTATTGTAACAAATAAGTCTTTTTCAGATTTTAAAAAAGGAACCATCGGGCATCCATCTTTTAGTGTGCATCGTTCCCTACCAGAAAAGCTTATATGTTATTTTATAGGACAATATTTTTCGTATATTCCTAATTATAAACCATTATGGCTACTCAATAATCAAAATGTTGCTTCCAATTTTAGGAGTGAATTTGACATATTTATCCCAAGCCATGCCATTGCAATAGAGTACGATGGCACTAGATTTCATCAAAATGTAACTAAGGATAATACTAAAAATTTATGTGTAAATGAGCACTCTGATGTTATTAGACTCTTTATCCGAATACGTGAGGAAGGATGCCCCTCTTTAAAGCAATTTAATAACTTGAAACTATTTGACATTGAACCTTTTTATGTATCAAGAAAAAAATCTTATTCTGCATTAGCTACATGTATTAGTGACATATTATCAATACTCGGTATCTCTAATCCAAAAATATGTATTACAAAAAAAATAATTGATTACTGCCGCTCTGATGATTTTTATTCATCCGAATTAGATATGTTAAATAACTCCATGATAAAATAGCAAATAAATAATATATACATAATTAATTAAAACTTATTTATCACACAAAACCGCCGTACAAAAGCTTCGGAGATACCTCAGTCATTTTCTCATCAATCCAATTATCTCATGATTTAGCAGACTATGGAGATAAGACTCATGAAATCGTGGAGCTATAATGCGAACACGATTTCAATCCCTGAGGCTTATCGCAATGCCCAGTCTGCGTTAATGAGATAATGGATTTATGAAAAATGACGACGTACTGCGTCCAATCCTTTTGTACGGCAGCTCTTAAATTCTATTTAGTTGATTTCATGCTTCCCCACCTTGCGGTAGCGGTACACCGCTCTTGCAAGCGAAGCCTGTGATACATGGTACTCCTGAATGCTCTGCTTCTGGCGGAGCTGTTCCTGTGCACGCTCCATTGCCGCCTTGGCACGAACCTCATCGATGTCCTCAGGACGCTCGGCAGTATCGACAATCATGGTCACACGATTGTTGGCTATGTATACGAAGCCAATGCCTACAACAGCATCTATATACTCGTCACTTCCCTCAGGCTTGAAACGTACATCGCCGATAGTTGTGGCAATCGCCATGTTCTGATGATGTGCCATAATCGCTATCTCGCCGTCTAAGCCCGGAACGACAAGAATATCTGCCTTTCCGGAAAAGAACACCTTGTTGGAGGCTAATATTTTAAGATAAAACGAGCTCATCTTACCCCGCCTCCTTTACTGCTGTTCCATGAGTTTTTTCGCCTTCTCAACAGCTTCATCTATTGTTCCGACATTGAAGAAAGCAGCCTCCGGGTACTCGTCCATCTCGCCGTCGATGATTGCCTTGAAGCCTCTGATTGTCTCCTTAACAGGGACATACTTGCCCGGAACTCCGGTGAAGTTCTCAGCTACATGGAATGGCTGTGATAAGAAACGCTGAATCTTTCTTGCACGATATACTGTAATCTTATCCTCGTCGGAGAGCTCCTCCATACCGAGAATAGCGATGATATCCTGTAATTCCTTGTACTTCTGAAGCATAGCCTGTACCTTACGTGCAGTCTCATAATGCTCCTGACCTACTACATCTGCCTCAAGGATTCTTGATGTGGACTCAAGCGGATCAACAGCCGGGTAGATACCCTGCTCAACAATCTTACGTGAAAGAACCGTAGTCGCATCTAGATGTGCGAATGTAGTCGCAGGCGCAGGGTCTGTAAGGTCATCGGCAGGAACGTATACAGCCTGAACGGATGTAACGGAACCCTTAGTCGTGGAAGCGATTCTCTCCTGAAGCTCACCGACCTCAGTGGCGAGTGTCGGCTGATAACCTACGGCTGAAGGCATACGTCCGAGAAGTGCTGATACCTCTGAACCTGCCTGTACGAAACGGAAAATATTATCAATGAAGAGAAGCACATTCTGGTGTTCCTCATCACGGAAATATTCAGCCATTGTAAGTCCTGTCTCAGCGACTCTCATACGCGCTCCGGGTGGTTCGTTCATCTGACCGAATACCAAGGCAGTCTTTTCAAGTACGCCTGATTCTTTCATTTCTGACCAGAGGTCATTACCCTCTCTTGAACGCTCTCCTACTCCTGTAAATATAGAATATCCGCCATGCTCTGTGGCGATATTCCTGATAAGCTCCTGAATGAGCACCGTCTTACCAACTCCGGCTCCTCCGAAGAGACCAATCTTACCACCCTTAGCATAAGGCGCTAAGAGGTCGATAACCTTGATACCCGTCTCGAGCATCTCGACAACCGGGCTCTGCTCCTCGAACGTAGGCGGCTCTCTGTGAATTACCCAGTGTTCACCGTTATCAAGTGACTCACCGCCATCTATTGTCTCACCTAACACATTGAACAATCTTCCCAAGGTCTGCTTGCCGACAGGAACCTTGATACCTGCTCCCGTAGCCCTTACTTCCATATCCCTGCACAGACCTTCACTGGCTGCGAGCATGATACAGCGGACAGTATTGTCACCGATGTGCTGGGCAACTTCCATAACAAGACGCTTGCCCTCGCATGTTACCTCTAAGGCATCCTTTATACATGGAAGATTGCCGTTTTCAAATAAAACGTCAACAACAGGTCCCATGACCTGAACAATTTTTCCTGTATTAACAACATCTGTATTCATGTCTTTACATGACCTCCTTTCTGGCCTTTTTCTTCTTTTTCTGGGCCTTGGCACCGGCGATTACCTCTGTTATCTCCTGGGTAATCATCGATTGTCTGGCTCTGTTGTACTCTATGGACAGATTACGAATCATCTCCGATGCACTGTCATTTGCCACCTGCATTGCACTCATTCTGGCGTTCTGCTCACTGCAGAAGGACTCCATGAGTGCTCCGTAGATATAACCCATGATTACATCCGGTACAATATTGTTAAGAAGCGCATTCGGGGAAGGCTGAAGTTCTACCTCCTCATTGAATACTCCCTGTCTCTCCATCTCATGCTGCATAGCCATGTCTCTCGTTATAGGCAGAAGATTAATCATATCAACCTCAGTCGTTATGCTTGATTTCATGTATGTATAGATAACATATACCTCGTCAAGCTCTCCCTCCTTAAACTGCTCTACAACCTCCTCACAGATAATTCTGGCTCTGTGAAGTGAAGGATTCTGTGCGGTATAATGGAACTGCTCCGCAACCGGAATATTTTTCTTCTTAAAATACTGTCTTCCCAACTCGCCAACCACGAAGAGCTTGTAGTTCTTACACTGCTCAATCTCTTCCATCGCCTTTTTAAGAACATTGTGGTTGTATGCTCCCGCAAGACCTTTATCAGCCGTAACAACAATGAAGCCCTTTATACGGTCTTCCGGTGCTTTATTCGGTCTGACATCCATATACTGGTTCTCGACATCAGGCAGATGCCTTACAACACGGGATACCATGTTGCGCAGAGCGTTAAAGTAAGGCTCCGTCTCTTCAAGACTCTTCTTGGCCTTGCGCAGCTTCGTGGAGGATATCATGTACATAGCGTTAGTGATTTTCATGGTGTCCTGAATACTTTTCATTCGGCTTTGAATTTCACGTGCATTTGCCATGATTTATCCCTCCTTAGCCATATATTCATCCCTGAAGGTCTTGGCAGCATCAATGATTGCCTTGTTAAGCTCCTCATCTAACACGCCGCCGTTCTCTATCTGTGTTATGATTTCCTGATGCTCTGCTCTGATATAATCGATGAGCTTCATCTGGAAGTCCTTAACATTTTTAAGCTCAAGCGGAAGCATAACCTTGCCGTTGGCTGCACACAGTGTGATAACCTGCTCTGCCGTGCTTAACGGTCTGCAAAGAGGCTGCTTTAAAAGCTCCATAAGCACATGTCCATGCTGTAACTGCTCCTTGGTAGCATTATCGAGGTCTGAAGCAAACTGTGTGAACACTTCCATCTCACGGAACTGTGCGAGGTCGATACGGATACTTCCTGCCGCCTTCTTCATAGCCTTAGTCTGAGCCGCACCACCTACACGGGATACGGAAAGACCTACATTGACAGCCGGTCTCATACCGGAGAAGAAGAGGTCGCTCTCAAGGAATATCTGACCATCCGTGATGGAAATAACATTCGTAGGAATGTATGCGGATACATCACCCGCCTGAGTCTCAATGATAGGAAGCGCCGTTATCGAGCCACCGCCCTGCTCATCGGAGA
>FR895396.1 GCA_000435595.1 Firmicutes bacterium CAG:882
TGTTGATGTTGATTCTAAGTACGCTAAGCAGTCCGGTGGTCGTGGACAGTACGGACATTGTAAGGTTCACTTCAGACCAATGGATCCGAATGGCGAGGAGACATTCAAGTTCACTTCATCAGTTGTCGGTGGTGCTATTCCTAAGGAATACATCCCTGCTGTTGGCGAGGGTATTGAGGAGGCTACAAAGGCCGGTATAATTGCAGGATTCCCTGTACTTGGTGTAGAGGCTGATGTATACGATGGTTCCTACCATGAAGTCGATTCATCCGAGATGGCATTCCATATCGCAGGTTCCATGGCGTTCAAGGATGCTATGGCAAAGGCTAACCCTGTTCTTCTTGAGCCTATTATGAAGGTTGAGGTTACTATGCCTGAGGAGTACATGGGAGATGTAATCGGAAGCCTTAACGCTAAGCGTGGTCAGATCCAGAGCATGGACGATATCGGCGGCGGTAAGATGGTAACAGCTATGGTGCCACTTGCTGAGATGTTCGGTTACTCCACAGAGCTTCGTTCTTCTACTCAGGGACGTGGTAACTACTCCATGTTCTTCGAGAGATATGAGCAGGTTCCAAAGAACGTTCAGGAGAAGGTTGTTGCAGCACATTCCGGAAAGTAATTTTTGTTACAGCAGGGTAAGCTGTGAAGCCTGATTTTGGCAGAATAACTTATTTTTAGAAATAAAAATGATGTTTATAACAGGTTTTAACCCAATGAGTGGTGCAAAAGTGCCATTTATTGGGCTAAACTTGAAAAAAAGAGTTGAAAATATTTCTTTTATGAAATATAATAAAAAAAGCTGATTATTCCCATAAGGGAGCATTTTTAAGGAGGACATTCAAAATGGCAAAGGCTAAATTTGAGAGAAGTAAGCCACATTGTAACATTGGTACAATCGGACACGTAGATCACGGTAAGACAACTTTAACAGCTGCTATCACTAAGGTTTTAGCTGAGAGAGTTCCTGGTAACGAGAAGGTAGATTTCGAGAACATCGATAAGGCTCCGGAGGAGAGAGAAAGAGGTATCACAATTTCTACAGCTCACGTTGAGTACCAGACAGAGAAGAGACATTATGCACACGTTGACTGCCCAGGCCATGCTGACTATGTAAA
>FR895397.1:0-3100 GCA_000435595.1 Firmicutes bacterium CAG:882
GTTCCCGTAGCTGCCGCATTATCTTAAAGAGCTTTTCAACCTCCGGTGCCGTGAGGGAGGATGTCGGCTCATCCAATACAATAACCTTAGAATTATATGAAATAGCCTTGGCAATTTCACACATCTGCCTCTTTGATACAGACATTTTTTTCATCGGCTGTGAAAGATCTACTGTTATTCCAAGCTTACGGAACAGATCCGCAGCCTCTTTTTTCATTTTTCCTTCATCTATTACTCCCAAAGCGTTCTTGGGATAGCGCCCGAGAAACAGATTATCAATCACATTTCTCTCCAGACACTGATTCAATTCCTGATGAACCATCGCAACGCCGTTTTCCAAAGCATCCTTAGGTCCGGCGAAGTTGATTTCCTTTCCATCAAGAATTATTGTGCCCTCGTCTTTTTGATATGTTCCAAAAAGACATTTCATCATTGTCGACTTGCCGGCACCATTCTCGCCCATCAGACCCATTATCGAGCCTTTCTTTACATCCAGATTAATATGCTTTAAAACCTTATTTCTTCCGAATGACTTGCTCATGCCGCGGATCGACAAAATAATATCCTTCTTGTCTTCTGCCATATCACCACTCCTCTTTTAGAAAAGGGGGTGTCAGGATACCCTGACACCTCCAAAGCCTTTGCTGACATATCTCAATCATTCTACTGCTGAAGGAGAGATGTATAAGATGTTGCATTATCTGTTTTAACCATATTTATTGCGAATGCATCATACTCACCAGGATTGCCGAGACGGTTAGTAATATTAGACTCTGTCTGTCCGTCACCGCCGATGTAATCAACCTTAAGGTTCATAAGATCATCGTAGTTCTGAAGAAGCGGCTGGTAGGTTGAGCTTAAGAAGTTATCTGATGCATTGTAAATATTTAACCATACCTTCTTCTCAGGGCTCTTAGCCGAATCAAGCTTATGTGCTACCTTGCTGTATACCTTGGTGGAGTCAGTGAAATCCTGATAGTTAGCTGACGTAACCGCAATGTTCAATGCATAATAGGATCTCTCAGCCTCGCTGTATCTGTAGTCAACGCCCTCATCAAGCTTGTTGCCTGCTTCATCGGCGATGCCGATACCTGTATTCACATCCACACCATCAAGAGCGTTTCTGAGAACTCTCAAGGTGAGGTAAGCCTGTACATCTGCATGCTGTGAAATTGTTCCGCCATATCCTTCAGCAATAGCAGCAACCGCATCGCTGTTGGCATCATATCCAAATGTAGGTACCTTATTGTCCTTTGCCCATGCGTTAAACATTGACATTCCCATACCATCATTATTAGATACAACAACATCAATCTGATCGCCAAAGGAAGCTGACCATGTTCCGATTGCATTACCTGCTGTAGCTGCATCCCATGTAGCACCTGCCGAGTTCTTCATCTCCTGTGATGCAAGCTCACGAACGGTATAGGTCTTTCCGTCTATCTCAATTGTCGCATCCTTTACGATGGAGGAGGAGCCGTCTGCATTCGTTCCTATAGGCGATGGGTCAACTGCTCCTGCCTTATCAACTCCTGTTCCGAGTGCCGAACGAACACCACGGGTACGTGCAATGGAATCGTTATGACCGATATCACCGATTGCAAGTATATAGCCGATTACGCCGTCACCGTTACGGTCGATGGTTGCCGCATTAGCCTTGATGTAATCAAGTACCATCTGTCCCTGAAGCTCTGCACCCTGATTGGCATCAAACCCAACGTAGTAGGTCTTGTCATTAAATTTGAGTGCATCCATGTCAAGCTCTCCCGTTGAGCTGTTGGATGGCTGGCGGTTAAACCACACCAATGGCTTCTTGCTGTTCTCTACATTGCTGCCCGGTGTTGAACTACATGCCGTAAGTGCTGTTGTTGTCATTGCTGCTACTAAAAGCAGTGGTAAAATTTTGTTTTTTCTCATAGCTTAATTCCTCCTTGTGAAGTATGTTCGTTTATTAAGTGTCTTTATTATATTTCACACGCAAAGATATATATATAGAAAAATTTTATATCGACCATGAATTTTTTGTGCATTTTCGATAATATAACATTGATTTTAAAATTTCCTTTCATGTAAGCTTTGTATACTCTGCATATTTTTGTAACTTTTATATGTGTTCATATATGCAGTATGCCAACAAACACCGTCCTGTCTCAGCCACCGCATTTATTACTGTTACAAGCGCATTATTCTTCATGCCGGAGGACTTAATACAAAAAGCTGCGGCAATGAAGATATACTTCATTGCCGCAGCTTTTCCGCTTCCGGTTACTGTTAAAGTAATATTACAGCAGCATCAAATCCCTCTAAGCTTCCGTCAAAGACGTTCTCCCTGAGCAGATTAACCTTCTGTGCATACTCATTAAATTCCTTCACATTGCCGCTGCAGTTAAAAATCAAAGCAGCGGTCTCTTCGCCGTTTTTCCTGATCATAACAATCGTCTCCGCGTCGTCACTTGTGATTGTCTCTATCAGTTCGCCTTCCACAATGCAGGCATGTGCTTTTCTGACCTGCATCAGCTTCCTGTACCATTCATACATCTCTTTGTCCCGGTATTCTTCATCCCAGTACATGCCACGTCTGCAATCCGGATCATTTGCTCCCGGCATCGCCGCCTCGTCTCCGTAATAAACCATAGGCATTCCCGGTAATAACAATTGAAAGGCTGCTGCCAGATGCTGCTTTTTCTTATCATTATTACATAGGTGCAGGAATCTTGCCGTATCATGGCTGTCAATCAGATTCCACATAAGCGGATAGCACTTTTTATTAAGCCTGCCCTCCAGATACCCAAGATTCTGTACAAACCGGCTTACACTGATTTTTTCATCCGCAAGCAGATCTATGAGATTCAGGTAAAATGGATAATTCATGACCGTATCCCATTCATCTCCCTCAAGAAAATCCCCTGCATAATGCCATATTTCTCCGATTATCAATGCCTCCTTCTTCACTGCCTTGACTGCCCTTCTGAAACGCTTCCAGAAAAAATGGCTGATTTCATCCCCTACATCCATTCTCCATCCATCAATATCGCATTCCTTAATCCAATAGCAGGCAACATCTGTGACGAATTTTTCAACCTCAGGATTTTTCAGATTA
>FR895397.1:3141-4084 GCA_000435595.1 Firmicutes bacterium CAG:882
GCATTCCGCCGTAATAAGCAAAACATTTGAAGTTCGGAAGCTGCCCCGGTTCATTTTTAAGCGGAAAATCATCTATAAAATACCAGTCACGATATTCCGATTTTTCTCCTTTTTCCAGAATATCCGCAAATGCAAAAAATTCTCTTCCCGTATGGTTGAATACCGCATCCAAAACCACCTTCATTCCACGCTCGTGCGCCTTTTGTACAAGTTCCCTAAGCTCCTGTGTTGTTCCAAACGAAGGGTCAATGCAGTAGTAATCAATGGTATCGTACTTATGGCAGGAGTTCGATTTGAAAATAGGTGTCATATACAAAACATCAATTCCCAGCTTCTTAATATAATCCAGATGCTCTATAATGCCTCTGAGATCACCATGCAGATTATCCGCAGACGTAATCGGTGCTTTATACCACAGCTCCTTGTCTACCGGACGTGATGCTGCAAAACGAGACGGGAAAATCTGGTACACCACCTTGTTCGCCGCCCACTCCGGCACCTCAAACATTTCTTCCTCTCTGAGATTCTGCGGACAATCGAACATTCTATCCCTGTTTGTAACACATTCCTTACTAAACTCATAATTACCGTAATATGCCTTCTCACCCTGCATATCCGTAAATTCAAAAAAATAGCGCAGACATACCAGATGTATCTTAAGCTGTGCTTCATAATAATCATGGAACTGTGAGGTGGCAGCTTTCTTCATCGGAATCGTCTTTCGGGTGTCCTTCAATTCCATCGGAATGTACTTATCCTCATAGTGAAGAATTATCTCCTTCATATCATCCTTCCTTACCTGTACGCGTATCACGAATAAATCCTTATCAACCGCATAGCAGAATCTTTTATCCATATCATGAAAAATTGCTGAATATTCCATATAAGTTCCCCTTTGCATTTTTGTTTTATTGTATTTTGCCCCCAATGATACCGGATTGCT
>FR895398.1 GCA_000435595.1 Firmicutes bacterium CAG:882
CCTATTATTCAGTTTGGCGTTGATGACGAGCTGAGGAGATGCCTTTTCTGCCGGGCTAATGGAAGATATGAGTATATTTCAGAGGCAATAGATGAGCTTGGAAAGCTTGAAGGGAAAATTATTTTTGAGTTGGATGATAATTCTCCTCTGAGAAAAAAATTAAAGAAATACGGAAAGAATTATATACGTTCATTTTACTCTGAGAAAATACCATTTGGAACCGTACTGGAGGATGGTACCAGAAATGAAGATATTCAACATCTTTCTTTTTCCGATAACAGCATAGATTTGATGATTTCAAGTGATGTTCTTGAGCATGTTGTGGATATAAATGCAGCGTTTGAGGAAATGAAACGTGTTCTTAAACCCGGAGGAAAGCATATATTTTCTATTCCTATGTATGATGGCATGACAAGACAGAGGGCTTCTATTGAGGACGGCAGGATAAAATATATTCTACCTGAGCATTATCACTGTGACCCGGCAAAGGATGGAAATGGGTTTATATTGGTGTTTTGGGATTATGGAAAAGATTTTGCAACAAGATTTTCCGATGATAGAATGCGGATTAGTATTGCAAAAGGACCATTCGGACCGGATGGCAAGATAGTATGGTGCGCCGAAAAATTATAAAAAAACTGTTGACTTTTATTTCCATCAAGAGTATTCTGAAAAAGACTTATGAATCAACAAACTATAAAAAAAGAAAGGAGACAGACTCGATGATTAAGTTAAGTAATTTTGTAGTAAGAACATTAACAGTATATTTTATCGGGACTGCCTCGGATATACATACAGCATAACAGCATGGGTGAGTATTAGGGATTATATAACATGATGTGGTCATATAATATTTGATACAGCTTAGACTATTTGCATGAAGTTAAGCCGCAGGGTCGTTTCGACTATGCGGCTTTTTTGCGTGCTTAAGAGCGGGATTGATTTTCCGCAAAAGCAATGCAGAATTTCATGTGTATGTATTTTCGTGGCAGAAGAAGGGCAGCAGGCTTAAAGATGTAAAAGGCTGCCGGACAGGATGGGAACACGCATAGGGCAGTGTTTTCGATAATAATATGTCACTACAGTGTGGCAGAGAGGGAGGTAATTTATGAAGTTGAGAAACTACATCGCAAGAAGCTGGTATATGTACCTGATTGCGCTTGCTGCGATGGTATGCAGTATCGGTCTTGACATGATATATCCGTTCATAACGAGGTCGCTCATCGACGATGTCATTGTGGACGGACAGACACAGCTCCTCATGAAGCTGTTGTTCGGACTGCTCTCGATAGGATTTGCGAGGGCGGTGTTCCAGTTTGTAAAGGAATTTGTTTTTGACTATACCAGCATGAGTATAGGAAGCAAAATAAGAGTGGGACTGTTCAAGCATGTTCAGAAGCTTTCGATAAGATTCTTTGATAAGAACAATACAGGTGAGCTGATGGCGCGCGTGAAGGACGATGTCGACAATGTCTGGAATGCACTCGGATATGTCGGAATGTTAGCTATTGAATGCACAATTCACACAATAGGCGTGCTTGTCTGCATGATAAGCATAAGCCCTGTGCTCACAATCATTCCGATAGTCATCATGCCTATTGTGGCGTACCATGCGGTTGCACTCGAGAAGAAGATAGGCAAGGTGTACGATGATCTGTCGGAGGAGAATGCGGCACTCACGACGGTTGTTCAGGAGAATCTCACGGGTGTGCGCGTCGTCAAGGCATTTGCGAGAGAGGATTATGAGATTGAGAAGTTTAAGAAGCATAATAATAACTATTATGATCTCAGCATGAAGCAGTCAAAGATTTCTCTCAGGTACAATCCTAACATTTCATTTTTGACGAGACTTCTGCTGCTGCTCGTTGTGCTTGTCGGAGGTGGATTTGTAATCATGGATAAGATAAGCCTCGGCGACCTCGGTGCGTTTACCGAGTACGCGAACAACATCATCTGGCCGATGGAGATGATAGGCTGGCTGAGTGCCGATATGGCGAGCGGTCTTGCATCCGCAAAGAAGATAAGAAAGATATGGAGTGAGGAGCCTGAGATTGCCGATAAGGACGGCGCGAAGGACATTGGAAGAGCGAAGGGAGAGGTTGCCTTTGAGAATGTGTCCTTTAATATCAATGACACACAGGTTTTGAAAGATGTTTCGTTTAAGGTGCCTGCCGGAAGGACGCTCGGAATCATGGGCGTGACGGGTTCGGGAAAGACATCGATTATCAATCTTATGGAGCGCTTCTACGATGCGACCGATGGAAAGGTAATGCTTGACGGCAATGACGTGAAGGACATCACGACGGAGAGCCTTCGCCGCAATCTGTCGGTTGTCATGCAGGATGTGTTTCTTTTCTCCGATTCAATTAAGGAGAATATCAGTATAGGACGCAGGGATAGCATAACGGATGATCTTATTGAGGCTTCGGCGCAGTCCGCGAGAGCCGCGGGATTTATCGGTAAGCTCGGCGATAAATATGAAACTGTAGTTGGTGAGCGAGGTGTCGGTCTGTCGGGTGGACAGAAGCAGCGTATCAGTATTGCAAGAGCCATTGCAAAGCAGGCTCCGGTGCTTATACTTGATGACTCGACATCGGCTCTTGACATGGAGACGGAGTATGAGATTCAGAAGGAGCTTGATGCGATGAAGGATACGACAAAGATTATCATTGCGCACCGGATTTCCGCGGTAAAGCAGGCTGACGAGATTATTGTCCTGTCGGGCGGAAGCATTGCCGAGAGGGGAACGCACGATGAGCTCATGGCGATGAAGGGCATCTACTATGATACCTATAACGCACAGTATTCCGCTTCCAACTTTTTAGAGGAGGTGACAACAAATGTCGGTTAATTCCTTCAGAGAGGACGAGGAACAGAAGGAGGTATTAAAGCTTGACACGCTCATGCGTCTTTACCGCTATCTGCTCAAATACGGGAAAAAGATTGTGCTTGTGCTGCTCATAATGTGCGTTACAATCGCAATCAATCTTATTAACCCGCTCATCATAGAGCGTGCGGTTAACGTCCACATTGCCAACAAGGACATGAAGGGACTTATGCTTCTCTGCCTGTTCGGCGTCGGACTCAATGTGATAAATGTGGCAGGAATCAAGCTTCGTATGTACATGCTTGCAAAGATATCCAATCAGGTGCTTCTTGATATAAGGCAGGCAGTCTATGAGCACATTCAGAAGTTGAGCTTCCACTTTTTCGACACAAGACCTACGGGAAAGATTCTCGCGAGGGTAATCGGAGATGTCAATTCGTTAAAAAATATACTTTCGGACAGCGTGACAACGCTCATTCCCGACTTTATAACGCTCGTGGCTGTTGCGGTCATAATGCTTGTCAAGAACCCGAAGCTTGCGCTCGCATCGTTTGTGACGCTTCCTTTTCTTATAGCTGCCATGTCGATTATAGAGAAGCTCGGACACAAGAGATGGCAGTCATTCCGCAAGAAGACCTCGAACATGAACGCATATCTTCACGAGAACCTCTCGGGAATCAGGGTTGTGCAGAGCTTTGCGGCGGAGGATGAGTCACTTGAGAGCTTCAGTGAGCTCGTAGATGAGCAGAAGAAGGCGTTTGTCGGTGCGGTGAGAGTGTCGGATATGTTCAGCCCTACGATTGAGATAAGCTGGGGTGTGGGCGGATTTTTACTGTACTTTATCGGAATCAGGGTTCTCGGTGTCGGAACAGTAGGCGTCGGTACATTCATGGCATTCACATCGTACCTGTCAATGTTCTGGAGCCCTATAAGAAATCTGGCTAACTTCTATAATAAGATTATCACCAACATCTCGGCTGCAGAGAGAGTGTTCGATATCCTTGATACCGAGCCTGACATCCGCGACGAGGAGGGTGCGGTTAAGCTTCACAAGATTGAGGGAAGGGTTGAGTTCGACCATGTATCGTTTGCCTACTCTGATGAGCCTGATGTTATGGTCTTAAAGGATGTAAGCTTCAAGGTTAAGCAGGGAGAGACTATAGCACTTGTAGGTCCTACAGGAGCGGGTAAATCAACAGTTATCAATCTTATAAGCCGTTTTTATAATGCTACCAAGGGAAGGGTGCTTGTCGATGATACCGATGTAAAGTCGGTGACGCTTAAGAGCCTCAGAGAGCAGATGGGCATAATGACGCAGGATAATTTCCTGTTCTCGGGAACAATCAAGGACAATATCCGTTACGGCAAGCTTGATGCCACGGACGAGGAGATTATTGAGGCTGCCAAGTCCGTTCACGCACATGACTTCATATCGAAGCTTGAAAAAGGATATGATACTGAAATCAATGAGCGTGGAACAAGGCTTTCTAACGGACAGAGACAGCTCATCGCCTTTGCGAGAACGATGCTCAGCAAGCCTCAGATACTCATACTTGACGAGGCGACTTCGAGCATTGACACTCACACGGAGGCGCTTGTGCAGCAAGGCATAGAGGCAATGCTTGCGGGCAGAACTTCGTTTGTTATCGCACACAGACTTTCTACCATTAAGAATGCAGACAGAATATTTGTCATTGATGACGGACGGATTAAGGAGGAGGGAAGCCACGAGGAGCTTCTTGCAGCCGGGGGAGCATACTACAATCTTTACGCCGCTCAGTTCAAGGCACTTGCAAAGACCAGTTAATGAAGCAGCTTTGCTGCAATATGTGGCATAAGGACTATTGATAAGAAATGTTGTGATGGTGTATTCTTAGGGTAATGTTTTATCACATTACAGGGGCAGGAGATAGGAGGACATTATTAATGAAGTTTTGTACAAAGTGTGGAAGACCTCTTCAGGACGGTGAAGTATGTAACTGTCAGACAGAGAATGCACAGCCACAGGCAGAGAATGTGCAGGCTGAGAATGCACAGCCACAGACAGAGCAGCAGGCACCGGAGGCTGCAACAGCAGCGGCGCAGCCGGCAGCTAAGCCTATCATAACCAAGGAGCAGGCTACTGAGATTTCCAAGGGCATGCTGGCATTCGCCAAGGAGTTCGTTAAGAATCCGGTTGAGGCGAGTGGGGCAGTTGTAGGTGAGCATTCACTTGCCACGGTTGCGGGACTTGTTGTGGTTAATGCGGCAGCGGAGCTTGTTTATAAGATTATAAGAATGATTGTATGGACAGCTAAGTATGGTTCCTACGGAATCGCTGACTGGCTCAAGGCAATATTCTGTACAGTCTTATGGTGGATAGCAATACCGGCGGCACTTGCAGGACTTATCTGGGTATGTGGAAAGTTCGTCCAGAAGCAGGAGGTCAACTTTAAGACAGCACTCAGTGTATTTGCTATACCGGCACTTCCGCTTTTGGTATTTACCGTTGTTAAGCTTTTACAGCTCGTTCTTACACACTCATTCTTTGGTGTAATTTTCAGTGTGATAACAACAGCCATCAGCGGTATGATGCTCTACCTTACAGGCATCGGTATTGTTAAGATTCTTCCTAGAGAGAACAAGAATTTTGTTTACTCAGTCGGAATTATCTGTGCAGGACTTTGGTTTGTAAATTGGCTTGTAACAATAGCAATTTTCTAATATAATATATGGAGTCCATAAGACTCTTCGTCATGCGTAATGCTGTGGACGAAGAGTCTTTTATTTTTGATAAGGAGGCAGGCTATGTATCTTGAAAAATATGAGCAGTATCTTGGAACCGGTGAGAGAAACGCACAGGGGCTGGATCTTAAGACCTTTCTTGAGGAGTATAATCCTAAGCTTTATGATACACCGGCTAACACGGTTGACAATCTTATTTTTACTTATGTGGAGGAGAATGGACATAAGAGACTTGGAAAGCTTCTGCTTATAAAGAGAGGAAACCATCCTTCAATAGGCTGGTGGGCACTTCCGGGAGGATTCGTTGATTTCAGAGAGAATCTTGAGGATGCTGCGGCGAGAGAGCTTGAGGAGGAGACCGGACTTAAGGGCGTGAAGGGCGTTCAGCTTGGAAGCTACGGGGATTACGACCGCGATCCGAGAACGAGAATTATCACCACGGCGTATGTATTTGTTGAGGAGGAGGGAAAACTCACCGCGACGGCGGGGGATGATGCTGCGGATGCAGGCTGGTTCTCAATGCGGGTTGAGAAGGCGGGAGAGGCTGCTGACAGCACTCCTGAGGTAAGAAAAGAATTTTTTGATATTGGATTTGAATGCGGGGACATTCGCCCGACGGCGAGAGTTCTTGTGACAACGGACAGCAGACATCTGCTTGTGAAGAAGGACTATAAGATAGTGAGCAATAACCTTATATCGGCGGATCATGCGGCGATTATTCTCAATGGATATGACTATGTGACTGAGCATCTGAAATGAAAGTGACTGCACAGACATTAAAATTGCTTATGAGTGAGGATTGATTATGGAGAAAAAGAAAGTAGTCGTTATCGGACATAAGAACCCGGACACGGACTCTATCTGTTCGGCAATAGCATATGCCGGACTCAAAAATATAATTGATGCTGAGACAGAGTATGTACCGCTCCGCGCAGGGCAGATTAATGAGGAGACACAGTATGTCCTGAAGCAGTTTGGTATGAGCGCGCCTCAGTATGTCACGGATGTAAAGAGTCAGGTAAAGGACATTGAGATTCGAAAAATTGACGGGGTTGACAGAAACATCTCGATAAAGGCGGCATGGAAGCTTATGAGGGACATGGGAGTTGTAACACTTCCGATAACCAAGGACAATAAGCTTGAGGGACTTATAACAATTGCGGATATTGCGACATCTTACATGGATGTGCACGACAGCACAACGCTGTCTACGGCGAGAACGGTGTGCAGAAATATTGTCGAGACGCTTGACGGTGAACTCATAATAGGAGATGAGCATCATGTGTTTGACAGAGGAAAGGTGCTTGTTGCGGCGGCAAATCCGGACCTTATGGAATCATATATAAAGATGGGGGATATAGTAATTCTCGGAAACCGCTATGAGTCGCAGCTCTGTGCGATTGAGATGCAGGCAGGCTGTATTGTTGTGTGCGAGGGTGCCCCGGTCTCGATGACCATAAAAAAGCTTGCTGTTGAGAATCATTGTACAATCATAAGCACGCCGCATGATACGTTCACGGCGTCAAGACTCATAAATCAGTCTGTGCCTATAAGTTTTTTTATGAGAACTGAGGGCCTTATAACCTTCAGTACCGAGGCGTACACTGATGAGGTGCGCCAGGTAATGGCTAAAAAAAGACACCGTGACTTCCCGGTTCATGACGAACAGGGGCGCTATATAGGAATGATTTCCAGAAGAAATCTTCTCGGGATGGGCAAAAAGCAGATTATAATGGTCGATCATAATGAAGCTAAGCAGGCTGTCGATGGAATAGACCAGGCAGAAATTCTTGAGATTATAGACCATCATAAGCTTGGTGCGGTTGAGACTATGAATCCTGTATTTTTCCGCAATCAGCCGCTTGGATGTACGGCGACAATCATATATCAGATGTACAATGAGAACCATGTGGATATAGACAAAAAGACA
Source organism: Firmicutes bacterium CAG:882 (assembly GCA_000435595.1). GTDB lineage: Bacteria > Bacillota > Clostridia > Lachnospirales > Lachnospiraceae > CAG-882. The sequence continues at coordinate 7,482 of FR895398.1, forward strand.
GCAGGGCTTATGTGCTCGGCAATACTTTCGGATACACTTATGTTCCGCTCGCCGACCTGCACGCCTGCTGATGTGGCGGCGGCGAAGGCACTTGCAGGAAAGGCGGAAATAGATATTGAGGAGTATGCCGTAAAGATGTTCCGTGCAGGAAGCAATTTAAAGGACAAAACCCCGCAGGAGATTTTCTCACAGGATTACAAGAAATTTTCTGTAAATGACATTAACTTCGGAGTCGGACAGATATCGTCGATGGATGAAGAAGAGCTGCTTGACATTAAAGATAAGATCATGCCATACATGAAGGAACAGCTCGCAAGCCAGGGTATTAACATGATTTTTTTCATGCTCACGAACATGATCGCGACGGAGACACTTCTCATCGCACTCGGCAATGGAGCCGGTGATGTGATTGAGAACGGATTTGATGCTCCTAAGCTTGAGGATGGCGTGTACAGGCTTGAGGGTGTGGTATCACGTAAAAAGCAGCTCATTCCGGAGATTCTGACGGTTTTGTCAAATGAATAATTTAGAAAAGGAAACATATATGGGAAAGATAAGCTGGAAGCCGGGCAATATGCTCTACCCTGTTCCTGCGGTGATGGTGAGCTGCGGCAGGGAGAACGAAAAAGCGAATATTATAACGGTTGCATGGGCAGGGACGACGAATACCAATCCCGCCATGGTGTCAATATCCGTAAGACCTGAGAGATATTCCTATGATATTATCAGGGAGACGGGTGAGTTCGTAATAAATCTCGTCACCAAGGAGCTTGTGTATGCCACGGATTTTTGTGGAGTGCGTTCGGGACGGGACGTGGATAAATTTGCCGAGATGAAGCTTCATGAGGCAGAGTCTAAGGAAGTTAAGGCACCGGGAATTATGGAGAGCCCGGTGAATATTGAGTGCCGTGTTGTCAGCGAGCAGCCTCTCGGAAGCCACACGATGTTCCTTGCCAAGGTTGTAAATGTCAATGTAGATGACAGATATATGGATGAGAACGGAAGATTTAACCTCAATGCGTCGGGGCTTGTGGCATATTCGCATGGCGAATATTTTGAACTTGGGAAAAAGCTCGGAAGATTCGGATTTTCGGTTCAAAAACCTGTCTCGGTCAAAAAGAAAAATCCAAAGCGAAAGGATGTTAAGAAGCATGAAAAAAGATAATGTCATACTTATAGGTATGCCCGGAGTAGGAAAGAGTACGGTCGGAGTGGTTCTCGCAAAGATTCTCGGTTATCACTTCATAGATACTGACCTTGTTATTCAGGAAAAGGAGGGAAGACTTCTGAAGGAAATAATTGCCGCCGAAGGCAATGACGGATTCCTGCATATAGAGGACAGAATAAACGCAGAGCTTGAGGCGGAACATTCCGTGATTGCACCGGGTGGAAGCGTTGTATACGGCGGAAATGCCATGAGACATTTCAAGGAAATAGGAACGGTTGTATATTTAAAGGCCTCCTATGAGATGATTAACGAGAGATTGTCCAACCTTGAGGGGCGCGGCGTAGTGTTAAAGGAGGGTCAGACACTTAAGGACCTGTATGATGAGCGGTGCATTCTGTATGAAAAGTATGCTGATTATACTGTTGACGAGCAGGGAAGAAATCTTGCAGATACAGCGAGGGCGGTTGCATCCTTAGTGAGAGCTTAGTGGAAAATATTAACAAAAATATTCAAATGTTTGTAACAATTTGTAACAATATGCGTAAAAAATATCCTGTTTTTTATAAAAAAATCTTTACAAATCAAGGAATTCTTGGTAGTATGTATTTGTTACAAAATTGTTAAGTAAGTTCTTACATTTTTTGGAGGATGATATGAAGTTTACCAGGCAGTACAGAAAATTGAAGAATATTTATCTGAAGGTTGCAGTAGCTGCTTGCTTATTTGTTATATTTGTTATACCATTTGCAACACGTTTTACATCTCCGGTACAGGCGGAGGTCAGCAGCCGGATGGCACAGGGAACGGCAGGATACACGGTTGTGTTCAATGGAACACCGGTTGCGGTTACTGACTCGGAGGATGCTGCAAGGACAGCACTTCAGGCGGTCAGAAACAGACTTAATGAAGAACATGGAACGATAGTTTACGCGGACACGGATCTTGAGGTCTACGCAGACGAGAACGTTACGGGAAAGCTTCTTGATGAGACAGAGCTTGAGAACGTATTATATAATGTGGTATCTGCCACGGCATTCGTTCCTGATAATATGGCATATACAGTTCGTATCGATGATTTTATGGTTACGGTAAGAAGCGAGGCTGATGTTATTGCACTGTTAGAGGCTGCCAAGAACAGAATTGCCGGAGAAGCTGCCGAGGGCTTTCAGGTTGAGCTTGTTGACAGTACATCGAACGGAATGTCACGAAGAACAGTCAATGTGACCACAGCGGATATAGCTATGAATGAGGCGGCGAAGGTTCTTGCAACAATCGACGGAACGGACACGGTACAGGTTACGGATGAGACGGTATTCGAGGACGGAGTTCTCTATGTTGGCTTTGCCGAGAATGTTGAGGTTATTGAGACAAGCGGTAACGCCAACGAAGTTATGACCGTTGAGGAAGCACTCGAGGAGATAACCAAGGAGAAGGCTGAGAAGGGCACCTACGAAGTAGTTCAGGGTGACTGTCTTACAGCCATTGCAGATAAGACTAATATTTCTCTTGATGAGTTATATGCTCTCAATGAGAACCTTGATGAGAATAGTGTGATTATGCCGGGTGACCTTCTCACAATCACGGTTCCTACACCGGAGATTTCGATTGTGGTTAAGGAAGAGGTTACTTACAGCGAAGAGTATCAGGCGGATGTTGTATATATTGACAATAACGGCATGTATCAGGGACAGCAGAATGTGGTTACACAGGGAACGCCGGGATACAGAGAGGTTATAGCTGTTGTGAGTTCCTCGAACAGAGTTGAGTATGACAGAGAGATTATCTGCCAGACGATAATCACTGAGGCTACACCTACAGTGATTGAGAGAGGAACACTTATTCCTCCTACATTTATCAATCCGGTAAGCACAATGCAGATTACTTCTGACTATGGCTACAGAGTCCATCCTGTATCAGGTCAGGTTGGAAGCTTCCATTCAGGTATTGATTTATATGTACCGATGGGAACGGCTGTCAAGGCTTCATGTGGTGGTACGGTAACACTTGCAGGCTGGAACGGCGGATACGGCTGGTGTGTTGATATCAGTCATGGAAATGGAATTACAACAAGATATGGTCACTTAAGTTCGATAGAGGTATCTGTCGGGCAGACAGTTTCACAGGGACAGAGAATAGCTCTTTCAGGTGCGAGTGGTAATGTAACAGGACCACATCTCCACTTTGAAGTTCTGCTTTGGGGTAATTCACAGAATCCTAAGAATTATTTGAACAAGTAATACGCATAATATAGAGCAGAGGGAGAGATATCTTCCTCTGCTTTATTAATTTAACGGTGAATCGTATTATCTAAAAATAGCCTTTACAAAAACAGCTTTTATGCTATAATAGGATAGATATAGTGCGAAAACCAATGTTTAAGCGGGTACGAATATGACATTTGACATAGAGGTATGTGATGGAACAGTATGTGATTAAGGGTGGTAATCCCTTAAGTGGTGAAGTGAATATTATCGGAGCTAAAAATGCGGCACTTGCAATTATTGCTGCGGCAATTATGGCGGACGAGACAGTGACTATAGAGAATGTTCCGGATGTGAGTGATATACAGGTGCTTTTGGGCGCTGTGGCAAGTATTGGTGCAGTTGTTGACCGTGTAGACAGACACACATTCAGAATTAACGGCGCTCTTATCAATACGACAATTGTGGACTATGAAAAAGCTAAGAAGATTAGAGGTTCATATTACCTCCTCGGTGCTCTTCTTGGAAAATACAAGGATGCACATGTCGCGTTTCCGGGAGGCTGTAATATCGGAACAAGACCGATAGACCAGCATATCAACGGCTTTAAGGCGATGGGGGCTGAGGTAGATACAGCATACGGAATGATTACGGCAACGGCGGACAGGCTTGTGGGAAGCCATATATACCTTGATATGGAGTCTGTTGGCGCGACAATCAACATTATGCTTGCAGCAACGCTTGCTGAAGGAAGCACGATAATAGAGAATGCCGCTAAGGAGCCGCATGTGGTCGATGTTGCCAATCTTCTTAACTGCATGGGTGCAAATATCAAGGGTGCAGGTACGGATGTCATAAGAATTAAGGGTGTCCAGAAGCTTCATGGAGCAGCTTACTCGATTATTCCGGATCAGATAGAAGCTGCCACGTTCATGTGCGCCGCAGCCGCCACGGGGGGAGATGTTCTGATCAAGAATGTTATTCCTAAGCATTTAGAGGCTATCACGGCTAAGCTTACACAGATAGGCTGTGAGGTGTCCGAGTTCGATGATGCCGTGCGCGTTGTCGGTTATCGCAATATGAAGTATACCAATGTAAAGACTCTTCCTTATCCCGGATTTCCGACGGATGTACAGCCTCAGATAACGGTTGTCCTTGCGCTTGCAAAGGGAACAAGCATTGTCACGGAGGGGATATTCGAGAACAGATTTAAGTATGTCGATGAGCTTGCCAAGATGGGTGCTGACATCACTGTAGAGGGTAATACAGCCATTGTAAAGGGCGTTGAGAGATATACAGGCGCAGAGGTTACGGCACCGGATTTGCGCGCCGGAGCGGCTCTTGTGCTTGCAGGACTTGCTGCAGACGGAGTTACGATAGTTGATGACATCAAGTATATTTTAAGAGGATATGAGGACTTTGATATCAAGCTCAGAGAGCTTGGAGCTAAGATTGAGTATGTGCAGAGCGAAAAAGAGATTCGTAAGTTCGTGCTTAAGACATCATAGATTATATTAAAGCGGTGAAATTAAGAGGGGTTTTTAAGCCCCTCTTTTTAATGTATTGCTTTGAAATTCGCTTTTACATGTACATCTCCCTGAGACATATCTACCGTTAGGCATAAACCATCTGATTCAATATCTCCGCTCCATCCGGCAAAACTAACCATAGAGGAATGGCACCTGCTGTCTTCACTTCCGGCAGCACTTGTTCGGGCTGCAACAGGGGTGTACCGCGGATTGGGCTGCAAAGCGATAAATCGTAATCGCGCCAAAGGATGTTCCCGTCAATATAGTGTAGGTGCTTTATAATATCGACAGCCTTATCTTAATATAATAGCATTTTTTTCAATATAATGTAATGCTGTTATGTCCGTCTTTACATGCAGGATCGGCGGCTGACCGGAAATTAATTCTGTGCAAATATAAAAAGGCTACAGCTGTAAAGCTGTAACCTTTTACATAAAGTCAATGGTAATCTGAGATTATTCCTCTCTGAGCTGGAACTTGGAAACGAGCTCCTTGAGTGTTTCGGACTGTGCAGAAAGCTCTTCGCTGGTAGCAGATGTCTCTTCGGCGGATGCAGAGTTACTCTGTACGACCTCAGAAATCTGCTCTATAGCCTTCCCAATCTCATCAAGCATACGAGCCATATTCTTAGAGTCTTCGTTGGAAGCCTCGGCTGCTGATGCGAAAAACTTCATGCTCTCAAGAATATCGTTGAGTATGGTAACGGTCTTCTTTGTGATGGAATTTCCGTTCTCAACCTCCTGAATAGCCTTAGCGATAAGCTCTCTTGTGTTGACTGCCGACTTGGCACTGTCATCTGCAAGCTTACCAATCTGGTCGGCAACGACACCAAAGCCTCTTCCGGCGTCACCTGCTCTGGCTGCCTCGATTGAAGCATTGAGAGAGAGGAGATTAGTCTGTGATGCAATATCTTCAATATCCCCGATAATGTTCTGAATTTCAAGTGACGTCTCACTGATACGCTGCATTGCCTCTGTGAGCTCTGCAAGGTCAGCCTGGCTCTTAGCTGCATTGTCCTGAGCTTCCTTAGCCATTGTTGCTGCGGATTCAGCGGACTTGGCAGAGTTGGCTGCCGTGTTGGTAACATTTTCAATTGTAGCTGTGAGCTCTTCGATAGCGCCTGCCTGCTCTGTTGCACCCTCAGCAAGTGACTGTGCACTCTCGGCGAGCTGTGAGGAACCGATTGATACCTGATCTGAAGCTGTGCTGATGCTTCCTAATGTCTCATTGAGCTGTCTGTTAAGCTTTCTCATTGCTGTGACGAGGGATACGAATTCGCCAACATACTGATCCTCAATCTTGGTAGCTATGTTGAAGTTGCCGTTGGACATCTCGGTGAGGATATAACCTGCATCGGATACGATTGCATGCAGCGCATGGCAGCTCTCCTTAAGGTTATTGGCAAGTGAACCGAATTCATCCTCGGATGTGTATGTGATGTCAACATCAAGCTCGCCCTTTCTTAACTTGGCTGCAGCGGCTTCAAGCTGCTCAACAGGCTGTACGATGATTCTAACGATAGCCTTACGAATCTTTGAGGAGATAATAATTGCAACTATAAAGATGGCGATGACCGCAAATACGGCGATAAGACCTACGACGAGGGAAGTCATATAATCCTTATCAGCGGTTGCAGAGGAATTATTACCTATTTTAATAAGAATGTCCTGAACTTTCTCGGTGAGGTCGTTGTATGTGCTGTTGAATATCTCAAGAGCTTCTGTGTTATTGTTGGCTCTTGCGAGTGTCATAAGCTCTGTTCTTGATGCATTTAAGTCTGCTACTGCGGTGTTGAGCTCGGTAATGATTGCCTTGTTGTGATAGCTGCTCTCAAGGGCCTCTATGTTGGTAACGACGTTGTTTGCATACTGGCCAGCGAGGTCGAGCTTCTCGGTTGTAGTTGCCGCGTCGTCTGTTGTCAGTGACCACAGAACCATCTTACCGACAACCTGAATATCCTTTCTTATCTCCATCTGGAGAACGTCGTTCTCGTATGCTGTTGTGTAAAAGTTCCTGAACTGAATCATAACGGTTACGAGTGATGCGATTGCTGCAATGAAAATTATCGCTGTTGCTATAAGAATGCTTGTAAAACCATAGCGAAGCTTCTTTTCAATGCTCAAGTGCCTGAGTTTTTCTTCCATAATAATGTCTCCTTATAATATTTTTTCGGGTTGTAAGTCCTAGTCTTGAAAAAAACTAGGAATAAAAGCCTAGTCTCTATACTATTAAATATATAGTAATAAAATTTAGATGTCAATGGATTTGCAAAGAAATGGAAAATAAAATACGAACAAGTCGTCTGAAGAGAATGACTTGTTCGTATCGTCTGTTATACAATAGCAACAATTTTAAGTTCCGGATGCTTGAGAAGGTCAATAAATTCATTTCCTATTTTTATCATCGGACGATATAGACACATAGAGTTAATCATCACTATCTCACCGACGCGGCCGTCACTCAGACGTGCATTATTGTGCAGGTAGGTGGAAGATATTCTGTTGAGGAATGTCATAAGGTAGTGAGGATCATACTTGTTAAGTCCCTCCTTATCGAACATCTCGATGACGTCAAACGGACAAAATGCACCGCGATAGCTTCTTGATGCAGTCATGGCATCGTATACATCGGCTATGGCAATAATCTTGGCGAAAGGAGTAATTCTTGCGGCGTCGGCATGGAAAGGATATCCGGAGCCGTCACAGCGTTCATGGTGGAGAAGACATGCCTCCTTGATTCTTATATCGAGAGGCTGGTTCCTGAGTATGTCATAGCCTCTCTTTACATGCTCTTTCATAAGCTGATATTCTTCGTCGGAAAGTCTGCCCGGCTTGTTGAGAATCTCAGTAGGTATTGTGAATTTTCCAATATCGTGAAGAAGTGCTGCAACAGTGAGTACCTTAAGGTCGTCGCCCGTGATACCGAGCCACTTGCCAAGAATATTGGATATAAGAGCAACATTCAGGCTGTGGGTGGATGTGATATCGTCATAATTGCGGAGATTATGTATTATGTCAAAGATATGAATGGTATTTTTTGATGAGTTAATAAGCTCTGCTGTATCAGCATATATGGAGTTCGTATCAATCGGCTGACCGGATGCTATGGACTTCGTGACAACAGAAGTCAGGTTGCCTATTGAAGCCTCATACTCAGCCTTGAAATGCTTGAAATCCTCGCTCTTTTTTATCTTGTCCGAATAACTGTCATTGGATGGAGCGGCTGCCTTGACAGGAGCGGCAGGCTTCGCCGCCGGAGCAGGACTGTCATCAATCGGCACCTCAAGAATTGTATAATATTCAAGCTTTGATATGGTCGGTTCATCAAGCACGAAACCGGCAGGAAGGACAAGCTGTCCGGCCGGATTGTATAAATCCTCGGCAATTACCATTCCGGGTTTAACTTCAAATGAAAACAGAATCTTCTTAGCCATAAGTACTCCTTTGTATCTTAGAAATTATGTTGTACTTCAAGAATCATGTAATTTAGCTATAGTATACCATTTTTGCGTGACAATGGCAACAAAAAGCTATATAAAAAGACGAAAAGAAGATATTATAAAAATATATTTTATTGCAATATGCACTATTGACTATTGAGCCTTAATATATTATAGTTTATATGCAAAAAAAAGTTCATAGAAGATTTATCCCTTATTCAGAGTGATGGAGATACATAGGATCTGTGAAGTCACGGCAACCCCGTTTTGGAAGGTGCCAGCCTGAGCGAGATATGCCATTGCCCCGTATGCTGCATGATGCGGTGCAAATGGCTCGAACAATAAGAGGATTTGATTAGCATTATTCAAGTCCACTTATGTGGACTTTTTTTAATCCTATTAACTATTTTATTTTACCGTATCGAAAGGAGATTTCAGATGAGTTATTTATTTACTTCAGAGTCAGTAACCGAAGGACATCCTGACAAAATCTGTGACCAGGTATCAGACGCAATTCTTGATGCGATGCTTGAGCAGGACCCGATGAGCCGTGTGGCATGTGAGACACTTACCAATACAGGATTCGTTATGGTTATGGGCGAGATTACGACAAAGGCGAATGTTGATATACCTGCCATTGTAAGAAAGACCGTAACGGATATCGGCTACAACACATCAGAGTACGGATTTGATGGCAACACATGTGCTGTCATGGTATCACTTGACAAGCAGTCACCTGACATTGCCATGGGTGTTGACAAGGCACTTGAGGCAAAGGAAAATCAGATGACAGATGAGCAGATTGAGGCAATAGGTGCCGGGGATCAGGGTATGATGTTCGGATATGCTACCAATGAGACAGAGGAGTATATGCCTTATCCTATCGCACTTGCACACAGGCTTGCAAGACAGCTTACCAAGGTAAGAAAGGACGGAACACTTAAGTATCTTCGTCCGGACGGCAAGACACAGGTTACGGTTGAGTATGATGACAACCATAAGCCTGTACATCTCAACGCTGTGGTTCTTTCAACACAGCATGATCCTGATGTTACACAGGAGCAGATTCATGAGGATATTAAGAAGTATGTATTCGATGAGATTCTTCCTAAGGAGCTCGTTGATGAGAGAACGAAGATGTACATCAATCCTACAGGACGTTTTGTAATCGGCGGACCTAACGGTGACAGCGGACTTACGGGACGTAAGATTATCGTTGATACATACGGCGGATTCGCTCGTCACGGCGGCGGAGCTTTCTCGGGAAAGGACTGCACGAAGGTTGATCGTTCGGCAGCTTATGCAGCTCGTTATGTCGCAAAGAACATTGTTGCGGCAGGGCTTGCAGAGCGTTGTGAGATTCAGCTCTCATATGCAATCGGTGTTGCACAGCCTACATCAATCAGCATTGACACATTCGGCACGGGAAAGGTATCCGATGAAAAGCTCTCCGAGATAGTAGCAGAGAACTTTGATTTAAGACCGGCAGGAATTATCAGAATGCTTGACTTAAGACGTCCTATCTACAAGCAGACAGCAGCTTACGGACATTTTGGCCGTAATGACATTGATGTGCCTTGGGAGAAGATTGATAAGGTTGATGCTTTAAAGAAATATTTGTAATTGTTTATATTTAATTTATAAACTTGCACATAATAATGTGGTACAATAGACGCATAAGTATGGCTTATGCGTCTTTTTTGTGTAATAGGAAACTTTGTTCCTATTACACAAAAACGCTCCGCGCTATAAGCCGTCAGGTGATAAAGAGGTAACGGACAATGAAACTTAAAACAAAAATGCAGCTTGCATTCTGTGTGCTGTGCATAGTTCCGATAATACTTATTGTAGCGGTGCTCAGCCTCGGAACATACAAGCTAAAGACGATATATCACACCTATAAGATAGATATGAACACTTATACGGTAATGTTCAATCCCATGCTTGCATTCAACGCTGTCAATTCAAGCATAGAGGATGAGCTTGAGACTGTGAGGGATGCCAATCCGGATTTGCTGTGTGATTCGGATTATCTTGCTGAGTACTGCAACGGACTTACGAACGATGCAACGAACATTGTCGTAAATCTCAACGGCAGGTATGTTTTTTCCAATTATGATAATGATGAGCTTGAGGATGAGCTGTATGCGGAGCTCACCAAGATGGAACAGCTTGGACAGCTCGATGGGCTTCAGGGAGGAATGTACTTAGGCGGCAATCTGCAGATGCTTGTGAACAGAGTGCTTTTTAAGTGCAGCGATGGTAGAGAGGGAAGACTTTACATCGTGACCCATATAGAGCATATTGTCCCGCAGGTAAAGAATATACTTATTCTTTTCCTTATGTGTCTGGCAGCCATTCTTGTTGCGGCAAGCGGATGTATAAGCGTGTGGGTCTACAGAGGACTTGTCTCGCCGGTTAAGAAGCTAAGGGATGCGACTCACAATATCACGGAGGGCAATCTGGATTTCACGCTCAAGAATAAGCGCCACGATGAAATCGGTGAACTCATAGACGATTTCGAGGTCATGAGAAAGAGACTTAAGGAATCAGCTGAGGAGAAGATACAGAATGACAAGGAGAGCAGAGAGCTCATAAGCAATATATCCCATGACTTGAAGACGCCTATGACTGCAATCAAGGGTTATGTGGAAGGAATCATGGATGGCGTGGCCGACACACCGGAGAAGATGGACAGATATGTCAGAACGATATATAATAAGACAGTGGATATGGATAAGCTTATTAACGAGCTTACACTGTATTCTAAGATAGATGCCAACAAGATACCGTATAATTTTAATAAGATTAACGTAGCTGAGTATTTTGATGATTGTGTGAGTGAACTCAAGGTTGAGCTTGAATCAAGAAATATCGAGCTTGGTTATTTTAATTATGCTGATAAGGCGGCGGTTATCATCGCTGATCCGGAGCAGTTAAAACGTGTGATTAACAATATTATAAGTAATTCCGTGAAGTATATGTCACCGGAGCGAAAGGGAATAATTAATATCAGGATAAGCGATGCGGATGATTTTGTACAGTTCGAGATTGAGGACAACGGAAAGGGAATTGCACAGAAGGATGTCCAGTATATCTTTGACAGGTTCTATCGCACGGATTCTTCAAGAAATTCGGCGCAGGGCGGAAGCGGTATCGGACTTTCAATCGTGAAGAAGATTATAAGCGACCATGGCGGACAGATATGGGCGACAAGCAAGGAAGGAACAGGAACCGTAATGCACTTTGTGCTCAGAAAATATAAAAATCAGGAGAGTGGAAGCAATGAGTAAAATATTGATTATTGAGGATGAGGAAAGTATTGCCGAGCTTGAGAGAGATTATCTTGAGATAAGCAGCTACGATGTAACTATATGCAATGACGGAGAGAAGGGCCTTAAGGAGGCACTTGACAACGAGTATGATTTGTACATTCTTGATCTTATGCTGCCGGGAGTCGATGGATTTGAGATATGCAAGGCAATAAGAAACAAGAAGAATACGCCCATCATTATGGTGTCGGCTAAGAAAGATGATATAGATAAGATAAGAGGCTTAGGCCTTGGTGCCGATGATTATATGACCAAGCCGTTCAGCCCGAGCGAGCTTGTAGCGCGTGTTAAGGCACATCTTGCAAGATATGAGAGGCTTGTCGGAAGTGCAATGCCGGAGAATGATATTATCGAAATCAGAGGTCTTAAGATTGACAAGACAGCCCGCCGTGTGTTCGTCAACGGTGAGGAAAAGACTTTTACAACGAAGGAGTTCGACCTTCTCACGTTCCTTGCACAGAATCCTAACCGTGTGTTTTCCAAGGAAGAACTGTTCAACAAGATTTGGAATATGGAATCAATCGGTGATATTGCGACAGTTACCGTGCATATCAAGAAGATAAGAGAGAAGATTGAGTTCGATACCTCTAACCCTCAGTACATAGAAACAATTTGGGGCGTAGGGTACAGATTTAAGGCGTAATTGATTGGTGATTTGATGAAGGACATAAGAGAACACATTATATATGAAGATGATGATATATGCGTGTGTCATAAGCCGTCGGGAGTGCTGGCACAGGCGGACAGAGGCTTTTCGCAGGATATGGTCAGCGCACTTCTGACTTATGAGAGAAAAAAAGGCAGTAAAAATCCGTTTATAGCACCGGTGAACAGACTTGACCGTCCTGTTGAAGGGCTTGTGCTATATGCTAAGAACAGCAGGGCAGCGGCGGAACTGACTAAGCAGATTACACAGGGTGAGGTTGGAAAGTGCTACTATGCGGTGGTCGATGTGGGCACCGGCAGGGAGAAAGAGCTTGCAGACAGTGTGGGTACACGGATTACTCTGGAAGATTATCTTATAAAGGATGCCAGGACGAATATGTCGCGTGTGGTTTCGGCAGACACGCCGGGGGCAAAGAAGGCGGTTCTCGACTATGAGGTGGTGCAGCTTCAAGAGAATAAGGCATTGTTACGCGTGACACTTCATACAGGCAGGCATCACCAGATAAGGGTACAGCTATCCAATGCGGGATTTCCGATTGCAGGAGACATGAAGTACAATACGAAGCTGTGTGACGGAACAGCGGTGGGCATGAGGAACGGTGATGTGCTTGCACTTTGTTCCTACAAGCTTAATTTCAGCCATCCCGTCACAAAAAAGAGAATGTGTTATGAGATTGTCCCGAACGGAAGCGGGTTTGCGGGCTTTAACATCACAATATAAAATACGCATAAATATCGGCTTTTGCGGACATACTACTCTCACGGAGCGGAGGGTGATATGGGCGATAGCGGTGTTGATAGGAAGAATTTTTTTAAAAACAAAAAGAGCATTATCGAGGGTATGGGAGTTGCAGCAGTTGTATATTTTATTTTCAAGTATATCATGCCGTTAGCAGCTCCTTTTATTATTGCCTTTCTGCTGGCGGCAGGCTTAAGCACACAGATGAGGTTTTTAAATCGCAGATTTCATATAAAAAGAAGCATTGCGGCAGTTATTCTCATGGTGTTCTGGGGAGGAATCCTTGCGGGGCTTGTGATGCTGCCGGGGGGACTTTTAATAACACAGATGAACAATGTCATAGACAATTATGAAAGCTGCTATTCATATATCAATGACATGATGTGCAGCTTCTGTGCAGGGGTTGATTCAAGGCTCGGATTTGTGCGAGGAACGACGCTCATGTATATAGATTCAGGGCTTGTGTGTGCGTTCGAGTCGGCAAAAGAGAAAATAATGCCGTCGATAATGGGCGGTTCGATAGGGGCAATCAAGGGGGTTATAACATTTGGCGGTGTGTTCGTGATATTCCTTATGGCGTTGTATTTTTTTCTCAAGGACTATGACAGGATGAAGGACAGTGCAATGAAGTCAAAGTATTCAGCTGAGTACGAGTTTTTCTACACCGGAATAGGCAGGATTCTTTACACGTTTATAAGGACACAATTTATCATTATGACGATAACCATGACAATCTGTGCAGCCGGGCTTTTACTGCTGCACAACAAGTACTGGCTGCTTCTCGGTATTGTGCTGGGGCTTGTGGATGCACTTCCGGTATTCGGTACGGGCACAATCCTGACACCATGGGCAATTGTGTGTGTGCTGTGTGGAAGATACAGATATGCGGCTGTGCTGGCGGCAATGTCTTTTATAAGCTATCTGGTGCGGGAATATCTTGAACCGAAGCTTATGGGCAAGGGCGTGGGAGTACACCCGTTTATGATGCTGGCAGCAGTGTATGTGGGGCTTGTGTTGTTCGGTGTGATTGGTGTGATAACGGGACCGATAGCATTTCTTCTTATAAAAGAGATAATATCCTATATACAAGCGAAAAATAATCAAGGGTGATTTTGTGCTTGTATCATGGCGGCAAAGTAGGTTATAATTATTCTGTTATTTTTCTTGCGGATATTGGAATTTAGCCGAAAAAGGGGATTTATATGGTTTTTTCATCAGCGGTTTTTCTGTTTGCTTTTCTGCCGTCAGTGCTTATTATCCACACATTGGTGAGAAATACGACGGTAAGAAATATATTGCTTATAGTGGCGAGTCTCTTGTTTTATGCATGGGGCGAGCCTGTGTATGTGCTGCTTCTGCTCGCATCAATAGCACTTAATTTTCTGCTCGGAAGGTTCGTGTGGAGAAGAAAGCCGGTGCTTGTCATTGCAGTGGTTGCTAATCTGGCATTTCTGGTTGTGTTTAAGTATGCGGGCTTCATAGTTCAGAGTATCAACATGCTTCCTTTTGTCGAGCTGAAGGTCCCGCAGGTGCGGATGCCTATAGGTATCTCTTTTTATACTTTTCAGGCATTGTCGTATGTGATTGATACATATAGGGAGAAAGAGCGCAAGCCGGGAAGTCTTCTTGATGTGATGCTGTATGTATGCCTGTTCCCACAGCTTGTCGCAGGACCGATTGTAAAGTATAACTCAGTGAGAGAGCAGCTTAAAAGCAGGACGGTCACACCGGAGGGGATGGCGGACGGTATACAGCGGTTTATAATCGGTCTGTCAAAAAAGATGCTTATCGCCAATGTGATGGCGTCGGCGGCTGATAAGATGTATGCACTTGAGATGTCACAGCTTGACACGGCATCAGCGTGGGTGGGAGCGGTATGTTATCTGTTCCAGATATATTTTGATTTTTCGGGCTACAGCGATATGGCGGTCGGAATGGGAAAAATGTTCGGATTTACTTTTCCCGAGAATTTCAATTATCCGTATACAGCTTCGTCCATCCGTGATTTTTGGAAGAGATGGCATATATCTTTGACATCGTGGTTCAGGGAATATCTGTACTTTCCGCTTGGAGGAAACAGAAAAGGAAAGGTGAGGACGATGTTCAACCGATTTTTTGTGTTTCTGTGCACCGGAATATGGCATGGTGCGAACTGGACATTCATTGTGTGGGGTATTTATCATGGGATTTTAACCATTATTGAGACCGCTGTGGAGAGCAGAAGAAAAAAATATACCGGCTCAGCGGACAGCACCAATGCATCAAAGGCACTGCAGGGGGCTTTAGGACATATATACACGCTTCTCGCGGTCACAATAGGATTTGTGATTTTCAGAGCCGATACCATGGGGCAGGCAGCGGCGTTTATAAAGAATATGTTCTCATTTACGAGAACACAGTACGGATTTATGACGGCATCGTCAGTTATGAGTCCGCTGTTCATCATAACGATGATGATTGCGGCAGCGGCATCTACGCCGATTTTGAAGATGGCACCGCAAAGAAAAGCTTCTCTTGCGGCGGGAAGAGTCTGTACCATAATATTGTATCTGTTGTGCATTATGGAGATTGCTGCAGGAAGCTATAATCCATTCATTTATTTCAGATTCTAGGTAAAATCTGTCGGAGAAAAGTGATGAAAAAAAAGAAAAATCTGACAAACTTTATATATATAGTAATCTTTCTTGCCATAAGCATTGTGCCGCTTTTGGCCTTTTCCGATAAGCAGGCGGCAATCGGCAATGAGACAAAGGCGGCTAAGCCGAAGCTGTCTGACGGAACGGAGCTGACTGCGAATGTGGATACATATTTTGCACAGAACTTCGGCTTCAGGAACAGGCTGGTATATGTTCAGAATGTGTTGAAGCAGAATGTGTTCAGGACTTCAGGACAATCGGAGGTTATCGTTGGCGAGGACGGATGGCTGTTCTATTCGAGAGCACTTGACGATTTTCTCGGAACAAGCGTGGCTGATGAGACCGAGGTTGAACGTATGGGTGCTGTGGTGCTCATGATGCAGAATTATGTGGAGAGCAGCGGCGGAGAGTTCATATTTTTCTCAGCTCCTAACAAGATGTCCGTATATGGCGAGTACATGCCGTACTATTATATAGAGGATGACGGTCGGGGAAATTACGAGCGTCTGTATAGTGAGCTTGTAAAGGCAGGAGTGAACACAGTTCAGCTTAAGAATACATTATCCCTGAAGAAGGCAGACGGTGTGCAGTTATATCATAAGCTTGATTCGCATTGGAACAATTACGGTGCGGCTGTCGCCTATGAAACCGCTGCGAATAAGCTGTCAGAGGTATATGGGGATGAATTTAAAGGGTATACAAGGTACAGCACCATGCCGTACAGCGTAAAAAACAATTTCTCCGGTGATTTACAGTCAATGCTGCTTCCGGGTTCTGGCAGGAAGGATGAACAGCTTGAATTTGATGTATCAGAGAACTTTGAGTACACGAACCGCTTCCGCGGTGTGGACGATCTGGTGATAACTACGTCAAATGAAAGCAAGGCGGTGGATAAGTCCGTTACCCTTTTCCGCGACTCGTTCGGAAATGCTCTCTATTGGTTCTTTGCCAACGACTATACTTCGCTCACGGCGAAGAGAGAGATACCGTACAATATCTATCAGGCTGCGGAGGAGTCAGAGCTTGTTGCGGTTGAACTTGTAGAGAGAAATCTTAGGAATCTTCTTGTGTACACTCCGATTGTGCCGTCATTAAATCTTGGTGATGGTTACTTTTCGGGTGCTGTTCGAGGCACAGCGGATTCAGACTGCACGGCGGAGGCGTCGGTAAGCGTTATGACAACGACGGACGGGCTTTTGCAGGTTGACGGAAGCTGTGATGCACTTTCCGGTTACGCATATATATACCTTGTTGTTGAGGGAAGCGGGACATACCAGGTTCTACCGTCCGAGAAAGGAGCGGATTTTACACTTTATCTTGAGAGTGATGATGCCGATATATTTAATGCGGATTTTGCAGGAAAGGTCTGCTCATTCGTGGTCAAGGATGAGACGGGATATGTAAGGATTCCTGTAAATGTCACTTTACAGGATTAGTTTTTTTATGTATACTTCAAGGACATAACAGAATTAAAAATATGGTTGGAGGACTATTATATATGAAGAAAAAAATATTAGCGGTGCTCATGCTTGCGGCAGTGCTTGTTGTTTCGGGGTGTTCTAAGAAGGACAGTGGTGGGGCGTTCGGTTACAACAACGGTGAGCTTATGCTGACACCCGGAGATAAGTTCAACGCGGAGGCTGGCAGCCTTGTGGAGACAACTGCATATATGGAGGCGGCAAGCTGCTATTTTGACGGACTTGACAAGGTGTTTACCTATGAGGGATATGAGGTGACAACCTTCCCTAAGGAAGATGGAGACTATATACAGGACATCAACATTTCATCCGAGACAATTAAGACAGATAAGGGAATCGGTGTCGGAAGCAGTCTTACAGATGTTGAGAATGCCTACGGAAAGGACTACACGGTATCGGGGAAGATGTACGAGTATTATCAGGATGATACAAAATATATGTATTTCTTTATTTTGAATGATGTGGTACAATACTACGGATACGGAATGGATGTAAAATAGTCTGTTTTGTAAGCCCGAAGCACAAGGCACAAGGCTATAGGAGGAAAACATGAAAAGAACAGGAACAAAGGCTTCATATATAGTGTTGCTCGTTCTAATCGGCACACTGTTGACAGCCGGATGCAGCAAGAATCCCGATGAGGGTGGCGAGATAATTTTAGACTCGACCACATCGGAAGCAGCCACAGAGGTTACGACTGCAGTGGAGAGTACAAGTGAAATAGAGACAACGACAGAGCTTGTGACAGATGAACCCACAACGCCTGAGGAGACAACAACGGCAGCACCGGAGGTTAAGGCTTGGGACTTACTTAACAATGAACCGCTTAACCCGACGACATCGGGCTATGAGGAGCTTGACAGGCTTATAGAGAGCTATATGGTGATGCTTAAGAATGAGGGAACAATAACGGACGATATGTCCAACTATCAGAAGGTTCACAGCATCTATGTATGGTTTATAAAGAGAATCACATACAACAGAGGAATGAATGTTGATGCGGGTAAGTATTCGACATCTGATCCCGCCACGACACCGGAGGAGGTGCTGTGGGCAACAGATTTGTTCAATACATATCAAGGCTGCTGTTACAATTATTCATCGGCATTCATGTATATAATGAGATACTTAGGCTACGATGCGCATCTGCTCTCAGGTCAGGTATCCTCTTACAACGGTGGAATGACACCGCACTGCTGGCTTTATGTGAATCTTGACGGAACGGCGTACACATTCGATCCGGATGTTGATATGAATTATTATTGGCGCGGAGTGAAGGAAGGAAGCACCGAGGAAAAGACGGATACGCTGTTCTGCCGCAGAATGGAAGATATGGGTTACTTCTATACAATAGAGAAGTACCATGAGAACTAAAACTTTTTAAAGTGAAAAAAATTTTGGAGGCATAAAATGGCAAACGATAAGAAATTAGTAGAAGCAATCACCCCTATGGAAGAGGACTTTGCCCAGTGGTATACCGATGTGGTTAAGAAGGCAGAGCTTATGGCGTATTCAAGTGTTAAGGGCTGTATGATATTCAAGCCGGCAGGATATGCTATATGGGAGAATATTCAGAAGGAGATGGATGCACGCTTTAAAAAGGCAGGCGTGCAGAACGTATATCTTCCTGTATTTATTCCTGAGAGTCTTCTCGAGAGAGAGAAGGATCATGTTGAGGGATTTGCACCTGAGGTGGCATGGGTGACCCAGGGAGGATTAAATCCGCTTCAGGAGAAGCTCTGTGTAAGACCTACATCGGAGACACTCTTCTGTGATTTTTATAAGGATGAGATTCAGTCATACAGAGACTTGCCTAAGGTATATAACCAGTGGTGCAATGTCGTAAGATGGGAGAAGGAGACCAGACCGTTCCTTCGTTCAAGAGAGTTTTTATGGCAGGAGGGACATACCGCTCATGCTACTGCTGAGGAGGCAGAGGCAAGAACCCAGCAGATGCTTAATGTATACGCTGATTTCTGTGAGCAGGTACTCGCAATGCCTGTTATCAAGGGAAGAAAGACTGACAAGGAGAAGTTCGCGGGAGCTGAGGCCACATACACAATCGAGGCACTCATGCACGACGGCAAGGCACTCCAGTCCGGAACAAGCCATAACTTCGGCGACGGATTTGCCAAGGCATTCGGCATCCAGTATACGGACAAGGACAATACATTAAAGTATGTCCATCAGACTTCATGGGGTACAACGACAAGACTCATCGGAGCCATGATTATGGTTCACGGAGACAATAGCGGTCTTGTTATGCCTCCTAGAATTGCACCTGTTCAGGTAAGAGTAATTCCTGTTGCACAGCATAAGGCAGGAGTCCTTGAGAAGGCAGGAGAGTTAAGAGACAGACTTGAGGCGGCAGGCTTCAGAGTTGATTTTGACGATTCCGATAAGACACCGGGCTTTAAATATGCAGAGCAGGAGGTAAAGGGTATTCCGGCGCGTATCGAGATTGGACCTAAAGATATCGAGAATAATCAGGCGGTCATTGTAAGACGTGATACAAGAGAGAAGTATGTGGTATCTCTTGATGTGATTGATACAGAGCTTGCCGGGATTCTTGATACAATGCAGTCTGAGATGCTTGAGAGGGCAAGAGCACATCGTGATGCACATACATACGAGGCTCATAGCTATGAAGAGTTCAAGGATATCATTGCCAACAAGCCGGGCTTCGTAAAGGGTATGTGGTGCGGAGAGCAGGCGTGCGAGGATAAGATTAAGGAAGAGACAACGGCAACCAGCAGATGTATGCCTTTTGAGCAGGAGCATATCGGCGATGTGTGCGTATGCTGTGGAAAGCCTGCGAAGAAGCTTGTGTACTGGGGGAAGGCGTACTAAGCAAGAAGCTTATTAATGTTAGGACAAAACAGGCGCCTGTGAGTGCAGGTGTATAATGTAGTCAGTTTATGTGTATCGGCTCCGTTGTTCGGAGCCGGGTGTTCTAAGGACTTTTGGAATGGTTTTATATATGTCCGCCAACGAAGCAAAGCATACATCCTTGTATGCATTGCTTCTAAATCAGAATCCATTCTGATTTTGGCGGGGGTTGTGAAAAGTCCTAAGAACAACTAAGCTCCTCACAAAAGTCGCGATACGCATAACTTACTACATTATACATAGTGCAGGTTACTATGCCTGTTTTGCCCTAACATTATTTGTTTTATTGCAAACTATGATATCAGGGTCAAAAGGTCAGAAGTCCGATGCAAGCTTGCTTGCGTGAGGATTTTTGACCTTTTGACCTCAACATCAAACTATATGTAAATGAGCCAAATGAGTGGGAAAGAAGGTGATATCTTGGTTATAATAGAACTTCCAAAGGATGTGAGATATATAATTGATATCCTCACACAGAACGGCTATGAGGCGTATGCTGTCGGGGGGTGTGTGCGTGACAGCATACTTGGCAGAGTGCCGGGGGACTGGGATATCACAACCTCAGCTCTGCCGCAGCAGGTGAAGGCACTTTTCAGGCGGACGATAGATACGGGTATTCAGCACGGAACGGTCACGATTATGCTGGGGAAGAACGGGTATGAGGTGACAACCTACCGCATAGATGGGAAATATGAGGATTCAAGGCATCCTGGGAGCGTGGAATTCACACCTAATCTTGAGGAGGATTTGAAGCGGCGTGATTTTACCATCAATGCGATGGCATACAACGATGAGAATGGCGTTGTCGATATTTTTGGCGGCATTGATGATATAAGAAACCGGATTATCCGCTGTGTTGGGAATGCGCATGACAGGTTCACGGAGGATGCCCTGAGGATTCTGAGAGCCGTGAGATTTTCGGCACAGCTGGGCTTTGAGATTGATAAAGCCACCAAGGATGCGGCGAGAGAGCTTGCACCTACACTTGTGAAGATAAGCAGGGAGAGGATTCATACCGAACTCAACAAGCTTCTCCTGTCAGATAATCCCGATTATTTTTCGGTCGTGTATGAGCTTGGAGTCATGAAGGTTATCATTTCTGAGCTTGAGGGTGTCAACAGTGGTGACATTGACAGGCTTAAGGTACTTATTAAGAGGACGAAGCCATGCCTGCCTGAGAGATATGCGGCACTGTTAAGCGTTATCGGAAAAGATAAGACAAGAGCGGTGCTGAAGGGACTTAAGCTTGACAATGCTACAATATCAATGGCGGTCAAGCTTGTGGAATATCTTGGTATTACACCGGCTTTGACAGAGCCGCAGATGCGGCATTATATTAATGAGGTGGGGAAAGAGGATGCGCTTAGGGTCATTGACTTTAACCTCTCATTTGCAGATGAATCCATGCATGAAGAGTATACGGATATGAGAAAACTATGTGCGCATGTCTTAGAGCGGGGTGACTGCACAAGTCTTAAAGAGCTTGATGTTACGGGAAAAGACCTTGTGGATGCCGGATTCGAAGCAGGGAAACAGCTTGGAGAGCTTCTCAACAGTCTGCTTACGGAGGTGCTTGACAATCCTTCGCTCAATGACAGGAATTATCTCCTTGGGCGTGCAAAAGAACTCGGCAGACGATGAACAGACAGCTTAAAAGATTGCCCGTCCATATTCATAAAAGATATAACCTCCTCATATTATTAGATAGCCCTTGGGCTAAGATGATGTGAGGGGGATTTTTTTGTGGCAAACGAGGTGAATGGAAGACCGATAAAACGATATACGGTGTATGAGATTGCCGAGAACGCTTTGCAGCATTTCGACATGAAGGGAAACTACATGGGACGGATGCGGGGGCGGCTTATGTACAATACCCGCTCCGGAATTGTGCTCGTGGGAGAGTATAGCGGAAGCAGGGAGCGCTTTGAGGCGAGAGCGGCGGTCAGGAGCGCACTTGCCGCGGAGGGAATAAGCGTGTCGTGTTATGTGAAGGACAGTGAGGGCTCATATTTTTATGAGAGCGAGGACTCAGCATTATATACGGTGTGCAGCTTCAGCGATATGGATGAGTGTGATGAGAAAAAATTGGAGGATGTCTGCACGGCTATGAGAGCACTTGCAGCACTGCACAAAGCGTTCGATAAGCTTAAGCTGCAGGAAATCGGGCTGAACGGAGAAGAATTTCAGATTGCAAGAAGCCTTGTAAAAGAGTATGATAAGCATAATAAAGAACTTAAAATGATAAAAAATTATCTTGTCGGAAGAAAGACAAAGACTGACTTTGAGCTGCTTGCCGTCAGGGAATGTCCCGGGTTTTTCGCGGAGGGGCTTGAAGCGCTTGACAGACTTAAAGCCTCCGATTATGAGCAGAGACTTAGTGAGACTGTGCAGAATAACAGGCTGTGCCACGGAGATTTTAATTATCATAATATATATACTGATGGCGGGGAATATCTCATTGCAGGTTTTTCGCAGATGCGGAAGGATCTGTATGTTGTGGATTTGTACAATTTCATGCGCAAGCTCATGGAAAAGTATGACTGGGACATAAAGATGGGGTATCTTATGCTGCGCGAGTACGACTGCGTCAACACGCTGTCGGCACAGGATGTGAAGATTCTTGGCGCGATGTTCTCATACCCCGAGAAATTCTGGAAGATACTCAACTATTATTTCAATGCCAATAAGGCATGGATACCTAATAAGAATATGGAAAAGCTGAAACTGGCAGTGAATCAGAACAGGATGAGAAGGGAGTTCGTGAGGACACTCTACGGCTGATTGTTATATGGAAAGGAACTTTGGATGAATAATAAGCTTCAAAACTTTTTTTTAGGAACACTTATTGTTGCGGGAATTGTACTGTGTGCAGTCCTGTTTGCATCGGAATCATCGTCTAAGGCGGGTAATGGTGCGGGCACAAAAAATACACAGAGTCCAAGCGGCTCCACGGCAGCCATCATAAATGCACCGACAACCGCAGTTGATTTGAGGACGGAGCTTGCGGTGATAACCTATGTGAATTCTGGCACGAAGAGATTGTCTGTGAGAACCTACGAGGATGAGATTGATTATACATTCTACGTTCAGGAGCCGGCACTCATCTACAGTGAATACGGCAATGCGATGACCATGTCACAGCTCAATGCGGGAAATGTGATTGATATTACATTTGATGCCGCAAGCAGTACAGTGAAGGAGATACACATATCCGACGGTGTGGTAAGGCATCTTGCCGTATCGGATGCGGCGGTCAATACATCATACAGAAGAATCACGATATATAACAAGAATTATGAGTATTCGCGGAATGTCGTGGTTGTGTCGGGAAATGAACTGATTACACCTGAACAGCTCTCTGCAAAAGATGTTCTGAATCTCTATGAGAAGGATGGAAAGGTAGTATCAATCGTTGTCACGAGAGGTCATGGTTACATAAGCCTTACGGGAGTGGATTTGTTCGTGGGCGGATATGTCAACATAGGAAGCGAAAATATTAAGACGATAGAGAAAAATATGATGATTACCATGACCGAGGGAGAATATAAGGTGTCGGTGTCTAAGGGTGAGTATTATGGAGCCAAGACAGTCACGATTATTCAAAATCAGGTCACTACGGTTGATTTTTCGGAGTTCGTGGCCGATACGATTGAGAATGGCAATGTCCTTTTTGACATCAATGTCGAGGGGGCGAATCTGTACCTGAACGGCAAGGAGACGGATTACTCTGAGGGTATGCTCACGATTCCTGTCGGAACCTACACCGTGCGCGCAAGTGCCGACGGTTATGAAAACTATGAGCAGAATATCGAGATTAAAGCTGATTATCAGAAGGTTAACATTAACCTCAAAAAGATAGAGGAGAGTAAAAGCACCACGCAGAAGACGACAACTGCATCAACGGCTGCATCAACTGAGACATCAGGTGCCCGGGCGGAGGAGACCACAACCATAGTGAGTACTAAGAACCGCGTGTATATCGACGGCCCTACCGGTGCCATAATATATTTTGACGATTCATATCTTGGAGTTGCACCGCTTGACTTTGCGATGGTTACGGGACAGCATACATTTATCGTGGTCAGCGGAACCACCGTCAAGAGCTATACTGTCAACCTCGTTGAAGGTGCTGACGATGTGAGGTATGATTTTACAAATAAGACCTCCAATTAAGCTGTGAACGGAATATTTTTATACGGCATCGGCATACAATGACTTGAAAGAGCAATTGTGGCAGGATGGTAACATGAAAAAAAGAATATTATCGGCATTTATGCTTATGATGACCGCCATCGGAATGGTGTTTATGTCGGGCTGTGGTAAGGCTGGGAAGGAGGCAGAGCTTGTGCCTGTCGACTTTACCGTGGTGAGCTTTGATGACATACCAAAGGAGCTTACGGCTGAGATTGAATCGAAAAAGAGCGAAGATTTCAGAATTACATACTCGGCTGACGGCTGGCTGTACATAGCGAGAGGTTATGGAATGCAGAACAGCGGCGGTTATTCGATAGCAGTGAAGGAAGTGTCGATGGCTGACAATGCGGTATATTTTGACTCGGAGCTTATCGGACCGAAACAGGGCGAGGCGGTCAATAAGCTTGCCACATATCCGTATGTGGTCGTTAAGCTTGAGGATGCCGGACAGAGCGTGGTGTTCAGATAAAAATAGCATAAAGGAATCAAATCCCTCATATTATATACATATAAATATATGATATGGGGGATTTTTTGTGGAGATAGTTCGGAAAAATATAAGCATGAACCATATCTGCGGGAAGGCGGAGGCTCAGGTTACATTAGATGATGATTTTATAGTGCCGGACAGTAAGCCGGATATATTAAAAAAGATAACCGATTGCGGTGAGATTGTCATTGAAGGACTGAAGGCGGGGGATGGCAGGGCATCCGTCAATGGAAAGCTCAAATTCTCCATGCTTTATCGAACGGACGGAGCGGGTATGCCACTTGATTCCATGGATGGCAGCATTGATTTTGGGGAGACCGTGAGCGTGCCGGGGCTTACAGCAGGCGATACGATAAAGTGCAGTGCGTCTCTTGACGATTTGAGCATCAATATTATCAATGAAAGAAAGATAAGTGTGTCGGCAATAATTGCGCTTGAGGTATATGGTGAGAATACATATGTGTCACCGGCGGCGGTTGGAATTGAGGATTCCGATGCGTGTATTCTGAAAAGAAGCATAGGACTTCTTGCAATGACCGAAAATAAGAGGGATATACTCAGAATAAGGGAACAGTATGAGCTCTCGGCGAACAAACCGAATGTAGGAAATGTAATCTGGTCATCGCCGGAGCTGAGAAACATTGAGACAAAGCCGGCGGCGGATGAGCTGATTGTAAGAGGCGAGATTCATCTGTTTGCAATGTATTTTCCGGAGGATGACGATGAGAACATTCAGTATGTGGAGGAGACACTTCCTTTTACCGGAAAGCTTCCGCTGCCGGGCGCGGATGAGAGAATGCTTGCGGATGTGTCGGTCGTTCCGTCACAGAAGATTATTTCTGTAAAGCCTGACTATGACGGGGAACCGAGAATAATTGAGACGGAGCTTGTGCTTGACCTTGATATAAAGCTGTATGATGAACAGAATCTCGAATTGATAACCGACGTATATTCGACAAAGAAAAAGCTTGAGCCGGACGTTGACACGGCACAGTATGATGAGCTTCTTATACGCAATCATCAGAGATGCCGCATTGGTGAAAAGATGCGGATAAATGACGGCAGAAATAAGATTCTTCAGATTATAAGCAGCACGGCGGCACTGAGCACGGATGATATCTCTGTTGTTGGTGACGGGCTTATGGTTGAAGGTGCTGCAAAGGTAAACGTACTGTACATATCGGACAGCGATGCGGACAGAATCGGCTCTATAACCAAGGAGCTGCCTTTCTCGCAGAAGATTGATGCGCCGGGAATCACGGAGGATGCATTCTATACGGTGAGAACGGATGTTGAACAGCTCGGAGTGGCAATGCTTGGCGGGGATGAGCTTGAAATCAAGCTGAATGCCGGGATAGATGTCCTTGTACTTACCACTGAGAGTACTCAGGTTATCACGGGAGTGAACGAGGAGAAGCTTGACTATGGCGCTATAAAGCGGCTTCCGGGAATATGCGGATACATTGTAAAATCAGGTGACACACTGTGGGATATTGCGAAGAGATATTACACGACAATAGAGAGGATAATGGAGACTAACAAGCTTGCATCCGAGAGTCTTAAACCAGGCATGAAGCTTCTGATAACAAGAACGGTAATGTAAAATGTGAATGTTACGCTTGTCGGGACGGCTTTTGCCGTCCCGACTTC
>FR895399.1 GCA_000435595.1 Firmicutes bacterium CAG:882
TCGTAATAGGGTATTGTTTTTTTATACAGGTTAGTGTATACTAATTGTATAGAGGTTAGATAAGACTAACTGGGATTTTATTAGATATCACACACTATATATCCGTACATATAATAAGATGAAGGGTGCCGGAGAAGCGCTCGGAAAAGGAGGATATTATGAACGGTATAATTTTAGCAGTTATAATAATCGCTGTATGCAGGGCAGTCAAGGTTATATTGAGAAGAGAAATAAAAAAATTCAGCAATACAAATGACAATAATTTCAAGGGGGCGGTGGGGGCATGATGGATGTAATGTCAGGGCTTTTAATACCGTTTGCGGGTACATCACTTGGTGCCGCATGTGTACTTTTTGCAAGAAAAGAAATGAATGCAGGACTTCAGAGGGCTCTGACCGGATTCGCCGCCGGAGTTATGGTGGCGGCCTCCGTGTGGAGCCTTTTGCTTCCTGCACTGAGTCAGGCGTCATATATGGGAAAGTGGTCGTTCATTCCGGCAGTTGTGGGATTCTGGGTGGGGATATTGTTCCTGTTTCTGCTTGACAACGTAATACCGCATCTGCACTCTGATACCGAACAGGCTGAAGGACCACAGGCAAATCTAAAAAAAACGACCATGCTTGTCCTTGCGGTGACACTTCACAACATTCCCGAGGGAATGGCTGTGGGAGCCGTGTATGCAGGATATGTGAGCGGAAATTCAGATATAACTCTTATGTCCGCGATGGCACTTGCGGTTGGAATAGCGATACAGAACTTTCCTGAGGGTGCGATCATATCAATGCCGCTTAGAAGCCGCGGTGTCAGCAGAGGAAAGGCCTTTTTATACGGAGTATTATCGGGAGCTGTGGAGCCGGCTGGAGCACTTCTTACAATCATGGCGGCAGGAATCGTAGTGCCTATGCTGCCGTATCTTTTGAGCTTTGCGGCGGGTGCGATGCTGTATGTTGTGGTTGAGGAGCTTATTCCGGAGATGGCGCAGGGAAAGGGCAGGCAAAGTGATATAGGAACATTGCTATTTGCTGCGGGATTTACTATAATGATGACACTGGATGTGGTATTCGGGTAGAACACTTTAAATCCTAATGATAAATATTGTGAAATTTTAATATATTGCCATCAGGCACGCTCTCGCTGCATTTTGCAATATAGTAAAATTTCGCAAATGTTTATCACAATATATAATTTTATAATATTTCAACATGATAAGAGGTGTCAGAATGGATGGTAAATTAACAACTCCCGTGGTTATTGTACTTGACAACGCCTGTACACAGGACAGCATCGCCGTTTTGTGGGAGAAGGTCGAGGGGGCTGTCGGCTATGAGGTGTTCATTGAGGATGAGTTTGCAGCGCTTACGGAGAGCACTGACTATACATTTGAGGGTCTTGAAGCGGACGGGGAATATGAGGTGTATGTCTGCGCTGTTGATGAGGATGGCAGCAGAATAAGAAGTGAAGCAGTGATAATACATACAAGGAAAGCTGCCAGGGTGCATAATATTATGGATTATGGGGCGAAAGCCTGTGAGATAGACAATCCGATTATGACTGATACCGACAGAATGCCGGACTGCACAGGTGCGATACAGCAGGCAATCAATGAGTGTGGTGAGGGTGACATGGTGTATGTGCCGGAGGGGACATTTGTGGCGGGTGCACTTTTTCTCAAGAGCAATATGACTCTCAAGGTTGACGGCAGGCTGTTCGGGAGCAGCAGACTGAGCGATTATCCTGTCATGAGCTACAGGTTTGAGGGGCGTGAAAGCGTCTGCTATGCTTCGCTGATAAACACCGTGGATGGAAGACGGCAGAATATTACAATTTGCGGAAAAGGTACAATAGATGCCAACGGCAGGAAACTTTTCATGGAGGAGCTTAAAGAAAAGAGGGCGGTAAGAGGACGTGCCGTATGTATAAGAAACACAGACGGAGTTTATCTGAAGGATATAACGATAAGACAATCGCCTGCGTGGTGTCTGCATACAATCTATTGTAACAACGTAGTGCTTAACAACGTGAAAATATTTACCAAGTACGCCGAGGATGGCAGAAGATATGAGGATATATATAACGGTGATGGATTTGACCCTGATTCATGCAGCAATGTCTATGTGTTCAACTGCCTTATAGGAAGCCAGGATGACTGCATTGCAATCAAGTCGGGACGTGACGAGGAAGGAAGAAAGGCAGGAATTCCGTCAGAGGATATAAGGATAACAAACTGCCGTTTTACAAGCGGCTTTGGCGTTGCGGTCGGAAGCGAGACATCGGGGGATGTAAGGCGTGTGCTTGTACAGGACTGCATCTTTGAAGATACATACAGCTTCGCAAGTGTGAAGTCGCCCAGGGGCAGGGGAAGCATGGTTGAGGATATATGCTATGAGAATTGTGTGCACGAGAATAACTCAACCGAGCATCACGACTGCAGGTGGTTCCGCGGGGCATTGTATGTGGATGAATTTTACAGCGTGGAAGAATTTGATGAGAACAGTGCGATGCCTGTGAATGAAGGTACGCCGCATATGAGAAATATACATTTTAAAAATATAGATACAAAGACTGTGGCGGGAAACGCTGTATTTATAACGGGTCTTGTTGAAAGTCCGCTGGAAAATATTACATTGGAAAATGTAAGGGCAAAAGGAATTGGAGGAATGAAGGCAAATAATATAGACGGACTCACGCTTAAAGCCGTGGAAATAAAGGGCTCTGAGGGTAATGACTATACTTTTAACAATGTAAATATATTGTAAGATTCCAAAGAAAATAATGTATATCCTTAAAAAAACTTATAAAAGGTATTGAAAAAAATCAGGCTCAATGTTAAATTATAACCGTGCAAATTCGGGACACCCGAAATGTATGAGCTTTTTCATACACATAAAAGCACAAAGGAGAGCCTTATCATGAAAAAGGGTTTTGTAAAGGGTGCTGCTGTTATGATGGCAGCAATGACAATGCTTGCCGGATGTAACGGTAAGACAGACGCAGGTGCAACTACAGCGGCAGGTACATCTGAGGCAGGAACAACTGTATCAGGTACAACAGAAGCGGCAACAGGTGAGACAACTGCAGTTAAGCAGAGCTTTGACAAGCTCACACTTGAGTTCGTTCCTTCTAAGGATGCCGATGTAATCATCACAGGTACTAAGGGCCTTCCTGAACTTGTTAAGGAAGAGATGGCTAAGCTTGGCTACGATATCGGGGAAGTAGACATCACTGTTGGTACAAGCTATGATGCAACAGGCGAGGCTATGGCAGCAGGTACAATAGATATAGGTTGGTTACCGGGCGGTACCTATGCACTTTATTCTGATGATGTTGATGTTATCCTTACGGCTACACGTAACGGACTTTCCAATGACAGCGAGAATCCGGCAGACTGGAACGGTGATGCTAACGCAACACAGAAGAACGGACCTCAGGTAACATATTATCGTTCACTTATCTATGCTACACCATCTGAGTATGGTAAGCAGCTTGCAGAGAAGGTTAACAACGGTGAGGAACTCACATGGGATGATCTTAACAAGGCTACATGGGCTGTCCAGAAGACATCTTCATCAGCAGGTTATATCTATCCTACAATGTGGCTTATGAAGAACTATGACGGCAAGAAGATAAGTGATCTTGCTAACGTAATTCCTCTTGATTCCGGTTATGGTACGGCATTCTCTTATGCAGCAGCTGAGAGTGTTGATATCATCGTATGCTACGCAGACGGACGTAACGATTACGAGGAGAGCTGGACACTTGCTACAGATAAGCAGGATTCAACAGGTAAGCAGGGTATGGGCAGAACAGAGTCTATCTGGAATGAACTCAATGTTATCGGTGTAACAGATGGAATTTACAATGATACGGTAGCTATTTCTAAGAGAAGCCCTTACTATACGGATGAGCTTAAGGATGCCCTTCAGCAGTGCTTTATCAATATCATAAGCACAGATAAGGGTAAGGAGATATTCGGCGTATACAGCCATGCCGGATATGCCATTGCAACAGATTCGGATTACGATGGTGCACGTGAGGCACTTAAGGCAGTTGCTGATTAATACGGTTTAACTCCGGATATTTTAGAGGGGTACCCCACATATTATTTGCGGGTACCCCTTTAATACGATTAGCAGTACACTTTGCGAGCAATTCTAAAAAAGGAACCAGAATATGATTGAATTTAAGAATGTATATAAGACTTATCCTAACGGCTTTACAGCCTTAAAAAATGTGAATTTGAATATTGAACAGGGAGAGTTTGTGGCGATAATCGGACTTTCGGGAGCCGGAAAATCTACAATTCTCCGTTGTATTAATCGTATGCATGATATACAGCAGGGAACGCTTACCGTTGACGGAGTGGATGTTGAAAGCTTAAGCGGAAAGTCTCTGCGCCGCTTCCGCCGTAAGGTGGGAATGATATTCCAGAGCTTTAATCTTGTATCAAGAAGCACGGTAATAAAGAATGTACTTACAGCAGATGTGCCGGATATGCCTTTTTGGAGAGTATTGTTTGGCATATTTACAAAGGAACAGAAAATGAGGGCGCTTGAGAGTCTTGACAAGGTCGGTATCCTCGATAAGGCATACACCAGATGTGACCAGCTCTCGGGAGGACAGCAGCAGAGAGTAGCACTTGCGAGAACACTTAATCAGAATCCTTCCATTATTCTTGCCGATGAGCCTGTAGCGAGCCTTGATCCGGTTACGGCACGTCAGGTAATGAGCGATTTCGTGAGAATCAATAAGGAATATAAGATTACGATTTTACTTAATATACATCATGTTGACCTGGCACTTAATTACTGCGACCGTGTTATCGGTGTCCGTGCGGGTGAGATAGTATTTGATGGACCTGCATCAAGCATAACACAGGAGCAGCTTGATGAGGTATATAACGGAACAGCGGTTCCGACAACTGACAAGAGTGAGAACTAGGAGGTGCGCCGATGAGTGAAAATTATAAAGCACCAAAGGCGAAGGTAAAGCTTTTTGACCGTATATTCAAGCCTCAGGTCATCACTATATCCAACGGTCATACAACAGTCAGACCGAGAAGCCGTATGCCGTTCATACTTATAATAATGGTAATTGTGATAGCGTGGGCACTGAAGATGACCGATTTCAGCTTTGCCACGGTATTTTCCAGAATAAATGAGCTTTTTGTTATACTCGGTAAGATATTTCAGCCTAAGTGGAGTTTTTTTGGCAAGGTGGTTTCACCTCTTATTGATACAATAAAGATGTCCATAATGGGTACTTTTGTTGGATGTGCGCTTGCACTTCCGTTTGCAGTGCTTGCCTCAAGCAACATAATACACAATCGTGTTGTTGTGAGTGTAATCAGATTTATCCTTGCACTTATAAGAACCGTGCCTACTCTTATCATTGCGCTTGTATGTGCCCTTATCTTTTCGCTTGGTACCTTTGCGGGAACAATAGCGATAGCTATATTTACCTTCGGTGTCGTTGCAAAGATGTTATATGAGAGCATTGAGACAATAGACATGGGACCGTTTGAGGCGATGGAAGCACTTGGAGCCAACAAGTTTCAGGCGTTTTGGTCGGCATGTATACCACAGATTCTTCCGGTCTATTTAAGCCACAGCCTCTACTGCTTTGAGATGAATGTCAGAGCTTCCGCAATTTTGGGATATGTAGGTGCCGGAGGTCTTGGAATTACAATCAACGAGCGTATAGGCTGGCGTGATTACAATGGACTCGGAATGGTGCTTCTTGCACTGTTTGTTGTAGTTGTGGCTATTGAATTTTTCAGCGAGTATCTGAGAAAGAAGCTCAGCTAAGTATAGAGAGCATGGAGATTAATATGAAAAATACAACAAATAAAAAACAAAAAGCGGAAAGTGTCTTAGAGACGGCGGAAAAGAAGCTGAGTGTTATTGAGATGTATGAGAGACAGCCGCACAAATGGCTTCTCTATCTTGGAATAGTGCTTGTGGTTGCGGTTTTAATAGGCTGGTCGGCATCAGATATCAGATTTTCCGGAATGACTGCTACCGGAACGGAGGTTGCAAAGGGTGTATTCCACGGAGTATTTCATCCGGATACCGGGCTTTTGTTCGGAACAGGTGATTCGGATGTGCCGTATCTTTTGTTCCAGACTATTGCCATAGCGGTGCTCGGAACACTTTTCGGAGCCATACTTGCAATTCCTTTTGCATTTCTGGCATCGACGACAATTATGCCGAAGCCTGTAGCATATATTTTCAGGGTTCTGATTCTGCTCATAAGAACCATACCGAGCCTTGTGTGGGCACTTATGTGGATCCGCGTCACAGGACCGGGAGCGTTCTGCGGTGTTGTTACTCAGTCAGTGTGCTCGATAGGTATGATTTCAAAGATGTATATAACAGCGATAGAGGATCTGGACACTAAGATATTGGAGAGCCTTGATGCAATGGGCTGTACGCCTTTCCAGAAAATACGTTATGGTGTTCTTCCGCAGCTTACGGCAAGCTTTATATCGACGACAATATACAGATTCGATATTAACCTCAAGGATGCGACAACGCTTGGTATAGTAGGAGCCGGAGGAATCGGAGCTTCGCTTATGCAGTGTCTTAACAGCAGACGCTGGGCGATGGTCGGTTCATTTATCTGGGGGCTTATGGTGCTTGTCCTTATAATTGAGCTTGCTTCAACCAAAATAAGAAAGAAGCTTGCACGCGGTTAAGATTGATTAAGAAAATGTCGGGAAAAGGCAGATGGCAGCAAAGCTGTTTGCCTTTTTTTTGTAATTGTGGTAAAATCATTATGATATCAGGGGAAAAAGGTCAAAAAACCGTTCGTGCCTGTATAATTAGATTTTTAGGTTTGGTATAAGTATGAAGAATAAGTATGGTGTGATGGAGGTGCCGAAAGCATGATGAGAATGGTTTTTGCTGTTATTTATATACTTTTGGTTGCACTTCTTGCTGCTACCTGCGTGGAGGCAGGAAAAAAGAAGAGCAGATTATCGCTGCCTGTGCTCAAGGTTACCATGGTGGGAGCTGTTGCTACATTTTTTTATGCATTATTTCTAATGGTGCCGATAGCAAAGATACATTTGGCTGTATTTTTAACAGGCATGCATTATATAGCGGTTGACTGGATGCTTTATTACATGACAGACTATGTGATGGTGTATACAGATTCGAAGCTTATAACAAGTTCGCCAAGATATATTATAAGGGGACTATTGGTTCTGGATTCACTCAGCATTCTGATAAACAATTTTGCATGTCATGTATTTGCAATGGATGTTGTGTTCAGTGAAGGTACGGGCGAGTTCTATCTTGCATCGCAGATTAAGCCGTTCATGGCCTTTCATTTTTTGCTGTGCTACGGAATGCTGCTTCTGATATTTATAGCGCTTATATATAAGCTTGTCATTTCACCGCGGATGTACAGAAAAAAGTATGGTGTGGTGATTATATTTCTGGCGGTTGGGGTAATAATCAATGCAGTCTGCCTTGTTGTGAGACAGCAGGTGGATTTTTCAGTATTTTTATACAGTATTTTAGGACCGCTGCTCTGCTATTTTACACTGTATCAGACGCCGAGGCAGCTTGTGACACAGACACATTCGTATGTGGTTGAAGATATAAGTGATGCGATTTTCTGTTTTGACATGGACGGAAGATGTGTGTATATCAATAAGGCGGCAAAGAACATTCTTCCTCAGGGAAATGAACAGGCTAACATGAATATGCTTGAAAGGCGCTATTATGAATGGCGCAAGTCATATACCGGAGACAGGGACAGTGCACGTTGGGAGGAGAATATTAAGATAGCCGGAGACATGAGGGCGTTTGCGTATGAGTATCGCAATATGCATGATGACAGAGGAATGGGTATCGGCTGCTTCTTCAAGATAGAAGACAAGACGGAGGATGTAAAGCGTTTCAAGGAGGAGCGGTATCGGGCGACACATGATTGTATGACGGGACTGTACAACAGAGAAGGCTTTTTTGAGGCGGCAAAAGAGTTTGTCATAAATCATGCTGATGCGCAGATGTATATTATTGCTTCCAATATTAAGGACTTCAAGCTGGTCAACGAGCTGTTCGGAACCGATAAGGGTGATGAGGTGCTTAAAAATCTGGCCGGAATTCTGGACAAGTCAGGCCACGGAGAGTGTGTTACAGGAAGAATTGCCGGTGATAAATTTGTAAAAGCTATGCTTAAAGAAGATTTTGACGAGCAGCTCATTGTTGATAAGATGGAAGCGTTGTGTTCACTCACGGAGGACGGAAACTATAAGATGCATGCGTATATCGGCGTGTGTGAGGTGGGTGATGTGAATGAGCCTATTCAGACGATGTACGATAAAGCCAATATGGCAATTGACCGTATCAAGGGAGATTATCAGCAGGTTGTGAGCTTTTATGATGACAGTGACATGAAGCGGCTTATGATGGAGAAGAATGTTGTAGCAGAGTTTGACAGAGCCATAGAAAATAAGGAGTTTATTCTTTATCTGCAGCCACAGGTCGACCATACGGGTAAGGCACTCGGCGCTGAGGCACTTGTCAGATGGCAGCATCCGCAGAGAGGCCTTCTCTATCCGAATTCATTTATAGGTATACTTGAGCGTGCCGGACTCATATACAAGCTGGATAACTATATATGGGAGATTTCTGCACAACGTCTTAAGATGTGGAAGAATGCAGGGCTTGAACAGTATCACATTTCAGTGAATATATCGGCGAAAGATTTCTATTATCTTGATTTGTATGAAGTGTTCACAGGTCTTGTGAAGAAGTATGATATAAATCCGGCAAGACTCAACCTCGAAATCACCGAGACGGTTATCATGTCGGATGTAAAGATGCACATGGAGGTTATCAGCAAGCTTCAGGAGTTTGGATTTCACATAGAAATTGATGACTTTGGAAGCGGATATTCGTCGCTCAACACGCTCAAGGATATCAAGGCGGATGTACTCAAGATAGATATGCTATTCCTCAGGGATACTGAGAATCAGTCGAGAAGCAAGGCGATTCTCAGCTCCGTAATATCAATGGCAAAGACACTCAATATGCCTGTCATAACAGAGGGAGTTGAGACTAAGAATCAGGTGGATTTCCTTTCAGTTATGGGTTGTGAGATGTTCCAGGGGTACTATTTTTCCAAGCCTGTTCCTGTAAATGAGTTTGAGCAGAAGTATTTTAAATAGACATAAATATTGGTTCTTATAAGATAATAGTGCAGCTTATATGGCTAAAAGAGATACCGAGTCACGGATTGTATTCTGTGGCTTGGTATCTCTTTTTGTCTTAATTTATTTCTTGACAAAAATGATTCTGCTGATATAATAAAAAGGCAAATGTGAAATTGGTTTTCAAATTCGAAAAACAAATTAACCTGATAATCAGAATGATTACAAAAAAGAAGGGACAATGCCGGAAATTATGAAGAGACTGCGCAATGATAAAGTATATATGTCTACCGTGTTTATATTGACCTTGGCAATCGGACTTTTCTGTGCCGGCTGCGCAAAGGGCGGTGATGTTAAGGGCGATGCGACAGATATGACGGATAAAAAGATAAAGATAGCAGCAACGCTCTTTCCACAGTATGATTTTGCAAGGCAGATAGCGGGTGAATATGCTGATGTAACTCTGCTTTTGCCGCCGGGAATGGAGAGCCATTCTTATGATTTAAGACCGGCTGACATGATAGAAATCAGAGAAAGTGATATGTTCATATATACGGGAAAGTATATGGAGACATGGGCACAGACTATAATTGACAGCCTTGATGACAGCGTTATGGTTGTTGATGTATCTGAAGGAATCACCCTTGAGAAAGAGGAGGATTACTTCGTGGATGAGCACGATCATGATGCGGATGATGGTGAGCACGACCATGACCACGGTGATACGGATGATGAGCACCACGCACACTCGCATGAAGGACACTCTCATGAGTACGACCCACATATATGGACTTCACCGGTATACGCCATGCAGATGGTTGAGAACATAGCGGATGCGTTGATTGCCGAGGACGGAGAGCATGCGGCAGAGTACAGACAGAGGGCAGATGAATATATTGGGAAGCTTAAAGAGCTTGATACGGCCTTCAGACAGGTGAGCTCAGAGGCGGCACATAAGACAATATTTTTCGGCGGACGTTTTGCCATGACGTATTTTGTGAGGGAGTATGGGTTTGGCTGTGTCTCGGCATATCATGACTGTTCGGCAGAGTCGGAGCCATCGATAAGCAGTGTTATGAGGATGATCGATGAGATTAAGGAGAGCGGGGCAACAGCAGTGTTCTATGAGGAGCTTGTCGACCCGAAGGTTGCAAGAACGATTGCCGAGGAGACGGGAGTTAAGCTGCTATTGCTTCATTCGGCTCACAATGTCAGCCGTGAGGAGTATCAAAGCGGTGTGACATATCTTGATATAATGTGGCAGAACGTGGAAAATCTTAAGGAGGGACTTAACTGATGGCACAGCTTAGGTGTGAGAATATAAGTGTCGGGTATGAGGACGGGATAGTTATCTCGGATGTGAGCTTTGAGCTCAACAGAGGTGATTATGTGTGTATAGTAGGAGAGAACGGAGCAGGAAAGAGCAGCCTGTTAAAGGGAATACTCGGGCTTGCCAAGATACAGAGCGGTAAGCTTGAATATGGCGACGGAATAGGAAGAGCAGATGTGGGTTATCTGCCACAGCAGAAGGATTATCAGAAGAATTTTCCTGCAACGGTCAGGGAAGTGGTTATGTCGGGCTTCCTTAATAAAATGGGGTTAAGACCATGCTACAATAAGGCGGAGAAGACAAAGGCGATGGAGATACTTGCGGATTTTGGGATGGCAGACTATGTTAAAGCATCATTCGGAAGTCTTTCAGGAGGACAGAAGCAGAGAGTGCTGCTTGCCAGAGCACTATGTGCCACGGACAAGCTTCTCCTCCTCGATGAGCCTGCGACAGGACTTGACCCGGTGGCAACAGAGGAGTTATATGAGCTTTTAAAAAGATTGAACCGTGAGAAAAAGACAACGATTCTCATGGTTTCGCATGACCTTAATAAGGCAGTGTCGGATGCCGGACTTATTCTTCATGTTAATAAGCGTTCGGGCTGCGGATACTTCGGACCGGCGGACAAGTATCTTGAGAGTGACGCGGCAAGACATTTCCTGGGTCTTGACTATAATAAAAATACGGCAGATACAGAAGCTGCTATGGAGAAGCAGAAGGTAAACAGCCTTGACGGTAAGGTGAAGAAAGGAGAACGCTATGTTTGATACATTGAAGCTTTTATTTTCGTATGATTTCATTGTACGTGCCATGATTGCGGGCGGTCTTGTGGCACTGTGCTGCGCATTGCTCGGTGTGAGCCTTGTGCTGAAGCGTTTTTCGATGATTGGTGACGGACTTTCGCATGTCGGTTTTGGTGCACTGTCGGTTGCGGCTGTGATGAATGTGGCACCTCTTGCCATAGCGGTTCCTGTTGTTATTGTTGCGGCATTTTTTATATTGAAGCTTGGCAAGGACAGCAAGGTTCAGTCGGATTCCGCTATCGCCCTTGTATCGTCGGTTGCCATTGCGATAGGTGTCACTGTTACATCCTTAAGCGGCGGGCTGAATACGGATGTATACAGTTATATGTTCGGAAGTATTCTCGCGATGAGCAGGACGGATGTGTATATAAGTGTGGCACTGTCGGTTGCTGTGCTTGTACTTTTTTTGGTATTCTATCACAAGATATTTGCGATAACATTTGACAGTGATTTTGCCAAGGCAACGGGAGTTAAGGCTGAATTTTACAATATGCTTATAGCAGTTTTGACGGCACTCACGATAGTTGTGGGTATGAGAATAATGGGAACGATGCTTATCTCAAGCCTTATCATATTTCCGGCACTCTCGGCGGGTGCTGTGGTTAAGGGATTTAGAAAAGTTGTTATAATATCCGGCATTGTGTCGGTCGTGTGTTTTTTTGCCGGATTGTACAGCTCATACAGTTTCAATCTGCCGGTGGGAGCGAGCATAGTGCTTGCAAATTTCGTGGTTTTTAGTATACTTATGCTTGTGGGGAAATTAAAGCGTAAGTAAAAGGAGAGGGTATGAATATTTCAGAGGCAGTAGAAAAGTATAATCCTGAAAAGTACGCGAGAGCGTGCTGCGACACCATGATGAGAAAGTTCGAAGCGGCTAAGCTTCCGCCGGAGGGCAGATTCCACTATCATCAGGGCGTTTTCTTGAGTGGAATGTATCGGACGTATGTTTTGACGGGTGATGAGAAATACTATGATTATATCAAGGCGTGGGTTGATTCCACGGTAGATGAAAATGGCAGTATAAAGCTTTATGACAAGGGACAGATGGACGACATAGAGCCGGGAGTGCTTCTTTTTCCGATATATGAGAGGACAGGTGATATAAGATATAAGAGAGCACTTGACACTCTTATCGCTGACATGGAGAACTATCCTCACAATGAGGATGGCGGCTATTGGCACAAGGCATGGTGCGAGGGTGAGATGTGGCTTGATGGTCTGTATATGGGCGGACCGATTACAGCGCACTACGGTAGTGCATTCGAGAAGCCGGAATGGTTTGACATTGTGGCAGAGCAGGTTAAGCTCATGAAGAAACACACTGAGGACAAAAAGACAGGTCTTTGGAGACATGCATGGGATATCAATAAGAGAGCTGAGTGGGCTGACCCCGTAACAGGTCAGTCACCTGAGTTCTGGGGCAGAAGTCTTGGCTGGGTACCTATGGCGATACTTGATGACCTAAGGTATATCCCGAAATATCACAGGGATTATGATGAGCTTGTGAGTATAATGAAGGAGCTTCTTATAAATATCTGCCATTATCAGTCCGATGAGGGACGCTGGTATCAGGTTGTTGACAAGGGCGGCGAGAAGGGAAACTGGCTTGAGAATTCATGCAGTTGTCTTTTTGTGGCAGCGATATGCCGTGCGGTGAAGAAGGGCTTCCTGCCTGAGAGCTATCTCGACGCTGCGGCAAAGGGCTATGTGGCAGTCAACGACTCGCTAACATGGCGTGGTGATGACCTTATAATAGGAAATATTTGTATCGGCACGGGCGTGGGCGACTATGATTTCTACTGCGCACGACCGACCTGTGAGAATGACCTTCACGGCAGCGGAGCTTATCTGCTCATGTGCGCGGCTGTGATGGATGTTATGGGACAATAAATAATAGGTAATTGCGAAACTATATAATTGA
>FR895400.1:0-10284 GCA_000435595.1 Firmicutes bacterium CAG:882
GGAAGAGTTCCCAGCAGCCTGCTGCCACAGCCTTCATCTCCTCCGCCTGTGAACTTCCCATTCCTGCCCTTATTCCATGAGCGATGCAGGTGCAGTAGGCGATTATGAGCGACGGTCCGTCGTAGCTCTCTGCCTCAGTAAATGCCTTCACGGTCTGCTCGTAATCTGCCCCCATCGCAACCTGTGCGACATATACATTCTCATAGGTCATCGCCATCTGCGCGAGCTTCTTCTTAGGCGTTTTCTTTCCGTCCGTTGCAAAGCGGGCATATGCCCCCTTTGGTGTTGCCTTCGATGCCTGACCTCCCGTATTGGAATATACCTCGGTATCAAACACAAGAATATTTATGTTTTCACCGCTTGCAAGTATATGGTCAAGCCCCCCATAACCGATGTCATACGCCCAGCCGTCGCCGCCGAATATCCAGATGGATTTCCTTTTTTTCTCAGACCGTCCGCTGCTCTCAGCATCATTCCTATGAAGCGTTTCTTTTTCCGGCTTCGACTTTACCTGCTCGGCAAAATACATTCCATATCCGAACTCCGCCGCATCCTCAAAGAGTGAATTGCTCCACGCCGGGCCCCTGCCGTCGGGATAAGCCGTGTAAGCAGTTGATGGCGATGAATTTGCCCATATTGACGAGCAGCCCGTCGCATTTGCAATGTACATGCGCTCACCGAATAACTGAGTCGCAAGCTTGGCATACGGTGTCTCGCCACAGCCCGCGCACGCTCCCGAGAACTCCAGCAGCGGCTTTTTGAACTGACTGCCCTTTACCGTGCCGACCTTGAATTTCTCGTTGACATCATGCTTTTCAGAAAGTCCGCAGGCAAAGTCAAACTCCGCCTGATGCTTCTCCTTGTCATATTCCTCAACAGGCTTCATCGCCAGTGCCTTATTGCCGCCCCTGCCCGGGCACACACCTGCACAAGAGCCACAGCCTGTGCAGTCCCTCGCCGACACGACAATCGCAAACTGCCTGTCAGGAAGCCCGTTCATCGGAATGCTCTCCATTTCCGACGGGGCATTTTTTCGCTCCACGTCATCCATCACGGCAGGTCTTATGACCGCATGAGGGCACACATAGGAGCAGCGGTTACACTGTATACAATTCTCAGGCAGCCATTCAGGTAGTTCGACGGCAAAATCCCTCTTCTCGTGTGCCGACGTTCCCGATGGCTGACGCCCGTCCGCATACGGAAGAAATGCCGAAACGGGAAGCTTATCCCCCTCATGTGCATTCACTAATGCCTGTATGTCTTCCACATACTCCACAACACACTTTCTGTCCTCGAACGCCGTCGACGGTCTTTTCACAGGCTTGTCGGGACACTCCCTCCAGTTCTCAGGCACGGTGACATGCACAAGCCGCTCACCGCCGAGCTCTATCGCGCGGTAGTTCATCTCGACAATCTTCTGTCCCTTCACCTCGTATGAAGCTCTTGCAGCTTCCTTCATATATCCCACAGCCTCTTCGTAGCTCATCAAGCCGTATTTTTTTGCATATCTGTCACACACAATCTTAAAAAATGCCGACTGTAAAATTGTGTTAATCTTGCCGTTAATGCCTATCTCCTTGCCCGTGTGCACGGCATTTATAATGTAAAAATCAAGCTTTTTCATGGCAATCTGATATTTCATATCATCAGGCAGCTTCTCATCAAGCTCCGACACGTCCCACTCGCAATTTAGCAGAAACACTCCGCCCTGCTTCATTCCCGAAAGCATGTCATATTTGAGGACATAGCTCTCGTTGTGGCACGCGACGAACTCCGGTCGCTGAATGAGGTATGCCGAACGGATGTCACCCTCGCCGAATCGAAGATATGACACGGTAACTCCGCCCGATTTCTTGGAATCGTAGGAGAAGTATCCCTGAACCCCCAGCCCTGTGTTGTTTCCTATAATCTTTATGGAATTTTTGTTGGCACCTATTGTACCGTCACCGCCAAGTCCCCAGAATACGCACTCGAGCATATCCTTATGAAAATCAGGCAGCTCATCGTGTCCCGTAAACGAACGCACTCCCGTCTTTTCGTTGAGAGACAGCCCCGTCACGTCGTCGTTTATTCCGATTGTGAAGCTTTTCTTCTCGTGATTTGCAAACACCGCCATTATCTGTTCCGGAGTCGTGTCCTTGGAGCTGAGACCGTAACGCCCGCCGTACACCGGAATGCTCTCAAAGCGGCTGCCTTTGAGCGCGGCAATGACATCGACAAACAGCGGCTCACCGACGCTTCCTGCCTCCTTCGTCCTGTCGAGCACCGTAATCTGCTCCACAGTCTCGGGAATACATTTAAGAAAATGCTCCACCGAAAAAGGTCGGTAAAGATGCACCTTTATGACGCCGACCTCCTCCTCAGCCCGCGTGATGCCGACATGCGCATTGATAAAATCCACGACCTCCTCTATCGTCTGCGTCACCGAGCCCATCGCGACAATGATATGTGTTGCCCGGCTGCTCCCGTAGTAGTCAAAAAGCCCGTAATTTGTCCCCAGCCTTCGGTTTACCTCGGCAAAATATCCACACACAACCTCGATAAGCTGTGTATAATATCCGTTAGACGCCTCTCTCGCCTGAAAAAATATATCGGGATTCTGTGCCGAACCCGCCATGAACGCCCTGTCCGGATTTAATCCCCTGTCCCTGAATGCCTCCACGGCCTCCATATCAAGCATCCCGCGCAGTTCCTCATAATCCCACACCTTTATTTTCTTAACCTCATGAGAGGTTCTGAAGCCGTCAAAAAAATGGATGAACGGGATGCGCCCTTTTATCGCCGACAGGTGCGCCACAGCCGACAAATCCATGACCTCCTGCACGCTCCCGCTCGCGAGCATCGCCGCGCCCGTCTGCCTGCATGAGTACACGTCCGAATGGTCGCCGAATATGGACAGTGCATGTGTCGCCACAGTTCTTGCCGCGACATGGAACACTCCCGGAAGCAGTTCCCCCGCAATCTTGTATATATTAGGCAACATTAAAAGGAGTCCCTGCGAAGCTGTAAAAGTCGTCGCAAGAACTCCCGCACTTAACGCACCATGGAGCGTGGCTGCGGCACCTGCCTCCGACTGTAGTTCTACCACACTTACCTCATCGTCGAAAAGATTCTTTCTTCCCGCTGCCGCCCATTCATCAACAAGCTCAGCCATCGGCGATGAAGGCGTTATCGGATATATCGGTGCCACCTGGGTGAACGCATAAGCGACATGAGCCGCTGCCGCGTTGCCATCCATTGTCTTTTCAATTCTTTTCATAGAAGTCCTCCAAGTATATTTATGACTTCTATTTTGTCCCTCTTTTGGTTAACTATTCATATTCTTTCCGCAATATAGTCCTTCATTATCCTGCGGATTTCCTGCATCTTCTCCATCGTGTCGGGATTGTCCGAGCTGAATGCGAGAAGCTTGTCGAGATAACCCTGCTTCACAGCCTGCTTAAGGCTCTCCGGATACACAAGCTCAAATGCAAGTGAAATATGTCCCGGAACATTGTCAACCGCTGTCTTTTTGAGTGCCCTGAGTATTGTGTGTCTCTCCCTAAACGCCGCAAGCACCTCATCAGAGATTGCGCCCTTCCTTATCTCCTCCGTGGTCGCATTGTAGATTTCCTCGAGCGGAAAATCACAGTTCACTTTCAATATGTCCACCTTGTCTGCATCCCTTAATATATTGCAATACATGGT
The DNA here is from genome assembly GCA_000435595.1 of Firmicutes bacterium CAG:882. Lineage (GTDB taxonomy): Bacteria > Bacillota > Clostridia > Lachnospirales > Lachnospiraceae > CAG-882. The sequence continues at coordinate 3,688 of FR895400.1, forward strand.
AGTCCTATCATCGTAATCCTCAGGTATCCTGTAATCGCTGTGATGATATATCGCTTTCTTTAAAAGCCCGTCCTCGCTGTCATCGCCTATGTAGTCCCTTATTCTGCCTTCATCAAACAAAATCTCACAGCCGAGATGCGCATGATTGACCGACTTATCATCATAGAAGGTATTGTAGCGTCTTAGCTGCTCGAATCTTCCGACATCATGAAGCATTCCCGTAAGCCATGCAAGGTCAAGGTCTGCACCTTCAAGCCCTATTGACTGTCCAATCACCTGACAAAGCCCTGCCACACGGTAGGTGTGTTCAATCTTTAATCTGACCTTGGTGTCCTCACTGTTATAATTTTTTACATAAGCGGCAAATGTATCGATAACTCTCTGCCTGTCTATCCTGATATTTGAAGTTGTCATTAGAATTCCTCATTTCCGGTGAAAGCCACCAACCTCTGTAAAGTAAACATATATACTTTTCAGAGGTATCTTAGCACATATCACCTTATCCGACAACTCATTTTGAAACAAATGTGTCGTACATTTCCCGCGTTCCTTCCTCGCTCTCGTCATTGAACACATATATTTTTCCCTCGGTTTTCACCACGACCGCAGCATCAGTCTTTAAGCATATATAAGTGTCGCACTGACCGTAGCCCTGCACGTTGAAGGTTCCGATGTTGTAGACTGTTCCATCGTAGCCCACATTCTTTGACATGGATGGAAGCTTGTCAAGATACTCAACGTCGGTTATCTCATCAAGGTAGAAGCTTGATTTCTCCCCCGCAGCCTCAACGCTCGCCACCGCTCTTCCCGTGCCGTCCGCGCCGACCTCAAGTGTTATGTCCGCCAAATCATATTTTGCCAAAAAAATCGCAAGTCCCACAACAAACAGCATGCTAATTCCGATAACAACCCACTCCACTCTGCTTCCCGCATTCATCGAGAAACCTATTCCGATTCTCTTTTCCTGAATCCTCGGCGCATTTGGATTTTTCTTCCCCGTCAGATAATATATGTCGTCGTCATCGTAGTACTGCACCGCATCTGCCTGATTTTTCACCCTTCTGACATTGCTATATGTGTAAAAGAGCGCCGCAAGGCTTCCGAGCGAGCAGAGCATCAACAGTGCAAAGCCCCCAAGACTTACCATTCTTCCATCATGCGACTGTGCTCCCGATATGTACGTCAAAGCGAGCGCAATGACCGCCGCCATAAAGCTGTGAAGCATCATACACCTGCTCCACTCATACTTTACACTTCTGTTAATCTCAATATTTACCTTGCTGTCGTCGCAGTAGACCTTGGTGCGCGACCTCGCAATTACAAAATAGAGCACGAAAAACAGGACGGCGCAGGCTGCAAAGCTGCTCGATACGACAGAGAAACCTTCCGTGCAATACCTAAACACACAGAAGGCAGTTATCGCCATTGGCAATATTCCCCAGCATGGGCTTATCGGCATCTCTTTCCTGTTTCTTGTGAGTGCTGTGTCAATTCTGCGGACGCTGCCGCCGTTTTCGCTGCCGTTATACCAGTCCTGCTCCACCTTCCATTTATACAGCTTCCAGCCGTATTTTTTGAGGCTGCTCTGATACACATACATGAGCACGAAGAACCATGTCATAATGTAAACCATCTGTATTGACACATAATCATAAAAAATTATGATTGCCAAACCGGTCACAAGTCCGATAAGCGTGATTTTTCTCCAGCTGCGCTTGTACTGTGCACGAATATTTGTTACCGCCTCATCGCTTCTGTGCTCCTTGGGAATTGTTATTCCCATATAGTATGCTCCGTTTTCAAGAACCACCGCGCTGCCCATGGTGTAGGCGAGCGTCACCAGCATAAAGAGCATCGTCATAATCACAATCACCATAATAGCCATAATTTTCTCCCCCTTTATTCAAAAACCAACTGCTGTCTGTTGTAGATTTCCTCGCATTTTTTCAGAAATTCTTCCTTTTTCATGCCCCTCAGCGTTGTCTCCGTGATGAGAAGCTCAAGCTCCGCCTCGACCTTCTCCTTGTAATCGGCTCCGTAGTCCGATTTCGGGCATATCTTCGCGCCGTGCCTCCTGTCAATCTCAATAAAGCCCTCCGCCTTCAAAACGCCGTATGCCTTGTTGACGGTCATCACGTTGATTCCCGCGTCCTCAGCCATCTGTCTGACCGTCGGCAGGCTCTCGCCCTCCTTCAGCTCGCCCCTGCCTATGCCGAGCACAATCTGGTTGCGGAGCTGGACGTAAATCGGGATGTCCGAGGATGTGTTGAGTTCGATTATCATGTGAGGTTCCCTCCTTGTAATGTAATAACTTGACATTATGCATCTTTGTATTATTTATATTAATACAAATAATATACACTGTCAAGCGTGTCCGTTTAATAAAATATTGGCACCACTATTTTTAAATAGCATTTGACATCTGAATTCTGCCAACAAAAAGGCGGCAGGATTTCTCCCGCCGCCACAGCTGTTTACATATTCACTTTAATTTCCCGGCTTATACTCGAAGGTCAGGCTTATGCTCGTGATGTTTCCAAGCTCCTCATTATCCACTATGCAAGGGCTCACGGTGCTTGTGTCGCCGTCTGCCGTTCTCGCCTCAGCAGGAACCGACTTGACCCACGCGTTGTAGATGTTGAGTCTCGTGCATTTCTTATCGTCTGTCGTTGTGTACGGCTCTGCAACGAGTGGATATGACTGTCCGTTAATCTCAAGGTCAACAACCTCAATTATGTAGCCCGGATAGAGAAGCTCTCCGTTGGATATACCGAGTGCACAGAACACCGTGCTGTTGGCATATCCTGCCGCAGTCTTGCTGAAATCAAGTGATACCGTGTAGGTTCCCTCGCCTGTTATCTTTACATCCCCTGCAACGATTCCGTCCGTCTTTTCGGATGGATTGTACTCGTCGCCGACGCTGTAGGTCACACTCCAGTCGTTGGAGTTAAACATGAGCCATGCGACAGCCTCATCGGATGCCGCTCCGGCAGGCGTTCCGTTGTCAAGTGACTCAGGCGCTGCCTCAAGTGCCGCTTCCATCTCCGCCTTGGCGTTCTCCTTTATTATCTCATCGTCAAGTGCCGACTGCGCAGTGTAGCTTCTCGCCTTGTAAAGTGCCTCGACGTCGGAATCAAGCCAGCTTAAAGTGCTTCTCTTAAAGAGGCTTGAGCAGTCCCAGAGAACAGGACAGTAGTTGTACAGGTCGCAATTATCAAGGAAATTGTTAATAAAGTCACAGGTGTTATTCTTCACCGAACCGTCGGCATTTAACGCAACCGCATACTCTCCGAATATAACGCCGTAGCCCGCATCGGTGAATCTGGTCATCATCTCAAGAAGCTCATTCTGCTTCTCGTAGTGCTTTATTGTTCCCCAGCTTGAAAGGCTTGTCGAACCGCAGTATGAGAAAGGCTCATAGTAGTGAACCGAAACCAAGAGCTTGTTCTTTGCCGTGTCCGTTGGCATGACATATCTGCTGTCACAGGTGCTCTTTATGTCAGTACCATAGCCGGCGATGAGAAGAAATCTCTGCGTATTGTTGCCGCCTGTCGCACGCACGGTGTCAACAAAGGTCTGGTTAATCTTGTTGGTCATAACATAACACTCATCTGTCGAGAGCGTACCCGAGTCCGCCGCGATATCCTTGTCGTTGAGACGCTCGCCCAGCTCCTCGTTAGCTGACTCAAAAATCAGGTAATCAGAGTAGTCCTTGAACCGCTCTGCAATCTGATGCCACATTGAGATGTACATATCCATTGCTTTCTGTCTCGTGTCAGCACTTGCCGAACCGAACATTCCCCACCAGCTTCCGTCCCAGTGGTCATTGATGATGACGTACATATTCTCGTTCATGGCATATCCCACAATCTCCTCAACACGCGCAAACCAATCCTCGCTGATTGTGTAATCACCGCTCTCAAAGTTCATCTTGTTCGTCCATGCCACAGGAATACGAATCGTATCAAAGCCCGAGTTCTTCATCGCGGTAATCATCTCCTGCGTCGTCACAGGCTGTCCCCACAAGGTCTCATAGCTTGACACAGCAGCTCCTGTTCCGAGTGAGGCATGTCCGTAGGCCTCCATTGTGTTGCCGAGATTGATGCCGTTTCCCATAAGCTTCGTAAGCTCAACCGACGTAAGCTCCGTTCTCACGCCCGCGTTGTCCTTTTTTCCGAGTACCTTGAATGCTCCGAGCTCAGCCGCTATGTACACGATAAGTCCTATGAGCACAACCGACAAAGCCGCGATGAGCACCGCCTTTTTTCTGCCTTCCTTCACGTTACAATCCTCCTCAGGTTTATTTTCATTTACCCATATAATAACTGTATTTTTTACACCGCAACACCCCATAATCTAGAGCATTATTATGGTTATTTTTACACCTTGAAGCAGCCCTGTCCCAATAAAAGCAGCGGCATCTAAATATGTGTCATAATCCCCGTCCACGCATAATATATATTAAGGTTATAACCTTACACACAAAAAAGGAGGAACACATGGCAACCTTTTATAATCAGGCAACACTTTCCTACAACGGAAACACAACCACATCCAACATCACCACCGGTGAGATTGTTGAGATATTGACCGCAGCAAAGACTGCCGTAACCGACACCTACCGCGCCAACGGCAGGATAACCTATATCGTAAGCATAGTGAACTCGGGTGCCGAGGATTTCACCGGGCTCACCGTAACCGACAATCTCGGAGCCTACACCTACAACACGGTGACGCTCAGACCGCTTGAGTACGTCGAAGGCTCAGTAAAATATTTTGTCAACGGAGTGCTCTCAGCCTCCCCTGTAATAACAGCCACATCACCGCTCACGATCACGGGCATCACGGTTCCTGCCAACGGAAGCGCAATCCTCGTGTACGAGGCGGATGTCAACGAGTTCGCCCCTCTCGACACCGATGCAGTTATAACCAACACAGCCACCATAACAGGTGCAGGTCTCACCTCACCTATCACGGCGGTTGAGACGGTACGCGCTGAGAATAACGCTTTCCTCACGATAAGCAAATCCCTCACGCCTTCCACCGTCACCGAGAACGGGCAGCTGACCTACACCTTCATCATCCAGAACTCCGGCAACACCGAGGCGGGAGCGGACGACAATGTTGTCCTCACTGATACTTTTATCCCTATCCTCAAGAACATCACCGCCACCTTCAACGGTACAACATGGGTTGAGGGCGTCAACTACACCTACAACGAGACGACGGGAGAATTCGCGTCAATCGGCGGGCAGATTACCGTGCCTGCCGCAGCCTTCACGCGCGACACGACAACGGGCGCCCTCATCGTAAATCCGGGTGTAAGTACGCTCACCGTGACGGGAACAATCTAAGCCCCTTAAGCCTGCAAAACTTGAGTTCCACAAAAATGCTGCCGGAGGTATTCCTTCCGGCAGCGCTTTACTTTTTAATCAACCCATGAATTTAAATTTTTCCTTTTTTCTTCTATGCGGAATCTTCTCCCTGATATCGTCCGTCTCAAACCATAGCTGCAGCCTTTCAACGAAAAGTGACAGGTACCTGAACAACGATTCAGTGGCTATGGCGAACACAACAGCAAGCATTATACACTCTGTAGACATTTTGCTCATGTAAAACAGGCTCTTTAAAACCGTGCTTGAGAATGCAAGTCCGACAACACACAGCACAAATACAGATGCGGTAAGCTTGTTCAGCGGTCTGCTTATCTTATACATTATCATAAATCCGACTATCGCAAGCAGCAGCGTCGCCGCCGTCGCCACTCCGTCAGTGTCAAGATTAAATGTATTGCCGAACATCACAAGTGCTCCGACACATATAACATCCGTTAGTCCGGCAGGAAGTGCACGAAGAAGAACATTCTTCATGAAGTTGCCCTCAATTCTCTTCTTGTTAGGCTGAAGTGCAAGGAAGAATGAAGGTATACCTATCGTGAACATCGCTATAAGCGAAATCTGTGCCGGTTCAAGAGGATAAGTAACAGCCGCAATTATTGAACACAATGCCATTATGAATGAAAAAATATTCTTAACAAGGAAAAGACTCGCCGAACGCTCAATGTTGTTAACAACACGTCTTCCCTCCAGCACAACCGACGGCATCTTGGAAAAATCCGACTCAAGCAGAACCACCTGCGCCGCCTGTGCCGCCGCATCGCTTCCCGACGCCATCGCAATACTGCAGTCGGCATCCTTGAGTGCCAGAACATCATTGACACCGTCTCCGGTCATTGCGACTGTGTTTCCCTGCTTTTTGAGAGCCCCGACAAGCTGTCTCTTCTGTTCGGGCGACACTCGTCCGAACACTACATACGCTCTTGCCGCATCATAAAGCTCACGCTCAGTATGAATCGTTGACGCATCTATATATCTGTCGGCACCATCTATGCCTGCCCGAAGTGCAACCTCTGAAACCGTAACCGGATTGTCTCCCGATATAACCTTGACCGACACGTCCTGCTCGGCAAAATATCTGAAAGTCTCCTTTGCATTCTCTCTTATCGGATTCGCCATGACAACAAGCGCGAATGGATGGACATTGCCCGTAAGAGGCTTTCCGTCTATCACCCCGAAGTACTTTGCGAACACCAGCACA
>FR895400.1:10316-18512 GCA_000435595.1 Firmicutes bacterium CAG:882
CCGCCGGTTCTCGAAAACTTCTCTATTACTTCCTTGTATTTTCCGTAGTCATCCCTGAGAACCATCTCCGGAGCACCCAGCACATACACAGAATCCGAATATGTTACGGAGCTGTACTTTAACGCGGAAGTAAATCCCGTGTGCGACACAGCCCTCTTTCCCGTAGTCTCCAAAAAATGCTCCTTAAGTGCAGCCATCGTTATGTTATCATTTCCCATGACCGACACAAAATCCGCGAGCATGGCATCAATGTCCGCATACTTATTCTCACCCGGAAGCTCATACACCTCCTGAACCGACATCTTATTCTCGGTAATTGTCCCCGTCTTATCGACACAGAGCACGTTTACTCGGGCAAGCGTCTCAATACTCTTCATATCGTGAAGAAGCACCTTCTGTGTGGCGAGCCGTATTGTGCTCACCGCAAGTGCAACACTTGTCAAAAGATACAATCCCTCCGGTATCATTCCGATTACAGCGGCTACCATCGCAGTCACCGCACTCGGAAAGCTCTCCATATTGACATACATTCCCTGCCACAGCAATAGCAGACCCATAGGTATTATACATACACCGACAATTTTTAGAAGGTTATCGAGTGCCCTTATCATCTCCGACTGTTCACCGGAGCCCATCGACTTAGCCTCAAGCGTGAGCTTTGATATATACGAATCTCTTCCGACATTCTCAAGTCTTGCACGGCACTCTCCCGACACGACAAAGCTTCCGCTCATCAGCGAATCGCCGTTATTTTTTACAATATCATCCGACTCACCCGTAAGAAGTGCTTCGTTTACAAGAACGCTTCCCGACACGACAACAGCATCGGCACATATCTGGCTTCCCGCTCCGAACACAACTATGTCGTCAGCTACAAGCTCCTCTGTTCTTATTGTGCTGAACACCCCGCCTCTTACAACCTTCGCGGTCGGTGCATTCAGCATATTCATCTTATCGAGAACTTTCTTCGCCCTTATTTCCTGAAAAATACCGATGGCGGAATTGGCAAATATAACAGGCAGAAACGTGAGATTTCTGAACGAACCGACAATTATGAGCAGCACTCCGAGCGTCATAAAAATAAAGTTAAAATAAGTTAAAGTGTTAGACAGCACAATCTCTCTCACGGACTTGGTGCATGAATCCATAATCTCATTGAACCAACCCGCCTCATAGTGTTCTCTTACCTGTTCCTGTGTAAGCCCCTCCTCCGGTAACGGCTCATATCTTACGATATCACTTCTCTTTACAAGTGCCTCCTGCTGCCTTTTTATCCTTTGTTCATCAAGTCTTTCCTGCAAACTCTTAAATAGCCTTTTTTTTCTGCTCAACTTTTTTAATCTCCTCTAACTTAGCCGCAATTCTTGACTTAACAAGTTCACATATCTCAGGCTTTTTCATTCCCTGATATTCATCGTAAGGTATCGGCTGAAGGTAATGTACCTGTGTGTTCACCTTCTCAAAGGTATTGCTGTTCATGGACTTGTAGGAATCATATACGACAACAGGCACTATGGTTCCTCTGCTGCCCTGGCTGCACGCAAAACAGCCGCTGAAAAATTCCTGCAGCTCGTTATGGTTGTCACCATATCCCCCCTCCGGGAATATAAGAAAATTGTGCCCCGACTTCACCCTTGAAGTGACATCTTTTATCGCCTTTACCTTGGCTCTCATGTCAGTAAGGTCAATCGCAACACCGTCAACCAGACCGCACACCTGATGCGCTAAAAATCTGTCAGCCTGCCTTTTCTCCCATAATACTCCACATGGCTCGTCAAGTGAAAGTAGAATTCCGAGTGCATCATACTTTCCCTGATGATTGCCGTACAATATGTAGCCGTTCTCCTTCGGCAGATTATCCAATCCGTACACATCCGTTGTGGTTCTCGCCTGCTTCTTCATATGCTTTATAATCCTGCATGCAAAGTCATATTTCTGCCTGTCAGTATATTTTTCCGGGTGTCTCAGCATATACTCGGCCTTCGGCACCGCATAAGCGACATAAAAAAAGCTTGACAACACCACCCATTTAAATCTTAAATTTAACAATTTACTATCTCCTTTTTATCCGTATAGTACAAAATACCATATCTATTAGAATACCATAAAGCTTCTTTTTGTGCAAATTCTTAATTTACACCTTTTTTATATATAAATTTCATGCTACAATGTTAAAAATAATTATCGGGCGCTGCCCTAATAATTCACAATAAGGAGATTACACCATGAACTTTTTGGAAGAACGCATTGTAAAAGACGGCATAGTAAAGGAAGGCAACATTCTCAAGGTCGACAGTTTTTTGAACCACCAGATGGACACGGAGCTGTTCCGCCGCATGGGTGAGGAATTTAAGAAGCGCTTTGACGGCAAGCCAATCAACAAAATTCTCACAATAGAGGCATCCGGAATCGGTATTGCATGCGTGGCTGCAATGAGTTTTAATGTCCCTGTTGTATTTGCAAAAAAATCAAAGAGTGTCAACATTGACGGTGATATGTATGTAACTGAGGTTGAATCCTTCACACATAAGAATAAGAATCAGGTTATCGTCTCCAAAAAGTTCTTAAGTGCCGATGACCATGTCCTCATCATCGACGATTTCCTCGCTAACGGCTGTGCCCTTCAGGGACTCATATCCATCTGCCACGATGCAGGTGCCACTGTCGAAGGAATCGGAATCGCTATTGAGAAGGGTTTCCAGCCGGGAGGTCAGATTATAAGGAATCTCGGCTACCAGCTTGAATCTCTCGCAATCGTTGACGGAATGGATGCCTCCACGGGAAGCATAACCTTCCGCAGTCAGGAGGCATAGCAATGAAAAACAACAAAAGAAGCTCTCAGCCCGCCTCAATAGACAACATCTATTCCCTGAACGGAAGAGTACCGATAGCGAAATCAATTCCTTTTGGTCTCCAGCACATACTTGCCATGTTCGTAGCCAACATCGCACCTATTTTGATTGTCGGTGCAGCAAGCGGTCTTAGCACTGCTGAGCTTGCCTCCCTCATTCAAAGTGCCATGATGATTGCCGGAATAGGTACACTTATACAGCTTTTCCCACTATGGCGCATCGGTTCAGGACTTCCCATTGTCATGGGTATAAGCTTTACCTTCGTATCAATCTGCTGCTATATAGGTGCCGTTTACGGCTATGGCGCCGTTATGGGTGCTGTCTTAATCGGAGGTATCATAGAAGGACTTCTCGGTCTGTTTGCAAGATATTGGATGAAGCTTATCACTCCCGTGATTGCAGCCACCGTCGTGACTGCAATCGGCTTCTCACTTCTCTCAGTCGGTTCGACTTCCTTCGGAGGCGGAAGCGGAAGTGCCGACTTCGGCTCTGCAAAGAACTGGATTCTTGGAAGTGTAACCCTGATATGCTGCATCGGCTTTAATATATTTGCAAAATCATACTTTAAACAGCTTTCGGTGCTTTTCGGCCTGATAGTCGGCTATATACTCGCAGTATTCATGGGAATGGTTGATTTCTCGTCAATTGCCGGAACAAGCATCATCTCCTTTCCGCATTTTATGCCGTATAAGATGGAGTTCCGCCCTGATGCAATTTTCTCAGTGGTTTTAATCTTCCTCGTATCTGCCACAGAGACAATCGGTGACACCACTGCTCTCGCCGCAAGCGGTCTTAACCGCGACGCCGAGACAAAGGAAATATCCGGCTCTCTCGCCTGCGACGGCTTTGTGAGCTCGATTTCATCACTTTTCGGATGCCTTCCGATAACATCCTTCAGCCAGAACATCGGTCTTGTCGCAATGACAAAGGTTGTAAACCGCTTTACCATTGCTACAGGTGCGGTTATCATGATTCTTGCAGGTATTTTCCCGATATTCGGCGCGCTGCTCGCAACACTCCCTGATGCAGTGCTCGGCGGATGCACAATAATGATGTTCGGAACAATTGTTATAAGCGGTATTCAGATGATGGGACGCTGCGGCTATTCACAGAGAAATATAACCATTGCAGCTCTCTCGCTCAGTATAGGTATAGGCTTTACTGAGGTTCCGGAGCTTTTCTCACTCTTTCCTGCAATCATTCAGAATGTATTTGCACAGAACTGCGTTGCTGTCGTCTTCGTGGTTGCAATCATATTAAATCTCATACTTCCTAAAAATATGGAGACAAAATAAGTCCCGTTATTGTTAATGAGGGAGCACCCAAAGGTGCTCCCTCACATTTTTTAACTTATGCCACTCTTCTGTTCGTCAACAGCCTGTCTTCGTCCGTTTCTGCTTCTGTCACATACCAGACAATATTTTCCGCGGTATGACACAGGCAGAATATTATTGCAGCCCAAGCATCTTCTCAGATAGCTTTCCTTACTTCTTGCAAGCTCCTCATTGATAAGCTTCTCCGTGTCGCTTTTTGCCTTCTCAAGTCTCTTCTCATCGAGATGCTTTCCTATTCTTCTTGAGAACTGATTGTACAAATCAAGCTGCTTATAGTATATCTCTGCTTTCTCAAGCAAAGTTGACGCCCACACCTTCTCAAGCTCCGGAAACTTAAGATATATATCGGCGTTATATGTGAGACAATAATATCTCCACAGCCTGGCACACTCTTCATTGTTAATGTCAACCTCACACGATATCAGCTCAAAAAGCCTGCGATTATTATCAAAGTCCGCAATTTTATTCTTATATGGATACAATATTCTGTATCTTTGTACATATTCCTTGATATTTATCTTGCGCACAGACTTTGTATCAGGCTGTATCCTGTTCCATTCCTCAAGTATAATATCCAGCGGTCCGTCAATATCTAAAAGCTCTTTGGGAAAGCCGATTCTCACATATTCAACCTGATGGCTTAACGCATACTGCTCCTTAAGCCATGTTATATTTCCTTTGTTAAGAGCCGTCACATAGCCGCAATCATATATTCCCCGCCTTCCGGCTCTTCCCGCAATCTGCCTGATTTCGTACTCATTAAGCTGCCTTCTTTTAATTCCGTCGAACTTATTGATGTTCATAAAAATAATTCTTCTGATTGGCAGATTGACGCCAAGACCTATCGCGTCCGTCGCAACAACAACCTCTGTCTCACCTGACAAAAACATATCAAACTGTCTTTTTCTTGTCTGTGGCGGAAGGCTGCCATATATTGTACTTACTTTTATACCTTTTCTCTCAAGTCTTGCCGCAACGTCGAGCACCTCTTTTTTTGAAAAAAGAATCAGCGCATCTCCCTTGGATATATCTGTATTGATATTATAAGGCTCATCCTCAAATAACAGCTCCGTTCCTCTTTCATGGCGCATAATCTCATAACTCTCATTATTGTTGTCGAGCACACTGCATATTATCTTCTCGACCTCAGGTGCCATACACAGATGTATCTCATCCGCCTGCAGCTTCAATATAAGATTAAGCCACAGATGACCTCTGTACGGATCATCTATCATCTGTACTTCATCTATTACAGCCACATCATATCTCTCATACGGATCAACCATCTCAACCGTAGCCGCGGTACATCTGCTGCCCTCAGTATAATACTGCTCCTGTCCCGTTATCATACTGCACGGTACACCGAAATCCTGCATCTTATCATACACTTCGAGTGCCAGAAGTCTCAGCGGACCTGCATACACGCCGTTCCCCGCCTCCTTCAGACGCTCAATGGCTCTATAGGTTTTACCGCTGTTGGTTCCGCCTATATGAAGAATGAATCTTCGCTCACCCGGATGCTTCAATTCATATATGCTGTCGGCCTCAAGCTTCAGAAATCTTGAGACCTCCCTGCCGACCTGTCTGTGCACCGTAAGTTCAAACTCCCTGTACCTATCATTCATACAGCATTTTGCAAGATTACGTCCGCTCTCTATAACTCTCTGCATGAATTCTTCGCTCCATCTGCATTGATTAATATAAGCAATGTCAAGCTGCTCCATCTTCATCAGATAACCGTATATCTCGTCACCGTCGAACTTATGGTATATCAGATTATTTTTATACAATCTGAGTGCTTCTGATTTCTGTAACGGCTTCAATGGTGCCCGCTTTCTCTCACAAGCCGAAATTGCGTTAATTACGGAGTTTTTGAGCCTGACTGCCATCTCATAAGAACGAATAGGCATCACCTTGGCACTCTCTATATCTCTTTTATATTTCTCTTCAAATTTCTGTAGTATATCCTGAGTCAAATATCCGATTCCCTCTTTCGTCATGCGCACATCTAATGTTATAGTTTCGTTTAATTATATCACATCATGTCAAAATCAAACAGATAAAATATAAAATTTTTCAATTTTATACCCCTGCATACTGCAAGCATTGCTTGCAGTACTGCCACCAATAAGTAGTTTGAAAGTTTTTCTTTCAAACTTGTAGACCTTGCACAAATTAGCGGATATAATTTAAGAAAAACTTTGCAGAAAGGAAAACTTATGACAGCACAGGAATTAAGAAACACATTAAAAGAAATCGACCACAAAAGCTATCCTGCATACAAATCACTTCGCGGGAGCTATAATTTCGGAAAATACACTTTATCTATCGAACATGTTCAAGGTGACCCGTTCGCCGCACCATCACAGATAAGCATACATGTACTTCTTAAGGATGCATGCTTTCCGGACTACACTCTTGCATCCGGCACTACAAGAACCGCCCTTGCCGATTTTCTTCTCAGAAGCTTTTCCTCTGAAATTGCCCATTATTCTTTTCAGGCAAAAGGCTCCGGAAAGAGCGGGCTTATTGAGATTACCCACCCGGGACAGGAAGTGTTTTCACGAAGCGACTGCGAAATCACTGACAAAGAGCTTATCGTCCGCTTTTTCATCGGATTCCCTGCCAACGGAAGAACAATCAATTCACGCGAACTTGAAAAGATACTTTTTGACTTCATGCCTCAATGTGTCGAGAAAAGTCTCATGTACAAAAACCTCAACCCCGACAGGTTAAGAAAGCATATTTTTCTTGCAGAGGATCAACAGGCAATACGATGCGAATTGTCAGCGAGAGAACTTACGGCATTTGTTGCGGACGGTGCCGTGCTTCCGCGCGAGAGCGGAATATCCCAGCACCCTATGAAAAATGCGGTGGCATTCTCATCCCCTGACACAATGCGCATTACGTTAAGTCTCCCTCATGCCGGAAATATTTCAGGAATGGGAATACCTCGAGGCATTACTCTCATTGTCGGCGGAGGCTATCATGGCAAATCAACTCTGCTCTCAGCTCTTGAACTTGGTGTATACAATCATATCGCCGGAGACGGTCGTGAATATGTTATCTCTGATGAGACAGCCCTCAAGCTCCGTTCTGAGGATGGACGCTTTGTGAAGGATGTCGACATATCGCTTTTCATAAATGACCTGCCAAGCCGTAAAGATACACACGCCTTCTCGACGGAGGATGCAAGCGGAAGCACATCACAGGCTGCCGGGATAATTGAGGGAATCGAGGCAGGAAGCCGTCTGTTTCTCATTGACGAGGACACCTCGGCAACTAATTTTATGGTTCGCGATGCCTTTATGCAGCGGGTTATACAGTCTGACAAAGAACCCATAACACCTTTCACTGCCCGTGCCGGGGAGTTGTATGACAACGCCGGTATATCCACAATACTGGTCGCCGGAAGCTCAGGTGCGTTCTTTCACATCGCCGACACCATAATCCAGATGGACAATTACAATGCTGTTGACATTACCTCCAAAGTCAAAGCACTTCTAAATGAGTACCCTGTTCCTTTTGATGCAGCTTCTCCATACACGGCTCCGAAGAGCCACCGCATAATGAGCAAAGACCCACAGGGCACACCAAAAAGACGTGATTATCGAACGGGAGCTGTCAGGAATGATGAACCGGAACAGCTAAAGGTTAAGCTGTTATCAAAGGATAGTTTTCTGATAGGCAGACAGACTGTCGATTTGCGTTATGTTGAACAGCTCATTGATTCCGAGCAGACCGCTGCTCTCTCGATGCTCCTTAAGTACACTGTTGAACATCTTATCGACGGCAAAAGAACCGTCTCCATGGCTTCCGACACATTATACAAAATGTACTCCGAAAAAGGGCTTCAGGCTTTTTCCGACGGCAGAGCTCTTTCCGGCGGATACGCAATGCCACGCATTCAGGAAATCTACTCATGCCTTAACAGATACCGCCGTTAGGGTACGAAACAGGAGCGAAGTTTCCTATTTCGGTTCAGGTGTCAAAACATCCTGATTTATTTT
>FR895401.1:0-6316 GCA_000435595.1 Firmicutes bacterium CAG:882
TCTTGGTTGTCTCTGTCTCACCATCTGTTGGTGCTGCTGTTGTTGTTGTTGGTGCTGCTGTTGTTGTCGTGTCGCCATTACCTGCATTGTTGTTCTTGTTGCACGCTGTAAGTGATGTGAATGCCATCGCTGATACAAGTGCAAGTGATAACGCTCTGTTGAATTTTCTCATAAGAAATGTCCTCTCTTTCTTTTTTTCTCCCGAACTCCGTAAGCTCCTCTTCTAAAACTCTTCTAAAACAGCTATTACGAAACTTTCGAAAGCTTATGTTATGATAATACTCCTCCATATTTCAAAAGTCAATAGTCCTAATGGATTATTTTGTGCATTTTGCATATTTTTTCACATTTTTATTATTTGTTTTGGATATTTTGATGTTGGTGTTTACAATAAAGTAAAAATGTGCTATCATTTTCGTATAATTTTGAATTAAAGTTTTCGAAAACTTATATTGATATGAGAAGCCCAAATATACCATAAGCAGCTCATATTCAATTAAGGGAAAAGAGGCTATATGGTAACAATTAAAGACATCGCCGAGCGGCTTGGCATATCCATCAGCACAGTGTCAAAGGGATTGCACGGAGCAAGCGATATCAGCGAGGATATGCGCCAGCAGGTTCTCGACACTGCAATCGAGATGGGCTACGTTATTAAGGAAAAGAAGCCTGCTGCAAGACAGAAGGTATGTATTATAGTAGAGAATATGGAGTACGCCAATATCAACCAGTTTGGCTATGAACTGATTGCAGGCTTCCGTCTCGTCGCAAGCGAATCCCAGTTTGAGGTGGATATCGTCCCTATCGACCAATACTTCCAGACCTGGCAGACCTATGACAGTCTTATAAGGCAGAACGGCTACTCAGGCGCGTTCTTCTTAGGGCTTGAGCTCAATGAAGCTTACATGAAGCAGCTCGAAAAGACAAGTATACCTACAGTGCTGTTTGATAACTATATTTCTAACGAACATATAGCTTATGTAGGAACCGATATTCATGTCGGTTTCTCAACCCTCATCCGTTATCTCAAGGATAATGGTCACAGAAAGATTGCATTTTTAAACGGTTCCAAGAACAGCTACATATCCGCTCTCAGGTATCAGGGCTTCATCCAGTCCATGAATGAAGCTGAACTTGACCTTGATATGCAGCTCATCGGTCACACGGTATATTATCCTGATGAGACGGTAGCTGATTTCGTCAAGACATTCATCGACAAGGGTGCAACCGCAATAATGTGTGCGAGCGACCTGATTGCCGCAAGAACCATCAACGAGCTTCACAAGCTCGGTCTTCGCGTTCCCGAGGATGTGAGTGTCACAGGTTTTGACGACCTTCCGGTTGCAAAATATCTTGCGCCTCCTCTTACGACAATCAGGCAGGAACGTTTTGCACTTGGAAAATCAGCATTCTCCCTTCTCAAGGATTTGATGTCGGGACTGCCGGTAAGCACCATGCTTCTCCACTCCACGGTTGTATTAAGAGAATCGGTCGGAAAGGCTCCGTCGGCTGACGACATATAACCTCCACAACCCTTTTAAAAGCAAAGGCTGTGATGTCATCACGATATGTACCTTCTTTCGTGCATACCATGATAACATCACAGCCTTATTATTTTAAATCAAAACCGGCAGGCTTTGTTTTTCACTCTTTCTTTTTAATCATTGTAAGCATCAAGTGCCGGGAGTGCTCTTCCCTCGTAATCAAAAAGTGCCTGATTAGCCCACTCGTTGCCGCACGGCTCCTTAACTCCCAGATACTGTATCGACGCGCTTGTCGCCCAGCCCGAACCCACAACCGGAATCCACGCAGGCTCCCAATAATAAAATCCAACACACGACTCCACATCATTTACCATCTTTATGAGTCCGAGCATATATTCAAGCTGACCTTCAGGGCTTATATTATATTTCAATTTTTCGATGACAGCCGCATCATTGGCTGCCATGCCCTTTCTGGCATTCTCACCAAGCTTCTCCTTGGCCGCATAATCCTGTGTCGTGTACGGCATCGCAGTCTCAACAACGCATACCTGCTTATGATACTTATCTGCAAGCTGCTTTAAATTCTCTTTAAGTATGGAAAGACCATATGATTTCTTATAAGGAAAATATGATATACCTATGATATCATAGTCAAGTCTCTTTCCATACGCATCCAAAAACTCCGTATATACCGGATGTTCAGGTTCTGCCGATGTATGAAGAACAATTTTCGCTTCGGGGGCAGCATAACGTATTCCCGATATGGCAGCTTCTATGAGTTCAACCGCCGCCTTGTACTGCGGGAATTTTCCCTCAGGCCAGAGTATGCCATTGGATATCTCATTGCCAGGCTGAATATAGTCAGGGCATACACCTGCTGCCGTCAGGTATTCAAGTACTGATACCGTATATCTCTTTACCGCCTCGCACAGCCTCGGAAGTTCATAATTCTTCCATGCCTTCGGCTTTACCTGCTTTCCCGTGTCCGCCCAGAAATCGCTGTAGTGAAAATCAAGAAGGAAGCTCATTCCCGCCCTGCGGCATCTTTTCGCAATCTCTATGACAGTTACGAGGTCATCACTCCCTCCTCCATAAGCAACGCCATCAATATCAAACGGACTGTTCCACAAGCGAAGCCTGACGCTGTTCACGCCGTTAGAAGAAAGAATGTCAATAAGGTCATTCTGTACTCCATTGTCATAATACTTTGTTTTAAGTCTCTCAAGTTCAAGTACGGTAGATATATCTACTCCCTTAATCATAAGCTTTTCCGTCCTCACTGCCAAATAATATTACATGCTATGCGGTCATCTTTTATTTTACTGCTGACCTAAACAGTAATTGATGAACTGCTGTGCCGTTCTTCCCGATATGCCTCCATGGCTCAGCTCCCACTTATTTGCTTCAGCGCACAACTGTTCATCTGTCATATTGACACCATTCTTCCTTGCAAGCTCAATAACAATATTGAAGTACTCTTTCTGGCTCGGCTTTGAATAGTTGATTGTTACGCCGAATCTGTTCACAAGAGAGAGCTTCTCCTGCATCGTGTCGGAACGATGCATTCCGTTGTCCGTCTCAACATCGTCACGGTCATTCCATGTCTCCTTGATGAGGTGTCTTCTGTTGGAGGTCGCATATATAAGAATATTATCAGGTTTAGTCTCAACACCGCCTTCAATGACTGCCTTTAAAAACTTATACTCAATCTCAAACTCCTCAAATGACAAGTCATCCATATATATAATGAACTTATAGTTGCGATTCTTTATCGATGCAATGACATTCGACAAATCCTTAAACTGATGCTTGTAAATCTCAATCATCCTAAGACCCTGATCATAGAACTCATTTACAATAGCCTTAATGCTTGTAGATTTGCCGGTTCCGCTGTCGCCAAATAAAAGCACATTATTGGCCTTCTTGCCGTCAACAAATGCCTTCGTATTATCAACGAGCTTCTTCTTTTGAATCTCGTATCCGACAAGGTCATCAAGCATAACCTTTTCCATGTTGTTGATAGGCTGAAAGTGAATACCGCCATCTGCATCTGAGGAGAACCTGAACGCCTTGTTCAGTCCGAACATTCCGACACCATAAGCCTTGTAAAATCCTGTCACCAGGTCAAATATCTCATCGGCATCCTTTGCCGCCCCGAGCTTAAGCGAAAGCTCTCTTACCTTCTCGCTTACATTCTTGTTGTACATAAGTTCCGGCTTGCCGATTGCCTTATAATTTTCAAGAATTCCAAAGCTGTCTATTGAAAGCCGTTTCTCAAGCCACGAAAAATCATAATGAAACAAATCATAAAATGCCTTAAAGTCATTCTTGGCAAAATAATTGGCACTTCCGTCCTTAGCACCTGTCTTCTCACATGTTATTGAGAACGGGTTCTCGTCCGTTATAAGAAGGAATGTAAGATAGTTATGCCAAAGATTATTGTCAAATCCGTATGAGGTTGCAAGTACCAGCAGCCTTTTTATCTGCCGGTATGTCTCCATCACAAGTTCATCCGCAGGCACACTGCCTTCTTTAGCCTTCTTAGACACATCGCAGAGCTTCATAAGAATCGAATCTGCCGGCATGTCCCCGTACATTATGAGTTTTGATACTATATTTTCCATCTTTACTCCCATGCATACTGCAAGCTTTGCTTGTAGTACTGCCACTAATAAATAGTTTGAAAACTTTATTTTCAAACTTACTCCCATGCATACTGCAAGCGTTGCTTGCAGTACAGTCACTAATAAATAGTATGAAAATTTTTCAACAGTATAGGTTGTTATATCTCCAGCTTTTTAACACATGCAAGAGCAACTGCCCCCGGTCCTATATGACATGACACGCTGAGTGACAGAGGAGCCATAACTATATCATGGTCAGGAAACAATTCTTTTACTTCGTCGTAGAATGCCTTGCCCTCATCAGGCTCACCCGAATAGGCAATCTCAATATACATGTTCTCACCCTTCTCAGAACTTCCGAATCTCTTCTTGAAATCGTCCATCACTGCATTTATCATTGTCTGCTTAGCCTGTTTGAGTGTACGGCACTTTGAAAATGCGTCAAGCTTCTCACCTTGAATCTGAAGAACCGGCTTAAGCTTGAGAAGTGTTCCGAGTGCGGCTGCGGCAGGAGTTATTCTTCCTCCTTTTTTAAGATAATAAAGTGTCGAAAGCGTTATATATATACTTGAATCTAACTTTGTCTCCTCTAATCTGTCCTTAATCTGTTCTGCCGTATAGCCCTTGTCAGCCATTGCCACGGCATCTAACACAGACTGTCTCTGTGTAACCGAAATTCTCTGGTTATTAACCACCTGAACCCTGCCATCATAATCCTGAGAAAGCATAATCGCAGTCTGGCATGAGCTGCTGAGTCCGCTTGACATAGGAATATGAACCACCTCATCATACTCCTTTAAAAGCTCATCCCACATATCCGTGACATCCGTAGGTGCCGGCTGTGATGTCGAAATCTCTGCATCCTCGCCAAGTGCCTTGTAGAACTGCTCCTGTGTCAGGTCTATATCCTCAAAATAAAGATTCCCGTTAATATAAAACGGCATTGGAAGAACGGCAATTCCAAGCTTTTTTGCCTCCTCCTGTGTAATTCCGCTGTTGCTGTCGGTAACAATTGCGACTCTGCTCACTTTAATCCTCCATTTCAAAATGTAATAATATCCTCAGCCGAAAACCGGCTCTTACATTATTCTTGACACTATTACACCCTTTTATTGTTTTTCAACAACTTCACCCTGTTTTTTATATATGCTTCCGGCTTCAACATATCCTCTCACTGATGAGAGCGGATATATATTGCTTTCCCTTCCGACAACCGTTCCAGGATTAAGAACACTCCCGCATCCTACCTCCACGTTATCTCCGATCATCGCTCCGAATTTCTTAAGCCCCGTCTCTATGACTTCACCGTCACATCTTACCTTGACAAGTGCCTTATCCGACTTCACATTTGATGTTATTGAGCCTGCTCCCATATGTGACTTGTATCCAAGTACAGAATCACCTACATAGTTGTAATGCGGAACCTGCACCTTATTAAAAAGCACAACATTCTTAAGCTCAGTTGAGTTGCCTACAACTGCCCCCTCACCGACAATGGCATTGCCTCTTATAAACGCACAATGGCGGATCTCAGCATCTTTTCCTATAATGCAAGGTCCGTTAATGTAAGCTGTAGGGGCCACCTTGGCACTCTTTGCAATCCATACATTCTCAGTGACCTCATCATACTCTGACTTGTCAAGCGATGCTCCTGATTTTTTTATAAAATCTCCGATAAGAGGAAGCACCTGCCATGGGTACTCTGCAGCCTCAAACAGTTTTCCCGCTATTGTCTGATTCAAATCGTAAAGGTTTTTAATTTTTAACTTTTCACACATAAAGAATCCTCCAACTATTCGACAGTAACCGACTTTGCCAGGTTACGCGGCTGGTCAACATCGTTACCTCTTAAGACAGACGTATAATATGCTATAAGCTGAAGCGGAATTACGGTCAGCATCGGCATAAGTATATCCGATACCATAGGGATTCTCACAATATAATCCGCTGTCTCCGCCTCTACCTCAATATCCTGTGCACATACAAGAACCACCTTAGCCCCTCTTGCCTTGACTTCCTTTATATTGCTTACGGTCTTTTCCATGAGGTCATGCTGCGTTACAACCGCAATCACCGGCATCTGCTCTGTTATAAGCGAGATTGTTCCATGCTTTAGCTCACCTGCAGCATAGGATTCCGAATGTATATACGAAATCTCCTTAAGCTTAAGAGAGCCTTCCATGCTGAGTGCATAGTCAAGTCCTCTTC
>FR895401.1:6330-22356 GCA_000435595.1 Firmicutes bacterium CAG:882
AAGTCCTCTTCCGATATAGAGAAGGCTGTCCGCATTCATAATCTTAGATGCCACGAACTGACATGCATCCTTGCACTCTAATGTCTTTTCAAGTGCCTCGGATATGTTCTCAAGTTCCTTTATATATGCCGCACACGTTTCTCTGTCAATCTTCCCCTTCGCGTATGCAAGCTTGAACGCAAGCATATACATCATTGCTATCTGAACGGAAAATGCCTTGGTTGATGCAACCGAAATCTCAGGACCTGCATGTGTATACATAACCATATCAGCCTCTCTCGCAATTGAAGAACCCTTGACATTCACAAATGCAAGCGTATCCGCGCCAAGCTCCTTTGATATTCTCAGTGCCTCCTTGGTATCTGCCGTCTCTCCTGACTGGGATATCAGTATAACCAAATCATCATCGGATACAAGCGGGTCACGATATCTGAACTCCGAAGCAATATCAACCGTCACTTCCGTTCTTGCAAGCTTCTCTATAACATACTTTCCCACCATTCCGGCGTGCATTGCCGTACCGCAGGCTACTATAAATATTTTGCGGTATGCCGCAAGCTTCTCATCGGTAAGCCCGCACTCACCAAAGTCAGGCATCCCTTCCGTGATTCTTGGTGTTATTGTTGTCTTTACGGCTGTCGGCTGCTCATATATCTCCTTGAGCATAAAATGTTCAAATCCGCCCTTCTGGGCGGCATCGACATCCCATGTAGCTGTCTGAAGTTCCTTATTGACAACATTCCCGTGTATATCCTTTATGGTAATCTTATCCTTCTCGATACATGCAATTTCGTCAACATCAAGCAGATAATAATTTCTCGTATACTGCAGAATAGCCGACATATCTGAAGCGATGAAATTCTCGCCCTCACCGACGCCGATTATAAGCGGACATTCCTTCCTTGCCGCATACACCCTGCCGGGAAAATCCCTGAACATGATTCCAAGCGCATAGGAGCCTTCAATCTCTCCAAGCACTCTTGTAATCGTATCAAAAGGACTTCCCTCATAATAGTAGTCAAGAAGCTTGGCAACCGTCTCCGTATCAGTCTGACTCTCAAACGAATATCCCTGTCCAAGCAGAAATTCTTTAATAGGCTTGTAGTTCTCAATAATGCCGTTATGTACAATTGATACTCTCTTATTGCCATGAGGGTGTGAATTGATATCTGAAGGCTCACCGTGAGTAGCCCATCTTGTATGTCCTATCCCGCAATGGCCAATCGGCTTTCCGTCCTTCTTAAGCTTCTCCAAAAGACATGTAAGCTTGCCCTGTGACTTTTCAACTTTTATTTTATTATTCTCAAAAACAGCAATACCTGCTGAATCATAGCCTCTGTACTCTAACTTTCCGAGCGTATCAAGCAATACGTCCGCTGCATCTCCGGATCCGCAATATCCGACTATTCCGCACATAACCATGCCTCCTTATTAATTTGCGAATAAACTTATAAAGCTTATTTTATCACATCAGATGCCGTAACACAATATTTTTCACAAGCCCTACTTATAGTATGCTGCCGCATAATCAAAATACGGCCGCAGCATATACTGGTTGTTAACCTGCTTCACCGCAAGTGTTCTTCTCGTAACAAAGCCCTCCAGCTTCTCAAGGTACTCATCACATGAGATTGTCGCGTCGGCAACCCCGGTAAGCCCCTTCTCCCAGCTTGCAGTGAGTGTCGGGTCTAAAAGATATTTGATTGATGCCGCAACAACATCATATATCATCTCTCCCAAGAGAGTAGGTGTGATGATCTGTGTCTTGTTGTTAAGCTTTATATAGCCCTTGTCAATAAGCTTCTTAAGTATCTCCGCTCTTGTTGCACTTGTTCCGATTCCGCTGCCCTTTATCTGTGCTCTCAATTCCTCATCCTCGATAAGCTGTCCCGCGTTCTCCATAGCAAGAATGATTGAACCGGAATTATATCTCTTCGGCGGCGAAGTCTTTCCCTCTTTGACAAAAAATTCCGATATCGGTATAATGTCACCCTTCTTCAGTTTCTGCAACATCTCAAGCATTCCTGCATCACACTTGACATCCTCGGTCTCATCATCGTTTTTGGATGCTTTACCTGAGGCTGCCCCTGTTCCGGCAACCTTCAGATAGCCTTCCGACACTAACACCTTAAAGCTCGAAAAAAGACTTTCCGTATCCTTCTTAATAACAAGTGCAACCTTCTGGTATACTGCCGGAGGGTAAAATATCGCAAGAAATCTCTTCACGATAGTCTCATAGACCTTCGCGGCCATGGCGGAAAGTCCCTTTACCGTCCCTGTCTGTCCGGTCGGTATTATGGCATAATGATCCGTTATCTGCTTATCGTTGGTGTATTTTGTCTTTGCAATTCCCTTGCAGCTCCCGCTCTCAAGTATCTCTGCCGCGAATTCTGCCGCCGGTTGAAAATTTCTTAAGCCGCCTATATTTTTATGAATTTCCTTTGCCACGGCAGTTGACAGCACTCTCGCATCGGTTCTCGGGTACGTCACAAGCTTCTTCTCATAAAGCTCCTGTGTTATTCTGAGCGTCTCATCCGGACTTATCTTAAAAAGCCGTGAGCACTCATTCTGCAATTCCGCAAGGTTAAAGAGAAGAGGCGCACTCTTGTTCTCCTTCTTTTTCTCAATCCCCGTTATGACTCCGCTCACGGGTTCAGGCATCACAAGCTGTCTTGTACCGTCAGAAAGCTTCTGTCCCGACATAAGCTCAATGAGAGCCTTTGCGTCCTCTTCCTTGTTAAAGCCGTTCTCCTTATAGAGCTTAGGCGAGGCGTAGTACACCGAACCCTCTGCTGCTCTCCATTCAGCCTCAAAGCCGCTTCCGGCAAGTGAGCACTTTGCAAGCACCCTGTAAAAAGGCGTCTCGACGAACTGCCTTATCTCCCGCTCCCTCTTTACTATCATTCCCTGAACACAGGTCATGACACGTCCAACAGCTATGACCGTATTCCTGCTCTGCTTTAAGTAGTTAGAAATAGTATTTCCGTACTTTAATGTAAGGACTCTCGAGAAATTGATTCCCATGAGGTAGTCCTCCTTCGCGCGCAGATATGCCGCATCCGCAAGGGCATCATACTCGGAAAGGTCCTTTGCCTCCCTGATTCCTCTTAAAATCTCCTCCTCGGTCTGTGAATCTATCCACACACGTCTTCTGTTTTTGCCCTCGACATGTGCCTCCTGCTCCACCAGCCTGTATATATACTCTCCCTCACGCCCCGAGTCGGTACAGACATATATTGTATCTATATCAGGACGATTAAGGAGTCCTGACACAACATTAAACTGCTTCTTTACTCCTTCAATTACCTCATACTTCCAGTC
Source organism: Firmicutes bacterium CAG:882 (assembly GCA_000435595.1). GTDB lineage: Bacteria > Bacillota > Clostridia > Lachnospirales > Lachnospiraceae > CAG-882. The sequence continues at coordinate 9,652 of FR895401.1, forward strand.
TTTGGGAATAAATGGCAGTGTGTCAAGACTCCATCTTTTAAGTGCCGGATCATATTCTTCCGGATAGCTCATTGTGACAAGATGCCCTACACACCATGTCACAACAGCCTCATCCGATTCGACATAACCGTCACGGCGCACCGTATTGTACTTTAATGCCTTGGCAAACTCCTGTGCCACGCTTGGTTTTTCCGCAATAAATAGTGATTTACCCATGTATACATTATCCTCTGCTATTTCGACTCATCAATTGTAAGACCATAGGCCGGAATAAAATGATCCACGAAGAAATTCACTTCCGGAAGCTTCATATCCATGATCGACGCAAGCGTTGTCTCCTCCGCCTTGCAGAAATCCTGATTTCCCATTGAGCGCTCCTCGATACACTTTACAAGTGCCGAGAGCTTGTCCGCAGCCTTCACATACAGCCACATAACAGCTTCCTTCTCCGTATCCTGCATAATCGGGTCGTAATATGGACGCATCTCATCAGGAAGCCCCTCAAGCAGCTCACCCTTAGCCACGCTCTCAACTTCCTTGTATGCGTGCCTTATAAGCGGATTGTAATACTTGACAGGCGTAGGCATATCTCCCGTGATAATCTCGGTGGCATCGTGGTACATACCCATAAGTGCCAGCCTGTCGGGATTGAGATTTCCACCATAATATACGTTGTTAATCACACCGAGAGCATGGGCAATCATGGCAACATCCATACTATGCTCACATATATTTTCTGTTCTGGTGTTTCTCATTAATCCCCATCGATTGATATATTTCATTCTCGCCATAATCGCAAAAAACTGATTTTCTTTCATGATACTCTTCCTATCTCAATTTTATCCTAAAACTTCTCTGGCTGCCGCAACCGTATCCATCGCATCCTTGGCATAGTAATCTGCACCAATCTGCTTGGCATACTCAGGCGTGAGCACCGCTCCTCCCACAACCACCTTGCAGTCGACCTTATACTCCCGCAAAAGCTGTATTGTCTTTTCCATGCTCACAAGTGTTGTAGTCATAAGCGCCGATAAACCGACCAGCTTTGCCTTGTGCTCAATAGCCGCATTTACAACCGTCATATAGTCTACATCTTTTCCGAGGTCAATTACCGTGTATCCGTAATTTTCAAGAATTACCTTCACAATGTTCTTTCCAATGTCATGAACATCGCCCTTTACGGTAGCCATAACAATCTTTCCCTTGCTTACAGGCGTCTTATTATCGGCTGCAAGCTTCTTCTTGATAACCTCGAAAGAACTCTGCGTAACCTCAGCCGCAAGTATGAGCTGCGGCAGGAATACCTTTCCCTTCTCAAAATTCTTTCCTATACGATCAAGTGCCGGGATGAGTGTCCCGTTAATAATGTCAAGAGCCTCCATGTGCTCAAGCATCTCTGCCGTGAGTCTGGCTCCTTCATTTTTAAGTCCGTTTTCCACAGCATACGCAAGAGTTCCCTTCTCCGGTGCATCCGCGTTTGCCGCCCCTGACTGTGCTTCAGGTGATTTTTCCGCTTTCACCGACTTAGCCGGCGTATAGCCGTTATAAGCCTGAATATAATCCATTGAATTGCGGTCAACTCCCGTGAGCAGCCTGTATGCACGCACAGCTCCCGTCATTGACACCACGTTCGGATTGATAATCGGAAGCGTAAGACCGTATGTGAGTGCCATTGATAAAAAGTTCTGATTTACCAGTTCTCTGTACGGAAGTCCGAACGATATGTTCGATACTCCGAGCACGGTGTTAAGTCCTAACTCATATCTCACTGTATGAAGCGCATTAAGTGTCTCCATAACGCCGTCCTGCTCCGCTGATGCGGTCAGTGTGAGACAATCTATAAATACATTCTCCTTAGGTATCCCTATTTCAAGTGCTCTCTTAAGAATCTTTCCGGCTATTGCAACACGCTCCGCTGCCGTCTTAGGTATACCGTTCTCATCAAGAGTAAGACCGACCACGCATGCTCCGTACTTCTTTACAAGCGGAAGCACATTATTAAGCGAATTCTCCTCACCGTTGACCGAATTCACTATAGGCTTGCCACAGTATATTCTGAGTCCCGCCTCTAAAACCTCGGGAATTGTACTGTCAATCTGCAAAGGCACATCACATACGGACTGAACCGCCCTTATGGCATCGACCATCATTTCCTTCTCATCAATCTCGGGGAGTCCGACATTTACATCGAGAATCTCTGCTCCTCCGTCAATCTGCTCAAGCGCCTGATTCATTATATAGTCAAGATTATGTTCTTTTAATGCCTGCTTAAACAGCTTCTTTCCGGTAGGATTGATTCGCTCTCCTATAATTCTCGGCTGATTAATGACAACTGTATTGCTTGCTGAACATACGGCTGAAACATATTCAGTCTCTTTCCTTACAAAATCGGCACAATCAAGTGCTTTTTTAAGTTCCGCTATATACTCAGGACTTGTTCCGCAGCATCCTCCCATGATTGTCGCACCTATCGACGCCATCTTAGACATCTTTACAGCGAACTCTTCAGGTCCTACATTGTATTCATTTGTTACAGGGTCAGGAAGACCGGCATTCGGCTTTACGACAAGCGGAAGTCTTGTATATTTTGCAAGCTCCTCCACAACAGGATATAATTCGTCAGGTCCGAGTGAGCAGTTGACGCCAAGTGCATCAACTCCCAAGCCCTCCATCGTAAGCGCCATCGCCGACACCTGACAACCTGTAAAGGTTCTCATATTCTGTTCAAAAGTCATGGTACAGATGATAGGAAGCTCAGAGTTCTCCTTGGCTGCAAGCACAGCCGCCTTGAGTTCAAGAAGGTCCGTCATCGTCTCAAATACAACCAGATCAGCGTCCCTTCCTGCTGCAATCTGCTCCTTATATATATCATAGGCTTCTTCAAACTTAAGGTCGCCCGTAGGCTCTACAAGCTTGCCAATAGGTCCTATATCCAGTGCAACCATACAATCAGTGCCCTCGCAGGCTTTTCTTGCATTTTCTATTCCCTTCTTGACAATCTGCTCAACCGTATAACCGCAGCCATCGAGCTTATATCGGTTGCCTCCGAAGGTGTTGGTATATATAATATCCGAACCGCTGTTGACATACTGCCTGTGAATATCTATGAGAAGCTCTTCATTGGTAAAGGAAAGCACCTCCGGTATCTGCCCCAGCTTAAGACCTGATGCCTGAAGCATTGTCCCCATCGCACCGTCTAATAATATGTATTTCTTATCCGACTTATTCTTGTTTTTTAATAATGTCTTAAAATCCACAATGCTCACCTTTCTTTCTGAATGCACAGTGCTCTCTCATACTGCATACACTACATCCCCGTCTTTTTCTTTCCGGCTCTCTGTCTGACACTCCTATAACCGCCGTCACCGACTTGCAAGGTGCCATAAGCCCTCCATCCGTAATATTAAGTCCGATTCTTTTCGGTGCAGACAGAACATCCAGAAACTTTTTCTGTATTTCCAAAGGGAAATCACCATAACCCGGACTGAACCGCCACGTCATGTACTTCCCATCAAATTCCTTCATTATCTCGTTCTCCGCCGCATCACACACCTGCTCCACTGCTGCTGAAGCCATGCTGTCAGCCACAACGGCACTCGTCATGCTCCTTACCGAGAGCTGTCTTATGAGCCTGTCAACTCCTCCGGATAATGTTGCCGCAAGCAGCACAACACCATGACAGCCTGCAAGATGTTCCGATATTGAAGAACCGCACAGCAAGAGCGAGGTTCCAACAAGAGTAACCTCGCTTTCGCTGTGCTTGTCAATTTCAAAATATTTATATATATACTTGGCATCTATCGCCATAAGAAGCTTTTTCTCACACTCGTCCGCTACAGCAAGGATATTATCATCCGGAACAGCCGAACCATAGCCAAGATAGCGAAACGCCTCCGATGTATTAATTTTATCGAGCTTCATTACTTTAACTGCTTCCCGTATTTTATCAATTACTTTACCGAAAACTTATAGATTGTCACAAAATCAAAAGGTACTCCTGCCTGCACAACCGGTGACTCAAACGCCATATTGTTAACCGAATCAGGGAAAAACTGCGTCTCAAAGCATACTCCGTCACGATTTTTATAATAGCAGTCATCCTTTCCCCTGGAATTGCCCGACAAAAAATTACCCGTGTATATCTGCAGGCCCGGCATCTGTGTATATACTTCCATATATCTGCCGCTCTTCTCGTCATATAAGCTTGCCGCAAGCTCAACCTCTCCATTGTTCTTCAATACAAAGTTGTGGTCATATCCGCCTGCAAGTATAAGCGGTTCATAGTCAGCATTAATATCCTGTCCGATAGCTTTAGGTGTCGTAAAATCCATAGGAGTTCCCTTTACGCTCCTGTACTCGCCTGTCGGTATAAGTCCGGAATCCGATGGGGTAAATTCATCTGCATCAAGCCATACCTTCTGGTCATATACCGGCCCCGAATTATGACCTGCAAGATTAAAGTATGAATGATTGGTAGGGTTTACAATCGTGTCGTCACCGGCAACACCTTCATAGTCAAGAATTATGCTGTCGTCCTCCGTGAGCACGTATGTCACGTTGATATCAAGCTCTCCCGGCATTCCCTGGTCGCCTGCCGGACTTACAAGTGAAAACCTTACCGCCTGTCCTCTCTCATCCTCAACAATCTCACTGTCCCATCTGCGTCTGCTGTAACCATTAGGACCGCTGTGAAGATTATTCTCTCCATCGTTTTTTGCAAGCCTGTACTCCTTACCCTTAATCATGAACTTAGCGTCCTTGATTCTGTTGGCATTGCGTCCTACAACAACGCCGAAGTTCTCACCATTTCCGGTCTCATACTGCTTTACATTATCATAGCCGAGCACTACATCAGCATATTTTCCATTCCTGTCTGCCGTCTCAACCGACTGCAGTGCCGCACCTAGCTCGATAACTCTTATTGTCATGCCGCTTTCATTTGTGATTGTATATGAATATATATTCTCGCCCTTGCTGTCATGACCGAAAATCTCCCTGATTATACCCATAGATTACCTCCCATGCTTTACAGCATTTGTATTTATTTTTTTATCTTTGACTTAACCATACCGCACAGATATCTCACACTCGCCCTGTTAAGCACAAGGTACAGCACATATGCTGCTGTCGATATGCCAAAAGCCGCAATTGACGGAAGCTTCCAGCATACATACGCACAAAGCACAACGAGAGCCAGTTCCTCTGCCATTCCGATTCCCGCCCTGTTCCGTTCTGCACCGTCAACAAATATTGTCTCAAGGAAAATCTGCGATATAAAATATCTTACGCCTATCGCACACACCATAAACAATATTATGGCATCTATACTATGAATTCCGTAAGCTCCAAACGCACACAGCCCGATGCTCAATGCCATTGAAAACAGGTTGACGTACAGAAGAAATCTCTCCTTGCGTAGTACCTTGAAGTATGTCGCACAGACAAGATTCATTTTACCGTCAAATATGCACATCGGAAGCAGTATTGCCATATATGCGAGGCTGACTTCATATTGAGGAAGCCATATCTTTAACAGCTCCTTTGCAGGAATGTATACAAGAAACACTACAGGCAGCACCAGATTAAGCACATGCTTCGACATATCAAAAAGCTCTCTCTGTCGCTTTTCATCAATCTGCCTTAGTGCCGGAAAAAGAACCATCGAAATCTGTGATACAAACAATAAGAAAAAGTTCGTAAGCGTAAGTGAGAACGACACCTCACCGAAATCCTCTATTCCCCAATACTTATCAATGATAAATCGTCCGCCGCCGAGAATAAGATTGCTTGCAATGTTGGCAATCGTAAGATTTATTCCTATCTTCATGCTGTCCAGGGTCTCTTTAACCGTCGTGCTCATAGGAATTCTTCCCGCAAACACAACCTCTCTTCCCTTATACACGCAGTAAATCATGGCGCAGAGCTTTGCCGCCATGTAAAGCCATACATAGACCTTGTAATCATTGCTGCCCAGCACAAAAAGTGCCAGTATCGCTGCCATGAAAACAATCTTGTCAATCATAACGGACATTGAATATAGTCTTGTCTCATTTGCAGCCTGAAATATACAGCCGAGATATAAAGTCAGATTGTATAAAAGCATATATACAGCCGTCATTATGAAAACGAACTCTGCGTCCGCACCATTACCTGACAATACTGCCCACAGTACTATCCCGATTCCTATTGCACTCTGAAACATTGCTCCGAATCTGAACTGGGCTCCCAGAAGCTTTTTATCCATATCGGCATACTCAGTTCCGCCTATCTTCAGGTATACACCATCATTGAGCCCGAAATGAAAAAAACCGGTATATCCCGTATAGAACAGGAATAATGACCAATATCCATAATTCGGCTTATCAAAAAACTTAGGCAGGATAAGGGATGTCAGCACACTCAGCAGAAGCGATATTCCCTGAGCCGCAAAAGCATATAATATATTTCTTAAGATTCTCTTTTCCTGCTTCATTTATATAATTGTCTTAAAATACTCAATCGTCCTCTTAAGACCATCCTCCAGCTTAATTGTCGGCTTCCAGCCAAGTTCTTTCATTGCCAGATCAATCACGGGCTTTCTCTGTGTAGGATCATCAGAAGGAAGCTCTCTATACACAATCCCGGACTTGCTTCCCGTTGCCGAAAGAACAAGTTCTGCAAGCTGCTTCATCGTAAACTCGCCCGGATTTCCCAGATTCACGGGACCTGTAAAGCCATCCCTTGAATCCATCATCCTTACCATTCCTTCGATAAGATCATCAACATAGCAGAAGCTTCTCGTCTGCGTTCCGTCGCCATATATGGTTATATCCTCGCCCTTAAGTGCCTGCACAATAAAGTTAGACACCACTCTTCCGTCCTGCGGATTCATTCTCGGTCCGTATGTGTTAAATATGCGGATAACCTTGATGTCGACATCGTGCTGTCTGTGATAATCAAAGAACAACGTCTCCGCCATTCTCTTTCCCTCGTCATAGCAGGAACGTATACCTATCGTATTGACATTTCCTCTGTAGCTCTCCGGCTGGGGATGAACGAGCGGATCTCCATATACCTCACTCGTACTTGCCTGCAAAATTCTTGCATTACAGTGCTTTGCAAGTCCTAACATATTAATTGCACCGTACACACTTGTCTTAGCGGTCTTAATCGGATCGTATTGATAATGCGGAGGACTCGCAGGACATGCAAGATTGTATATTCTGTCAACATCCACATAAATCGGTTCCGTGACATCATGACATATAAATTCAAAATCAGGATTCCTCATCAGATGTTCTATATTATTCTTACTTCCGGTAAAAAGATTATCCATACAGATAACGTAATTACCTTCACTAAGCAGACGTTCACAAAGATGTGAACCCAAAAAACCTGCTCCACCGCTGACCAACACTCTGTTCATTTCAAGTCTCCCTTATTATTTCTTCTCCTTGAGTGTTATCTCAACCTCAAGACCTATACTGTCCGCAACACGGACAATCATATCAAGAGTAGGATTATACTTACCGCTCTCAAGACGACTGATATTAGGTCTCTGAATACCTGTTATCTCTGAAATATCAGCCTGGGTAATCTTCTTCGACTTACGGTAACGGATAAGCTGCTCTATAAGTTCCTTTCTTGTCTCAAGCTGTACATTCTCAACCTGCTTCTTATTGTTGTTTTTAGCTGTCTTCTTGTCAGCAGATAACTGTGCTGCCTCATTTGCTATGTTCTTAGCCATAATTTCCTCCATTTTTCATTCGCATAAAGCCGGAATATTCCCGTATCATTTAGGATTAAACTATATTATCATAACCGAGACTTGGTGTCAATCTCATTTTTATACCCCTGCATACTGCAAGCATTGCTTGCAGTATTGCCACCAATAAGCAGTTTGAAAGTTTTTCTTTCAAACTTATCCCCATGCATACTGCAAGCATTGCTTGCAGTACTGCCTCCAATAAGCAGTTTGAAAATATTATTTCAAACTGCTCTTCAGCCTGTGCTTTTCCTAAGCTTTACATATATTAACTTGAATTTATCACGACTATGGAATATAATATTTGATAAATGTAATATTTAAGGAGTTAATTATGAATCACCCGATTTCAGCCATCAAGAAAGCAGCAAGACGCATTCTTGGTTCGTATTTTTTCCGCTGTGCCGTGGCAAGTTTTATAACCGGCACCGGAATCCTGCTTGTATTTAACTATGTACTCGACGGAACCCTGCATGTTGAGAATGCTTTTGACACCGAGCAATTCTATCAGGTACTCATCTCGGGGACATCCCTCGATGAGCTCATCAATAATATTTATAATAACTTCCGCTCGCTTGCAGAGTCGGCCGGCTACACGGCATACATGGCGATGCTTCGAAGGTTTGCACTTGCCACAATCGTCTCATATCTTATAAGGCTTATATATAATTTTCTTATTGTATATCCATTTGAAGTCGGCTCTAACCGTTTCTATATGGATGCACACTACACCGAACCGAAGTATGGCACATTGCTTACCGGATTTAAAGAAAATTATCCCAATGTAATATTCATACAATTTTTAAGGCATCTTAAAGTATTTTTATGGTCCCTTCTCTTTATTGTACCCGGCGCGATAAAAAGCTACGAAACCTTCATGGTTCCGTACCTTCTCGCCGAGAATCCCGATATCGACCGACATGAAGTGTTCCGTCTCAGCCGTAAGATGATGGACGGCAACAAGCTTAATGTATTTATACTGAACCTCTCTTTCATCGGCTGGCTCATTTTTTCAGCAATCACGGGGGGACTTGCCTACATAGTTTTTGTTGCTCCCTACTATGATGCCTGCCTTGCCAACATCGCAATGCGCATAAAATCGGAATATAACAATCGTTCTGAAAACTAACATCTTTACAAATATATTTTTGAGTGATAATCTTTATGATAAGTGGGTTTTGCCCACGTTATAATGCAGCTTGATGCATCCTGCACAGTCCGCAATGAGGGAGGAAGTAATGGGATTTATAGTATTTTTTCTGATATGGTATTTTGCTTACGCACGCAACAACCCGAAACTTTTTGACAAAATCAGACGCCACAAGGTGATGATAGGCATAATTATAGCCGGTCTTGTTTTTTCAAACACATCAAGCACCCTTCTCGGGCTCTCTGTAATACTCGCAACAATAGGACTTCCTATTTATATTATATTTAAGGCAATCAAGGGAATTGCCGGAGGTGAAAAACAGGAGGCAAAAGAAGCAAGACGTGCCCGTGACGAGGCCATTCCACGCTCAGAGCAGCTTCCCAATGCCGTTCCTAAACGAATCAGGATTGTGGAGAAATTCAACAACAAGTACAACTTAAATCTCACATCCTCACAGATTCAGACAATAGTTGACGCATCCTACATCTCGACTGACTGGGAGTACTTAATCCTCTCAATGCAGAAGGAATATCAGACAATTCATCAGTGGTTCAAGGCTCCTATCGGTGGCTGGCTCCGTGTATATTTAAAGGTTTTCAATGTCCAGACCGTATCCTCCGATATGGCTCAGCAGAAGCGTATCTGCCTCGACTCCTTCGACCAGATATTCCGCTCGATTGACCTGTCGGATTATAACACCCCTGCATGGGATATAAGCCACGTCAACAACACCTACATGACGAACTTCGATGACATTTCATTCATGATTGCATATCGTTTTCTTGAGTCCAACGGACACAAATACAACCTCGGCGAGGTTGAGATTCTAAAGACCGATGACGAGCTCTCAAAGCTCAGGAAAAAATACGATGAGGAAGCACAGGGAATGCCGGGAATATAGAAACTTAGATTCAGAAGCGTGAAGCTATATTAAAATAACCTGTACATATCAAATTGTGATATTGTACAGGTTATTTTTTGTTAATTATTTTATACATCCCCTGATGTATGCTTATACTTTATCCGAAGTGTCCGCTTCCTTCCTAATCGTGTCATACACCGTCTCTTCTCCATCTTCCGTTCGCTCTTTATCACGCTCACTGCGTGCATATGCGCCGTCGGCTTCCATCCGATGCTTTATAAGCCACCTCACGCCATGATATACGCCTCTCACAGCCACAAACGCCGCAAACATTGTAAAGAAACCGAGCATGCCGAACACGATATCATCAAACTCCATATTGCCCGTTCCGCTAATCTTCTGTCCTATCTCAATCGCGAATGTGATAACAAGTATAAGCGTGAACACATAAATCCACGCGATGACCATGATGTGCTTCTTCTGTGCAAGCCACTTAAAAAGCGGATACACCACAAAAATCAAACCGATTCCCAGCACACCGATTACGAGAAAGTGCAGCGCCTTGTCCGAAAAATTGTACTCGAACCTATCGTTCAGGTGCATTATGTAATTATGTATCCTGGCTATGATACCCATAATCCGGTAGAGTGCTTCGCTCATGTATACTCCTCCCTTATGTCATGATAATTAATATATAAATCCATGCAACTAAATATTACCTTCAGTCTAATCCCAAATTCCACTATCGGCAAGCATTTTAATACTCTGTATTACCGTATCATACGTTTCAGGAACAAACAACAGTCCTAGTGTAATATCCTCATAATCCGACTTATAAGCTTGTTCATCAACTATTCTATTCAAAATATCCGTAACACATACACCTTCTTTTGCAGACAGGCAGATGCCCAATTCAGAACGCACAGCCCTGACCTCAGGAATTAGTTTTATAAGTTCATCAGTAATACCAATAGAGTTTACAATCTTATAGATGTCATACAAATGTCTGGAATGCCGTTCTAATTGTCCCTGCATAAAATAATCGCACAATGCAAAGACTTTATCCGCCAAAGTCCTCTCTATGGTCTGCGTATTTATTTCAAAAGGCACCAAATCGTATGCCTCAACCAAATCAATACGATTAATTTTGCTCAAAAAACGATAAATATAATTGTCAACCATTCGTTTTGTTGTCGGAAACGGGAGTAATGCCACATACGTTTCCACTACCAACTCAGGTTTTAATATAATTGACTGTTCATATATTGATGGATACTCAGCTCTATAGCAGTTATAATCTCTCCTGCTTTTAGTAGCTTCAAGATTTGTAATGTTAAAACCCAATTCTTCCATAGTCGCAACAATCGCCTTTTTGAGCTGCCTTTTTCCTGCCTCCCCTAGATTTCCTGTTTCCGCCGTGTATGATAAATCAATGTCCTCAGAAAATCTGTCTAAGAGGTGATAGCACTTTGTAAGAGATGTTCCGCCTTTAAAAACCATATTATCTAATTTATTAGCCAGCATTTTAAGCGTGATGGTTACATAATAATCTTTTTCAATAATATTAGTCGGAATCGCCAACTCGTTGGCAGCACCAATCAATAATTCCTCAAACGCTTCTCTATCATGATGCAAATTCATAAATCATCTCCCATTCTATCAATTTCTTGGCAGTAGTTCCCGTCAAAATATAAGACACCTCAGATAATTGCTTTTGAGTAAATCTTTTCTTTCTCATATAGACAATCAATTTCTCTATAGTCTCTTTTATTGTGAGTTCCGTGTATTTTTCCGCCTGACCGATAGCATCAAGTAATTGCAAAAGTTCAGCATTACTTTCAGAGATTGGAACCGATGATTTTTTAACCCTTACTTTTTGATTTCCGACCATAACCATGCGTCCGTTAGTTGCCTCACGATTCGTAACAACTTCAATAATTGCAGGCATCTGAGTTGTAAGACCTAATTCATTGGCAAATGATAATCCCGTAACATATCCATATTTATCTGATTTATTCTGCACATATTTACGCATAATAACAATATTGGGATCAAGATAACTCTTTCCTAATATGCCTCCGCGTTTTGGTATATAATATATTCCGCTATCATATCTTTCCAAAAAACCACTTGCGGCAAGCCTCTTCACAGACTGACGGACTGCGTTTTCAGATATGCCTTCGATGAATAAATCATTTATAAATATCGGCTCATTATATCCATAATTTTCCATCAAATAATCCTTTAACATACTTATACCTCCACGTCAAATGTACCATATTTATATCCTTGTTGTCAATATATATGTCATTCAATCTTATTATAACCATTTTTTGTATAAATAATATTCGGTATTTTATCTTGAAACGTAATACAAAAAGGAGCCTGTATAAAACAGACTCCTTTTTATCGTCCACATATATTATGACTTATTCAAAATTCCAAAAAACTAGAATCTGTTGTTATCAGCAGCTTCCTGAATAGCAACTGCAACAGCAACTGTGGCACCAACCATTGGGTTGTTACCCATACCGATAAGTCCCATCATCTCAACGTGGGCAGGAACTGATGAAGAACCGGCGAACTGAGCGTCAGAGTGCATACGTCCCATAGTATCTGTCATACCGTAGGAAGCAGGACCTGCTGCCATATTGTCCGGGTGAAGTGTACGACCTGTACCACCTCCTGAAGCAACTGAGAAGTACTTCTTGCCTGCCTCAATTCTCTCCTTCTTGTAAGTACCTGCAACAGGATGCTGGAATCTTGTAGGGTTAGTTGAGTTACCTGTGATGGATACGTCAACATTCTCCTTCCACATGATTGCAACGCCTTCTGTTACATCGTTAGCGCCGTAGCAGTTAACCTTAGCTCTAGGACCGTTGGAGTAGGACTTACGGAATACTTCCTTAACCTCTCCTGTGTGGTAGTTCATCTCTGTCTCAACGTATG
>FR895402.1 GCA_000435595.1 Firmicutes bacterium CAG:882
TTGTTTAAATATTCTGATTTTTAAGAATTTAATTTTATGTAACATAAATCAAGTTTCCTAATATACACATAAAAATCAGATCCGCATGTTCTGACACCTGAATCCTATCACGCAAAAAGTGCTGCCCGGTATACAGGCAGCACCAATGTTATTTATTATATGCAGCTTTTATCTTTTTTCTTTTGGAAGGCTGCTTCCGCCATTTCCATATAACACCTCAACATCCTTAATATCTGCAGCATCATCCTCAGCCACTTCAAATACCACCACAGCCGTCACCGTCTGACCTGCACCAATGGTAAAATTCTTAAGATTACTCAAATCATTCTTGAGAAGATTCTTGAAACTCATAATCGTGCGGCTTCCGGTTCTCAATCTGAATACAGGTTCATCACCGGATATTGAATATGTTATGTCGTCGGTCGTAATATTGGTAAGGTTATACTCAACCGCAACAAGTTGATTTCCCGGTTCAGCCTCAACAACAAATAATGTTGCACCGTCATCAGGATATTCTTTTCCTATTATACAGTCCTTATATGTAATTTCAATTCCTTCCATGTCCATATACTCAGCAAGTACGCTGTAATCATGTGTCTGAGCAATTACATTTCCATTCTCGTCCGTCTCTGTCTCATCATCAACATTCATCGTATCATCAACGTCCTTAATGTCCGGAATATATGTATAATCAACTCTTGTTGTCTTCACAATAAGTCTTGCTGCATAATTGGCAATAGCATTGTTCTGTTCGGTAGTAAGTTCAACGCCTTTACTGCATCCTGTCGCAAGAACTGTACACAATACTGCTGATAACGCCAGTGAATATATCGAATGCTTTCTCATCTGTCGTCCTCCTTAAAAGACCTTCCGATTTTACCGTTCATCAATTATGCAAGCATATTGACGAACTTATGATTATTATATCACGCCCTATGCATTTTCGCAATCCAATTCAAACCAGAAATCAACACCATGTTCAAGATTCTCTGCCCCACAAGCCTGTCCATGAGAATTCATTATTGCTTTTACGATAGAAAGACCGACTCCGCTTCCTCCGTATTGTCTTGTTCTTGCCTTATCAACTTTATAAAATTTGTCCCATATTTTATCTATGTCCTTGTCCGGTATCTGCCTGCCGGTGTTAAATACATGTACACGCACTTTCTTTTTATCGTCACCGATATATTCCAAGCTCACCTTTATATACGCCTGTCCACCATCCACCGATTCCACATGGTTGATTGCATTGCTTATATAATTGGTGATGACTTCCTCTATTTTAAACTGGTCAGCCCACACATACACAGGCTCCGAGTATTCATAAAAAAATCCGGCATTCTTCTGCTGTACCCGTATATAATTTGTCTTTACAATCTCTCCAATGTGCTTGGCAATATCAAATCGCTCTATTGTAAGCGGATCGTTACCCGACTCTAACTGATTAAGAGTCAAAAGCTGCTTTACCATATTGTTCATCTTAGCAGCCTCATCCACTATGACATCGCAATAGAACTGCATACTTTCCGGGTCATCGGTAACTCCGTCACGCAGCCCTTCCGCATACCCCTGAATAAGTGCAATAGGCGTCTTTAATTCATGTGACACATTCGATATAAAGTCCTTTCTCATATTATCAATTTCTTCCCTCTTGTCAATATCCCTCTTAAGTTCGAGATTGGCTGTCTTAAGGTCAGAAATATAATGCTTCAGATTATCGGACATCTTATTGATACTGTTACCCAGCATGCCGAGTTCGCCTTTATCATGCGACTCATATTTAACATCAAAATTCATCTGTGCCATCGCCTCGGCCGTGTATGAAAGCTGCTTTATCGGCTTAGTGAATCTGCCTGCCGCAAAATAAGCAATCACGCCTCCTACAACCATCCCCACAATACCGACTATAATATAGAAACGGTTAGATATCCCGACATTCTTGCTTATACTGTCAAGCGGAACCTGGATTATTATATTATACATATAATTGTCATCGTTTCCGATTATCTCAAGATATGATTTCTCATCATATATATTGTAGGATGTCTGAATCACATAATTGCCGCTCTGTGAAATTATCTTGCTTTCCTTCGGTAACTGTGAAAAATAATAATCCTGCAGCCACCTTTTTGTCTTATCGCTGTCTGCCTTGAGACTATATACCTTCTCAAAATTAGAGTCAACAATAAGAGCCGTCATATTCTGTGCCGTGCTTATATCGTACATGACCTTACCAAGTTCATCCTGATTGATATCTGCATCCGTTATAACACCTTTTATGCGGTCAAATGCCTGAAGAAGTGCCTTCTGCTGCTGCCGCATATAATATTTTTCCAAAAAAACGGCATTAAACACACAGCCGAATACCACAAGTCCTGCCATAAGAGCCATTATTAATATCGATAATTTTAATCTTATTGAATGCTTCATTTTTCGAACT
This sequence comes from Firmicutes bacterium CAG:882, assembly GCA_000435595.1. Taxonomy (GTDB): domain Bacteria; phylum Bacillota; class Clostridia; order Lachnospirales; family Lachnospiraceae; genus CAG-882. The sequence continues at coordinate 2,441 of FR895402.1, forward strand.
TGTACCCCAATCCCCACACAGTCTTTATATAGTCGCCCTTGTCACCCATCTTGCTTCTGAGCTTCTTCACATGTGTGTCAATCGTTCGGGCATCACCGAAATAATCATAATTCCATACATTGTTGAGGATTTTCTCTCTCGACAAGGCTATTCCTTTATTGTCGACAAAATAATTGAGGAGTTCAAATTCCTTGTAACTCAACTCTATCTCCTTACCATCTATCTTCACGGAGTGAGCCATCTTGTCAATCTCAATTCCTTCGTATTCTGTCTTGTCCTCATTAAACGAACCTGTTCTTCTTAAAATTGCTTCAACCCTCGCCACAAGAATCTTTGGGCTGAACGGCTTTGATATGTATTCATCAACGCCAAGGTTAAATCCGGCAAGTTCATCCTGCTCCTCTGACTTAGCCGTGAGCATAATAATAGGAACCTTAGAATCCTTTCTGATAGTCCTGCACACCTCATAGCCATTCATCTTAGGCATCATTACATCTAATATTATAAGCGAAATATCCTTATCCGCATAAAAAATATCAATCGCCTGTTCGCCGTCCTCTGCTTCCACAACAGCAAAATCTTTTTTCACCAAAAAATCCCTGACCAGCTTTCTCATACGGCTCTCATCATCAACCACAAGCACCTTAAGTTTATCCATCGCACACTCTCCTTTTGCCATATTATCGTTTTTATTTCCTACACTTTAACAGAAATGTGTGTCCGTATTGTGAAAAAATCAATCAATTCCAAGCCTTTTCTCCGCTTCTTTCACTCTCTGCTCACGCTCGGTAAGCTGTGTCTCCCACCCTGCATACTTGTCAACCAGCTTATGTTCATAGTTAATTATATTTACATTATTGCTCGTTGTCGCAATATACATCATCACACCTATAACAATCACAAGTGCAATGTTCACTATAAACAGAGTTCTAACCCTCTCCTTATATTTCAATGTCTGCTGCCGCTCCGCCTGCAGTTTCTGAGTAGTATCGGCAAGCTTATATCCCACGGCACGCTCAGTTTTAAAATTAGCTGTCTGTATCGGTGGCAGCTCCGATGTCCTGGCATATTTTTTATTTATAATAATATCACGCAATCTGCATAGATACTCAAGCCCTATGACGGTAGACAGCTTATTCTGCGTTATAAGTCCTGAATATAGAGCCACCAAAAGCTCGCCTTTATTCAAATTTACCTTCTTCATAAGCCTCTCAATAGACTTCTTTTCTTCCAACGCCTTCTCATATTCTTCCTGCGTCTCAAAGCTGTAACCGTTGACTACAAATTCAATTTCCCGGTTTTTCTCTTTATCTGCATTCGCCATAATCCCACTTCCTTAAATATATGACCTATTTATTATATTTTATTTTAAACAGTATACCTCCCAAAGTCAATTACAGAACAACGAATGCACCTATGCACATTATTACGCCTGCGGTGGCCGTTTACGGCATCTGAGTAGCGTTTTTTGTGTGATGGGAACGAGGAGGTTTCCTATTTACATTAAAAACGGCGATGCCTCACGGCACCGCCTTAATTCATGCTGTCTGCTTTGTATTTCCTGCCACATAGTCCTGCAGAATCTTCTTAGCCTCCTCAGCCGTCAACTGACTGTCCCTGAGAATTCCTCCAAGCTCAGCAATTTCTTTGTCCTGTTTTTCCTTAAGCATCGCATCAAGCTCAGACTGTTCTGACTTGATTCTTGTTTTAAGTGCCTCGATAATCTCATATTTTTCTCTGATCTTGTCATCAAGACTCTTTCTCGGTCCTCTTGCCATCTCTTATTCCTCCATATAGTCAACCATATCAGGTAAATTCCCCGCCTGTTATTAATATTATATGGACAAGAGTGACATATTATTCCATAAATTTATCAGAACTCTCTGATTCCTCCAAAATAGATAAGTGAAAGCATATCCGGACCTGTATGTGCACCGATTATCGGGCTTAACATCGTAATCTTAACCTCCGCCTCAGGTCTGCACTCCTCTATCATTTCTTTTAAGAGCTTAGCGTCCTCTATACAATCTGCACAGCTTAAATATACGGTCTTTAGTACAGCCGGATCATAGTTGGCGTTAAATCTCTCAACCATGGTCTTAAGTGCAAGCTTGTTACCACGCTTCTTATCTATGGTCTGAAGCTTACCGTTCTTATCAATTGTAAGAATAGGCTTAATGTTGAGTGCTGTTCCCATAATCGCAGTCGCCGCCGACACTCTACCGCCTCTCTTAAGGTACATAAGATCCTCAACCTTGAACCAGTAGTTAATATTATTGGCATGTTCTCTCAGCCACTCGGCATTCTCCTTATAGCTCATGCCTGCCTCACGATTATTGACCGCCAGCTCTGCCATCACGCCCATTCCGCCTGTTGCTCCGAGCGAATCGACAACCTCAATCTTAACTTCATCATAATCATCCTCAAGCATTCTTACTGCCATAAGTGCTGATTCGTATGTATTACTTAGTCCGCTTGAAAGGGATATATATATAATCTCCGCGCCTTCCTTCACATAGTTTTCAAAAAGCTCTATGTAATGATTAGGTGTAATCTGGCTCGTATGTGTGGTAATCTTATTTCTAAGCTTCTCATAATACTCATGCATCATGGAATCATTCTCCGGTGCTTCACAGTGAAAAGTGTCATCACCGAGAACATACTCCATCGGTACATAGTGGATATCATGTTCTGCCGCATAATCCTTATCAATATCAATTGAGACATCCGCAAAAATATAATAGCTCATAAACTCCTCCGTTACATATCTTTATCTTATATTAAATGTTACAAAACAGCTTATTTTGTATCACTTGTATATTTTACAACAAAAATACGGAATTGTATATATTTTTTTATTTTTCGGATATTCTTTTTCATATTTATCCCCCTGCATACTGCAAGCGTTGCTTGCAGTACTGCCACCAATAAGTAGTTTGAAAATTTTATTTTCAAACTTATCCCCCTGCATACTGCTTTCTAATCAAACGTAAAGCGGTCAAACTCGGCAATCATGCCATCCTCATCTGATATAAATTCAAAATATACCGCATGCTTCCCGACAATTCCAAAGTACAGCTTTGAGCTTTTGTCATATTCATCCTCGTCAAAATCCAATTCAGCCGCAATACGTCCTCTGTATGAATCAAGTCTTACATTAACTTTCACTCTCTTATGTGTGCCCAGAATCACATTCACTCCCACAGGGGCGTTATTTCCGAACTGCAGATATCTAAGCCCGACTGTCATACCGGACGAAATATCGGTAACCGGTGCCGAAATGTCATCGTCCTTACAATAGACCGGCTTTATGTACGCCCTTATCGTCCCGCCGTGAATATGGCAGGCATACCCTGCCGAAATCCACTTATACGCATCAAGACCGTTGATGTGTGCTCCCTGCGATGTCATCTCAACAGGGCATGATGCCACGGGTTCGCCGTTTAAGAACTTCACATCCCCTATATACAGCTTACCGTCCCTGCCCATCGCAACATCTATCGGCTCTAACATTGCCTGACGCGAGAACTCGTTCACCCCCGTCTGTCTATGGTAAAAAACATACCATTTTCCCTTTATCTCCACTATGGAACCATGATTGTTTCCCCACTGATATGTCATTGTTCCGCAGCCGTCAGCGTCCTTTAAAATTTCTCCTCCGTTAAAGCTTATATCTCCACCATCATGAAACGGTCCAAAAGGAGAGTCGCTGAACCGGTATGACAAAAAGCCGTTGTTTGGTTCATACACTCCAAGCTCAGGAACAGGCTTCTCATATCTTTTTGAATAAATATAGACATACTTTCCCATTACCTTTCGAGGGCTTGATGCCTCAAAGAAGCCGTCAATGAGTGATATATGTCCATCATCCTCTGAATTCCACGGACATGTCGAATGTCCCAAAGGATTAGAAACCAATGTCTCCTCCTTAAATGTCACCATATCATCCTCAAGTTCCACTATATAGCACGGTGACGCACAGCCGCCCCAGTATGCATAGACCCTTCCGTCATCATCCACAAGCACACCCGGGTCAAATCCAAGCTTCGTTTCAACCGGATTCTCAAACGGTCCCCATGGTGTCTTAGAGCTTGCAGCCACAATCAGGCTCCCAGCCTTTTCAGCCGCATACATATAGTAGGTATCACCCTTTTTCACGACATCAGGTGCATAGAGCACGGAATCATAATGTGTCGCATAAGCAGTTCCGTGACATGTCCAATTCGTAAGGTCATCAACCGGTGCCGACCAGACAACATAATCCCTGCCACAATAGTGTCTTATCTCTGTATCATGTGAACCGTATACATATACTCTCTTTTCTCCATTATGCTCAAATACCCTCGGCTCCCCATCCGGAACATGCTCCCACAGTGGCATATACGGGTTGGCACCCTTAATAAATTCTCTCATCCTCTTCTCCTATTTCCTGTCCCAAAGCTGTTATTCTGTCTTATTGTTCTGTGTTGCCGCATAGCGCTCCGCATCCGCCTTCGCAGAAACAATCTCAATTTTATTATACTTTATATTTTTAATTATGTAAATTATACTTTGGAACTTAAAACAAGCCGGGTAATGCAGATGCATTACCCGGCTTATATTAAATACACATCGGCATGTAAAACCGAACTTCCATGCCCTGCACCTTCGTGCAAAGTTTTCGGCAGAAGCAGTCATCAGCTATACATTAAGAATCCTCCATTCAGGAACCATGAACATTAACCTATAATAAATAACAGAATAAGCAGTAACCTTAACAATAAACACTATCCATATATTACAGGCAAAATATTTTTTCTGTGCTGATAAATATTTCTGTCCGGAAAGCTTTCACCGTATTACTCCTCAACCTCAAATTCAAAGGTCTGGTTGTACTTATCAAGTGCAATCTGCATCTGCGCTATCTCTGCGTCTATGCGCTCATAGTCGCTCTTTACAAGCTCCAAATCATAATTGATGTACTCGTATTCAGGAGCTGTCTTTCTTGCATTGAAAGCACCGGAAGCAATTCGTGTCTTAGGCGCCTGCTTTCTCAAGGTATCAAGAAAGCTCTTGCGCTTATTAAGCTGTGCCATCCTTACAAGAATCTCATCAATCGTCCTGCAGACATCGCCAACCTCAATGCGATTGGTCACATTGTTGACATTGATTGCATGCTTTATCTTCATTATCCTGTCATCAATCGCCTCAATCTCCGCCGCCACCATTGAATAGTCATAATCAGGGATTACCGGCTCCTCGTCAACCGCCGCCACATATGTGGAGCCGTCATTCTCCTTCTTAAGCCAGTATTCTTTATCCTCCGTGAGCTTTTTTAACACTTTATTAGCATACGCCGATGTCATCTTTGCCATAATCACACCATTCCTTTCGCTGTGTCACATAATATCTTTTTCTCAATTAGCTTCAATCAACTATGGCTTTATTCTACACCATTAATTCCGAAAAAACCATATACCTGCAGTTTAGTTTTAGTTTATTTTTCAATTTGCGAATGTTAGTATATTGGACCTCAGCATCCTCTTATCCGGCAATCGCGAAACACAAATAAGCCAATAAACTGTTCCGCAATTACCGGATTATCGTCTATACACACAAATATATAAAATACGCCGCATATCCAAGCAGCATGACAATTCCGCAAGGCTTTCTCAGCTCTCTGTTCTTATATGTGCCAAGCCACAACACTGCACCGCTGGCAATCGCAATAATAGTGTCTATGATAAATTTGCTTTCAAACGGAACCGTACAGATAAGTGCGGTTGTTCCAATCACGAACAGGATATTGAAAATATTGCTGCCTACGATATTACCGATGGCAATTCCGGCATTTCCTTTTTTTGCTGCTGTGACTGATGTAACAAGCTCCGGAAGTGAAGTACCGAACGCGACAATGGTAAGACCGATAAATCTCTCACTCATTCCGAAAAATCTTGCGATCGCTGAGGCACCGCTCACTGCGAAATCACTTCCCTTGACAACCATAACTCCGCCAACCACCATGAACAGGATACATTTCCACACCGGTATATCCTTTACTTCATCATCCTCCTGCGAATTTCCCTTCTTTGACATGACAAAAAGATATCCAAGGAATACAATGAACAGCAGCCATAAGATAATGCCCTCTATAAATGTTATCTTCCCGCCTGTGATACCGAATATCATAAGCACAATTGTAATTGCTATCATATATGGTATCTCATAGTATAATGTTGACTTCTGAATCGCCACATTCGTAATCAGCGCAGTGACACCAAGTATAATCAGAATATTAAGTATATTGCTTCCCACAATATTTCCGATTGTAATTCCTGCGTTCTCCTGCAATGCTGCAGTTATGCTTACAGCCGCCTCCGGCATGCTTGTGCCCATGGCGACAATGGTAAGACCGATTATTAGCTGCGGAATGCCAAGCTTCTTGGCAATACCCGCGGCGCCCTCCACGAACCAGTCCGCACCCTTAACTAACAGCAAAAAACCTACCAGCAAAATAAAAACCTGTAAAAACATACTCTTACCTCTCTCCATTTTTATTTTAGCAGTAGGTTTATTTATAAAAAAAGAGACTCCTACTGCGTTAACAGTAAAAGTCTCGCTATTTAATCACCCTCCGAGCTGTTATCTCTAACAGCTGTACTGACGAAAAAGTGAACTCTGTCGGCCAGCTACTCCCTTTTATCCTCTATAGGATATGCGATTTCCTGTCAT
>FR895403.1:0-6045 GCA_000435595.1 Firmicutes bacterium CAG:882
TTTTGACACCTGAATCGTAATAGGAAACTTTGTTCTCTTCAGATAAAGATTCAGCTACGTTGAAAAAGGAAGGAGTGCCATGAAAAGTTTTGTGGAAAAATTGCTGGAATTAAATCAGAAAGACATATATCCGCTGCACATGCCGGGACATAAGAGAAGAATGACACTTCCGAATCCGTACAGTATAGATATAACAGAGATAGATGGGTATGATAATCTGCACGCACCGGAAGGTATGATAAAGGAGTTAGAGGACAGGGTCAGCTCTATGTATGATGAAAATCATGAATTTATAGACAAAAGCTATGTTCTGGTAAATGGCAGCACATGTGGAATTTTAGCAGCCATATCTTCAGTTACCGGATATGGAGACAAGGTTCTGATGGCAAGAAACAGTCATAAATCAGCTTATAATGCGTTGTGTATTCGTGGGTTGGATGCGGAATATCTGTATCCGGAGAATATAGAGGAATTGCAGATGAATGCGGCAATTTCGACGGAAGAAGTAATGGGCGTAATTAAAAGAAATCGTGATAAAAAGTATTCGGCGGTGTATGTGACCTCACCAACTTATGAGGGAATTGTGAGTGATGTGCGTGCGTTGGCGGATATTGCACATAAATACAATATGCCGCTAATTGTGGACGAGGCACATGGGGCACATTTCGGGCTTGCAGAAGGCTTTCCTGATACGGCAATAAGAAAAGGAGCCGATATTGTTATACAGAGTATACACAAGACGCTTATGGGCATGACGCAGACGGCACTCTTGCATGTGTCAAAGGATGCGGTAGATAAAAAGAGGGTGGATGCAGAGCGTCTGGAATACTTTTTGAGGGTATATCAAAGTAGCAGTCCTTCGTATGTGCTTATGGCATCGGTTGATGAATGTGTGAGCGCACTTGGGGAGAAGATACAGCGTGAAAAAATATTTGGAGAATACAGTAAAAGAATTGAAGATATCCACAAACAATCGAGAAAATGGAAAGATATTCACTTTTTTGAGCCTGACAGGAATTGCAATGTGGATAAAAATAAGGTTTTTGAGTATGACAGTGGAAAACTGGTGATATATTCTGAGAGCAATGTCTTGTCAGGAAAGCAGATATATAATATTTTGAGGGATAAGTACGGTCTGCAGCCTGAAATGTCACTTGGAAGGTATTGTCTTGCGATGACTTCATGTATGGACAGTGAGGAAGGATTTAACAGACTTGTCAATGCACTTGGGGAAATTGACAGATTTGCCATCAGTGGAGTATGTTGTAAGGTTATGGAAAACAAAGCCTGCGGTCAGCGGAGAATGGAGAAAAAATATACCATTGCGCAAGCCTTTGAAATGAAAAAAAGTGTATCGGAATTATCGGAGGGTATGATTGCGGGGGATTACGGTTATGTATATCCGCCGGGGATTCCCTTCATTGTTCCGGGTGAAATAGTTACAAAAGAAATAATATGTGATATAATAAATGCGGATGCTTCAGGATATGAGGTACATGGTGTTGTTTTCAAGGACGGTGTTCCGTATATGAAGGTGACGGATGCGTAAGCGGTCGTCTAAAATGAATAGTAGCATAACAGGAAGGCAGCATAGAGATGGGAAAGATTTTTTTTATTTCGGGAAAAAGCTCAACAGGTAAGGACACGATATATAAGAGGCTTTTTGAGGATAAGTCGCTTGGATTTAAAAAGATAACGATGTATACGACCAGACCTATGCGTGCAGGTGAGTCGGACGGAGAAGAATATTTTTTTGTCAGTAACGATGAGGCAAAGAAACATGAACATGATGGAAGCATTGTCGAGATGAGGATATACAATACCGTGTATGGTCCGTGGAAATATTATACACGAAACGATGGTCAGATTGACCTTGACGGTAATGATAACTATCTTGCACTCGGCACCATAGAAGCATACGTAAAGTACTGTGAATACTTTGGAAAAGCTAATGTCTGTCCGATATATATAGAGGTAGATGACGGGGTGAGGTTAGGACGTGCCCTTGAGCGTGAGCGGAGACAGCAGAAGCCGCAGTACAGGGAGATGTGCAGGCGCTTTATTGCTGACGATGATGATTTTTCCGAAGAGAATATGAAGCGCTGTGGAATAGACAGGCATTTTGTGAATGACAATCTTGAGCAATGTATAGAAGAGATAAAGACATATATAAAAGAAAATGCCTGATGTATGTATAGAATTGTGGTTTAAAATATGATAAAATGTGCAAAAGCGATGCTTTAGCACTTTGGGAGGTTGTTTTCATGGACATTAAAGTTAATGATGTGAGTAAGGCAATGCCTGTAGAGAATCAGACAAGACCTTCACAGGCTGACGGAACCTTTAAGTTCATATTGGCGAGCAATGTTGAGGATGCAGAGCTTAACAGCAGACTCAATTCGCTTATGACGCAGATAACCGAGCAGGGTGAAAAGATTGCCAAGCACACTGATATAAGTGATATGAGACGTTACCGTGAGCTGGTAAAGGACTTTATGAATGAGGTTGTCAACCGTTCGCACGAGTTTTCCAGAGAGAACTTTCTCGACAGACGCGGACGTCACAGAGTGTACGGTATTGTGAAGCTTGTTGACAAGAATCTTGACGACCTTGCAACCGAGCTTTTGAAGGACGAGAAGGATAACCTCGCGATTCTCAGCAAGGTGGGTGAGATAAGAGGACTTCTTATAGATATTTCAACATGATGAGAGGAAAGGATGGGGTGTTTTATGGCAGATTTCAAAGATATTTTGGGACATGAGGGTGTTATTTCACATTTGCAGAATGCGATTTCCATGAATAAGGTATCCCATTCTTATATTATAAGCGGTGAGGACGGACTTGGAAAGAGAATGCTTGCGGATGCGTTTGCCAAGGCACTTCAGTGTGAGGAAGGAACGGCGGTTCCGTGCGGAAGGTGTCATTCCTGTATACAGGCTGAGTCCGGAAACCAGCCGGATATAATTCATGTTGCGCATGAGAAGCCTAATTCCATAGGTGTTGATGATGTCAGGGTTCAGCTTGTCGATGATATAGTGATTAAGCCGTACAGCAGCAGATATAAGGTATATATAATTGATGAGGCAGAGAAGCTTACGGTGCAGGCACAGAATGCAATATTAAAGACCATTGAGGAGCCTCCGGCGTATGCGGTGATTATTTTCCTGACCAGCAATACGGGTGTATTTTTGCCGACAATCATGTCAAGATGTGTCACACTGAGTCTTAAGCCTGTAAAAAATCAGCTTATTATAGAATATCTTATGAAAAAATGCCAGGTGCCGGAATATCAGGCAGAGCTGTGTGCCGCATTTGCACAGGGACGTCCGGGAAGAGCCGTGAAGCTTGCGGCATCACCTGATTTTGAGGAGATTAAGTCAGATATAATTAAGCTTCTCAAGAATATACATAATATGGAGCTTACGGAGCTGGTTGCTGCGATTAAGGAAATCAACAATTATGACATAAGTGTTGACGACTGTCTGGACATTATGACATTATGGTTCAGGGATGTGCTGCTCTTTAAGGTATCAAGAGATCCGAATGCGCTTATATTCACGGATGAGATAGGAGATATACGAAAGGCAGCCGGAAGGAGCTCCTATGAAGGTCTTGAGATAATTATGGAGGCTTTTGACAAGGCGAAGATACGACTTCATGCGAATGTTAATTTTGATATGACGATGGAGCTTTTGCTCTTGACAATTAAGGAAAATTAGAAACGAGGACTAATATGGTAAAGGTTATAGGTGTCAGATTCAGAAGGGTTGGAAAGATATATTATTTTGACCCGCTCGATATGGATATTAAGCAGAGTGACCATGTGATTGTGGAGACTGCAAGAGGTGTGGAGTACGGATATGTGGTATTGGGTATAAGAGAGGTAGCCGAGGACAAGGTTATTTTACCGCTCAAGCCGGTTATTCGTATTGCAACGCCTAAGGATGATGAACAGGAGCTTAACAATAAGGCAAAGGAGAAGGACGCATTCAATATATGCCTTGAGAAAATTAAGAAGCATGGTCTTGAGATGAAGCTTATTGATGCGGAGTACACTTTTGATAATAACAAGGTGCTGTTCTACTTTACTGCTGACGGAAGAATTGATTTCAGAGAGCTTGTAAAGGACCTTGCGGCTGTGTTTAAGACAAGAATAGAGCTTCGCCAGATTGGTGTAAGGGATGAGACTAAGATACTTGGCGGCATCGGAATCTGTGGAAGACCGCTGTGCTGCAGCACATATCTCTCTGAGTTTGTTCCGGTTTCAATTAAGATGGCTAAGGAGCAGAGTCTCTCACTTAATCCGACGAAGATTTCGGGTGTATGCGGCAGACTTATGTGTTGTCTTAAGAACGAGGAGGAGACTTACGAGGAACTCAACAGCAAGCTTCCTAATGTGGGCGATTTTGTGACTACCACGGATAAGCTTAAGGGTGAGGTTTCAAGCGTGAATGTGCTTCGTCAGCTTGTCAAGGTTATCGTTACACTTGAGAACGACGAGAAGGAAATCAGGGAGTACAAGGTTGAGGACTTAAGGTTCAAGCCTAAGAGAAAAAGGGACAGCAATAACATCAATGATGATGAGCTTAAGGCGTTAGAGGCATTAGAGCGCAGGGAAGGAAAATCAAAGTTAGATGACAATTAATCTTAAAGCCAATGAGCGGCTTGACGATTTACAGAGAAACGGATATAAGCTTATTCAGAATTCCACCGTATTCTGCTTTGGCATGGATGCGGTGCTTCTGACTGCTTTTTCAACCATAAAAGACGGGGAAAACATGATTGACTTAGGTTGCGGCAATGGTGTTATCCCTATTTTATTAAAGGGAAAAACAAAAGGCGCTCATTTTACGGGACTGGAAATTCAGGATATAAATGTGGATATGGCAAGGCGCAGTGTGGAGTATAACGGCATAGGTGACAGCGTGGATATTGTGCAGGGCGATATAAAGGAGGCATGCACAATATTTAAGAAGGGGTCGTTTGACGTTGTGACGAGCAATCCGCCGTATATGACGCAGAATCACGGGCTCACGAATCCGGAAAGCCACAAGGCTATAGCAAGACATGAGCTTTTATGCACGCTTGAGGATGTGGTGAGTGCGGCAGCAGGGCTGCTCAAAACGGGTGGACGTTTTTATATGGTGCACAGACCGCAGCGCCTTGATGAGATATTCGGCGTAATCAAGAGATACGGCATGGAGCCTAAGAGAATGAGACTTGTGTATCCTTTTATCGACAAGGAAGCCAACATGGTGCTCATCGAGTCAATCAAAGGTGCAAAGCCGATGCTCAAGGTGGAAAAGCCGCTCGTGATATATGCCGGGCAGGGAGTATACACTAAGGAGGTACACGACTTATATGAATGAGAATGGAGTGGGAGAGCTCTATCTGTGTGCGACGCCGATAGGAAATCTTGAGGATATGACTTTTCGCTGCATAAGGATTCTCAAGGAGGCGGATGTCATTGCGGCGGAGGATACGAGAAACAGCATAAAGCTTCTCAATCATTTTGAGATAAAGACACCGATGACAAGCTATCATGAGTTCAATAAGGTGGAGAAGGCGCGTGTGCTTGTCGATAAGATGCTTCACGGTGAGACGGTTGCGCTCATAACGGACGCGGGCACTCCCGGAATTTCAGATCCGGGTGAGGAGCTTGTAAGGCAGTGCGTCGAGGCGGGAATCAGGGTTACGCCTGTTCCGGGAGCGGCGGCGTGCATAAATGCGCTCATAATCTCGGGAATGCCGACAAGACGCTTCTGCTTCGAGGCGTTTCTTCCGTCGGACAAGAAGGAAAAGGCGGAGATTTTAGAGCAGCTAAAGACGGAGCAGAGAACCATCATAATATATGAGGCACCTCACAGGCTCATAAGGACGTTGACGGAACTTGAGGGTACACTCGGAGGCATGAGAAAAATAGCGGTCTGCAAGGAGCTCACAAAGAGGCATGAGACGGTGTACCGTGACACGATTTCGGGTGCGCTCAACTACTACACGATAAATGAGCCGAAGGGCGAGTATGTGCTTGTGATTGAGGGAAAG
>FR895403.1:6068-8360 GCA_000435595.1 Firmicutes bacterium CAG:882
AAAGAGTGCGGAGGAGCTTGTTCTTGAGAAGCGCGCGGCTTGGGATGACATGAGCATTGAGGAGCATTACAATATGTATATTGCGCAGGGAATGGATAAAAAAGAGGCTATGAAGCAGGTGGCAAAGGACAGGGGAGTGTCTAAGAGGGACATCTACAATGCGCTTCTTGATTGATGCGTTAAGGAGGCATAATGCAGGTTAACAAAAGAATTACACATATAATCGCATTTGTGTGCACAGTGCTTGTGGCAGCGGCTCTGTTCGTGTATTGGGGAAACGGTAAGCGCGTCACCTTCTGTGACGAGGTTTACACCTACACCATAGTCAATTCCAACAGCCTTGCATCGTACAATGTCAACAGCTGGATGAGCGGTGACGATTTTGTAAGGGCACTCACCCATGACGGCAGCGATTACTATGAGCAGATGCTAACAAATATAAAGAGTGACAAGGTTCATCCGCCGCTCTACTATGTACTTGTGTATATTTCGGCTAAGCTTGCCGGGACGAGGCTTACGGTGTGGACAGGTCTGATCGTGAATCTTGCGGCTTTTCTCGGCACGGCGGTTATACTTTTTCTCATATTTAAGAAGCTGTTTGAGAAGCCGGTTGCTCAGGCGCTCGGAACAATCGGCATTCTGTGGACACAGTGCATGATATCCGATGCGATGCTCATAAGAATGTATATGCTCTACACGTTCTTTACGGCGCTTTTCGCGTATGCAAATCTCAGGCTTATGACGGAGAAGGATGAGGGCACAAGGGCACGAAAAGCATCGGTGCAGGTATTTGACTATGCGCTTCTTGCGCTGTCGGTGGTTGGCGGCTTCATGACGCAGTATTATTTTGTGTTCTTTGTAATGGGCTTCGGGCTTTTTGCCATGATATACAATATAGTTAATAAAAAATATCTGAATATATTAAAATATGCCGTGAGCATGGTCGTGGCGGCATTTATTTTTAATATGCTGTGGGGCTGCTGGTTTGAGGCGATAACCTCGAACGCCCACTCGGCGAGCGTGATTGGCAATGCGAAGGGCGTGCTGTCGCACCTTGGAAGCATATTTTCGGCGTATAAGCTTGTCATAATGTATGTGTTTGAGAAGGCTTACAAGGTGTTTATGGTGCTCATTCCGCTTCTCATCGCGTCGTTCTACATTCTGACCAAAAAGGAAAACAGGGTGCTGAGGGCTTATGCGGGCGGTGTCTACGGCGTTGCATTCATGTATGCAGTCATAATAAATATTCTAACACCCGATTATCTCTCATCGACGAGATACTACTATGCGGCGATGATGCTAATTCTGCTTGCGACTGTTATATGCGTGTTCGCGATTGCGGAATGTTTTGCGGTGAGAGAGGGCAGAAGGAGTGTGCTAGTGAGCGCAGGCGTCGGAGCGGCGGTTGTCGCCCTGAATGCGGTTCTCACGGTGACGGGTTTTGGGATAGACTATTATCCTGACACGGAGGAGTATGACGACACGACGAAGCTCCTTGAGAGCTACAGCGGTATCCCTTGGATAATCGGCGGTGACATGAACTGGCTGATTGACAGTGCGATGTTCGACTATACGATTCCCGAGAGGATAATGCCGCTAAACATCAACGGAGAGGTAGCCGACGGTGCGTTTGACGGTGTCGACGAGTTCATACTTGCGCAGAGCGACGACTCGGAGTTCATAACGCAGAAGAATCTCTACAATTTTATTATGGCGACGGGCAAAAATGTCGAGGTGGAGAAGCTTGCTTCAAGAGGCTATGTAAATTATTTCTACTGCCGTACAACGGATGGTGACAGCGCGGGGCAGCAGGCGGTGGATGATTTTATTGACAAAAATAAGGATACCATATGGCTGGTCGTAAACGATGACGGCTGGTACGATGCAGAAAAGCTTTTCCCTGACGGAGCACCTGAGAATGTTCTTTTCATCGACAGCGACACAGCGTATGACACCGAAGGAAAGTATAAGGGCTGCACCCATGCGGCAATAATTACATCGCTCTACGGCGATGATGTCGTCGACGTGGCGGTCTACTATATGATTGGCTCGACGGGAAGCTTCTACGGAAGCGAGTATGTGGGAACGGCTGACAACGGTACGGTTGCGGTGTATAGCTGTGACCTGATAACTGAATAGTAAAAAAAACACCGTGTTCAGGTCTGTGACGACTGAACACGGTGTTTTTTAATGTAATAGGAAACTTCGTTCCTATTACATTAAAAACGCTCCGCGGGGATGCGCACTGCGGCGTATAATGTAGGTGTCGCAAGCGACCGCCGCAGGCGCGAG
>FR895403.1:8372-80407 GCA_000435595.1 Firmicutes bacterium CAG:882
GGCCGCCGCAGGCGCGAGAATGTGCCAAGGCACATTCTTTGTTCTGTCAGAAGTAAGATATTAAAGCTTGGAAATCTCGGAGATAAGAGTGTTTACCTCTTCATCGGTGGTTGCCCAGCTCGTGCAGAAGCGGACCACGGTTCCGTTACCTTCGCGGTGCTCCTCCTCAAAAATGAAATGTTCTGAGAGAAATGCCTTCTGTTCATCTGTGAGTATGACGAACTGCTGGTTGGTGTAACTGTCAACCCATTCAGGGATGCCTTTTTCGGCAAAAGCCTTTTTTATCCTCATGGCGAGCTCGTCGGCGCGCTTGGTGATTGCGAAGTACTCACCGTTTTCGAGAAGTGTGGCAAACTGAAGTCCAAGAAGCCAGCCTTTTGCAAGGACGGCACCGTTCTGCTTCATATATGCCTTGAAGCGGTGCTTGAGCGCAGCAGCGGTTATGATCACAGCCTCACCGAAGAGTGCTCCGCATTTTGTTCCGCCTATATAGAATACATCTGCAAGCTCTGCAAAGTCTTTAAGTGTCACATCATTTTTTTCCGAGCCTAATCCATATCCCATTCTTGCACCGTCAACGAACAGGTACATTCCGTATTTCTCGCACACGGCATGAATATCCTGAAGCTCTTTTAGAGAGTACAGTGTTCCCTGCTCGGTAGGAAATGATATATAGACAAGCTTTGGCTCGGTGAGATATTCGGGCTCGTCGGCATCGTAGTATGCGGCGGCACAGCGGCGAATCTGCTCGGCGGAAATCTTGCCATCCGTGTTCGGAAGCTCGAGAATTTTATGTCCCGTGTTCTCGATTGAGGCTGCCTCGTGGCAGTTGATATGGCCTGTATCCGCGGCGATTACGCTCTGCACGGGGTTAAGTGCCGCATCAATCACAATGAAATTAGCCTGTGTTGCTCCCGGGAAGAAGCGCACATCAGCGTCGGGGCGGTCGAGCATATCCCTTATCAGATATGATGCCTTGTCGCACCACTCGTCATCGCCGTATCCACCATAGCTTGTACCATTGGTATCGGCGACAGCCTTCAGAATTGAAGGGTGAGCACCATGATTGTAGTCATTGTTAAAACGTATCATTTCCAAATCCTCCTTCTTGTTTTTGCGAAGCAAAATATTATGCAAATAAAAGTGCCAGTGACACAATAAGCTGAAGTATCGCGAAGCGGAATACTACCTGTGTATCCGACCAGTTCTTGTTCTTGCGCGCATGGTCGTGAAGAGGTGTCCTTGTGTTTGCAAGAATCTTAATCTTTAGAAAACGAAGCAGGAACACTTTTACCAGTCCGAGTCCGCCGTCAAGAATAATGACGATGGCGGCAGGAATATATAAAAGAGGACTTCCCGTCTTGAGTGTACAGATTGCAATGAAAAATCCTATTGCGCGGGAACCGGCGTCGCCCATAAGCAGCCTGCTCGGAGAAGCGTTAAACCACAGATAGGCAAGTACGCACACGGCAAAGAGAAGAATCATGTGCATGAATGCGCTGTCTGTTCCTTTGATGCTGCATATACCGTACATCGTGGCAAGTGTTATGAGGGAAAGTGTTCCGGAAAGACCGTCAACACCGTCCGTACAGTTGGTTACGTTTATTGACACCCAGATAAGAATAACGGCGAGTATAATAAAGAGCCATACAGGAATAGTTATCCCGGCATCCGTGTATCCGAAATTGATTGTCGTGCCGTTGTAATTGACGTAGGTAAATGCAGCGGCAAGAGCAATTATGAGGTCAATCAAGCCTTTTTTGTATTCACCCCACGGAGACTTGGAGCTGTCGTCTAAGTAGCCGCTTACCATGGAGGCAATTACGAGTATTATGTAAATCAGAAACTCGTTTGAGTATGGCACGAATATAAGCGAAAACAGTGAGAATACCAGTATGAAAAGGATTCCGGCACCACGGGGCTTACCCTGTGAAATCTTGCCGTTGATGGCAAATGCGCGTCCCTGGTCGCGGGGAAGCATCCCCTGGCAGGATTTGATGATGATGCAGGTTGTAAGAAACGCTGCTATAAGACTGATAAACGTAATTATGTCGATATATCTATAATCTATAAATCGAAAAATCATAAGTACCTCCTGATGTAATTTTGTATAAAATTAATGTCCTTCTTATTATAAAAAGCCGTGGCAAGATTGGCAAGAGCAAATCCGTTAAATTGTGCGACAATAATTGTCAAAAAACGTGACAATTGGTCAGAAAAATGATATACTTATTATAATATTTACGGAATAGTTTTATTAAAGGTTCATCTGTGAAGTGAATTTGATGTGACCTTAATACATCATAAGCGGACAGGCATGGAGGATATATATGGAACGTACTAAGGTATTTTTGACCGAAGCCGACAGATATGTATTCGGTAAGGGAACGCACTATGAGATTTATGAGAAGATGGGTGCTCACTGTACGGAGTGCGACGGAAAAAAGGGAGTTTATTTTGCAGTCTGGGCACCGGCGGCTGAGTGTGTTCAGGTTGTGGGAGACTTTAACGGCTGGGACGGAAGCGGTTATGAGATGACAAGACTTGGAGAGTCCGGAATATTCGAGCTGTTTACGGATAAGGCACAGAACGGGAGCATGTATAAGTATCTTATCACGGCGCGTGACGGAAGGAAGCTGTACAAGGCGGATCCTTACGGCAATTACTGTCAGGTAAGACCGGAGACGGCGTCGATTGTGACAAGTCTTGACGGGTTCGAGTGGAAGGATGCAGAGTGGATTAAAGCGCAGAGCGAAGTGATACATGAGAAGCAGGCAATCTCAATATATGAGGTGCATCCGGGTTCATGGAAAAAGAAGGATGACGGCACGGAGGACGGATTCCTTACATACCGTGAGCTTGCGGATGAGCTTACGAAGTATGTCAGGGAAATGGGATATACGCATGTGGAGCTTATGGGGATTGCGGAGCATCCGTATGACGGCTCATGGGGATATCAGGTAACAGGCTATTATGCTCCTACATCGAGATATGGAACTCCGAAGGACTTTATGTACTTTGTGGATAAGCTTCATGAGAACGGAATAGGAGTTATTCTTGACTGGGTACCGGCGCATTTTCCGAAGGATGCGCATGGACTTGCGGAATTTGACGGCTGCTGTGAGTATGAGTACGCCGATCCGAGAAAAGGTGAGCATCCCGAGTGGGGAACCAAGATATTTGATTATGGCAGAAATGAGGTATCCAACTTCCTTATTGCCAATGCACTTTTCTGGGTTGAGAAATTCCATATAGACGGACTCCGAGTTGATGCGGTTGCATCCATGCTGTATCTTGATTATGGTAAGACACCGGGCAACTGGGTTCCGAATAAGTATGGCGGTAACGGTAATCTTGAGGCAATGGAGTTTTTTAAGCACCTCAACAGCATAATGGGACAGAGAAATCCGAGAGCCATGGTTATTGCTGAGGAGTCGACGTCGTGGCCGGGAGTTACCAAGCCTGCCGAGGAGGACGGACTTGGATTTACGTTCAAGTGGAATATGGGCTGGATGCATGACTTCCTTGAGTATGTCAAGCTTGACCCGTATTTCAGAAAGTATAATCATAATAGGCTTACCTTCGGAATGACCTACGCATACAGTGAGAAGTTCATTTTGGTGCTCTCACACGATGAGGTAGTTCATCTTAAGTGTTCAATGCTCGGTAAGATGCCGGGTGAGTATGAAGATAAGTTCGCCAACCTTAAGGTAGCGTACACGTTCATGATAGGTCATCCGGGAAAGAAGCTTTTGTTCATGGGACAGGATTTCGGACAGTTGTCAGAGTGGAGTGAGAAACACTCACTTGACTGGCATCTCTTAAATGAGCCGGAGCACAAGGGTGTATCGGATTACTTTAAGGCACTTTTACATCTGTACCGCAAGTATCCGGCATGTTATGAGCTTGACCAGTATCCGGAGGGCTTCTACTGGATTAATCCGAATGACGGAGACAGAAGTATATACAGTTTTGTCAGATGCTCGGAGAACGGAAAGGACAATCTTCTGTTTGTATGCAGCTTTACACCGGTTGCAAGACCTGACTATATGGTGGGAGTTCCGCATGGGGGAAAATACACGCTCATTCTCGATAATGAGATGAAGGGGCAGAGCACTTACACTGCCATCCATACGGAGTGTGACGGACAGCCGTATGCGGTTAAATATCCGCTCCCGGCTTACGGAACAGCGGTATTCAAATTTTCAAAGCCGCACAAAAAGGCTAAGCAACCAAATAAAAATGCCGATAAATAAAATGAGGAATGCAGGGAATTGAGTGTTCCCTGCATTATTTTTTGGAGGAAATTCATGAAAATAGATGCATACAGTGAACAAAAGAAAGCGGCGGCAGCATACGATGAACAGCAAAAGCGGGCAGCGCAGATAAAGGGAACCGTGTCGGGTGCGGCACTTACACAGGCAGTGACATTTACGAAGTCGGACGGAAAGATGGAACTGTTTGCGGCAAGCTCGTATGCAAGTGAGGCGGCATCAGCGGATAAGAAGCCTAAGAGCGGGGAGGAATTTGCCGATGAAGCACAGGCGCTTCTTGACAATATGAAGGCAATCTGCAACAAGATGGATACAGGTGAAATTGTTGCTATGGATGAAGATGGTGTTGACGTGAATAACACTGACACAGGGAAGATTGTCACGGTAGGAGAGCAGATCAGAATTAAGCTTGCTGCAGCGGGAAATGAGAGAGTGTACACTGCCGACATAGATGCGGCAGATTTAAAGAGCGTGCTGGGAGAAGGTAATGCCGCTCTTGCAGCTAAGGTGCTCGAAAAATATAATTTTCCGGTGACAGAGGACAATATAAATGAAATATGTAACGCAATAGATAAGGTTAATGAGCTGGCTGTGCCTGACATACAGGCTGAGAGTTATCTCATGAACAATAATCTTTTACCGACCGCCGACAATCTGTATAAGGCGGAGCATGTGTCGGGCGGAAATAAAGGAAATCAACCGCTGTCGGATGCTGAGTGGGAGGAGATAAAGCCACAGATAGAGGGCATGCTTGAGAAAGCGGGAATAGAAGCAAGTGAGGAAAATCTGAGAGAAGTAAGGGGGCTAATTGAGAACGGAACGGTTGTCAACGGCAGGTCACTTGAGGTCTATCGGCAGATAGGTGAAGCAGGAGAATTTCTCAGTAAAATTGGTTTACATAATAATGAGGCGGAACAGTTGAACGAAATGCTTGCTGATAAGATGGCGGCTACGATGGTTGACGGTGAGAGTGCCGCAGAGGTAAATCTTTCGGATGAGCCGGTGACATGGAAGAAGGCTTCGGATTGTGTGGATATACTTGAACATGTATCGGAGGAGGCTTTAAAAGAGTTTTTCGGGAATGCCAAGTATCAGGATAATCTTAAAGGGCTTAACGACGCCATCAAGGCAGTGGGAAGCGATGGAGAAAATAAGTTAAATCCGCTTGATTATTATAACCTGTCAGAGGATTTTCTGACGGATGAGAAGAGCCTGCACACATTGAAGTGTCTTGAAGAGCTCAGACTTAGGATGACGTTCGAGGCAGCATATATTTTAGAGAAAAATGATATTGATGTCGATACGGAGGAGTTTTCAAAGCTCGTCGAGGAGCTTTCAAAGCTTGATATGACAACGAATGCGGTTCAGAATAATCCGAACCCGAATCAGACCGATAACGGCGGCTTCGGCTATCAGAAGACAGAGAGCGATGCCGTTGTAAGGAATGAAAATACGGATTACAGAAAGGTCATGTATGAGCTCGGTGCCTTAAAGAGCGCGCCTTGCGCCGCAATCGGAGATGCGGTTCAGAATAAGGAGACGGATGGCGGGGAGAATCTGTCGCTTGCCGATATTGAGAAATCTG
Organism: Firmicutes bacterium CAG:882; assembly: GCA_000435595.1. Classification (GTDB taxonomy): domain Bacteria; phylum Bacillota; class Clostridia; order Lachnospirales; family Lachnospiraceae; genus CAG-882. The sequence continues at coordinate 14,232 of FR895403.1, forward strand.
CCATCAAGCTTCAGAGACAGTATAAGGATGCCGATGCGGCTTATGAGACCATGAGCACTCAGATAAGACCGGACCTTGGAGACAGGGTTAACAAGGCGGTAGAGGCGAGCACGGACAATGTTCTTAAGGAGTTAGAGCTTGACGAGACGGATGAAAACAGGCGAGCCGTGAGAATACTTGCGTACAACAGCATGGAGATTACAAGGGAGCGCATAGAGAAGGTTAAAAAGGTCGATAAGACAGTAAATAATATCTTAGACAGAATGACACCGGATATTGCTCTCGATATGTTAAGAGACGGCAGCGATATTATGAACAGTGATATTGATGAGCTGTCTGCCGAGCTTGACAGGAGAATTACCTGCAAGGAAGAGATGACAACACAGAGTTTTGCTGAATATCTGTATAATGAAAACAGAAGAGGCAGCATATCGGATGAGGAGCGTACGGAATACATGGCTCTTTATTCGATTGTGAATAAGCTTGCGAAGGATGACGGCAAGGCGGTGGGCCAGCTTGTGAACCAGAATCTTGATGCGACAATCGGAAATCTCGTCACATCCTATATGATAAGCGGGGCGGCAGGAATAGATTCCGGCACGTCGGATGGCGGAAGTTACGAGAATAATAGTGAACACAACAATGCTAAGCTTGGATACTATAAGGAGCTTCTGTCAAAGCTGTCAGAGCTTCCGAAGGAAGCCGCTCAGATAGTGACCGATAACGAGCTTCCGCACACCATCAACAATCTTGCGGCAGCAGGTGCACTCTATTCGGATAATGCTTATGTGTATAAGGAGCTTAAGAAGGCGGATGTAAACGCTGAGCTTGACAGGTTTATTCAGAATATGGACAACAAAAAGGAACTGCTTGCAGATTACGACGAACTTGCCGAACAGCTTAAGGAAGCGGTAAATTCGGCGGCGGAGGACGGAAAGACTGCCGATATCGGACTTTTAAGGCAGTTGTCATCGTCAATGTCGGTGATTGATTCTCTTGCAAAGCACAATACCTTCTATGTGCCGTATGACAGTGACAGGGGAACAGGGGCAATCCGGCTTTCCGTGATTGAGGATTCTGACAATGCCGGAAGCTTTACGGTTGATATGGAGGACTCCGATGGAGGACATATCAGCGTAAATGCCAAGATACAGGACGATTCAATAACGGCGTATGTATTGGCACGGAAGGATTGCGGCGAAGCACTTGCAGATGTGGAGAAGGAATTAATAAAACTTGGCTTCTCATCAGTGAGACTTTCAGAGGCAAGGTCTGAGCATTCAGGGGCAGTACGCAGCGGTAAGCAGGGTGAAGTTGAGACAAGAAAGCTTTTTGCAGCGGCTAAAGTATTTGTGGAAAAGCTCCGATAAAAATAATATGAAAAGGATTTCGTGAAAAAAAGTGTCCGGTTATCAGTGAACGAGGAGGGTTCACGGACTGTACAGGAAGGATATAAATGAGAGTTAATTGTAATATTTCATCAATTATTGCCAACAATAATCTGGCAGTTTCACAGAGTAAGCTTGATAAGGCGCTTGAAAGACTGTCATCAGGTCTTAAGATTAACAGTGCGGAGGACGATGCGGCAGGTCTTGCCATTGCCAACAAGATGCACACCCAGATTAAGGGACTTGAGCAGGCCAACAAGAATTCATCGGATGGTATATCCGTTATACAGACGGCAGAGAGTGCGTTAAGTGAGACACAGAGTATTCTTCAGAGAATCAATGAGCTTGCAGTTCAGGCTGCAAGTGATACCAACGGTCTCTCGGACAGAAAGGCAATACAGTCGGAGATTGACCAGCTCACACAGGAGATAGACAGAATTTCGACGTCAACAGAGTTCAACACCATGTCACTCCTTGACGGAACGCTCAGCAGAAGGTGCTATTCGGATACTGATAATGTATCGGCATATTATGTATCGTCCGCTGTCAATGCAGGCGATTACTCGATAGAGGTTACGGCAGATGCGACAAAGGCATCGGCAAATGTAACTTTTAATGCGGGAGCCATAACGGAAGAGGGAACAATAGAGATTAACGGTGCTTTAATGACTGTTGAGCCGGGAGATACAGTGGCAACACTTATGAATAAGTTCACGGAACTCTGTGACTCTGCCAATCTTGAGTATGATGCGGCTACGGGAAAAATCAGCACTTATGAGTATGGCATAACACAGAAGATTGAGTACAAGGTATCTGACAGCCTTCAGGGAGTATTCGGAATCAGCAATATTCAGCCGGGTACAGATGCGGAGGCAGTGCTTGGCAACGGATTTGGCAGCACGGCGACGCTCACAACGGACGGAAGATATGTGACTGTTAAGGATTTTGGCGGATTTGAGATGACGGTAGAGCTCGGTGAGAGCCTTGTCGCTGACAGCGGACAGGCTTCTGTTGAGTTTACACAGAAGGTTACCGATATGGGAACCATGACAGTGCAGTTAGGTGCCAATGAGGGACAGGTGCTTGAGGTGGATATTCCTGAAATTAATGTTCATACACTTGGTCTTGATAATATCAATGTGTGCACACAGCAGGGAGCATCTGAGACCATAAGTAAAATTGCCGATGCCGTGAACAAGGTATCATCAGCAAGATCGACACTAGGAGCGTACCAGAACAGACTTGAGAGTGCCGTTGAGCATCTTGCTTCATACAAGGAGGACATAACATCAGCAGTGTCGGGAATCGAGGATTCAGATATGGCGGATGAGATGACTGAGTATACACAGCAGAATGTTATAACCCAGGCGGCAACCTCAATGCTTGCACAGGCAAATGAGCGTCCACAGTCGGTATTACAGCTTCTTCAGTAATCGGAGGTTAGATAGTTGACTAAATCAGAGATAAATGCTTATACAATGAGGGTGGCTCAGGCATCTAAGAGTGAGTTGATTGTCATAATGTATGAGATGGCAGTCAAATATATAGATGACGGAACGGAGGCATTACAAGCCGGGAATGTGCAGGAGTTCCGGGTTAACATCAAGAGAGCCAAGGCTGTCGTAAATGAGCTTGCATCAGTTCTTGACCTGAGATTTTCCGTATCAAGCAATCTTCTTGCACTCTATACATATATGAATAATGTCATGGTTAAGTCAGACATCACTTTAAAGACTGACGACCTCATCAGGGTCAGGGCAATGCTTGAAAAGCTGCATACTGCATTTGGAAAGGTCAGTGAGCAGGACAACACGGAGCCTCTTATGAAAAATGTACAGCAGGTGTACAGCGGTCTTACATATTCAAGAAATTCACTCAATGAGAGCTATGCAAATGCATCGGATTTAAAAAGAGGATACAGAGTATAGTATTTTCGGGTTCCGGCTTCAAAAAACTTATCATTCAGTCATGAACGGTTTTTTGAACGCAGTTCGCAAAGCGACTGCGTTCATGAGCAAGTAGCGAAAGCGGATTGCGAATGTCCACTTTACGCCGGAACCTTTGTTTCAGATAAGTACATTGAGCGGAATGGCAACAGTAAGTCCGGACGCTTTGGCTTTTTCAAGGAGAAACTTATAGCGTATCTGGGCTGAGTTGACCTGATAAATACAGCTGTCTATGATATCCGGCTCCGTGGCATTCTCAAAGCAGGAGTATGCGGCATCGAGAGCATTCTTACTCTGTGCAAGCTCGTCTAAAAGATATTTTTCGTCATAGCTTAGAAGTCTTGCAGGAGGCTTATTTTTGTTTGTCTTGATAAATGACACTGTCTTGATTCCTTTCCATATTTTTCTTGTTACAATTATATCCGTGCCGATTCGGCTTTATACCGTTTTTTGTTCTGTATTCGTCTTTTGAATAACTTTACACGGGCTATGTTTAAAATAATAAAAATGTGTATTGACAAAATACATGATGATGTAGTATAGTCCAAGATACAAGAAATCGTAAATGATTCTTCTTTTTATAATTCTGACGTCGAATATTCTTCGATGTATTTCCAATTTTCCCGGTGGGGGCCGGGGTACATTTTAATGAGTGTTTGTTTCCGGGAGGAAACAGATGGGTAAAATATGTTGTATTTTAGATTCGGATGAGAGCTTTGCCGTGCGTATATGTGCATGCTTTAACAAGAAGCATGTCCTGCCGTTTTCGGTTCAGGCTTTTTCCGATATGGATGCGTATATGAGCTGTGCACAGAATAATGAGGTGGAGCTTCTTATTGTGGATGAGAGTCTCTATGAGGAGGCAAGGCATGTGCCGGCGGGGCAGATAATACGCCTGTGTGAACAGCCGATGCTGATGGAGGGGGAAGCCGATGCATGTATTGTCAAGTTTCAGGCGAGCGACAGCATTATAAGAGACGTGCTTGGAGTATACACAGGCCGGCTTATGCCTGCTGCGTGTGCCAAGACGGCAGATAAGGCTGAAATTGTCTGCATATATTCACCCAATGGCTATTGCGGTAAGACGACTCTTTCACTGGCACTTGCACATATAAAGGGCAGGGAAAGAAAGGTTCTGTATATTAATCTTGAGGAATTTTCCGCGCTTGGGACGGCAGCGGGAAATCTGTCTGATGTTCTGTATTATTACCATGTTAATTCTAAGATGTGCGGCGGAAAAATAATGTCACTTATAAGCACAGGTAATGGATTTGATTATATCCCGCCGGCAGCATGTGCAAAGGATATACCGGATACTGATGCGGAGACCATAATCGGTCTTACGGAAGCAGTGATATTAAGCGGAGGTTATGAGATGGTCATTATTGATGTGGGCAGTCTTGTGAAGGAACCGTGGAAGCTGTTGGAATACTCGGATAAGATTCTTATACCGTCACCCGACTCGCCACACAGACAGCGGAGGGTAAAAGAATTTGAGAAGTTTATGTATACTTCGGGATACGGCGACACTATGGAGAAGGTATGTATGGTGGATATAGTCGGGGATGATTCGGTGTTCAGGGACGGCAGTATCAACTATGCCTGTCTTGCGGGAAGCGTGTATGCGAAGGCGGTGGGCAGTATTGATGTCTGACTTTGAGAACAGGATAAGACGGCAGATATATAACCGTGTGGATGCATTAGGAGGAATTGACGAGGAGGAACTGTGCGGGCTGTTGGACAGCGTGATGCTTGAGGATGAATATGCTGCTTTTCCGGTTAAAAAGAAGCTTGAGCTGAGGCGTGATATTTTCAATACGGTAAAAAGACTCGATATTCTTCAGAACCTTATAGATGATGACAGTGTCACTGAGATTATGGTTAACGGTTACAGGGATATATTTTTTGAGAGAGACGGTAAAATTGAGAAGTACGACAAGGAATTTGAGTCAAGAGAGATGCTTCTTGATGTTGTTCAGAGGATTGCTGCGAGAAGCAACAAGATAGTGAATGAAGCACTTGCCATAGTTGATACACGCCTTGATGATGGTTCAAGAGTCAATATTGTGATGAATCCCATCGCCATAGAAGGACCCGCTGTAACCATCAGAAAGTTTTATGACAACCCGTTGACTATGGAAAGGCTTATTGCACTTGGGGCGGTCACTCAGGAGGCGGCTCAGTTTCTTAAAGGGCTTGTGACGGCACGATACAATATATTTATTTCGGGAGGTACGGGTTCAGGAAAGACAACATTCTTAAATGCATTGTCCAACTATATTCCCAAGAATGAGAGAATAATTACAATTGAAGACTCCGCTGAGCTAAAGCTTATGGGAGTTGACAATTTGGTGAGGCTTGAGGCGAGAAATGCCAATATGGAAGGTAAGAACGAGGTAACAATAAGGGACATGATAAGGGCAAGCCTCAGAATGCGTCCGGACAGAATCATCGTCGGTGAGGTAAGAGGAGGGGAAGCATTGGATATGCTTCAGGCTATGGGAACAGGTCATGACGGTTCACTCTCGACGGGACATGCCAACGGTGCCGAGGAAATGATGTTAAGGCTTGAGACAATGGTTCTTATGGCGGTAGATATGCCGATTGATGCTGTGAGAAATCAGATTGCCGCAGGGATAGACATAGTTGTACATCTGGGAAGAATGCGCGACGGAAGCAGAAAGGTAATCAAGATTGCCGAAATTAAAGGCAGGGATGCGAAGGGAAATATAAGGCTCAATACTCTCTATGAGTATGTTACGGAGGAGGTGGATGAAGATGGCAGGGTTATCGGGGAGCTTAAAAGAACGAAGAATGAGTTCATACATAAGGACAAGCTTTTGGCAGCCGGAACATAACAAAAGGGCAGCAGGGTACTTATGCTATGTGCTTGAGGGATTAGGAGGAGCGGTGCTCATCGGAATAGTGTTTTACAATTCTCTGTGGGCAGCTCTGCCGCTCGGAGTGCTGATTCCGCCGTATGTGAAGCTCAGAAAGGACAGATATGACAAGCGAAAGAAAAATGAACTTCTGATGCAGTTTCGTGAGGGACTGAATGCCGTTTCGGTTGCACTTAGAGCCGGATATTCAGTCGAGAATTCATTTTTGGCGGCAGCAAAGGAAATGAGGGTGATGTATGGACAAAATGCAGGGATATGCAGCCTTTTTGGAAGGATTGAGGCACAGCTGGCAGTTAACAAAAAGGTGGAAGATATTCTATCGGTATTTGCCGATGATTCAGGCATTCCGGATATCATAGCTTTCTCGGAGGTATTTTCGTACGCAAAGAGAAGTGGAGGAAATATGGTTGACATAATACAGGACACGGCAGCGACAATAGGGCAGAAAGCAGACACAGCCAGAGAGATCTCGGTTCTTATAAGTGAGAAACAGCTTGAACAGGCAGTGATGGATGTGGTACCGATGGGAATAATCATATATCTTCGGGTATCTGCCCCAGAGCTTATCGGAAGAATGTATGGCAATACGGTGGGAGTGGTGGTTATGATGTTGTGTCTGGCTGTGTATATGGCGGCGGTTGTAATTTCACTTAAAATTTCAGATATAAGGGTGTGAGTATATGGACCGGAGAGAATTATATGGAAAAAACAAGGTCATTATTATGGCAGTTATAGCAGGAGCTGTCATTGCATGTGCGGTGGCTGTGTTTATCGGTATTGTTTCTGAAAAGTATGTATATATTACAGAGCTTGAACGTCCGGGTGCAGGAAGGGAGAGAGCATACAGTGTTGACGTCATGTATGACGGTTATGTGGAAGAATTGGATATACGAATACATGAACGTGCACTTGGAGGTGCTGAGCTTGAAGAGCTGTACCGGGTGGCAGGAATGGAGTTAGAGAATGTTGCACGCGGAAACAATGAGAGCTTCGAGAGTGTAACGCAGCCGCTTGAGCTTACGGATAGGCTTGATAAGTATAATATGAGTATAAGGTGGTATATAGAAGATTGGAACATAATTGACTATACCGGGCAGATATATCAAGGCTCAAAGCTTCAGAAGACACACATAACGGCAGCAATGAAATACGAAGGAAGGACAATGCAGGCTGATGAAGGAAGAGAATATGTGTATGAGGTAAATGTACTTCCGTATACGGAAGATCAGCTTAGAAGCATGGAGCTGGAGAATATGATTTCCGTGGCTGATGAGATGTATTCGGGGAGTGATGTGGTGCACCTTCCGGGTGAGTACAAAGGGAAAGAAGTTCTGTATAGGGTGCGTAAGGATAACAGCTATGCGGAGTTGTTATTGTTGATTCCGGTTATAGTGCTTCTGCTTACTGCAAAAAAGCGTTCGGATGAGAGAGACGGGAGAAAAAAGACGGAGGAGCTTCTGACAGAGGAGTATCCCGAGATAATATCTAAGCTTGCATTGCTGATCGGTGCAGGAATGACACCCTACAATGCCATAAGCCGCATAGCGGCTGACGGGAAGGGTGAGGCATACAAAAGACTTTCGGGTGTGGTAAAGCGGATACAGTCAGGAGCTTCAGAGCGTGAACAATATTTACGGTTCGGGACAATATTTGGGGTGTACTGCTACAGCAAGCTCGGTACATTGCTTGAACAAAATATTGTGAGAGGGAATGAACAGTTCAGAATGATGTTGAAAAATGAGTGTATTGAGGCTCTTGAGGAGCGTAAGGCGAGGGCAAGAAAAAAAGGTGAACAGGCGGGAACCAAAATGCTGTTTCCAATGCTGCTTATGCTTATGGTGGTTATGGTGGTCATCATGGTTCCGGCGTTTATGAGCTTTTGAAGGGAGGTGAGGAAGATGGGAAGATTATTGTCAGGCGCATGGCTGAAGATAAGAAAATTTGCGGGACAGAAACAGTCCGGCATGGGTGTTATTGAGATAATTTTAATTATAGTCGTTCTTATTGGTCTTGTAATTATTTTTAAATCTCAGATTACGGCTCTCGTAACAACGATCCTAGGCAATATCAGAAACAATGCGCTCAGTGTGTAAGGTGCTCCCCGGTGTGCCGCACAAGAGGCATATCGGGGGAAAGGGAGATAAAAGTTGAAGGAAATAAGATTAAGAGGAAGTGTGACGGTATTTGCCACAATGTCATTTATGATAATTGCGTCTGTGATATGTGCAATGATTGAGTCTGCCCGTGTACAGGGAGCAAGAGTTATGGTAGCCATGGCAGCGGATATGGCACTAGACGGATTGTTTTCAGGATATGAGAGAGAACTGCTCGACAAGTATGGAATTCTTTTGTTTGACGGAGCGGGTGAAGGGAACGAACCGGATGGGGGGTACATAGCCGCGCAGCTTAAAGAAAAAATAGAGAGAAATCTTAATACCGATGGGGAGCTTATATTTACCAAAGGCAACGATTTTTATGGCATTGAGATAGATGATGTGAGCGTTGACAATGTTATTGCCGCGCCGGATGCGTATGGGCTGGTGTGGAGAAGAGATGTCGTCGATTATGCCAAGCTTGAGTACGGCACGGAGCTTATCGAGGGCATACTGGGAATTGAGGGACTTGAAAGAGAAAATGATGTTGTCATGACAGCGGCGGAGTACTTAGATGACTGCATGGATGAGGTGTCAGGCTTCTATGCCTCATATCTTAAGCTGATAGAGCATGTGGACGGAATCAGAACCGAGAGCAACGGTGTTAATTTTAACAATCTCAGGACAAGAGCAGTCTATGTCAAAAAAATAGGTCCCGGTGGGGCAAACGAGGCATCACAGGAAGCTTTAAGTATCAACAATTATCAGATATATCAGAAGGTCTCAGATGACAGGATGAATGTATATGCAATGAGAGATGATTTTTTAACCGGTTTTCAGGCTGTGATGGACGGAAAAACGTATGAGGTAAAAAAAGTTAAGGAGTTAAGCTCAATGATACGGGACTTTTTTGGCAGCGTGAGGGATGAGCTTGAGATTTCAATGAGGCTGATTGATGACATCAGAGGCAGAAGGAGCCTGCTTGAGGAAGGAATAGCTGCGGCGGTAAATTATCTGGATTCGGCATCGGAATTGAGTGTCGAGAGCCTTAATGGGCTTAATGAAGAGCTGCAGGAGGTCGTGAAGGAGCAGGAGCAGATTATAAAAAGACTGGGTGATGCGGATGCGATGTATGAGGTTCTTAAGCACAATTATGAGCTGATAAGTGCAGTTGAAGCCTCTTGTGCGGATATCGGACTGCTTGAGGAGTGGAACAGTGATGGTGTTGAGCTTGCAGGCTGGTACGAAGGCTATAAGGATGCCTTCGATATGCTTGGGGGCTACAGGACGGACAGCATGGTTCTTGAGTATGACGGGCTTGAGTGCAGGACAAGTGATGAATCTGTACTGGGCTGCATATATGATTACACAATGAACGGATTGCTGGGGCTGATTCTGCCAAAGGGTGCAAAGGTTTCGGAAAAGAAAATAGCCAATATGCAGCTTGCAGACCTGTACGGAAAGCGTGGAGACAGAAATGAATACATAGATGATAAGACGGCTGATCTTATGAATGAAGCTTTGTTTAACATCTATTTGGGTGATTATTTTGAATGTTATACCAAAAACGACGGAAAGGGACTCCTTGATTATGAGCAGGAATTTATTCTGTGTGGAAACGATAGTGACAGGAAGAACATTGAAGGCGCGATTATAAGAACTGCAGGGCTTCGCTTCGGATGCAACATGACATATATACTTACTGATGCCGCAAAGAAGCAGGAGGCATATAATATAGCACTTGCGGCACTTGGATTTACCGGAATAATCGCACTTGTGAAAGCACTTGAGTATGTAATACTCACGGCATGGGCTATGGGCGAGACAGTGGTTGATATGAAGATACTTTTAAGAGGAGGAAAAATCCCCGTAATGAAGGATAAGGAGGATTGGCGTCTTGATATTCAAAGCCTGATTCATGGCGTGCTTGATGCTGAGGAGAAGGAGAATGAAAGGGGGCTTGATTATTCGGGGTATCTGTCCTGTCTGATGATGCTTAAAGCTCCGCAGGAGAAGGCATTCCGCTCAATGGCTGTGGTTGAGATGCATATGATGTCTGCGGGGGTGGAGGATTTTAGGCTTAAAGGGTATGTATATGGTCTGGATATTACGGTGACATACCACATAGGCGGACGAAAGGAAACTTGCACGGAGCATTGCAGCTATACATATTAGCGTATGCCGGAATATAGGGCGGGGAGGTGATATAAGATGCTCTTTCCTAAAGGTTATAAGGAACTTGTTGAATGTAAACATAATATAGACGATACAAACACACATTATAAAAAAAATAAACAGAATTATAAAAGTAGAAATGGTACCCCCAAGTATTGCCATTTGAGCTGCCGGAGGGGAAGGGCTTCTTATGTCACCTTAAGGGGCGGAATAACGGTTGAGGCATCAATTGTTCTTCCGATAGTCGTCTTTGCTATGGTTGTCCTTATACAGGTTATGGTATTTATGAACATGCAGCTAAAGATACAGACAGCATTGTATCACCAGGCAGTAAAGGCGGCAGGATATTCTTATCTTGCGGATTCGGTTGAAAATTGCCTGACGGAGGATATGGATACTGATGATTACGCCGCACTTATGAGTATCATGAGAAATGGTATAACCGAGGCGGTGATAAAATATATGGTTGAAGGTGAGCTGGGAAGTGAATTTCTTGAAAAGCCGTGGATAAAGGGTGGTGGTGACGGGCTGAATATCATATTCCGTCCGGGAGACGGAGAGCGTGAGCTTGATGTTGTTTTGCAATACGAGTTAAGGACATGCTTTGATATTTTCGGAATTGGTAATATTCCAATGACGGCGCGGGCAGTACTGGGAAGATGGAGCGGGGTTACAAGAATTGCGGAAGATGAGGATGACCTGCAGGAGAGTGGAAAAGTGTATATAACCAAGTCGGGAACAGTGTATCATCTCTACCGTGACTGTACATACCTGTCAATAAGCCTGACAAGAATAATGAGCGGTCAGTCAGGGGCATACAGGAATGCGTCAGGAGGAAAGTATTATCCGTGTTCCGTGTGCGTCAGGAACGAATATGGCGAAAGCGATTATGTGTATATATCAAAATATGGCGAATGTTATCATGCGGATAATAAGTGCCGCAACATATATCACAATGTCATTGAAATTGCCGTGAAGGATGTCGGCAGCAGGTCTTTGTGTTCAAAGTGCAGGGACAAAAAGGAAGCTTATGGAGGTGAGAAATAGAATATGCCGGTAAATATAGCAGTGCTCATTTTGCTTTTATATGAAAGTGTGGTTGACATAATAAAGAGAAGAATAAATATTATACCGGCCGCTGCAGTTGGGGTTCTTGGAATGATAATGAATGGATTTGTATATAAAAGACCTGTGTGGTGGTTTGCGGGTATGACGGCAGGTGTGATGCTTATATTGGCGGCATTTATTTCAAGGGAGAAAATCGGATACGGTGACGGCATAATATTTCTGGTGCTTGGCGCATGTGTTGAGCCGTCAGTCGTGCTATGGGTGCTGTGGATTTCAATGCTTGCGGCAGGAATTATGGGAGGCATTTTAATTATTGGGGGAAAAAGAGGCAGGGAAAAACCAATACCATACATTCCGTTTGTGGCGTCAGCTTATATGCTTACCTGTGTATTGCAGATGACTGCCGGATGAGAGGAGGCAGAATGAAAAGCAGCAGAATTTACGCGGATGGTTATTTTACGGTAGAGGCTTCGTTTATTTTTCCGATTATGCTTATGGTGATTGCAGCGGTACTGCGCCTTGGAATGGAGGTTCATGATGATATGGCATATACGGCGCTTACACAGTATCTCTATATAAAGGATAAAAGCATACAGCAAAGCTGCTACAGTCCTCATGAACATAAGACAGACATACGTGAAGTGGTGAATACGGGAATTGTTGAATTCTCAAGTATAAAGAAGGAGTTAAACAAGCTCTATGCAGAGGAGCTGGTGAGAGAATACGGGAACAGCATTATGCTGTTTGACAGGTTAGATATTGAGGGTGGTAAGACATGGGGGTCAAAGAACAGCACAATAGTCAGGTCAATTCATGTGATAAAAAGTCATGCAGAAAGGATACGGGGAAATGATTGAATTTGTAAGGGAAATGGACAAAAATTATTTGAAAATCGTAAATGACACAGGCTGTTCCGACTATTGTATGAAGATGCTTGAAAATAATGTCATAGAAGGGTTTCTTTCGACGAGAAGCGTGTCGGTTAACAATCAACTGAGTTATCTGTATGATATATCGGGAAATATACCGCTTGAGGAAAAATATTCAGGTAAAGAACTGTCAGCGGATGATATTGTGCGTATTGCCGGGCTGCTCAGGGGGATAATAGAGGTTTCGGAAAGTTATATGTTGAATATTGACGGAGTGTTGTTCGACATAAGGTACATATTTTGTGGGATAAATGATAGGTCATGGAATTTTGTATATAATTCATCAGAAGCTTCAAATGCACGGGACGGAATAAAGCGCGTGATGGAATTTATTCTGGGTAAGTTAGATCACAAAGATGGAAATGCGGTGATTTTGGGTTACGGATTGTATAAAAGAGTATGTCATGGCGAAATTCCGATTACACGGATATTCGACAATATTGAGGAATTGACTGAAGATAAGAAGGACGTGGAATATGAGCTTAATCGCAGACAATACCCGTCCGTGATGCCGGAGAGCATAATACAGGAGGAGGAAAAGACATCGCCGGATTACAAAAAATATATTATTCCGGGAGCGGCAGTCGGTGTGGCAGCCGTAATATTGGCAGCAGTGTTGTCCGGTGCAGCTATTGCGGTTGTGGTATTTCTGATATGTATTGCGGTTTTTGCCGTATGTTTGATTTTTAAAATGAGGGGACAGTTTTGGGAAAGAATAGTGAGACGTGAGGTGGACATGCCATACGAGGCAGATACACCACAGTTGAGCGTAAGCAGACAGAATGTGATGGCGGGTGTCACAAGTAACATCGTGGATAATGCCACGGTTCTCATGTCAATGGAAAATACCTCGTTAAGAAGGATTGTCAAGGACGGACCAAGGGATGAATATATGCTGACACAGGGGAATGTGAGCATTGGAAGCGGTGCATCGGCGGATATTCTTATAAAGGACAGCGGAATAAGCAGGCTTCATGCCAGGCTTACCAAGGAAGGGGAAATGTACTTCATAAAAGATATGAACTCAACCAACGGAACATGGGTAAATGAACACAGGTTAAGTGTATATGAGATGTGTCCGGTAAAAAATGGTGATATAATAAGGCTTGCGCAGAGCAGATTTGAATTAATTGACACCTCAGAATAATAATGATAAGCTAGAAATATACGGAGGCTTAATCAATGTTGTTTGAGGAATGTTGTTCGGTAATTGAAAATACAGGGTTTAACAGGCTGAGACAATACGCTGACAATGTGAATGTATATTGTACTTACAGGGATGAGCGTATGAATATTGTGTTCGTGTGGAATGAAGCTGCATTGGCAGGTTTTTCACCTGAGCTTATAGACAATCAGAACAGAAGTGTTGTTGCTTTTTTTACACAAAAGGGCGTGTTTAACTGCAGGCTGCTCAACATTATATGTACATATAATACGGGAATGTCTAAGCGAAATACAGCGGCGTATTTTCCGGTATGGTTCATAGATGAAAATACGGGGAAATTGATAATATATGAAGAACAGCCGGATGATTTTGCCGGACTTAGGGAGGTCATCGAGAATATTGATATATCAGTGGTTGCACGACGCGGAAAAAAGAGCTGCCACAGGGCGAAGATTGTTCCGACATACGTGAACTGGTTTTTGATTGCGGTAAATATTATTGTTTTTGCCATCATGGAGATACGCGACAGTACAACGGATACTGCGTATATGCTTAAAAGCGGAGCACTTAATGTGTCGCTGGTTCTTGACAGAGGCGAATATTACAGGCTGTTCACTTCTATGTTCATGCACGGAGGCTTTTCACATATCTTCAATAATATGCTTGTTTTGTTCTGCATAGGAGATAACTTAGAACGTGCGGTCGGACATGTAAAATATCTCATAATGTATATTGTGGGCGGACTGCTTGCAAATATTGCTGCGCTGATTTACTATGATGTAATGAATATGAATGTGTGCTGTGTGGGAGCATCGGGAGCCATATTCGCAGTTGTCGGAGCATTGTTTTACATAGTGATTATAAATAAGGGACGGCTCGAGGATCTGTCGGTATATAAGCTTGGATTGTTTATTGTCATGAGTATATATCTTGGATTTCAGAGCACGACTACAAGCAACAGTGCACATATAGGAGGACTTGCAGCGGGCTTTATATTGGCTATGCTTATCTACAGAAAAGGGAAGGGGACCAGACTATGAAGGTTAATATATATTACGGCGGAAGAGGACTTATTGACGATCCGACAATAAGTGTGCTTAACAGAATGACGGATGTATTGAAGGAATTGAGAGTGAATGTGGATAAGTATAATCTGTTCGAGATGAAGAATACCATAACAACTCTTCCACAGACACTTAAGGATGCAGATGCCGTTATACTTGCTACGACAGTTGAGTGGTTTGGAATCGGCGGATATATGATGCAGTTTCTTGATGCATGCTGGCTTTATGCGGATAAAGCAAAGATAGGCAGAATATATATGTTTCCGGTGGTAATGTCAAGAGCATCAGGTGAGAAGGAGGCAGCACTTTCACTGTCTAATGCATGGGAGCTTCTCGGGGGAAAGAGCTGTAACGGAATTGCGGCTTATGTCGATGATCCGGTAGAATTTGAGATTAATCCTGAATTTCTTGATATTTTTGAGAAGAAGGCTGAGGAGATATACAGAACCGTATCACAGAAAATGAAATCTCTTCCTTCAAGTAATAATGCAATAAAGAGCAATATAGTCAGTGAGACAATCAAGCTCACCCCACAGGAGTCGGAGCAGTTGTCCAAGTATGCGGCCGACGATATGTATATAAAGAAACAGAAGGAAGATATTGAAGAGCTTGCCGGAATGTTTAAGGACCTTTTAGATGAGGAGGATAAGGGCGGAATAGAACGATACGCTGATCTTCTTAAGGAAAAGTTTGTTCCACAGAATGACTTTAAGGCAGATTATGTAATAAATATTAACGACAAAAATAAGTCGTTAATCATTAATATAAATAATCAAAATATTGATTGCAGCTTCGGTCAGAACGATAATGCGGAGATTGTATGCAGACTTGACAATATCGTGCTTGAGAAAATTGTGCAGGGCAATCAGACATTTCAGGGAGCGTTTATGTCCGGAAGCATGACGGCAAGAGGCAATTTCAAGAATATTCGTATGTTAGACCAATGCTTTAAATTCTGATGCGGCAGGTACTCTGATTGTGAAGGAAGTGATTCCGGAATCGTGTGAGTAGGATATGCTTCCTCCAAGTGCATCGGCTGTTTCGGCAGCTATTGCAAGGCCAAGACCTAAGTGTCCCTGCTTATCTGAACAGAATGGTGAGAATATTTTATCAGACATATCGGCATCGGGGGCATTGCCGGAGTCAGAAACAACGACGGCGATAGTATTGCCGGCTTCTATGGACAGGCATACGGATATCGGAGCAGCCGGGATGCCGGCTTCAAGGGCATTGGTAATCAGACAGTCGGCGGCGACTGTGAGCTTGGCTGTGTCAGTAAGAATTTGCGCGTCAGGATTATTACAGATAAGCCTGATTATATCGGAACTGTCTGAATGGTGGTCCGCTATATTTTGGCGAATGGAGTTTTCAAGAACCGAAAGGCGTGAAGGTGACAGAGTAATGGTGTCGGAATAGCGGTACAGAGCAATATCGTTAAAAGCCTTAATCAGACTTTTTATGTCATTACCCATTTGAACAAAGCGAGGTATGGAATTGAGTACCGGGGTGGTGAGTCCGAGAAGCTGGTAAGAACCGCTTAAGAGAGTGACGATGTTTCGTATATCGTGGCAGCCGGTTTTCAGCAATTCCCTGTGTTCTGCTTCGCGGCGCATGAAGAGGTCATAAGCTTCGGGGTTATCTTTTTTTAAATTCAGTAAAAGTTGTTTATCATTTTCAGTAAGCATGTTAGGTAGTCCTCATTTTTATAGTTGAGATTTGGGGATGTTAAAACAGTTTTCAAACATCACCTAATATAAACATATATCATAAAAGGAGATTTTTCAAGATGAAAAAAGACGATTGTATTTTTTGTAAGATAGCTGCAGGGGAAATTCCTTCCGCGACGGTGTATGAGGATGAGGATTTTAGGGCGATATTGGATCTTGGTCCGGCTGCAAAGGGACATACACTTGTCATTCCTAAGAACCATTCGGACAATCTGCTGACTGTTGATTCAAAGACAGCCCAAAATGCACTCACCGTAATTTCTAAGACAGCAAATGCGGTTAAGGATGCTATGGGCTGTGATGGAATCAATGTCGTACAGAATAATGGAGAGGCAGCAGGCCAGACCGTGATGCATCTTCATTTTCATATAATACCAAGATATAACAATGACAGCGTTAACATAGGCTGGCAGCCTATGAAGCCGTCACCTGACGAGCTGGCGGCAACAGCAGAACTCATCAAAGAGAAGCTTCATTGATAAGCGATACTATCTGCCTGATGGAATCGATGCCTGATGCTTTTTTCATGCAGGCAGTATACTCTGCACGATGCTCATACAGATTGCAGATTGCAAGGTAGAGGGATTCGTCTGACAGCTCTTCCTCAGAAAGAACCATTGAGAAGCCCTGCTTTCTGAAGGATTCGGCGTTAAGTATCTGATCACCTCTGCTGGCACCTGCAGGCAGGGGAATAAGAAGATTCGGCTTGCTGAGTGACAAAAGTTCGAAGATGGCATTGGCACCGGCACGGGATATAACTATGTCAGCGGCGGCAAAGAGATCCTTGAGTTCTTTGTCAATATACTCAAATTGATAATAACCTGTTGTGGAATAGAAGCTCTCATCAACCTTGCCTTTTCCGCAGAGATGGACAACCTGAAAGCGTTCAAGAAGGTTAGGGAGTATTGAGCGCACGGCTTCATTCACATGCAGGGCACCGAGGCTTCCGCCTATAACCATTATTACAGGTTTACTTGATGTGAAATGACATAAATCAAGTCCGACCTGACGATTACCCTGACTCAACTCGGCGCGAATCGGAGTTCCGGTAAGTACGCCCTTGTTATCAGGTATCATGGACACTGTCTCCGGAAAATTGCAGCATACCTTAGATGCGTAAGGAATGCAGATTTTGTTGGCAAGTCCGGGTGTCATATCAGATTCGTGAATTATCACGGGAATGTGTTCTCTGTGTGCGGCAAGCACGACAGGAACGGATACGAAGCCGCCCTTGGAGAATACGACATCAGGCTTAAGCTGACGTATCAGCCTTCTCGCTTCAAAGCAACCTTTGATTACACGGAAAGGATCGGTAAGATTCTTCACATCAAAGTAACGTCTGAGCTTTCCGGTTGCGATGCCGTAGTAAGGAATTCCCTGTTCCGTTATCAGAGTTTTCTCTATTCCGTTATATGAACCTATGTAAGATATATCATAGCCTTCCTCCTTTAAAAGAGGAAGCATGGCTATATTAGGTGTAACATGACCGGCGGTACCACCGCCGGTAAGAAGTAATTTTTTCATGACAATCTCCCGGTAAAGCTTTACTGGATTGCCTGCTTAAGGGCTTTTGCAAGCTGGTCAGGGCATGATGTCTCACGGATTCCGCAGCGAATTCCCTCTAAGCGGCTGATGGCATCGGAAACTTTCATTCCGGCAACAAGTGCAGCCACACCCTGTGTATTTCCGGAGCAGCCGCCTGTGAACCTGACGGATTTGATTACGTCACCGTCTAATTCAATATTGATTTCTTTTGAACAAACTCCTGTTGGTTTGTATATCATAACATTATTCTCCTATCTTTGTATTTAATACTTTTTTTGTTGTGGAAACGGTAAAACGTCCCACATTTTCAATGTATTATAGCATAATAAGACATCAAGTGGTATAATTAATTAAAATTTTATTTATGGAGGTCAGATTTGATGATTGGAATTATCGGAGCTATGGAAGAGGAAGTAAAGGCACTCGCCGATATGATGAGCAATGTAGAGACTGCTACAGCAGCAGGAATGGTTTTTAAGAAGGGATTTCTAAAGGGAAAGGAAGCTGTTGTTGTAAGAAGCGGTATCGGCAAGGTAAATGCCGCAGTATGTACACAGATTCTGGCAGACAGATACGGTGTTGACTGCGTTATCAATACAGGTGTTGCAGGTTCATTAAAAAATGAAATAAATATAGGAGATGTCGTTATTTCAAGTGATGCGTTACAGCACGATATGGATGCGACAGGTTTTGGATATGAGCCGGGCGTAATCCCAAGAATGCCTGTATCCGTGTTTGAAGCGGACAGAAAGCTTATAGATGCCGCTAAGGAAGCCTGTGCTGAGGCAGTTCCCGAAATCGGAGTATTTGAGGGAAGAGTTGTAAGCGGTGATCAGTTCGTGACTGACAAGGTAACAAAGAAGAGAATTTCCGATACATTTCATGCGTACTGTACAGAGATGGAAGGTGCTGCCATTGCACAGGCTGCATACTTAAATAAGATTCCGTTTCTTGTAATACGAGCCATATCTGACAAGGCGGATGATAGTGCGTCAATGGATTACGGTGAGTTTGAGAGAAAGGCAATAGAGCATTCGGTTCTTCTTATGGAAAATCTTGTTCAGAGACTTTAAGGTCGTATTTTAACATTTTTTGTTGAGATTTGCAGAATTAATCCCTCTTTTGGCGAAGCAAAAAAGAAGCTATATTTATTGCAGGACGGGACAAGGAAACATTTTGCCACGGAATTATATGTGAGGAGATGGGATTTATGCAGAATTTTACGGTTAATGTTGGAGAGAATGCTTTTGTAATACTGATTGCGCTCACGGGACTTTTCGGATGTCTTGCGTTCAGTCTGGCCGGAAAGGGGCTTTCGATATTGTATAATGAGACAATATCGATGACCGCCTCAACTCATCCGTTCATCAAGCAGATTAAACTGCGAAGAGAGAATGGAATGAGAATTAATATGAATATCCATAATACCTACGCATTTGTTCTTAAGAGTATGGACAAGTATAAATATCTGAACCTCACCGTGAGAGATTATATGAAGGTGGCATGGCTTATACAGCTCGTGTGCGTTATGCTGGGACTTGTCGGCGGCGTAATCAAAGCGAACGTGTGGTATACTGCATACGGCTGTGTGTGTGCTGTTGCCGTATCGTGTGTGGGAAGAATTGAGGACGTGGAGAGAAAAGAGCAGCAGGTTGTGGTCAATATGGTTGATTATTTTGATAACATGCTCGGACAGGACAGAAAAAAGAGTGTGATGCAACATGAAGAGATGCGTGACGAAAAAACGGCACAGGAGATAAAGCCGCAGGAGCAGCAGAATGTCGAGCCTATATCTGTGTCGAGACAGACCATGATGGCAATCAATGAGGAGCAGAGAAAACTTATTGAGGAAGTATTAAGAGAATATCTTGCATAAAATACGAGGAGACAGTTTAATGAATATTGTAATTCTTGACCGCATGGCACTTGGGGATGATATTGACATGACGGTTTTTGAAAAGCTGGGGAATGTCACAATATATGAGAGGACAAGCCCGGATGAGGTGATTGAAAGATTGAGGGATGCCGATGCGCTTCTCACGAACAAGGTTGTGATAGGTGCATCCGAGATGGATAAGCTTCCAAGGCTTAAATATATAGGGATAAATGCGACGGGAACGAACAATATAGATATTGAGTATGCCGCGAGGAAGAATATTGCGGTGACAAATGTCAAGGGTTATTCGACGGATTCTGTCGTACAGCATACGTTTGCACTGTTGTTTTATGTGTACGAGAAGCTGAGAAGCTATGACGATTTTGTAAAGCAGGGCAGATATTGCGACTATGGCTGTTTCACTTATTTTGGAGAGAAATTTGCCGAGCTTAAGGGAAAGACCTGGGGCATAATCGGTCTTGGCGAAATCGGCAGAAAGGTTGCCGATGTTGCCACAGCGTTTGGATGCAACGTCATATATTATTCAACATCGGGAAGAAATGCTAATCCCAATTATGAGAGAGTCGGATTTGATGAGCTTTTAGAAAAATCAGATATAATATCAATTCATGCACCGCTCAATGAGAAAACCAACAATCTCATCAATAAAGCTGCATTTGACAAGATGAAGAATTCGGCTGTTCTTATCAATGTGGGACGAGGACCGATTGTAAACGAAGCTGACCTTGTGGATGCCCTCAATGAGAATAAGATTGCCGCGGCGGGGCTTGATGTCATCTCAGCGGAGCCTATGAAGAGGGATAATCCGCTGTATGGGTATAATGACAGCAGAAGGCTTATTATCACTCCGCATATTGCATGGGCGACAAATGAGGCAAGACAGAGGCTTGTTGACGAGGCTTATCTTAACCTTGAAGCATTTATACATGGAAAAGAGCGCAACAGAGTATAAGATCGGATATACGACGTAAGACAGATAATACATGATAAAATAAGGAAAAACTGAGATGGGAAAAATAACAATACTTGAAGAAACTACAAGAAATCCTATAAGTCTTATGGGAAAGCGTGCCGGCGTGTGCTGGGGCGCAGATGTCACCAACGAAGAAAAAAATTATAAAAGAGGACTCGATTGTCTCATATCGGGACATTGGAGAGTTATGGAGTATGTGAATGTGGAGATGGTGATAGACGGATACTCAGCCAGAGTGATTCGTGAGTGGTATACACATCTCGGTGGAGCACCTACAAGGCTTCAGGCGAGCACCCGATATATTAATTACGAGAATTTCGGGTATGTTGTACCTCCTAAGATTGCGGCAAACGAGGAAGCGGCAGAAAAATACAATGCGATGATGAAATCAATAACGGAAACCTGCAGCTATCTTGAAAAAGAGTGCGGTATTCCGCGTGAAGATGCGGCGATGCTGCTTCCGCTGGGAATGGAGACGAAGATTGTCGATAAGCGTAATCTCAGAAATCTTGTTGACATGAGCGGGCAGAGAATGTGCACAAGAGCATATTGGGAATACAGACAGATGTTCGGCGATATTGCAAAGGCATTGTCGGAGGTGTCTGATGAGTGGAAATATATAGTTGATAATTACTTTAAGCCTAAGTGTGATAAGGCCGGGTACTGTACTGAGAAGAAGTCATGTGGAAGAATGCCGAAGAAGCAGTGATTGTACTTCGTACAAGGGGGGGCAACATGAAAAAAACAAATATTGTATTGGGTATTGTGGCGGCAGCGGTGATGTTGTCGTCATGCAGTAAAGGAAATGAAACCGGTGTGACGACACAGACCGGGACGGTGGTAAATGAGACTGATACTTCACAGAGTGTTGAGACGGAACAGCCGGGGGACGATAAGAATATAAGGAATATGGTGCCGTCACTCACGGACTTTGTGCCGGATGAGATGTATGCGGCAGCCGACCGGTGGCCAAGCTGTGACGATACAGCGCTTGCAGCGGTTATGAAGAAGGCTGAGGCGGGCGAGAAAGTTGTTGTAGCCTGCATAGGAGGTTCAATAACACAGGGAACAATATCAAACGGAAGCCGTGACAAGGATGTGGCGGCGAGAAAGCCGTATGCGGATATATTCTTTGAGTGGTGGAGTGACACATTTCCCGACACGGAATTTGAGTTCATCAATGCCGGAATAGGCGGAACGGATTCATATCTTGGGGTACACCGTGTTCAAAAGGATGTGCTTGATTATGAACCTGATTTGGTCCTGGTTGAGTTCTCGGTAAATGATGAAGATTCACTATTTTATAAAAAGACCTATGATAATCTTGTGAGAAAAATCTTAAAGTCGGATAGTGACCCGGCGGTCATGCTCCTGTACATGGGACAGACTAACGGAGCAACTGCTCAGGGAAACCACGTATTTGTGGGCTTTAACTACAAGCTGCCGATGTTAAGCTACACGAGCATGATTAATGACATGATGTCGCAGGGAGTGTACACCGCGGCAGAGCTTTCAGGGGACGAGGTTCATCCTTCTGCACTTGGACATGCAATGACGGGTGAGATTCTGTGGAAATATCTGAACAATGTTTATGAAAATGTGGACAGCTTCGGGGAACCTGAGAAGTTTGACATTGCCGCAGTCATGAAGGAGAGCTATTCAGATGCTGACATCATAGATTCATCGGATGCGGATGTGACGGATATGGGAAGCTTTGAAAAAAAGAGGATATGTACGCAGTTTCCGTACGGCTGGGAGTGCACGGAGGGCGAAGGCGGACTTGAGATAAGGGCAGAGTTTATGAATCTGGGTGTTCTGTATTTCGCAACGATTGACGGCAGGAGCGGTCAGTATGATATATATGTAGATGGTGAGTATGCAGGGACAATCAACGCTGATTTCTCGGGAGGCTGGGGAAATGCGATAAAGGCAAATCAGGTATACACATCCGATGAGCCGGCCGAGCATACTGTAACAATCAAAAAATCACCTGATTCTACAGGTGACTTGTTTGACCTTTTGGGGCTTTTGGTTTCATAACATTAATATGCCTTGCTGATTTCACGGAATGAGCGATAACCTTCGCGGTATACTTGTGGCGTCATTCCGAGCTTGCCTTTGAAAAGATTGATAAAATGGGTTGAGTTGGGTATACCGACAGCGGTTCCGACGGCACCGATTGACAGGTCCGTGCTCTCAATGAGAGCGCGGGCTTTTTCTATTCTCACATTGTTGAGGAATTTGAGCGGTGTCATTCCGACAAATTGCGCGAATTCTCTCGTCATGCGGTAGCGGTTCACGTTGAAGCGGACGGCAAGCTCGTCCATCGAGTAGTCTGACTCACAGTGGGAGACGAACAGCTTCTTGAGCTCATCAATGTATACGGGGACAGCCTTTGCATTATCGTCCGATATATGCAGGCTTGTGATAAGGTCGGACAACAGGTTGGTCAGCAGCTTGTTGGCAAGAAAGGCATGATGCGGTGTAATGACTGAGCCGAGTGCCATAATCTCGGTAAAACGACATTCGGGCAGAGAACTCTCCGGTATTTGAAAAAGGGGAAAGGTAATTTTACAGATTTCCTCATAGTATGTGGTAACAGCGGCACCGTTAAAGAAGAGCATATCAATATTCCAGTCTGCTGTCAGCGCCCTCATCTGTATAAAGTCCTGACAGTCCCAGAAAAGCAAATCACCCCTCTGAAGATTTCTGCTGTCGCCGGCGACTTCTATGATACCCTGACCGGAGTGTGTGAACAGAAACATATACCCGTCAAGCTCGCTGAAGGAATATTGCTGCATCTGGTGAAGCGTGCGTCGTCCCGCCGCACATACATATAGAAGATTCTCCTGAATTTCCGGCAGCGAGTCATGTATATCCGGAAGAAAGTCGCTCAGATTTCCATGGGGATTTTTTTTGATTGCATTTTCAAGCTGTGATGTAAAAAGTTCTGTAACCTGCATACCTGTCCTCTTTTTCGATATTATTGATAGGCAATTGTGAAACATAATTTTGACGATATACAGTTGTGCAAATTTAACAAATTCGCAAGCAGGTACTATGAAGCCGCCGGTACTTAGGCAGTGTATTTTACTGCGTTATGTACCGTTGCGTGCTCCATGTAGCGGAAGCGTGCCTGTGGTGAATTGTTAAATTTGTACAACGTCCGCCTTCAAATATATAGTTTCGCAATTACCTATATATTATTGATTCAATAAGATAAGCGTTCCCAGTCACTTACGGCACGAAGTATTTCGCCGACGCTCCATGCCTGGGCAAAGCAGCCGCGGGAGACCGAAGGAGAAGCACCATCGTAGATTTCGGCAAACTGACCGAGGCAGCCCTCATATAGCCAAGGCGTAAGTGCGTCAAAGCAGGCACGAAGCCGTCTGAGTTCACTGTTTCTTTTTTCTTCGTTATAAAAATCGAGCTGACGTATGCGCGCACGCAGGTATGCTCCCAGAGGGAACGTCCACACGGTTCCCTGATGATATGCCCTGTCACGCTTGTGCATATCACCGATGTATATAGGCTTGAAGGCCGGGTCTGCCATGTCGAGTGTTCTGAGTCCTACGGTTGTGTAGAGCTTTTTTTCGAGTGTATCAAGAATCTGCTCTGCAATGTCATAGTCAGGCATTGTGAACGGCATTGTGAGAGTCCATATCTGATTGCAGCGTATCTGCTTTTCCTCATAGGTTCCGTTAAGGACATCCTTAAGACAGCCCATTTCGCAGTCGTAGAACTTGGCGAGGAAGGAGTTCTTGACGCGTGCTGCCATATCCGCGTATTTTTCTGCAAGCTCAGGCTTATCGGTCTGACGGCAGAAGCTTTCCATTGCACGGAGTGCACTGTACCAGTAGGCATTTATCTCGACAGGCTTGCCGTGTCTTGGTGTGGGAAGAAAGTTGTCGACGCGCACATCCATCCAGGTGAGCTGTTCAAGCCCGGCTCCCGCCATGATAAGTCCGTCACTGTCGCACTTTATATGAAAATCGGTTCCGTTTTCGTAGGCATCAATAATATTTTTCATCGGGGTAAAGCATTCTGCAATGAAATTCGTATCGCCGGAGGCTTTCACATATTCATATACCGAATTGATGAACAGAAGGGGAGCATCCGCGGAATTGTACATCGGGGTAGCGCCACCTTCAGGAAAAAGATTCGGGAGCAGCCCGTTCTTCTCATATTTTGCGAAGGTTGTGAGTATACTTTTACAGTCTGAAAAACGCTTCGTAGAGAGAACCGTTCCGCCAAGTGCAATCATTGTGTCGCGTCCCCAGTCCTCAAAGAATGGATAGCCTGCGATTATGGTCTTTCCACTTGTGGATTCACGGTCAACGATATAGGCGTCAGCACTTGCGGCGAGCTGTCTGCCGAGCGCACTTTTAAGTCCTGAGTTATCGATAATGGAGTTGATCCGCCTGTTCTCAGTCGATGACGCAGTGTGAAAGACCTCAGTCAGACTGCCATTTTTCATGGTATCGGATACTGTGTCTTCGTTGAGAGAATAGACCAGAATCTGCTCGGTCTCGGCATCGGAGGTCTGACACACCAGCTTGTGGCTGATGGCGCACAGACCGGTGTCGTCGCGTCCGTCGCGGGTGTCAAGTGTCCAGAGCATGGAGCAGTATTCAGTTTCGGGAAGAGGTCTTACAGCTAATGTGGAGGCACAGAAAACTTTCTGCGAATTGCCACAGATTGCAAAGAAACCGGAATCGTCATGAGCTTCAAGGGTGAAAACGGTATCGGCATTAAACGGTGTATTCTTAGGCGTGAATCGAAGAAGAGGAGTCAGCGTGAGAACTATGTCATGGCTGTTGGGATTTATTATGTGGTAGTCCAGCATTACAGTGTTGTCCTTGTGAACCATTAGGATGTCAAGAACCAGACGTACATCATCAATTTTATAGGTTATGGAAAAGCTGTTGTTTTCATAGCATACATTTTCAATACGCGAATAGCCTTGGGTGTATGTACCGTCAGGTGTGCGCTGCGTGGACAGAGTGTATGCGGTTTCGTCAATTTTAATGTCAGTCAGCACGTTGGTAATCATATTGTGACGTACATTGGGTGCTTTGACTGCCGCCATGAACAGGGCATGGTCATTTCGAGAGGTGCCGCATGCGAGGTCAAGGCAGGAGTAGCCTCCAAGACCGTTGGTTATGAGAAAGCATCCGCTCTCGGCAGCGTCTATACCCGTAAAATAAGAACCGTCCAATGAAAATTTCATAAATTTTCTCCTCACTTTTTTAATTTAATTAATCTCATTATATTTCAAAACGACATCTCATTCAAGCTATGATGCAGAAAGTGCATTAAAAAAATAACCGTTAATTTTGTTAGTTAACAAAACTAACGGCATTTTTTGAAAAATCCAGAATAAAACTTGGTAAATTGACATAATTATGAACTGAAAGCTGACTAATATTGGAATAAATGCACAAAAAATTCAAAAATATATTATAAAAATCAAAAAATAATGATGACATTACATTTTACATAGACTATACTTGAGTTACTTAAAAAAGTGAGTTATTAAGTAACTCAAGCGTTTGCTTATGAAAAACAAATATAAAAAAATATTGGTTTTTCATAAAAATATATGGAAGGAATTACGATATGGCAGTGAAAAAAAGAAGATGCCGATATATCGGAGCTGCACTTGCAGCAGTCGCCGCCGCCGGAATGATAACAGGCTGTAACGGCAATGCAGATGCAGAAAGCAAAGGAAGCGTGACAGAGAGTACCGTCCGGGAGACAGAGAGCTTTGTGCCGGAGGTTGCCGGGGTGTATGAGGCGGAGGAAGGAAGCTTTATCGGGAATGTAAAGGCTGACAGTGAAAAGCCCGGCTACAGCGGAAGCGGATATGCAGCGGGATTTTCTGCAGACAGTGACGGATGCGGATTTGAGGTTGAGATAAAGGAATCAGGCTTTTATGACCTTGTATTTACAACCGCGAGCAATGGAGGATACAAGGAAAATTATGTGACGGTCGACGGTCAGAGCGTTGGAAATCTGGTATCGGAGGAGAGCACATTTTCGGACACCTCAATCAATCGTGTGTATTTTGAAGCGGGAACGCATGAGGTGACGGTACAGAAATATTGGGGGTGGATTTACTTGGATAAGCTTACGGTACAGACATCAGAGCCGATTGACGAGAACATATACAATGTGTCCGCACAGCTTGTAAACGAGAATGCGACAGAGAGCACGAAGAGACTTATGAGTTATCTGACGGATATATATGGAAAGAATATTCTTTCCGGACAGTATTGCGATACAGGACAGTTCGGAAAGGAATTCGCGGTGGTCAACAAGGTGACGGGAAAATATCCGGCGGTTCTCGGACTTGATTTTATTGAGTATTCACCTTCAAGAGTCGCAAATGGGAGCACATCAAAGGCAACGGAATATGCTGAGAGCTTCTGGGAGAACGGAGGAATAGTTACATTCTGCTGGCATTGGAATGCACCGGAGAAATATCTCACAGGTGAGTGGTGGTCAGGCTTCAGAACAGAGTCGACGAACATTGATCTTGCAAAGATTATGAATGGAGAGGATGAGGAGGGATATGAACTTCTCATGCAGGACATAGATGCGATAGCACAGCAGCTTCTTATTTTACAGGAGGCGGATGTGCCGGTTCTGTGGAGACCGCTTCACGAGGCATCCGGAGGCTGGTTCTGGTGGGGGGCATCAGGAGCGGAGGCATACAAGAAATTATATATTTTATTGTATGACAAGCTCACTAATGAGTATGGGCTTAACAATCTGATATGGCTGTGGAACGGACAGGATGCCGAGTGGTATCCGGGAGATGAATATGTGGACATAATCGGTGAGGACATATATCCGGGCGAGCATGTGTATACTTCACAGGTAAATAAGTTTCTTGAAGCTGTTGACTACACAGACGGAAAGATGGTCGTAATGTCAGAAAACGGATGTGTGTTTGACCCGGAGCTTGCTAAGAGGGATGGAGCAATGTGGGGGTTCTTCTGTACATGGGGAACGGAGTTCGTTGCAAAGAGCACATCAATCTACGCATACAGTGAACAGTATACTGAGAAGGATGTGTTAAAGAAGGCATATGACAGCGATATAGTGATAACTCTTGACGAGGTGCCGAATCTCAAGGAGTACCATATTAAGTAGATATATTTGCATATGGGACGTTGTGAAATTTAATTATATCACTTTCAGGCACGCTCCCGCTGCATTGCATCACTCAGCGGTTCATAATCGGCTGAAGTACAGCCGATAAGAACCGGCGGATGCAAAGCACCTGACAGCGATATAATTAAATTTCACAACTGTTCAATGGTAGAAAGATTATTTACTTAATTAAGGGGGTTGAGGATTTGAGAGATGGTGAAGTAAAAAAGAGTTTCAGTATAAAAGATTTTTTTAATGGTAAGTGGTGCTCGTGGGATGGGCGGTTTATGGGAATACTCAACGGCTTCGGAGAACTTATAATGCTGAGTGTGGTATTTCTTGTGTGCTGTATACCGATTGTGACAATCGGTCCGGCGGTCACTTCACTTTACTACGCGGTTATAAAGAGCGTGAGGAGAGGCAGAGGAACACCGCTCGGTGAGTTTTTTTCATCGATGAAGAGGACGATGGGGAAGGGAATTTTGATAACGGTGGAGATAATTGCAGTTGGGGCTGCATTATACATAGGGTACAGACAGGCGGTTGCCATGAACGAAGCGGCTGCGGAAGGGCTGGCAGTGCATGACGGAAAGGTATTTGCGACAGTTTACATAATATCTGCCGTTCTGTTAGCGGCGATGACAGTGTATGTTTTTCCGATTTTATCGAGATTTACGATGAAAACGGTGAATATGTGGAAGCTGGCATTTGTGATGGGAATCAGATTTTTTCCGGTTACAGCAGCGGTTGTCATAGGAACGGCAGCACTTGTATGGATTCAGATTTATATACTTCCGATTCCGTGTGCAGCATTTGTTCCGGGATGCTGGTGCTTCGTGGTGACATTTATGATGGAGAAGGTTTTACTGCACTATATGCCAAAGCCCGATGAGGGTGATGAGGCGTGGTACTATAACAGCAATGAAGGCAGAGCCGGAATCAGGCTTGGCGGAAAGGAAGAGGGATGAAGCAGAATACCAGAAAAAGGGTTACTTCAGTGCTCGCGGCTGCGATGGCGGTGCTGCTCATGCTCCCGCTCGGTTCGGCACATGTTGAGGCGAGAACAGAGCTTGAGATGGATGACTATGACGACATAGTGAGTACATATTCGGTTGATGATTCGGTGCTTGATTATAAGGATTATGTAAATCGGTTCAGTGCAATATATCCTGAAAAATCAATAACCGTAGGCGCGGACGGCTGTGTAAGATACGATGAGAACGACGAGGAGACAGACCCCGTAATCTATAAGGATTATGAGGGGATGAGCGGCGACAGCATCTACACAAGTGAGAACTCACTCATAGAGTTCGAGGTGGATGTCAAGGAGGAAGGCTTTTACAATCTGTCACTTGAATATTACCCGGTGAAGGGTAAGAACTCAGCGATAGAGAGAAGCGTATTCATCGACGGAGAGCTTCCTTACTCGGAGCTTGCGCTTGTAACCTTCTACAGAATATGGGAGTACGATGCGGACAGCTATGTAGGAGACAACGGCTCAACACAGTATATATGGGAGAAGGACAATCAGGGAAATGACTGCAAGCCGAGCATGAAGGAGAAGCCGGAATGGGTGAGCGGGTACATGTATGACAGCGACGGATATGTAACAACTCCGCTTTCGGTGTATCTCACCAAGGGAAAACATACGGTGACGCTTCTTTCAATGAGAGAGCCGATGGTAATTCACTCCTTAACACTCAGCAATGCTGAGGACAGACCGTCATACGCGGAGGTTAAGAGTCAGAACGATGCGGCCGGCGTGAAGGATGCAAGTGGAAAGCTCATCACGATAGAGGGTGAGAATCCTACAAGAACATCTTCACAGATGCTTTACCCGATACAGGATCAGTCATCACCTTCGGTTTCACCATCAAGTGCCAGGATGCTTCTCAACAATACAATCGGAGGCAATTCATGGAGGCTTGTCGGACAGTGGATTGAATGGGATTTCGATGTGGATGAGAGCGGATATTACAATATTTCTCTTTATGATTGTCAGAACTTCGTGAGAGGTATATATGTTTCAAGAAAGATAACGATAGATGGGGAAGTTCCTTTTAAGGAAATGGAGGCATACGGATTTAAATATGACCAGAGCTGGAGAGAGGATGTACTCTCAGACAATTACGGAACACCGTATTCCTTCTATCTTGAAGAGGGACACCACACAATAAGAATGGAAGTCGTGCTCGGAGACTTCTCAGACATTATAAGTGAGGTTGAGGACTGCGTTAAGCAGCTCAATTCAATTTACAGAGAGGTCATAAGAGTTACGGGCGTATCGCCTGATACTTACAGAGATTACCAGATTGAAAGGACACTTCCTGAGCTTCACGATGAACTTGTGGCAGTAAGAGATCAGCTCGACGCTGCGATAACATCGCTCAGAGCACTCACGGGAAAGAAATCCGACAAGGAAACGGTACTTCTTACAATGCGCGACCAGTTAGACGACCTCATCGCCGACGGGGATTATTTTGTAAGAGTTATCGGAACCTTCAAGATTAATGTGAGAGCCTGCGGTAACTGGGTAACACAGGTTATAGACCAGCCTCTTGCGATTGACAGAATCAACATTTATTCAGCGGATGTCAGACCGTCCTATGATAACACATCCTTTTTCAGCAAGGCAGGCTACGAGTGTAAGAGACTTTTCTACTCATTCGTAATTGATTACAACCAGATTGGCAATGTGGCAGAGGACAACGGCGACAGCCCGACAATAACACTCTGGATTGGTTCCGGACGTGATCAGGCAAACGTAATCAAGTCGATGATTGATGAGAGCTTCACCAACGAATACGGTGTGAATGTAAATGTACAGCTCGTCGATATGTCGACGCTACTTCGAGCAGAGCTTGCGGGCGAAGGACCTGACGTGGCAATACAGGTTGCCAATACTTCGGGAATTGCGGGAGCTGTTCTCAACACGGGAAATGATACTCCTGTCAATTACGGTATCAGAAACGCGGTACTTGATTTAAGTCAGTTCGAGGATCTCGATGAGGTGCTTACACGATTCTCAGATGCTTCGATGACGGCATTTACCTTTGACGGAGCAACATACGCGCTTCCGGAGACTATAACTTTTCCGGTTATGTTCTACAGAAAAGATATATTAGCCGAGTTAGGACTTGATATTCCTGAGACGTGGGATGATGTAAAGGTTGCGATGACCGTGCTTGCAAAGAATCAGATGGAGTTCGGTATGCTTCCGAGTGAGCAGATATTTGCAATGCTTCTCTATCAGAACGGTGGGGAATATTACACGGAGAATGGCAGCAGGTCACTTCTCGATTCCGATATAGCAGTCAATACCTTCAAAGAGTACTGTGAATACTATACGGATTTCAAGATTGATAAGGAGACCAGCGTGGAGGAAAGATTCCGTACAGGCGAGTGTCCGATTATCATAGCTGATTACACAACATACAATAACCTCGTAGTATCAGCTCCGGATATCGCGGGACTCTGGGATTTTGTTCCGGTTCCTGGTACGGTTAAGGAGGACGGAAGCGTCGACAGAAGCACGGGCTGTACCGGACTGGCAAGTATAATAATGGCGGATACGGAGTATCCTGAGGCATGCTGGGAATTCTTAAAGTGGTGGACGAGTGCGGATGTCCAGACTCAGTACGGACGAGAGATGGAGAGCCTTATGGGTTCGGCAGCGAGAGTTCCGACAGCTAACCTTGAAGCCTTTGCAAACATGCCTTGGCCTGTAGATGATTATGAGGCACTTCTTGAGGCATTTGATTATGTTAAGGGAATTCCTCAGGTCCCGGGCGGATATTACTCATGGCGTAATGTTAACAATGCTTTTTATACCGTAACAACAGAGACCGACACGGCATCTCCTAGAGAGGAGCTCATGGATAAGGTAATCTACATCAATGCAGAGATTAATTACAAGCGTCAGGAGCTTGGACTTGTGCTTGATGAGCAGGAATAGGAAAGGGGGAAGATAAATGGCACAGAATACAGCAGGTACAGTCTCGGTGGATGAGCTGGCGTATAGGCAGAGAAAGCTCGGCTACAGACTTAGAAAAAGCCGCGTATCTTACGCGATGATGGCACCGTATTTTATATTGTTTTTCCTCTTTACAGTGCTCCCGGTAGTGATATCCATAGCGTTCAGCTTTACATATTTTAATATGCTTGAACCTCCGACCTTCGTAGGCTGGAAAAATTATATCAAGCTTTTCCTTGAGGACGACATATTCCTTATATCACTTAAAAATACACTTATATTTGCAGTGATTACGGGACCTGTAAGCTATATATTATGTCTCCTCTTTGCATGGATAATAAATGAGTTCTCGGGAAAGTTAAGAGCATTCCTTACACTCATTTTCTATGCACCGAGTATCTGCGGTAATGCATATATGGTATGGAATTTAATTCTTACCGGCGACCGCTACGGATACCTTAACGGTATACTTTTAAAACTCGGAATAATTGATGAAGCAATCCTCTGGATGAAGACAGAGAAGTATGTGCTTCCTGTGCTTATAGTCGTTCAGCTCTGGCTGTCACTTGGTACAGGATTCCTTTCCTTCATAGCAGGTCTTCAGACGGTTGACAAGAGCCTCTATGAGGCAGCCGCACTCGACGGAGTAAAGAACCGCTGGCAGGAGTTATGGTACGTGACACTTCCTTCAATGAAGCCGCAGCTTATGTTCGGTGCGGTAATGCAGATTACACAGTCATTCGCGGTAGCTGATATATCAATACAGCTCGCAGGAAACCCGTCAGTCAACTACGCAGGAGCAACGGTAGTAACGCACCTTCTTGACTACGGTTCCGGAGGACGAATGGAGATGGGTTATGCGTCGGCGATAGCCACGGTACTCTTCCTTCTCATGATTGGAACCAATAAGCTTGTACAGCGTATCCTAAGGAGGGTTGGTCAATGAGTAAGGAAAATAAGCAGAAAAAGAAATTATTTAAGAGACGGCCTAGGGAAAAGAAGCTCAACCGTTCAATGGCGGGAAATACATTGTTGTTCGTGATAATGTTCATCTGTGGCGTGTTCATGGCACTTCCTCTTGTAATGATTATCAACAATGCGTTAAAGCCGCTTGATGAGATTTATCAGTTCCCTCCTAAGATTTTTGTAAGGAACCCTACACTTGAGAATTTCTCAGACCTGTTCGTGCTGATGAACAGCTCGTGGGTGCCATTCTCCAGATACATATTGAACACGATAATCATTACCGGCGGCGGTATGGTAGGGCATGTGCTCTGTGCTTCGCTTGCGGCATATCCGCTTGCAAAACACAATTTTCCGGGTAAAAAGATACTCTTCAACATGGTAGTGCTCTCCATGATGTTCTCATGGACGGTAACACAGATACCACAGTATCTCATTATAAGCTGGCTGCATATCAACAATACCTACGCTGCGTTAATTCTTCCGGCCTGCTCCTTCGGTATGGGACTCTACCTCATGAAGCAGTTCATGGAGCAGCTTCCCGATTCACTCATGGAGTCGGCAAGACTTGACGGTGCGACAGAGTGGAGAGTGTTCTGGTCGATAGTTATGCCGAATGTAAAGCCTGCATGGCTTACACTTGCAATCTTCCAGTTCCAGCAGATGTGGGGAAACACGGGAAGCTTATTCTTAAGAAATGAGGAACTAAAACCGCTGCAGTATGCATTGCAGCAGATTACGGCAGGTGGTACGGCGAGAGCCGGAGCGGCAGCGGCGGTTACGTTTATCATAGCAGCAGTACCTATTATCTTCTTCCTGATATGTCAGAGCAATGTCCTTGAGACAATGACAACATCAGGTATGAAGGACTGACAGGAGGGTGGGCATGAGAAAAAAAATATCACACAGCTTAAAAAAGCTCACAGCCCTTCTTGCAGTGTTCGTGCTGGTGGGTATGAGTTTTACAATCCCGGTTGCGGCATCCGACGAGCCGTATGACACATACAACTATGACGACAGAGAAGATTTAACCTACACACCTTCGGCGTATGAGCCGATAAAGGCGATTGCTGGAAACGGACTAAAGTATAACGGCGTGAGCATAGGAAACTTCGTGTCACCACAGGATATATGCTATGCGGATGACGGCAATCTGTATCTTGCAGATACGGGAAACAACAGAATAGTGGTGTTAAACAACGATATGACAGAGGTTGTCAACATCATTGACGGTTTTGACAACAACGGAGTTAAGGACGGCTTCAAATCTCCTTACGGTGTGTGTATCTCGGAAAAGGGTCAGCTTTATGTTGCGGACTCACAGAACCACAGAATAGTAGTACTCGAGAAGGACGGAACGCTCGTCAGAATAGTACAGAACCCTGTATCACAGTCACTTGATGCAGGTTATGTGTTCGTACCTTTGAAGGTGACTGTCGACTATGCGGACCGAATATACTGTATCGCACAGAACATGTTCGAAGGAATCATGGTATTTGAGACGAACGGTGAGTTCTCAGGATTCTTTGGAACCATCAATGTAAAAATTACACTTTGGGAGAAGTTCTGGAAGAGAATTGCGACCAAGGAGGAGCGCTCCAAGCAGCAGCTCTACATACCGACGGAGTTCACGGGAATAGATGTCGATGCGGACGGCTTCATATATGCGACCAACATTGATTCTGAGGGAGTTCAGGCGGTAAGACGACTGAATCCGAGAGGTGAGGACGTAATAAAGAAGGGGGAGAACGGAAATGTCGGCGGAGACTTGTGGGTTAACGGCCAGACACAGTATGCCGGAGCTTCACAGATTACGGATGTTGTGTACAGGGACAAGGGAATATACACACTGCTTGACAGAAAGAGAGGAAGAATATTTACATACGACCATGAGGGCAACCTCCTCTACATTTTCGGAGGGCTTGGTACACAGCTTGGGACCTTCAGCACACCTGTTGCCATAGAGGTGTCGGGAGATAAGCTGGTTGTGCTTGACGCATACAGGGCAGAACTCACGGTATTTAACGCTACCGAGTACGGCTCACTCATCAACGAGGCTATAGCGCTCAGATATGACGGTGATGAGACGCTTGCGGTAGAAAAATGGCGCGAGGTGTTAAGACTTGACGAGAACAATGAGCTTGCCAACACCGGAATCGGTAAGGCATACCTAACGGCAGGTGATAACAAGAGTGCTATGAAATATCTTAAGCTTGGTATGGATGCGGACTACTACTCGATAGCATTCAGGCGTTACCGCAATCAGGTGCTTGCAGATAATCTAAGCTATATACTCACGGCAGCCGCAGTCATCATAATAGCGATTGTGGTACTTACAAGAGTAAAAGGCAGGAAGCGCGGGAAGGGAGGCGAGAAGGCTTGAAAAAATGGTTTTCCAAGGAAAAATGGAGCTACTTCGGATACACATTGACCCACCCTATGGACGGTTTTTACTGGATACGCCATAAGGAGTACGGAAGTGTACCGATAGCAATACTTATGGTTATTCTTTTTTCGATAAGCTTCTCGCTCAACAGACTGTATGCAAGCTTTGTTGTGAACGAGACGGATCCTAGAAGCGTAAACAGCCTGACAGAGCTTGCGGGTGTGCTTGTGCTTTTCCTGTTAGTGTGTGTCGGCAACTGGTCAATCACCTGTCTTATGGACGGTGAGGGACGTTTTAAGGACATTATTATTGCAGTAGGCTATGGAATTACACCGGCGACGGTGGGCTATGTGCTCGCCACTCTTTTGAGCAGGGTCATCGCAGACAATGAGCAGGCATTCTACGGACTTGTAATTGCAATCGGTATCGCATACGCGGTGATACTGGTGTTGATGGGAATTATGCAGGTTCACAATTACACGCTCGGAAAGACGCTTATAACCTTGTTTTTAACCTTCGTTGCGGTGCTGATAATAATATTCCTCGCATTGCTGCTTTTTAATCTGGTAAGTCAGGTAATTACATTCTTTAAGAGTATTTACCTTGAACTGATATTCCGATGAAAGGAAGGTAAGGGCTGTGAAGGATAAAAAGAAAAAAGCAAAAAGAAAATTAGGGCTCTTACAGAAAATACTTCTCGGAGTATTAGGAGTGGTGGTGCTTGCGGTACTTATATGGTTCGCATATTATATGTTCCACTACTATCTGTATGATGATTACAAGCAGTACCTAAATGGTTATGAGACGGAGATGGGAACGGATTTCCATTCGCTCAAGGATTCGTCAAAGGACGTGGACAATATGGAGCTTGTCGCTGAGAATGGAAATCTGAAGCTCTACGCTTCGCCTGAGAGCGGCAACGTGGCAGTCTACGACAAGAGAAGCGGGGTTACAACCTACAGCAATCCTGTGAATGCGGACGAAGATCCTATCGCAAACAATACGAACAAAAATTATCTCAAGTCACAGTTCGTAATCAACTACTACAATGCGGCAAAGGCAATGGGAACCTACGATTCCTACAGCATGGCGGTTGAGAAAGGTCAGCTTCAGGCTCAGTCGATAGACAACGGTGTGAGATTTATCTACACTTTGGGCGATTTCTCAACCAACACGACCGGAATTGTACCTCTCTATCTTGATAAGAATAAGCTCGAAGAAATCTGTGGCAAAATCGATGAGACGGAACAGACCAATATGAGACGTTACTACTCGACGGAGGATGACAAGACGGGAATGCTTGTACTCAACGGTGTAGCCAAGAAGAATGTCAAGACAATCAAGAAGATAACAGGTTATCTTGAGGAAGCAGGCTTTACCGAGGAAGATTACGAAGCACAGATGGAGCTTGCGGGAATAGAGGTTGCACTTCCGTTGTCATTCACGATAGCTCTTGAGTACAGACTCTCAGATGACAGCATAGAGGTGTCCGTTCCTTCATCTATGATTGAGGAGAACGGCGGAGGAAAGCTTTACAGAATAAGACTTTTAGGATACTTCGGTGCGGCAGGAGCTGACGATGAAGGTTATCTGGTAGTTCCTAACGGTTCAGGTTCGTTAATTTATTTTAACAACGGAAAGAGCAATGTTGAGAACTATTCACAGTACATATATGACATTGATCCGCTGGCTGCGGATTACACGCTGCTTGAGAACACACAGAAGGTGAGACTTCCAATCTGCGGAATATGCAAGGAAGATTCGGATATTCTCATGTCGGTTGAGGACGGAGCAACGACGGCATTCTTCACGGCGTCCGTTGCAGGAAGCAACACAAGCTACAATTACGTTAACACAACTTTCGTTGTCAGGGGATATGATCTTCTCTCAATGTTCGGTTCGACGGGAAATGAGGCAGACCTTCCGCTTCTTGAGAAGGATATGTATGATATCAACTATAAGGTGAGATACACATTCTTAGATGATGAGCATAAGGGCTATTCGGGAATTGCGAACTACTACAGAGAAAGACTTATAAACGAAGGTGTTCTGAATGAAAAGACGGCATCGGGAGATATTCCTTTCTACTACGATATAATCGGCGGTGTGAAGGAGACGGCAAGCTTCGTCGGAATCAGATACTTAAAGGTTATGGCGATGACCACCTACGAGGAGGCGTCAGATATAGCGCTCGACTTAAAGGATAAGGGAATCGTGTACCAGGTAATGAATCTTCAGGGCTGGAGCAACGGCGGTTATTACGCAGATGTGTATGACAAGATAACGGGACTTGGAAAGCTCGGCGGAAAGAAAGATTTAGAGTCGCTCAACGATACAATGGAGAGCATTGGCGGAAGATTGTATGTGGACGTTCCGTTCCAGGGTGTTACAAGCATCAGCAAACGCTACAGTGGTTCCTTTGAGACATCACGTTATTACGGTGCCGGTTATGTGGCAAGATTCGGAGCACACAATCCGGCGACCTTAAGAATTACCTCTTCACTGGGCTATGATGAAAATATATATGACCTCATATCACCTAAGTTCCTTAAGAGATATGTGGATGCATTTATAAAGAAGTTCGGCAGGCTTGATGTGGGCGGTATAGGACTCAGAGATTTAGGCGATGAAGTCCATTCGGATAAGAAGAGGACAGAGTTTATCAACAGAGAGGAAGCACTCGACATTGTAAAGGCACAGCTTGATAAGCTTGCCGGAACAGGTAAGAACATTCTTATCAACGGCGGAAATGATTACAGCTTCAAGTATGCGACGGATATCATTGATGTTCCTTTAAGGGACAACGAATTCAGAATAATAGATGAGGAAATTCCTCTCTATGAAATGATAATACACGGGTACATCAATTATGCCGGCGGACAGCTCAATTTCCATGATTCGGCTGACAACACCGAGATAACACTCAGAATGATTGAATACGGTGCATCTCCGAGATATGTATTTACCAAGGAGAGTGCAAGTGAAATGAAGTATACTGCACTCAATAAGTTCTATGCAACCAAGTATGACAACTGGTGTGATGAGGCAGTAAGCGTATATAACAAAGTCAACGAAATATTAAAATATGTAAGCGGCGAGACAGTCGTAAAGCATGAGATAAGAGACAGCGGAGTGAGAGCGGTCACATATTCCAACGGCGTTGTCATATATGTAAACTACACGGACTATGATGTGGTCGAGGATGGAATTACGATTCCTGCACACGGCTATCAGAAAGGAGGAAAATAATGAAGCAGAAACGAGGCTTATCACTTCTTCAGAAGAGAAATGCAAAAGGCTTTATGTTTATCCTCCCATGGCTGGTCGGTTTCATTGTATTCTATGCGCGAAGCCTGTTCATGACGGTTCAGTTCTCACTGTCGACCATGGACACGACTTCGGCGGCAGGAGGTTACACATTACACTGGGCGGGACTGAGTAATTATCTGTACGCATTCAGAGTTCACGGAACCTTTAAGCAGATACTTACCACATCTGTACTCAATATGCTTGTTGATGTACCGCTTATAACATTTTTCAGTTTGTTTATGGCGATACTTCTCAATCGTAAGTTTAAGGGAAGAACGATTGTGAGGGCAATCTTTTTCCTTCCGATTATTATGAATGCCGGAGCAATCACATCGGCGATGGAGCTTGCGAGAACGATGATGTCGGGCGGTATTTCATCGGGAGCAAGCGAGATTTCAGATGCGGCGTCATCGGGAGTTGACGTGGCATACTTTATAGAACTGTTTAAGAATCTGGCGATGCCTGATAAGCTGCTCGATTACATAGTTGCCGCGGTTGCACGAATCAATGACATCATATCGGCATCGGGAGTGCAGATTATCATATTCATAGCTGCTCTTCAGTCCATACCTGGTTCAATGTACGAGGTTGCTAAGATTGAGGGAGCAACAGCTTATGAAACCTTCTGGAAGGTGACATTCCCGATGGTTATGCCACATATAATTACCAATGTGGTGTACACGGTTGTGGATAATTTCGCACAGAGCGATGTCGTACAGCTTGCTTACGACACCTGCTTTAACAAGGTAAATTACGGACTGAGCTCGGCGATGAGCGTTGTGTCAACAGTTATCGTGTGTGTGATTCTCGTTCTTGTATGCGGATTCATACAGAAGAGAACATTCTACTACAATTAAGGAAAGGAGAACCTATATGCAGAAAATCAAGATGGATGCACAGACAAAGAACAGCTTGAGCGCAATGCAGCGCGGTGCGAAGAAGGGAATCTTAGGTCTGGCACAGTTCGTGGTTATCGTGGGTATCTGCTATGTGATAGTGGCACCGATACTCGGAATACTGGTAAGCTCCTTTATGTCGGACGGAGATGCTTACAACCCTATGGTGTACATGATTCCGACAGCGCCTACGTTTCAGAAATACAAAACGGTCATAGCGCGTCTTAATTATTTCCCGACCATGGGAAGAGATCTGTTATACACGCTGTCGTTGATGGTGATACAGGTGCTCATCTGCTCGATGGTTGGATATGGATTTGCAAGATTCAATTTTCCGTTTAAGAAGCTTTTATTTGCCTGCGTGGTTGTGATGATTGTAATTCCGACCAACACGATTATGCTTCCGTTATACATGACCTTCAAAAACTTCAATCCGTTCGGTCTTGCAACACTGATTAACGGGAAGAGCATCAATCTTCTCGGAACACCGGTACCGATGTACATAATGACATTCTTAGGATGCGGTCTGCGTTCAGGTCTGTATATTTATATCTTTAACCAGTTTTTCAGAGGACTGCCAAAGGAAATCGAGGAGGCAGCCTTCGTGGATGGCGCAGGAGTATGGTACACATATTTCAGAATCATGCTCATGAACGCCATGCCGTCTGTCATTACCGTTGCGGTATTCTCAATGGTATGGCAGTACAATGATACTTTTTATGCGAAGTTATTTCTGATCAGCGAGAACATCGTAATCAGTAAGAAGATTTCATCCCTGACGGCTGTAATTGCCAACGAGGACAAAATCTTAGATACAACAATCCAGCAGTTGTACCTTGATGCCGGTATCATTCTCATTATGGTGCCAATCGTACTGATTTATGTTTTCCTGCAGAGATACTTTATAGAGGGTGTAGAAAGAAGCGGTATCGTAGGATAACCGCCCGCCACAAAAAAGGAGGAGAAGGCGTGAGACGTAACAAATTATTAGCCTGCCTTATGGCAGGAACAATGGCAGTATCACTTACGGCGTGCAGCAACAATGCAAACAGTGATACCACTACAGCCCCAAGCACTACAGAGGCTGTGACAACAACAGAGGCTGCAACAGAGCAGACAACAACTGAACCAAGTGCAACATCAAATGCAAGCATCGACTTTGAAGATGGTCAGATGGGCTTCGTGGAGGTGTACAGTGCACCTGCCAATGCAGCGG
Organism: Firmicutes bacterium CAG:882; assembly: GCA_000435595.1. GTDB lineage: Bacteria > Bacillota > Clostridia > Lachnospirales > Lachnospiraceae > CAG-882. The sequence goes on from FR895403.1 coordinate 55,003, forward strand.
ATGTTGAGCTTAACGTAGTTGATTTTGGCGGCAGCAAGGCACTTGAGGTTAAGAACTTAACAGGAAAGGTTCCGTTCGTAGGAATTGATGTGAGCAGTCTTTGCGGAGCTGATACGGCAAAGATAGCATCTGTATCAATGAAGCTTGGTGTTTCCTATGAAGACGGAAGCTTCAGTGCATGTGCAGGCAAGATTACAACCTGGACAGGTGAGGACCTTGTTCAGACAGGTTATGACTGGTCCGTATACATGGAGAGCAAGAACCCTAAGGTTGCTACAGTCGATGTATCAGGAGTTCCTTTTGTAGCAGATGCCAAAAATATTATGGTGCTTTCACTTGAAACAGACAATGGTATTGATGCCGGACATGGCAACGCAACACTCTATGTAGACGACATCACATTCTATGATGCTTCGGGAAATGTGCTCACGGCAGACCAGAGCGTTGCATTCGCAGCTCCGGCAGGCTACTCGGACAGCGGAAGAGATTCTTCCAACCTCTTTGCAGTAAAGAACGCCGTTGAGTTCGAAGGCTTCCAGACAAGCGCAGATGCGTGGGCTCAGGCAGGCTTTACAATGCCTCAGGAGATTCTCGATGCACTTGTTCCGGGCTCGGTTGTAGAGATTGAGTACAAGTCAGAGACAGGAAATATGTGGCTTGTAATGAACGAGGCACAGGCAGGCTGGATGAGAGTAGGTCAGGCTGGAACCGATGATCCTGCATACCAGAACAATTCACATAACATTGCACAGGTTACTTACGAGCAGCTTGCAGCACTCTGCACGGACGATGTAAGCACATGGGGAAGCACAATGCAGTGTGAGTCCGACGGAGCTTGGGAGGTATTCTCGGTTAAGGTTGGACAGCAGGCAAAGAACATCGCCGTTGTAAACGGTGTTGATTTTGCCGGATTCGCAACAAAGGCAGGCGCTTGGTCACAGGATGGCTTTGATATGCCTCAGGAAATCATCGATGCACTTGTACCTGGCGCGGTTGTAGAGGTTACATACAGCTCCGAGACAGGCAACATGTGGCTTGTAATGCCTGATTCAACAGCAGGCTGGATGAGAGTGGGTCAGGCAGGAACAGAAGATCCTGCACTCTGCGATGGTCAGAAGTGCTACGTTACTTACGAGCAGATTGCAGCACTCTGCGGCGATGATGTATCCACATGGGGTGCAAGAATGCAGTGTGAGGCAGACGGCGAGTGGGAGGTATACAGCGTTAAGGTTGGAACGGCAGCAGAGTTTGCTCCTGTAAATAAGCTTGTTGCTTTCGAGGGCTTCGAGACAAGCGGAGACGCATGGGCACAGGCGGGCTTTACAATGCCTCAGGAGATTCTCGATGCACTTGTACCTGGTGCGGTTGTGACAATTCAGTACTCATCCGAGACAGGCAACATCTGGATTGTAATGAACGAGGCACAGGCAGGCTGGATGAGAGTAGGTCAGGCAGGGACGGAAGATCCTGCACTTTGCAACGGAACATACGCACAGATTACATACGAGCAGCTCGCAGCACTCTGCACGGACGATGTGAGCACATGGGGCAGCACAATGCAGTGCGAGGCTGACGGAGCTTGGGAAGTATATGGAGTATGGGTAAGCACACCGGCTACATCTGCAGAATAAATTTGGAGGAGTCAAAAATATGAGAAAATCATTAAAGAAAGTTCTTGCGACAGGACTTGCCGCAACAATGGTATTGTCCATGACAGCCTGCAACAATGGCGGAAGCAACGATACAACAACTCAGGGAAGCAACGACACGACAACAGAGACTACACAGAAACAGCCTGAGGAGACAACAACACAGGGCAGCAGCACAACACCGAGCGGTACACCGAGACATATCACAATCGGAAGCTGGTGGGTTCAGTACTATGACAGCACACATACCTCCGTTGAGGATGACCCAAACTACGCAGGTGATCTTGCAGCCGAGCTTAAGTTCGAGAATGTAAAGAAGATTGAGGATAAGTATAATGTAACCTTCGCATGGGAGAACCTTACTTATGCAGGTACAAAAGAGTCAATCAATACATCCGTTCTTGCAGGTTCACCTGACTGTGATATCTATCTCGTAGACCTTGGAATGGCTATTCCGGCAGCCATGAACGGACTTGCAACAGATTTAAAGACTGTTCTTCCTGCAGATGATGACCTCTTTACAACACAGAATAATATCAAGTATCTTGACCTCGGTGATGGCAAGGCTTGTATTTTAAAGAGAGTTGAGGCACAGAGTACTGTTGAGGCTACATATCCTCTTGCATTCAATAAGCAGCTTCTCGAGGACAATAACCTTGAGGATCCAAGAGAACTCTACAAGAAGGGTGAGTGGACATGGGATAAGTTTATCGAGTATTGCCAGGTTCTCACTCAGGATACCAATGGTGACGGAACCGTTGACCAGTATGGCTTCGGAGGTTTCGGTTCCGAGACATTTGAACAGCTTATGATGAGCAACGGCGGTTCAATTGCAGCGGGAACAACAGAGACACTCTCAAGTGCGCCAGTAGGCGAGGCTCTCCAGATGCTTCAGGATATGTATATAACATACAATGTATGCTATCCTTATGAGAATGATTCTGATACAATGAGATTCATCTACCGTAACGGCAACATCGGTTTCTGGCCTGGTGCAGCGTGGATTGCCGCTCAAAATGCAGACTATGACCACAACGGTGCGGTGGGAACAACACTTGAGTTCGACACCTGCTATGTTCAGTGGCCTGTAGGTCCTTCCGGAAATCAGGAGACCAACAAGGGCAAGATTACATCAGGTGAGTTCTATATCATTCCTGCCGGAGTTGAGAATCCTGAGCTTGTTTATGATGTTCTCTACGATATGTGGAACTGGTATGACGGAGACACATCAATCCGTGATGATGAGGAGACACTCTACTGGTGGTATGCTGTAACGGATAAGGATCCTGAGATTCAGGATCAGAACTTTGACGTTATGTTCGACTGCGGAAGCAGAGAGCAGTTCGACTTATGGAACTCAATGGGTATAGAGTACGACCTTGAGAGTCTTATCAACGGTACTGTAACCGCTGCACAGTTCCAGGAGACATACAAGCAGCAGATTCAGGATGCACTTGATGCATACTTTAATTAATTTTTAATTGTTTTGTGGGAACACCTCTATTAAAATAAGGATACCCGGGCTGTTCGATATGAGCAGTCCGTATATCCCGGTAAAATCAGAAAGGTGTAGAGGTTATGGCATCAATTTTCGGTATTGATTCTGCCTACGGCAGATTTATGAACAAAGTCGGAGATATTATTCTCCTAAGCATATTATGGATAGTGTGTTCACTGCCGGTTGTGACAATAGGCACGGCAGCATGTGCGGCATATTATACGGCTGCGAAGGTTTTGCGCCATCACAACGGTTATGTGTCCAAAGAGTTCTTCCGCTCATTTAAGCGGAATTTCCGGGCATCGATAGGGCTTAATCTGATTTATCTTGTATTAGCCGTTATGCTTGTGTTTAACCTTATGTATTTTAAGGGGAGTGCGACCGAGATTTCATTCTATCTGAGATGTGTGTACATAGTGCTTGGTTTTATAATATTCGGAGTGATGCTGTATACCTATATTCTGTTGTCAAGATTCGAACTCGGCAGTGGGAAATTGTTCGGCATGGCATTTGTTATATGCTTCAGACATCTGCATATAACGGCAGCACTTGTGGGAATGTGTGCGGTAGCGGCAGTACTTGTATATCTGATGCCGTGGGCAGTGCTTATCCTTCCGGGGCTGGCATTTTACGGGATGACATTCCCGGCGGAGCATGTGATGAAAAAATATATGCGTCGTCCGGAGAGTGGAAGCAAAGAAGAGGATACATGGTATTATAACTGATGGGAATGGTGATGTATGGCTAAGAATGTGACTATGAGAGATATAGCAAAAAAGGTCGGGGTCAGCACGGTAACAGTGTCTAAGGCATTGACTGACAAGGACGGCGTAGGCTCTGAGCTTCGTGCAGTGATTAAGGCAACTGCCGAGGAAATGGGTTATACATACAGCGGAATCGGAGACGGCTTCCGCCGTGGGCGCAGCTATAATATCGGTGTTATTGTTGAGGAACACTATGTGGATAATTCAACTACAGTCTTTCCGTTTTATATGAAAATGTACAACAGCATCAACAAGCAGATGTCACAGTTTCATTATTCGGTAATTATGGAGGCAATTACGTCTAAAATGCTCGCGGAGCACAGAATGCCGGATATCGTGGCCGAGCGGAAAGTCGACGGAGTTATTGTGCTGGGTCAGATGAAATCAGATTATCTTAAGGTGCTGAGGGAGAACAAGCTGCCGGTTGTGTATCTGGATTTTTATGACAGGACGATGGAGGTGCCGAGCGTCATAAATGATAATATGTACGGAACCTACATGCTTACCAATTATCTTGTGAGTATGGGGCACAAAAAAATTGCCTATGTGGGAAGCATAGATGCCACAGCAAGTATTCTTGACAGATATTTGGGATACTACCGTTCGCTTCTGACACATCAGTTAAAGATGCCTGACGATTATATTATTCCCGACAGAGATGATGAAGGGTATTTTATTGATTTGCAGATGCCGAAAGAGATGCCGACAGCATTTGTATGTAACTGCGATGGAACGGCGAACCTCCTTATGAAGCTTCTTATCAGCAGAGGGTATCGCATTCCGCAGGATATATCTGTGGTTGGATTTGATAATTATTCGGCGGAGTTTGATTACAATCTGCCGAAGCTTACAACAATAGAAGTAAATATTGAAGAAATGACAAAAAATGCAGTAGAAATGATTATACGCCTTTTAAAAGGCGAAGAAAATCTTGGCGGGCGCAAGGTCATAAGCGGAAAGCTTATTATCCGTGGTTCGGTGGCGCAGTGCCAAATGTAGGAGGTATGTATGTCAGAACTTAAAATGATTGCACCTGCAGTGCCTAATGTGCCATGGCAGGACAAGCCGGAGGGACACAAGGGAGCTCCAGTATGGAGATATTCCGAGAATCCTATAATAGACCGCAACCCTCTTGAGAATGTTGCGAGAATTTTTAACAGTGCCGTTATGCCTTATGAGGGAAAGTTCATCGGTGTGTTCCGCGGTGAGCAGACAAATGGTATTCCTTATATTTACCTTGGAAGAAGTGACGACGGAATTCATTGGAATTTTGATAAGGATAAGATTCCTTTTAAGGATGAGGACGGCAATGATTTTATGCCGATATATGCATATGATCCGAGACTTGTGAAGGTTGAGGATACCTATTATATCATCTGGTGTCAGGATTTCTACGGTGCGGCAATCGGAATGGCAAAGACAAAGGATTTCAAGACATTTACAAGACTTGAGAATCCGTTCCTTCCATTCAATCGTAATGCGGTTCTTTTTCCGAGAAAGATTAACGGCAACTTCGTGCTTCTGTCACGTCCTTCGGATTCGGGACATACACCGTTTGGTGATATATTTGTGAGTGAGAGTCCAGACCTTGTATATTGGGGCAGACACAGACATGTGATGAGCCGTGGTAACGAGTGGTGGGAGTCATTAAAAATCGGTGGCGGAGCAGCTCCTATTGAGACAAGTGAAGGCTGGCTGTTGTTTTATCACGGTGTAAGCGGAACCTGCAACGGATATGTGTACTCCATCGGTGGTGCGATACTTGACATTGATAATCCATCAAAGGTTCTTTACCGTTGTGAAAATTTCCTCCTTACCCCTGAGCAGTGGTATGAGGAGAGAGGCTTTGTTCCTAACGTCACATTCCCATGTGCAACCATTCACGATTCGGAATCCGGAAAGATTGCCATATACTACGGATGTGCGGACAGCTATGTCGGTCTGGCATTTACAACTCTTGATGAGATTGTGGGTTATATCAAGGAGCACAGCGTTGTAAGCTCAACCGATACCGAAATCGGAAAGAGATAACGCAGGGTCTGCTGATAGAGAGGAGAGTTATGCAGAACTTTACAGATGGTATAAGAGTAGGCATAAGCATCGGCAACACGCTGGATTCGTTTGATAAGTCGATTAAGATCACTGATGCACCGGAAAAGACGGAGACGGCATGGTTTAATCCGGTTATCACACAGGAGCTTGTAGATGCGTATATTGCTGCCGGCTTTAACATTATCAGAATACCTGTTACGTGGACGGGACATTTTGGTGATGCGCCTGACTATACGATAGAAGCATCATGGCTTGGACGTGTGCGTGAGGTTATTGATTACGCGTATAAGCGTAAGGTTTACATAATACTGAATCTTCATCATGAGGACTGGAACTATCCGTATTATGACAATGAGGAACGTGCATGTATAATAATGACGGCACTCTGGAGTCAGCTTGCGGCAGAGTTTGCAGAGTATGATGAGCATCTTATATTTGAGGGGCAGAACGAACCGCGTAAGGTCGGAACACCGCTTGAGTGGAACGGCGGTGATGAGGAGGGCCGGGATGTGGTCAATTCCACTAATGCAGCTTTTGTTAAGGCTGTAAGAGGCGGAACGGGCTATAACAAATCAAGGTATCTGATGATTCCGGGTTATGCAGCCAACTGCACAGAGGGAATTAAATATATTGAAATTCCGGATGACGACAGGATTATTGTATCAGTGCATGCTTATGAGCCTTATGATTTTGCACTCAACACACAGGGAAGAGATAAATGGGAGCATGACACCGCGAAGATTGACAGTCTCATGAATGAGCTTAAGACAAGATTCACGGACAAAGGAATTCCCGTGATAATGGGTGAGTTCGGAGCTATGAGCAAAAATAATGAGGATGACAGGGCAGAGTGGGTTGAATATTATCTTCGCGCGGCTGCCAAGGCGGGAGTCCGTTGTCTATGGTGGGATAACGGTCTTTTCGAGGGAGAAGGAGAGCGCTTCGGATTGATTGACAGAAATACTTATGTATGTCGTTTTCCGAAGATACTTGAGGCAATACAGAACGTGTTTAAATAAAAAGTATAAAGGGCAGAAGAGCCGGGACGGATGTTCCGGCTCTTCTGCCCTTTAGCTTGCCATTCCACACGATTCATGCTATAATGACATATTATGATGGTATAAGTGTCATTGTGCCGTGTCGAGGATTTATCACGAAGATGCGGCTGTGGGAGGATACATCTGTATGAAAAAAAAGATGAAATATAAAGGTCAGTTCAAGATATATATTATGTGGCCGCTGTATTCGGCAATTCTTTTCCTGCTTCTTGACGTTGTGCTTTTTACACAGAATATCAGGTGTGGAATTATAGGCGGTGTGTTCACGTTGATATATGGCGTGTTTGCCTTGATTTTTCTGCTCAGGAGACAGCCTCTTCTTACCAAGGCGATGGTTGAGTTTGCAGCAGATTATGCACAGGTTCAAAAAACGCTTCTTGAAGACTTTAAGGTTCCATATGGGCTTATCGATGAGACCGGAAGAATAATATGGCTCAATCATGAGTTCAAAAATCTTCTTCACAGGGAAAGTGCATACAGAAAGAGCCTTACGGGCGTGTTCAGTGATATTGATGAGAAGATTTTTGATACAGACGAGGAAGAATTCTCTACGGATATCGTGTATGAAGCGCGCAATTATCGTGTTGACTTCAGAAAGCTCGCGATAGACTCGCTTATGGAAGACAATTCTCTTCTTCAGGTTAAGAATGTACCTTCTCTCATGGCGGTATATCTGTTCGATGAGACGGATATGAAGCATTATATTCAAAAGCTGCATGATGAGCGCATCGTAGTCGGACTTATATATATAGATAACTATGATGAGGCACTCGAGAGCATAGATGAGTTAAGACGTTCACTTCTTGCAGGACTTGTAGAACGTAAAATCAGCAAGTATATCACCAACGGTAACGGAATTGTCAAGAAGCTCGAGAAGGATAAGTACCTTCTTGTATTTAACTATAAGTACCTTGAAGCGCTGAGACAGGACAGATTCTCAATTCTCGAGGATGTGCGCTCAACCGATATAGGTAATGCGATGGCGGTTACACTCAGTATTGGTATTGCGGCGGGCTATGATAACTTCAATAAGAATTATGAGATGGCGAGAGCGGCTATCGACTTGGCACTTGGACGCGGCGGTGACCAGGCAGTAATTAAGGAGGGCGATCAGACAACCTTCTTTGGCGGAAAGAGTACGACTGTCGAGAAGAATACGAGAGTCAAGGCGCGTGTCAAGGCTCATGCGCTTAGAGAGCTTATAGAGGTGGCAGACAATGTCATTATCATGGGACACAGAATAAGTGATGCGGATGCCTTAGGAGCTGCGATAGGTATATACCGTGCAGCCAAGTCACTCAACAAGCATGCAAACATAGTGCTCAATGATGTCACACGCTCTCTCAGACCTACCGTTGAGACATTCATAGGTGTTCCGGAATATGAGGAAGATTTATTTATAAAAAATAACGAGGTTATGCAGTATGTATCGGATAATACTCTTCTTGTGGTTGTTGATGTAAATCGTCCCGGATACACGGAGTGTCCTGAGCTTGTTGAAAAGTGCAGAACGATAGTTGTACTTGATCATCACAGACAGAGCGGTGATACTATAGACCATGCGGTATTGTCTTACATTGAGCCTTATGCTTCTTCGGCATGCGAGATGGTAGCTGAGATTCTTCAATACATCGGAGACAATGTCAAGCTTAAGTCTGCTGAGGCAAACGCAATATATGCGGGAATAATCGTAGATACCAACAATTTTACCAATAAGGCGGGAGTGAGAACCTTCGAGGCGGCCGCATTCATAAGAAGAAGCGGTGCGGACATAGTCAAGGTACGCAAGCTTCTGCGTGATGACATGAATGAATATAAGGCGAGAGCTGAGGCTGTGCGTCATGCCGAGGTATACAGGAACAGTTTTGCACTTGCAGTATGTCCAAGCGCGAACCTTGAGAGTCCGACTATTGTCGGAGCTCAGGCGGCGAATGAGCTTTTAAATATTAACGGAGTTAAGGCATCAATAGTATTTACATACTTTAATGATGAAGTTTATTTAAGTGCCCGTTCGATTGATGAAGTCAATGTACAGCTTATAATGGAGAAGCTTGGCGGAGGCGGCCACATGACGATTGCCGGTGCACAGCTTAAAGATGTAACGGTTGATGAAGCGATAGAACTCGTAAAAAAGACGCTGGATAATATGATAGAGGAAGGTGAAATATAATGGAAATTATTTTATTACAGGATGTAAAGGCACTTGGGAAAAAGGGGGAGAAGGTGAATGTAAGCGAAGGCTATGCCCGCAACTTCATTCTTCCAAAGAAGCTTGGTATCGAGGTTAATGCCAAGAATATGAATGATCTGAAGCTGCAGAAGGCACATCAGGATAAGCTTGCTGCGGAGGCTTTGGCAAATGCAAAGGAGCTTGCGAAGGAGCTTGAGGACAAGATGGTTGTTGTTAAGCTCAAGTCAGGAAAGGACGGCAGAGTATTCGGCTCCATTTCTACGAAGGAAATTGCGGAGGAGCTTAAAACGCAGCACAATATAGACGTTGACAAGAAGAAAATGGTTTTAAATGACGCAATCAAGGCTCTTGGCAATTACGAAGTGGTATGCAAGCTTCATAAGGATGTTACAGCCAAGCTTGTTGTTAAGGTTATAGAAGGTTAAGGACAGGTAAGTTAGAATGGATGAGGCGTTAATAAGACGCGTTATGCCTAACAGTGTTGAAGCGGAACAGTCCGTGATAGGTTCGATGTTGATGGACAGAGAAGCGATTATTGCGGCAGCGGATATACTCGTGGCAGACGATTTTTATCAGAAGGAATACGGTGTGCTTTTTCAGGCTATGGTGAATATACATTCTGAGAATAAGCCCGTGGATTTGGTGACTTTGCTTGAGCGCCTTAAGTCTATGGATGTTCCACCTGAGGTGTGCAGCATAGAGTTCGTCCGAGACCTGACTAATGCTGTTCCAACCTCTGCCAATGTCAAGCAGTATGCCAATATTGTCAAAGAAAAATCAATATTGAGAAATGTAATTAAGGTAAACGAGGCAATCACAAATGAATGTTATTTAGGGCGGGAGAGTGCCGACTCCATATTGGAGGAGACGGAGAAACAATTGTTCAAGCTTCTTCAGTCTAGAGGCGCAGAGGATATCACTCCGATAAAAGATGTCGTTATGGAGGCTATTAACCGCATTGAGGCGGCATCTAAGCAGAGTGGAAGCGTCACGGGAATCCCGACAGGCTTTACGGATCTTGATTACAGAACGGCAGGACTTCAGCCTTCAGATATGATTCTTGTCGCTGCACGTCCGTCAATGGGTAAGACGGCATTTGCACTGAATCTTGCCGCACATGCGGCTTGTAAGAAGCACATCACAACGGCAATATTCAGTCTGGAAATGTCAAAGGTTCAGTTGATGAACCGTTTTCTTGCGATGGAGTCAGGGGTAAGTGCACAGAATATGAGAACCGGTAATCTTTCCGACGGAGAGTGGGAGAAGCTTGTGGAAGGTGCTGCAATTCTTGGCGATTCGGGACTTGTAATAGACGATACACCGGGTATATCCATATCTGATATGCGCTCTAAGTGTCGTAAGATTAAGCTTGAACACGATAATCTTGGACTAATCATAATTGATTACATTCAGCTTATGACGAGCAACAGCCGTTCCGAGTCGAGACAGCAGGAGGTATCAGAGATATCACGTTCACTCAAGGCACTTGCGCGAGAACTGAATGTGCCTGTAATAGCACTTTCACAGCTAAGCCGTGCCGTTGAGCAGAGACCTGACCACAGACCTATGCTCTCCGACCTTCGAGAGTCGGGAGCCATTGAGCAGGATGCCGACGTTGTTATGTTCCTGTACAGAGACGAGTATTATAAGAAGGACACAGACAAGCCGGGTGTTGCCGAGGTAATTATAGCCAAGCAGAGAAACGGTCCTACGGGAACTGTGGAGCTTGCATGGATCGGAGACAGACAGCGCTTTGCAAATCTTGAGAGAAATTAGTATAATTTGTCGATTGATTGTCCGATAAAGTTACATCTTATTATGATATTATTTAGACCGGAAAGAGGGAAAGCCTCTATCCGGTCTTTATTTTGGTTGAATTAAAAGCATGTACGGAAATTCAATCAAAATTGTACTCTAGAGCAGAGGAGTTGTTTCTTAATGGAGGAAAAGAGGTACATGATATCTGAGGCAGCGGAGCGGACGGGAATAGAAGCGCATGTGCTCAGATACTGGGAGGAGGAGCTTAATCTGGATATTCAGCGAAATGAGATGGGGCATAGGTATTATACGGAGCGTCAGCTTGAAATGCTCAAGCAGATAAAGGAATTAAAGGACAGTGGATTTCAGCTTAAGGCGGTCAAAACAGTGCTTGACAACGGGCTGCAGTTACAGACGGAGACACCTCAAAGTGTGCAGGGGGAGGCACAGGAGGAGGCTGCCGGGACTGTAGAGAATGCTGCGGTTAAGATGCCTGATAATACGCAGGAGATTGCCATGAAGCGCTCTGAGGACAAGCTCGCACAGTTTGAACAGATAATAGGGGATATTGTTACGCGTTCGCTGATGGCGAATAACGGAAAGCTTGGGGAAGATATATCCAATATTGTCACAGATCGTGTGAGCAACAAGGTGATCAAGGAAATGGATTATATGATGCGTGTCCGCGAGGAAGCTGAGGATGACCGCTTTAAGAAGCTTGACGAGACAATTCGCGGGGTACAGAAAAGCAACAAGGAGGCGGCTGCATTTCGTGAGCGCCCTTCTAAGAGGGAGAAGAGGCGCGGATTGTTCAGAAAGTAGCTGCAATGGCGATGTGCCGGATGAGGGAGTGTAGTTTTACATAATAAGAAAGACGGTGCTGCATAATTACAGCTCCGTCCTTCTTAAGTTAAGAGTAATTTAATTATTTCTCTGTGATAGCACCAACAGGGCAGGTTGCCTCACAAGCACCACATTGTACACATACATCTGTGTTAATCTCCATGTGCTCGTTTCCTTCGGAGATAGCACCAACAGGGCATCCGGCAGCGCAAGCGCCGCAGCTAACACAAGCATCACCTACAACGTACATAAATTCCTCCATTCCGAAGTGTATGTAACACCTCTATTTTGTATTATTCAGAGAAGCTCTTGCTTCTTTGATACCTTTGATAATAACAGATTTTGCCTTGATAACCTGTTCCTTGGTCTCGGCAGGTACACCCTTAAGCGGGTAATCAATACCGAGATTTTCATACTTGACAACGCCCATAGTATGGTAAGGAAGCACATCAAGCGCCTTAACATTCTTGAGCTTGCCAACGAAAAGACCGAGTTGGTACAGATACTTCTCATTGTCTGTTATTCCAGGAACAACCACATGGCGTATCCATGTAGGTATTCCCTTGTCGCTTAAGTATTCAGCGAATGCTAAAATACCGTCATTAGGCTGACTGCAGAGCTTAAGGTGCTCTTCCGGGTCGATGTGCTTGATGTCAAGCATAACGAGGTCGGTGTACTGCATAAGCACATCCATCTTGTCTACAATTACCTTGTTGTCAGGCTTAAATACAATACCTGAAGTATCGATACATGTGTGTATGCCGAGTGCCTTAGCCTTCATGAATAGTTCAGTAAGAAAATCTATCTGCAGGAGCGGTTCTCCACCGGTAACCGTAAGACCTCCGTTCTTGTAGAAGGACTTGTTGTCCTCATATTTGCGTAAAATGTCGTCTACTGAAATCTCTGTCCCGCCAGTAGTAGGCCATGTATCGGGATTATGACAATATAGACAACGCATTGGGCAGCCCTGTACGAACACCACGAAGCGGATTCCCGGTCCATCTACGGTGCCAAAGGTCTCTAACGAATGTATTCTCCCGTTCATATTATCCTTGTTCCTCCATGTCAAAAAAATAATACCAATCGAAATAGAACTTCAATAAATCTCTTTTGGTACTATAAAAGTATAGCACTATTTATACCAAAATAAAAGTTAAAAATATATAAATATTATGATATCAATTATTTAAATCTATAAGTCCACCCAAGAGCACAATGAGTGAAAAAACAGGCAGGCACAAAATGTGTCTGCCTGTTAAAATGCAATGCGATAAATTACATAGCCTGATGTGAATGTAGAACTTTCCATCAGATAAACTATCCACAGTAGGAATTACATAGCCTGATGTGAAATTACGTACATCCATCAGATGTACACTTCACGGAATGTAATTACATAGCCTGATGTGAAAGTAGAACTTTCCATCAGATAAACTATCCACAGTAGAAATTACATAGCCTGATGGAAAGTTCTGTTTATAACATCATCCTGCTGAGCCTTTGTGAGCTTGATGAAGTTTACAGCGTATCCTGATACACGGATTGTAAGCTGTGGGTACTTCTCAGGATGAGCCTGAGCATCAAGTAAAGTATCTCTGTTGAGAACATTAACATTGAGATGATGTCCGCCCTTAGCTACATATCCGTCTAACATTGATGCGAGGTTGTCAATCTGATTCTGACTAATTTCTGCCATTGTATTAAATCCTCCTAATCCTATTCATTCTCGTCTCCGTCAAGTCCGACATGGAGTGTCGGAACGCTGCACGCCATCTGACCGTTGCATGCGAGACTGTTGTTGGTCTGTACTTTTTTTTCGTCTGCCGGAGCGGCGTTGTCAACGACTACATTGACATGTCCGCCCTCTGCAGCCATGAGATTATCTAACATTGATACAATGTCGTCCACTTTTGAGTTGTCCATGATAACCTCCTATAAAAGTTCCACACAGTTCGAACTGCACTGATTAGAGGCAGTCCGAAGACTGTGGGTTAATATTTTATAATTACTTATTTAAATCAATATCAAGGTCGCCTGCGAACACATGTGTTCGCGATTACTTGTTAAGATCTATATCAAGATCTCAGACGACCTTGAGCTAGGCGTCTTACTTATTTAAATCAATATCAAGGTCGCCCGCGAACACTTGGTCTTCCTTACCGAGAGCACCAGGAACGATAGTAAATGTGTTAGAAATACCATCCTGAGCATCCTTGAATGGAAGCTTAGCAACTGATGAAAGGGAAGCTACAGCACCGTTCTTATCACGTCCGTGCATTGGGTTAGCACCAGGAGCGAATGGAACACCGGCCTTACGTCCATCAGGTGTAGAACCTGTAGCGTTACCATAAGTAACGTTAGATGTGATTGTAAGGATAGATGTTGTAGGAACACCGTTTCTGTATGTGTAGTGAGAACGAACCATAGCCATGAACTTCTCAACTATCTCAACTGCAATCTTATCAACTCTGTCATCGTTGTTACCATACTTAGGGAACTCGCCCTCAACCTCGAAATCAGTAGCTACGTTCTTAGCAACACCGATTGTCTTGATAACAGACTTAGCTGTCTGAGGATCCTTAACCTTCTTGGTAATCTCAACGTCAGTTCTGATAACCTTAACCTTAGCGTACTTGATTGCTGATAAGGAGTCAGCTACAACTGAAAGACCGGCGATACCTGTTGCGAAGTATCTCTTAACCTCTCTGTCATGAAGAGCCATCTGAAGTCTCTCATAGCAGTACTTATCATGCATATAGTGAATTACGTTAAGTGTGTTAACATAAACATCTGCTAACCACTCCATCATATCTGTGTACTTAGCCATTACATCATCGTAATCAAGGTACTCGCCCTCAACAGGTCTGTACTTAGGACCAACCTGAACACCTGTCTTCTCATCAACACCGCCGTTGATAGCGTAGAGGAGACACTTAGCAAGGTTAGCTCTTGCACCGAAGAACTGCATCTCCTTACCAACTCTCATTGAGGATACGCAGCAAGCGATAGCATAGTCATCACCATGAGTTACTCTCATGAGGTCATCGTTCTCGTACTGAACTGAAGATGACATGATAGACGTCTTAGCACAGAACTTCTTCCAACCCTCTGGAAGTCTTGTTGACCAGAGAACTGTCATGTTAGGCTCCGGAGCTGTACCAAGGTTGCTTAATGTGTGGAGGTAACGGAAGCACATCTTTGTTACAAGTGTACGTCCATCAACGCCCATACCACCAAGGGACTCAGTTACCCATGTAGGATCTCCTGCGAAGAGTGCGTTGTACTCAGGTGTACGAGCAAACTTAACAAGTCTTAACTTCATGATGAAGTGATCAACGAACTCCTGAATCTGCTCCTCTGTAAATGTACCGTTAGCTAAGTCTCTCTGAGCGTAGCAGTCAAGGAATGTAGATGTACGTCCAAGAGACATGGCAGCACCGTTCTGCTCCTTAACAGCAGCAAGATAACCGAAGTAAGTAGCCTGAATAGCTTCCTGTACGTTAGTAGCAGGGTTAGAAATATCACAGCCGTAAATCTCACCTAACTTCTTTAACTCCTTGAGGGCTCTGATCTGCTCTGAAAGCTCCTCTCTGTCACGGATAACATCAGGAGTCATAACCTTAGAAGTTGTAGCCTTCTGGTACTCCTTATCCTTGATAAGGAAATCTACACCGTAAAGAGCAACTCTTCTGTAGTCGCCGATGATACGTCCACGGCCATAAGCATCAGGAAGACCTGTGATGATATGGTTAGAACGGCATACTCTCATCTCAGGAGTATAAGCATCGAATACACCTGCATTGTGTGTCTTTCTGTGGATTGTGAAGAACTCCTCAATCTGAGGGTCAATCTGGTAGCCGTTAGTAACAAGGGCAGCCTTAGCCATGTTGATACCGCCGTATGGCTGAAGTGATCTCTTGAAAGGCTTATCTGTCTGGAAACCGACAATCTTCTCTAAGTCCTTGTTAAGGTAGCCTGCTGCATGGGATGTGATTGTTGAAGGAACCTTAGTATCCATATCAAGGACGCCGCCCTTCTCACGCTCCTGCTTTGAAAGCTCCATAACCTGTGCCCAAAGAGTCTTAGTTGCCTCTGTAGGACCGCAAAGGAAAGCATCATCGCCTTCATAAGGTGTGTAGTTCTTCTGAATGAAGTCTCTTACATCAACCTGCTCTTCCCACTTACCGCCTACGAAACCTGTCCATTCTGATCTCATAATGAAAAAAACCTCCTATTATAGTAAAGTGTTTTATATGTGTTATCCGCCGCTCATAGGTTAAGACGGATGTACCGTTCCCAACCAAGCGGATTATACACTTTTTTATGCTTGTATTATACAATGCACATTGTATACACGTCAAGGGTTTAAGAATAAAATTCACGGATTGTACACAAAAATGTACATAAATAAATTTTGTGGGAAGCCTTATAAAATAAGACAATTTAACGCTTTAGCACTGGAAAATATGTTAGCTTAATGTGTGAATACGATAGACTTTAAGAGGGGGATAGTGTATAATTATAGTTAAAACAAAACCTGAAATAAAAGAGGGTGTAGTCAAGTATGGAGATGGGTATAGAGTATATTGTGAGGCTGATAGAGAGCAAGCGTGCAGCCTTGGATGTAAGTAAAAATAAACTGCTGAGAGGTATATGCAGTACGGATACGTTTACCAAAATAGCAAACGGTCAGGGAAGAAAACTTGATAAGCTTGAGATAGAAGCTCTTATGCAGCGGATAGGTTATAATGCGAAGAACTGTAATTATCTGCTTGATATGGATGAATATGAGGCGTTCGTGCGAAGAGAACGTGTTCGTGAGGGAATAAAAGCATGCATAAAGGGCACGGGCAATTTGGATGATGTTCAAAAACGGATTGAGATAAACAAAAAAGAAAGCCGCAGCAATGTTGAACGGCAGGTGGCGGAGTATTTTGATATTCAATTCATGTGTGTATCGGGGCAGGACAATAAAGTGCTTTGTGAAAAATGCATCAATGCAATACGGATCACAATCAAGGATTTTTGTATTGAGAATATAAAAAGTTATCTGTATGGTGAGATTGAATTTCTGCTCATAACACGTCTGCTCTGCATTAAGGCAGATATGGGTGAGAAGGAAACGGCACTTGCCGGCTATGAAGGTCTGCTGAGCATAATTGACAAAAACATATATTCCAACAATGAAGCCATGAAGTTTTTTTCAAAAATAATATATGAAGCTCTGGTCATTTATATGGAAGAAGGGCAGTACGGTAAAGCATCCAAGCTGTGCCAATACGCGATTGGGAGGCTGCCTGATGAGAATAAGTTCAGATACCTTCCCGAAATATATGAGATGAAGGCGAGAGCGGAAGCACATCTGCTGGCTGCGGAAAAGTGTTACAGCGACAAAGTTTTAAATGCACTGTATAAAGAAAGCAAGGACTATAAAATATATGAAGATCTAAGCTACATAGCTGCTGAATACCCTGCTGAATATTATGCCGATGTTAAATACCCTATGTATTTTGAATACAATGTTGTGTTTATCGGGGACATAATCCGTCAGCGACGTAAGCTGCTCGGATTTACACAGCATGAGCTTGCATACTATGCAAACAGCGACGTAAAAGCAGGGACGGATGAAATATGCAGCGAAAAAACTTTGTCGAGACTGGAAAACGGCAGGATGGTAACATCATGGAAAATAACCAGAAGACTGCTCGGCAGATTAAAGCTGCCACCGGAGAGATATTTCTTTAATTATGTGGCTGACGATTACAACCTTATTGAAGAGCTCATGGATATAGAAGCGGATTTTTCGTCAGGAAAAAAAGACGGACTTTTAGAGCGGTGCGAAGCAGTTAAGAAAGCAAATCCGCTGCATTATTATCCGTACAATCAACAGAGAATAGCTGAAATAGAGTACAAGATAAAATATATGAGCGGCATGATAACGGATGTCGAGGCAGAGAGAATGATTGTCGAAATATTTGAAAAGACAATGCCGAGAAGCTATCTTACGGATGATACATCTGTGTATCTGTTTGGCAACGAATGCCTTGTGCTCGGAAATATTCTTCAAAACAGAAAGCGGATTGAAGGGGAAAGCAAATGTCTGAAGCTGTTGGAAAAGATGATAGACGGCTACAGGGTTTCCTGTGTGAATGATTCCGTGTGCGCTCTGAATATTATATCGCTGAAGCGAAAATATGAAAGCTATATCGCCAATATCGGCGACTTGGAGAGGGCGAAGATATTGAGTGATTCTGTGGTCAGGGATGCGGTGGCGCATAATCTCTATGGAGTTATTATGCCGTGTCTGTATGACGATGCATGGAACAGTGCCATGCAGGGTGTTAGAGACGAAAAATTACGGTTGGAGTTGAAGTGTGTTTACACAGCTTCAACTCTACGCAAAAAGAAGTTATTACGGCGAATTTCAAAAGAGTTGTATGAAAACTGTTTTGGAGAAGAGATTACATACGGAAGGAGAGGCTAATTTTTCTGCTTACTTGAATCAACGGAATCAGCGTTAATATCATCATAGTTGGATGTGGTTGATATTCCGTAAGAAAACGCAAGATTAATCGGAATGATATTAATAAATAATGCAGTTAGCGATAACAGTAATATTTTTTTCGTTTTTTTCATTTGGCTGCCTCCTTAGAACATAATATATTAATCATAGATGTATTTCATGTAAATGAACATCCCAAATTTGCCTAATTTAGCCTATTTTTTTTAGCCCGAAAATAGACAAATTTGGGATGTTACGGAATGACCGGGCAGGATATAATGAGTGTACATTTGCGGCATGGTATGGCACGGCAAGCTGGAGCAAGTTCGTAAGTCTCAGGAGATAGGAGCTGCTTATAATTCCGGGCAGTCGTATGGCTGTCCGGATTAACGAAGGGAGAATGGTTTATGAGGTGCGGATCAAAGGTTAAAACAATATTTTTTTCAGCAATGGCAGTTGGTATATTAATGCTTTCAGGGTGTTCGTCAAAAAAAATAAGCACAACTGCTGTGACGGACGCGAGCTACAGAGTCATGACAAAAACAGAGGATGGGTATTATTTCCTCGATTACATACAGGAGGGAAAAGGAAGATTGATGATAAACTATCTTCCTACAGATGGTGATAAGGCTGTACCTTTGTGCAATAAGGCTAATTGTAAACACAGATGTGATGTTGAGGGCTGCGTGCATGATGGCAGAGATACCTGTGAACTGAAGGATTGTGATGCACATATAACAGATTATAATTCTTATGATACGGGAATATTAAGCTATGATGGAAAGCTGTACTTTATAATGCTCACCAAAGACGGACAAGGATTATATACGGTAAGTGCGGATGGAGCGAAGAGAGAACTGGTCGGCATAGTGGATGAGAACAGACAGGCGGATATAGACAAGTTTACACTGTATAAGGGATATATGTATTATTCAATCAGAGATTATAAAAACAAGACGGAATCTTTATATATTTATAAGGTGAATCTTAATGATATGACGGATAAGACTCAGGTATTTCAGGCTGATAATGCACATGTGGGTGTAATTGATATGAGAGGGTATGAGGAAGGACTGTTCTTTAACATTGCATATCTTAGAACGGGTGAATATGTTGAGGACATAGATGCAAGTGTTGCTTATGAACTGTATCAGATTGCTGATGGTGGAGTAGAAAAGGTTATTGATAGAGATGATATAATGGGATTTTTGGTTAATGACGGCTGGCTGTATTATTATGCAGTGGGTGACTCGTCACTATACCGCTATGATTTAAAAACGGATGTGACGGAGAAGATATATAAGGCTCAAGATAATACTATATATTCATTGTGGAGTGACAGCAATTATATATATCTTGATAACGAGCCTTACGTCAGGTATTGTACTATTTTACGATATGGAGAGTATCCTCTGGCATTGACAGTGCTTGAAAAGGATGGAACATTTGTAAAAAATATAGAGTTTAATACATCAAGAGGACGTTTTGTAGGTGGTGATGATAAGTATATGTTTTATAATTACTTTGACACCACAAGAGTGTACGATAAAAGCAGTATGGACAGCGGTGTCACGGAACTTAGAAATGTGAGTGCATGTCTGGACGAGTGAGTTATATGGCAAAAGCATAAGAACGCGGTGACTTTTAAGGAGTACAGCTCATGATAATATTCATTAGAGAATTCAGGCGGATATATTCTGTAAGGCGTATGGTTATAATTGTAAGTATGCTTATTATGTCATGCGTTTTATATTTTAATGAACAGAGTGGAAATGTTCTTTATAAACAATATTCTGAGGTTATGGAGCGTCCTGATTATGAAAAAATTGATTGGACGTCTGTATGGAGCGGTGTGACAAGACTTATACAGGAAAGAGAAATGTATGTGGCAGATTATACGCAGAATATTTCACAGATAATTTCTCAGGCAGAAAAAAATCTGGAAATTGGAATTTTTTCGCAAAAGGGAAGCTTTTCATATCATAACCAAAAAAAGGTTATTGACGATTTTACAGGGCTTCTCGAGGTTACACCGGAAGTAATCAATGATTCTGCCATGAGAACGGTTTTTTCATATAACTACCAGATATTCTTTATGCTTGCGGCGATGGTAACGATTGCCGCGGCACTTGATTTGAACGGAAAGAAAAGTCTTGGGGTTATATTGTATGCAGCACCAAATGGGAGATACAGACTTGGTGTCAGCAGGGTAATTATAATATGTGTTTCTGCGATGCTCATAAGTGTGATTTTTACCACTGCGCATATATTAGTGGGATTTGGAATATATGGCGGGTCTGATATACTTGCAAAGCCGATTCAGAGTATACCGGAGTTTGCACAATTTAAGTATACGGTTAATATCCGGCAGGCTTTGGTGATGTATGAAGGTTTTATGGCAGGTGGTCTTGCGGTAATAGGACTTTTTATCTGGCTGATGCTCAGTATATTCAAAAATATGACTGTGTCAGTAATTATAATGGCAGTGCTTGCGGGTATAGAATTTTTATTTTTTAATCTGCACGCGCAAAGTCCTATACTGGTTTTAAAGTATGCAAATATTTTATCGCTCGTAATGTGTAAAAGCTGGTTTCCGTATTACATAAATGTTAATGTATTTAATCAATCGGTTGGTGAAATGACAGTATCAGGCAGTTTTACAGGCTGTATGCTTATTATAAACAGCCTGCTTTGCGTGTATGTATCGGGTACAAGAGTGCTTGGCACAGACAATATATTTACACGGCTTGGAGATAAATTAGAGCATGCTTACAATGCACTTACGGCACGCATTCCGGCGGGCGGAATTGCCTTATACTCATTTCTCATAAAAAATAAGGGAATATTAGTGCTGGCATTTGTCACCGTAATTATATTCAATAACAGCAGAACAGTGACGGCACAGTATAGTATTGTTGCCAAGATAAAATGCGAGATGTATGAGGATATGTCAGGGCTTGATTCAGGTGGAAAGAGGCAATATCTGCAGGAAATATTTGATGAGTATTCAAGCCTGAGAGAGCAGTTGACTGTCACGGGCGAGCGTTTTGCGGCGGGAGAAGCAACTATTGAGGAATATTATTCCGTGCTTATGATGCTGTCGGCAATGAGCGAAAAGGTGAATGCGGCATCGGAAATTCAGGAGCAGCTCAACCAGCTGGATGTTCTTTACGAACAGAGGGGAATAAGAGGAACGCTCGTCAATGAGGCGGCGTATTCATACCTTATAGGCAGGTCTGCGTTTGATGCGGAGGAGCTCAATCTCGTAAGTCTCTATTTATGTATAATATTGTTTGCTGCGTCGGTGTTTGCTTATGACGATGAAAAAAATACAAGGGCTGTAATTATTTCAACACCCAATGGACGCACGGGATATTATGTTAAAAAGCTTGTCATGCTATCTGTGGTAAGTGTTATAATGTGTGTTGCCGAAAGCCTTATTTTTGGAATAAATATTGTGGGTGTGTACGGGCTTGAGCATATTGGTGCGTATGTGCAGTCTCTTAGCTGGATGACACAGTATCCGTTCAAGATAAATATGCTGACATATATTATATTGACAGTTTGCTACAGGATAATATTTTTTGAAGCAATAATTCTTATTATTGCAGGCTTTGCCGTTATGTATGGACGTTTTGTCGGGGTTGCTATCGGAATAGCGGGACTTATGCCATATCTGATATTGCAGCTTGGAGTTCAGGTAGCGGAACCGTTGTCAATAATAAAATATTTACAGTATTCGGGGTATCAAAGCGGTGTGGTTCAGAGTGTGTTTTCCGGTATTGTGGCGGCGGTATTTTTGGTATGTGGAGCGGTATGTACACGTTTTGGAACCGCAAATTGGAGAAGGTTGAAAAAAAGATAAAGGGGACAAGGCATGGAGCTGGTTATTGAAAATCTGACAAAAAATTATGGCAGTTTTGTGGCACTTAGGGATGTTTCAATTCATTTTTCAGAGGGTGTATATGGTCTGCTTGGTGTAAACGGCGCGGGAAAAAGTACGCTTATAAACCTTATCACCGACAACATATCAAGAAATAAGGTCAACGGTGGGACGATAAAATTTGACGGCAGAGATATTCTCGAAATAGGAAAGGAGTTTCGTGAAATTGTCGGATATATGCCGCAGCAGCAGGGCTTCTACGATGAAATGACTCCGATTATGTTTTTAAAATATATGGGAGCATTAAAAAATGTGAACGGTAAAGAACTAAAAAATCAGATAGAATTTTTATTAAATAAGGTTAACCTCTGGAATGTGCGTTACAAGAAAATCGGAGGTTTTTCCGGGGGGATGAAGCAGAGAGTAATGCTTGCACAGGCGCTTCTCGGAGCCCCTAAGCTGCTGATACTTGATGAGCCTACGGCGGGGCTTGATCCGAGGGAGCGATTTAATTTAAGAAATTTTATAGCGGATTTAGCAAAAGATAAGATAATAATTTATGCGACACATGTTGTAAGTGATATTGAAAATATTGCGGACAAGGTAATGATTATGTCTGATGGACAAATAAAATATTTTGATTCTCCACAGATGATAAAAGAGATAATAAGAAAAGAAATATTCGACAAAGGAGAAAACAGGGAGATTTCAAATTTGGAAGATGCTTTTATGTATGCGGTGACGGAGAACACGGGGGCACAAACTTTTGAGCATATTTAATAAGAAATATACGATACCGCATATATTGTGTTATAGTAGTCATGGCAAAATGTATTCTATAATTTGAAATAAAGGCGGGAGGTGTTTTTATAAATAGAAAAAGTTTTAAATGTGTTTGTTCAACCCTGGTAGTAATAGCAATTTTGATTGTGGGATTTGTAGCCGGTAGATTGATGACGAATACCAAACAGAGAAGTTTTGAAAACGTACAGGAGCAGTTGAAGGACAGCATAACTTTTAAGGCAGAGAAAAAAGTGATTCTTGAGAAGATAGTGCTGGATGTTGATGCTTCTGAAAGGGGAAATGTGTATCAGGGAAGTGAAACAGAACTGTATAATATGTATTCTTCTCATGACTTTAAAGATACGTCACCCATTAAAATGAGGGAGCTGCTTCCTTGGTCTGAGGTAAACGGAATGAGCAGAAGCTATGAGGAGCCGGATGAATATATTGCATTGTATCTTTATGGTGATAAGGATGAATATGGCAATATGAGCTATGCGCTTCAATGGGGAGATGTGTTTGTAAAGGTTGACAAAATTAGACTTGAACAACGCGGTATGAAAGTGGTAAAAAACAGGGCTTATACTTCTGATGGTGAGTGGTTGGAAATGCTGGTGCTGTATGATTCAGAGGTATGTCCGTATGTTTTTGTTAAACAGGGCGATGATGTTGTCGAATATGTAGTGCATGGCTATCTGTATTCGGATATGCTTGACGAGTTATATCAGCTTGAAGTTTCGGGAAGCGACCTTATAGTATATACACACAATGCGATTCTCAGAGTGAGAGGCAGGGATGAGAACGAATGGGATGATATAACCTTTGGAAAAATAGATTATTGGAGCAGTGATTGGACTATACGCATATCCATAGAAGCAGGGGAAAGTTATACAACTCATGATGGTGTGGCGTTGCTTGTGGGTGATATTTATCTTGATGTTGACAAGGAGGAGTTTACTTTTAAAAATTTTAAGTACTTTGCATCACAGAATATTGAACATATACATAAGTAAACACACTTTAAAACATATGGACGAGTATGCTGAAACGAAAAATAACACTCACCGCTTGCAGCGAGGGGACTTTTATGTAGAGAACAATATAAGAGGAGAGAATATATTATGAGGAGAATCAGGTATGCGTTTATACTTGGCTGTGCAGCAGCCATGGCTCTTGCAGGATGCGGCAAGGGTGTTAAGGATGGAACAGGACAGGATAAGGCATCTGACGGCGGAAGTATTTTACAGAGCTATGACAGTGAAATTAAGCTGAATGACATGGAGGCGGGAGAGAGCGGTGAGACGCTTAACACATATTGGTATGCGGACGGCAGCGACAGTGTTAAACTTAACTATCGGCTTAACACGCGAGGCGGAATTGAGGGAGTCAGTGTCGAAATTGACGGAACGGAATATGAGCTTTCGGATATAGAAGCTTTGAGCGGTGCGGCAGCACCGCAGGCTGCACTGTATGATATAAACAATGACGGTGTCAGGGATGTGATTCTTAACTGGACATTGTGGCGCGGGGTGAAGAACGCGATATATATGTCAACAGAGGATGGATATACATATATTCCGTCGGTTGCGGACTATTCGACGGAATATAAGAACTATACAGCAAAGTATGTGGACGATTATAAGCTTCATGTCACGTCGGATGAGCTCGGTGTTGATACAACGGCGGCATTGGGGGATGAGTTTGTCGATTATGACAAGAATTCGTCCAATTGGATGTATGATGTGTACGGAAAGCTGACAGTGAAGGACATGGATGCGAAAGCGGACGCGGGAGTTGACATCAGATATTTTGTGAAGGACGGAAAAGTGTATGTGTGCCACAGGGCGCAGTTTGAGAACGACGGCTTCTGGTGCGGTGTGAGTCTTGACAGGATATACGGGATTGACGGAGAGAGCTATGTCATAGAGGAAATTATAGTTGAGGAGGAGTACATATCCGGCGGGTGGTAATATGGCATGCTGATTGATTGTACGGTCTTTACAAGATAAATCCTCTGTGTTACAATGATATGCGGTCAATGCATGTAATCAGCATGTTGACAGACTATAAGATGTTCGAACCGGACATCATAAGTATATGTAACCATTCAGAACCATGCAAATTGATTTAAGCGAATGGGATTCTGAATAATTACAGTATATTATAAATTATCAGGAGGTAACTATAATGGCACAGATTAGCAAGGATATGAGAATCATCGACATCATCAATGTTGATTATGATATTGTTCCTATTTTACTCAATGAGGGAATGCACTGCATCGGCTGTCCGTCAGCACAGGGCGAGTCTTTAGAGGAGGCTGCCATTGTTCACGGTCTTGATCCGGATGCAATCACAGCTAAGATTAACGAGTTTCTTGCAGGCAAGAACTAATTGAGTTTTATCAGACAGTGAATAAAAAGC
>FR895403.1:80457-104898 GCA_000435595.1 Firmicutes bacterium CAG:882
CGCTTTTTGTGAGTTTCGCGTGTATAATCTGTTAGAGCTGTGCGAGTACCTTGAGTGCATCCTTGCGGATTATGACCTCGTCGTGCTCGTTGAGATAGGACAAGGTTGCATAGGAGAGCTTCTCGCGGACACCGTACTCGGTGAGGGTGTTGCTGACACCGGTAAATTCATCCGCATTCATAGCCTCGCTGCTTATGAAGAGGTAGTAGCGCATATTCACAGGGTTCTTGTAGAGAACGCTGTTTCCGGTGAAACGGCTGTGAAGTGCGGCGGCTGCGGTTGATACCTGATTGAGATTCTTGAAAGAGAACAGCTTCTCAAGAGGAACTGAGGCTGCGTCTGTTTCAGGACTTTCAGACTTGGCTGCCTTGCCAGAGGTATTTTGCTTCTTTTTGGCTGTCTTGTCAGCGTCCTTGCCCTTGGACTTACCTAAGAGACTGTCAGCGAACGGAATGAAGTCGTCGCTGTGGCTTAATGCCTCGTTAATTTTGTTTAAAAGGGAAGCACCGTCGTCCATGCCGTGCATATCATCATCTGAGTCGAGCATGTCCGCATAGTCGTCATCATCGTCGGATGGCGCAAACTTTGAAAAGCGGGTATCAAGCTCCTCCGGGTCTTCCACCTTCGTTATAACAAGAACAATGCAGTCCGGCGATA
This sequence comes from Firmicutes bacterium CAG:882, assembly GCA_000435595.1. GTDB lineage: Bacteria > Bacillota > Clostridia > Lachnospirales > Lachnospiraceae > CAG-882. The sequence goes on from FR895403.1 coordinate 81,115, forward strand.
CCGGAATGGCTTCTATCATGAGCGGAATATCATCAGCTTCAAATCCACACTCGAAAGATGCCTGGGCAATCATATCTTTAAAAAGGCTCTTAGCCTTCTCGGTTCCATATGCAAGTTCGCTGATTTTTAATTCTCTCGAATCCAAATCAGCACGATTAAGGGTACAACGTATTGAATTTTCACTTAGTCGTTCTATTTTCATGTCAAATCACATCCTTCCTGACCTGCTTATTATACGTCATTTATTATAGTTCTGTAAAGCTATAATAATATGAAAATATTATGAATTTTAAGCCGGTATTTTATAAAACAAAGATGCTAAGCATCAATTTTATATGAGCAAGCAGCGAAGCGGATTGCGAATATTATTGACTGAATGCCGTTAAAATATTAAACAACTGCTTAAATATTCTACAATCAAAGACTGTTGCATACGTGATACTTTTTGAATATAATTTTATTCAGGATTTGCTGTTGTTCATGGAGGTGGTATTTACCGACACACAGAACACTCTATTGGATGGCAAATACTTAATTCTCGATAGACTCGGGCAGGGAGCCTATGGGGAAGTATTTCTTACCAGACACACAGGATTAGGCGTATACAGAGCAGTTAAGCGAATAAGCAGAAGCCGGGACATACATGATACCAGGCGGCGTGAAGCGGATGCACTCAAGAGTCTGTCGCACTCTTCCTTACCTATAATATATGATATTGATGAAGATGATGTGTATTTTTATATTGTCGAGGAATACATAAGAGGCACATCCCTCGGTGAATATGTTAGAGGTATGGGGAGGCTTACGGAGGATGAGACACGCGGTATCGCCATGAGTCTATGCAATGTTCTTGAATATATTAATACAAGAGCGGGATTATTTCATCTGGATATCAAGCCGGAGAATGTCATGGTCACAGACGATGGCATAAGACTGGTTGATTTTGGAAGCAGCTATACAGAGGATGTACAGCCGGGGATTCTTACCGGGACGGTCGGATACGCCGCACCTGAGTTGTATAACAGTGGGAAGCCGAACCGCACCTGTGATATATATTCGCTTGGAATGTTGATGAGATTTATGCTCACGGGTCAGACGCCGAATTATAATATCAGCAATATCTGTTCAGAGAATCTTGAATTCATCATTAATAAGTGCACGGCTTTGGAGGCAGGACAGCGCTATGAAACTGCCGCAGAGCTGTATCGGGCACTTGAACAATCACAATCAGACAATAGAAGGACAACAGCAGAACCTACAGTTATTTTGGTTGCAGGATGCGGACATCGCGTGGGGGCAACGCATTTTGCAGTTATGCTGGCGGCACATTTTACATTATCGGGCAGGAAGTGTCTGCTTGAGCCTGCGGCGGAGGATGGAAAGAGCTTATCAGTTCCGCTCTATGGTGATATAAGACATATCGGATGCAGAGGAGGGGTCTATACCGTGAATGGAATCACAGTGGTTCCTGACTATCACGGGTATGCCGTTCCCATGGATAATGAGACATACGGGAGCTGTCAGGTTGTTATAAAAGAAGTGGGAAACATTCTTGACATGCAGGTAAGCGGCATTAAGGGATACATGGATGAGACTTATGCACTTGTCTTGGTGGCGGGACACACATTTGACGAGCTCCTCGATTATGAGAAAGCTGCCGCGATGCTTGATGAGGCGGGAATTAATTATGTGAGTGCAGTGAATTATACGGATGGGAGAGGGTATGGCGGAATCATAAAAGAACACGGAATGAAGAGAGCTTTAAGAATTCCGTACTGTACGGAACCCTATTCGTTTAAAATGGGGAGGGGAATTATTGAGAAGACGATTATCCCGAAGTGGTCGGGAGAAAATGAAGGTAATCGGATACGCCGGAACGCAAAGCGGCTGTGGAACGACACATTTTGTCTGGTGCACCGCCAATTATCTGTCAAATGTAAGAAAAAGCCGTGTGATGGTGTGCAGAACAGGAACCGGGCATAGTTATGGACAGGCTAGGGTTATTCTTAATGCTGCGGGAGATGATGCACAGTTTATGTATGGCAATGTTACATTTTTGACGGTCACGGATGAGTCCATGGTTGAGATTGCGCAGGAAGCTTATGATTACATTCTGCTTGATTTAGGTCAGGCTGATTATGTCGGTGACAATATTCTCAGAAGGTGTGATGAACTGTTTCTTGTCGGGGATTTGAGCGTGTGGAACTGCACGGATTCCGCTTCGGCAATGCTCAGGATGCGCAGGAGGTATGATAAGAAGCTGTGCTTTGTGTCGGCATTTTGCGCGAAGGCGGGACTCAGGAAATATGAAAAGCTCACAGGGGAGAGAGCGGTCATTATTCCGTTTGATGCGGAGCCGTTTGCTGTTTCGCGTGATACGCTCATTTTTATGGAAAGGATTTTTGGGGAGAGTATTGGGGTTAAGAGGGGAAAATAAAATACGCAGATAAAGGTCAGTCACAGATATGCTTTGCTACGGATAAATAATATATCACACAGTTCCGATTTGGCATTATATGACAACTTAGAAGTATAACTTAAGCATGGAGGCGGGTTATGAAAGGCAGACTTGAGGAGGCACAGGAGTTGTACAACAGCTCATCGGTGATGTTGTGCAGCGAGCTTTCACAGTATATGAGGGATGGTATCTCAGTGACAGTGGGAGGTTATCAGGCAAGTGTCAACAGACGACTTACCGATATGCTGCTCAGGGAAGGTCCATGTACCTATATGCGTTCTTACTCATTTGATGAGATGGGTAAGGTTACGGGAGTCGAGTTTCAGTGCGTGAGGCTCTCGGAGTAACAAAAAACTATTAATTATTAATTATCGTAAGGTTCCTCTGGACTTCGGATGGCGGATTTGCCCGCTGTCCGAAGTTTTATTAACTTAATTGATTCAGGTGTCAAAACATGTTCTATTAACTTAATCGTGTATAGAATGTTATATTTATACACTTTTAAAATAAATTAGGATGTTTTGACACCTGAATCCTTAGTTTATAAAACAGAAGATGCGAAGCATCGATTTTATATGAGGCGGGCAGCGAAGCGGATTGCGAATATCATTGACTTATGCTACAATAAAGTATGTCAGGTTTTTACGGCATTGGTTTCAGACAAAGCACATGGAAATGAGGATTGGAATGAGTAAAAAGAACCGCTTTTTGATGGATGAAGATTATAATGAGAATGATAAGATGATTGATGACAATGATATAGATGATTATTATGTTGAGGATGCACCCGTGCGAAGGAGGAAGAACAGGAAGCATGTGGCGGCGACAGCCGTTGTGGCGGCGGTGGTGTGTATACTTGCAGCGGGTGGAATAGGGCTTATGATTCTGATTGATAAGTACACGCCGAACAACACCAGAATTACCCTGAATGACTATTATGCCGACCATGGTTATCTGAATACGGATGAGGCACAGAATACCGTTGCCGATGCTGAGGCATTCATTATTTTTAACAGTGAGCTTTCAAGCGGCAAGGCATACCGGTTCTCGGATGTGTGGTATTTCAGGAAGGATTTTGTGGATGAGTATCTTAACCACAGATTCTATTATGACATGGGAAACGATGAACTTATTTACACTACGCCGACGAAGATAATTACAATTCCTTTTGACAGTCAGGCGTATTATGTAGGAGACACGGTAAAGAAAGAGCATTATGTGGTGGCAAGGGAGCTTGACGGCGAGATATACATTGCCGTGGACTTTATAAGGGAAAGGGCGGATTTTATATATGAAGTCAGAACCGAGCCGGACAGAATGCTTGTGAACACGGAATATGGCAGCAGTGAATACGTGCATATAGCGGACAACGGAACGATAAGGACCGGAGCGAGCATCAAGGATGAGATTATCAGTGTCGGAGACGATGATATGCATTGGCTGGCTGTGGGAACACAGGGAGACTGGACACAGCTTATGACCGATGACAATGTTACAGGTTATATAAGAAGCAGGGAGCTTGCCGACACTTACACAATCACGACCTCCAATGATTATCAGGCGCCTATATACACCTCGGTTTCAAAGAAGTATAAGATTAATATGGTATGGCATGCAGTATATGACATGTTCGACAATGATGATATATATGCGCTTCTTGATAATACACAGGGAGTCAATACCGTGTCACCTACCTGGTATCAGCTTTCCGACAGCGTGGGAAACTTTAATTCATTTGCTCAGCAGGAGTATGTGGACTATATTCATGAGACGGGACGTGAAATCTGGCCTTTGTGGAGCGATTTTACGTCAGTGAGCACCGAGAACGGCTGGAGTGAATATGAACTCTTCTCTGTCACGGAGAACAGAAGAGCACTCATTGATGCAATGATGCATGAGGTTGAAGCCTACGGATATGACGGAATCAATATAGATTTTGAGAAGGTCAATTCTGAGACGGGAATACACTTTGTGCAGTTTTTAAGAGAGCTGTCGATAGAGTGCAGAAAAGCAGGAGTTGTACTTTCCGTGGATAATTATGTTCCGATGCCTCATTCGGCTCATTATGACAGGGCGGAGCAGGGAGCGGTTGTGGATTACGTCATAGTTATGGGATATGATGAGCATTACAATGGAAGTGAGGAGGCAGGAAGCGTTGCTTCGCTCGATTTTGTCAGAAACGGAATCGTAAACACTCTTGATAGTGTTCCGGCACAGAAGGTTATTAATGCACTTCCTTTTTACACGAGAATGTGGGATGAGTATACGGATGAGAACGGGAACCATGTGATGACTTCCAAGGCGTACACCATGAAGGGCTCTTATGACAGAGTGGAGGAGCTTGGTATAGCCATTAACTGGAGTGACACGATGGGGCAGTACGTTGCTGAGGGAGATGTTGAAGGCCATCATTACAGCGTATGGCTTGAGGATGCCGACTCAATCAGGGAGAAGATGAAGATAGTGGCGGAATACAACATTGCCGGTGTGTCGGGATGGAGTCTCGGCAGTGAGCTACCGGAGGTATGGGAGGTTATTGCGGAGTATAATAAGTAGAGAATTGTATATACGGTTATGCGGGAATAAAAATAACATAATTTTGAACCCTGTGCATAGAATAAAAATAAGGATTCTATGCATGGGGTTTTTTATTTTGAAAAGAGATATGCTTTCGCTTGCTATGGGATTAGTAATGATATTTTCCCTTTGGATGTTAATGCGGCACATGCTGTATTCGGGGGAGAAGGAGGTGGCGGCCGGGACAGCGGTCAATATAGTGACGGAGGAAAGTGAGCAGACTGAATCCGATGAGGGCTATCTTGTAGTGATTGATCCGGGACATGGAGGAGTGGACCCGGGAATGCTCGGAGTGAACGATACCGTTGAAAAGGAAATCAATCTTGCAATAGCTTACCGTCTGAAGGAAAAACTGGAGGAGCAGGGGATAGAGGTGGTGCTTACGAGAACGACGGACGACGGACTTTACGCTGAGAGCGACAGCAATAAAAAGATTGCCGATATGAAAAAAAGATGTGAGATTATAGCAGGCAGCAATGCGGATATTGTTGTCAGCATACATCAAAACAGCTTCAGCGACAGTCGCGTGAGCGGTGCTCAGGTGTTCTACTACAAGCATTCGGTTGAGGGACAGAAACTCGCAGAGTGTATACAGGACAGTATGAGGGAGGGGCTTGACGAGACAAACGACAGAAAGATTAAACCTAATGACAGCTATTATATGCTGATACATACGCCGTGCCCAACGGTTATAGTTGAATGCGGTTTTATAACCAACTACGATGAGGCGGCACTTCTTGTGACCGAGGAATATCAGAAAAATGTTGCGGATGCTATTGCGGCGGGAATTATGTCCTACAAGAGAGAATAGCGTAAAAACAGGGGCATTACTGCTTGTGCCGCGGAAAGGAATGGAAGTGGATATCTTATTTGCCGGTAATACGATGGCGGTATCGGATGAATTTTATGAGTATGTCGGAAAAGAGTACCGCATGGTTGTGCTTAAAAATGAGTCTGCAAAGGAAAAACAGAGGAAAAAAAATCTTCTGTTTTTTAGAAACACATGTGAGGAGGACACCGAGCGTATATTTCGGACGTTTGATTTCGAGACGGTTGTATTTTTCTCGCAGGTGCTTGACGGCGAAAAGAAGATATTTGATGAGCTTGAAAAGCTTGAGTACATATTGTATCTGTGCAGAAAGAAAAAGGTAAAGTCGTTCATGTACATAACGGGAAACCGGGGTGCGGTGGATGAGGAGAACGGTGAGGCAAGCAGGGTGATTCTGTTGAATGCCTGTGAGCAGCTATGCAGAAAAGCAGCAGACAATGACGGAATAAATGTGCAGCTTATACGAGTACCATATCTGTATCATTGTGTTATAAAATCCAGCCATGTCGGAAGATGGCTTGGAGCAGCCATATCTCAAGGGAAGGTTGAGCTTCCGGGATATCAGGATACCATGACGGATTTTGTGAGGGAGGATGACCTTGCGGAGCTTATAGGGAGAATATTTGATGACCCTTGGAACGGCAGTTATCTTGAGACAAGGATCAGCGGAAGAAATAAGCTTACATTCAGACAGCTTGCGGATATGCTGAAAGCTTTTGCAGCACCGGGTGGAAATGTGGAAGTTATATATACCGGTAAGGATGAATGCACACCGACGTATCAGGAAGATTCATGGGCGAGAAATGAGTATGGATGGATTCCCAAGGGAAATATTGAGGCTGACCTTAAAGAGGCGGCAGGAAGATATATAAAGGAGCGTGAAAAAAGACACCGGGGGATAATTAAAAGGCTGTATTCCAACAGGCTTGTGAGGATAGCCACGGAGCAGACAGCACTATGTGCGGCGGTAGAGGCGTTAAACTATGTAACGCGGGGCAATGTAATGTTCAACTTTCTGGATTTCAGACTTGTATATATAGCAATTATGGCTTGCATGAACGGACTTGGAGCAGGCGCGGCGGCAGCTCTTATTTCGTGCGCAGGGTATATTGCTTCGAATGTGTCAGCCGTGTCATGGGAGGTCATTTTTTTCAATATAGAGAACTGGTTCCCGTTTGCCTGCTATATGCTGCTCGGATGTGTATTGGGATACACCACGGATAAGGCGCAGGATGAGATAAAGAGTAAGACAAATGAGCTTGAACTTTTGAAGGAAAAATATGAATTTCTGCATGGACTGTATATGGAGGCTGCCGAGGGAAAGGAGCGCTTTAACAATCAGATAATAGGTTATAAGGACAGCTTCGGCAAGATGTACTCGGTTGCCAAGAAGCTTAATACCACGCTGCCTGAGAAGGTGTTCTTCGAGGCAATCGATACTATGGAGGAGATACTTGGTAATTCTTATGCAGCCGTGTACAGTGTCACACCGGGAAGCGCATATGCAAGACTGTATGTGTGCTCTAAAAGATGTACAGGCAAGGCCACAAGGTCGCTTAAAATTACGGACTATCCTGAGGTATATGAGGCACTTAAAAATAAGGTCACTTTTATCAACAGGCAGGCAAAGGAAGGCTATCCGGCTTATGCGTCTCCGATATGCAGGGGTGGAGAGCTTGTGGGAATGATTCTCATATTGGAGGCTGACTACAGCCAAATGAATATGGAATTTTACAATAAATTGAGAATGATGTCTGATATGATACAGGACTCGCTCGTCAGGGCTATGGAATTCTATGAAATGAATGACAACGTGATGGAGAATACGCGGATTCTTGAGCCGGACAGCTTCGAGAAGGTGTTGGGAGTTAAGAGGCAGATGAGAAAGAGACAGTATCTTGATTATGTCATGTTAAAAATTGATTCCTGCGGACAGAATCTTAGTGAACAGAATGACCGGCTGAGCGGACTTGTACGTGAGAATGATGTGCTCGGAGTCAGAAAGGACGGAAACCTGTACCTTCTGCTGACTCAGACGGGGGTTAAGGACATAAAGACGGTTGCTGACAGACTGAAGAAGAACAATATTGTGTTTGAGGAAGTCAGGGAGTAGTGATGGCTGTAATAATCTTTTTTGCATTGCATACGGTGTTTAGTATCTGCATGGCAGTTCTGAAATTAACACACAGGCTGAAGAGCAGGAATATGACATTGCCGACGGCATGTCTGCTCCCGGTATGTGGAATGATTACCGCACTGGTGGATGAATGGCAGGTAAGACATGGGTGCCTTGGCGTGAGGAAGGTCGACGATTACACACAGCTTCAGGGCGATGAGGCGTGGCATCGTGAGATTGTAGGGACATACGATGATGCACTTACCGTTCCGCTTGAGGAGGCAATGACGGTCAATGATTCACATGTGAGCAGGAAGCTTATGATGAAGCTTCTGCATACAAGTCCCGAGAATTATGTGGAACTTCTTAAGAAAGTCACAACGTCCGACGATGTGGAGCTTACCCATTATGCGACAACGGCAATGATGGAAATTCAGAGCGATTATGAAAGGAAAATCGGAGAACTTTTAGATAGGGTAGAGAGAACGCCCGACGATGTCTCGGTGCTTATGCAGTGCACAAGCCGGCTTAAGGCGTATATAGACAGCGGGCTTATTTCGGATACCATCCTTATGCAGTACAGGCTGAGGCTTGATGAGATACTGTCGGCACTGTGTCCTCTTGTGCCCGATGCGGTCAGATTCGAGTATGAGTGTATTGAGAACCGTATTATGCTTGAAAAATACGAGGGAATTGACAAAAGACTTGCGGCACTTGAGAGAAAATATCCTGAGGATGGCAGAGTATACATGCTGTATGTTCAGTATTATTACTCGACACATTCAGGCGGAAAAATCGAGGACACACTCAGACGCATGAAGGAGCGAGGTGTGTATCTTGACAGTGCGGGAAAAGAGTGGCTGCAAGTATGGACATAAATATATAGAAGGATGAAGTTGGAGTAATGAAGAGGAAGATAGTTGGAAAGGTTATGCTTCCGGTATTTGCTTTGTTTGTGTTAAGCATTCTGGTGTTCAGGGAGCGCGCCGGAATCGGATATGAGCAGACGGATGCGCAGGCGAGGGAGTGGAATCTATCATATTCGGATGAGGTGGAACAGGACATTAAGTGTCTTATTCTTACATCGGACGAGGATGTAAGCTGCGAGTACGGAAAGATGATGGAGTTCGTGTGCGACAGTATGAAGCTTGGCTGTAAGGTGCAGGATGCAGGAGAAGGCTTTGATGCGGAGGAGCTTGAAAGGTATGATACGGTTGTTGTCACATTTCAGGATTGGAGTGTTTTAAAGGAGCAGCTTCTTGATATATACTCATGGGTTAAAGAAGGAGGAAGGCTTCTTACGGCTCTCACTCCGATTCCGAATTCATATTTTCAGGCGGTCTCGGCAAAGTTCGGAATCGATGTGATTGAGGACTATTACCCGCCGGTGTATGGGGTGAAGTTCCTTAAAGAATGTGTAATTGGTGCTGAAGAGGACGACATATTCTGGTATGATGCCGGGAAGTTGGAAGGAATTGTCTCATCCCTTGCGGTTGAGCTTAAGAGTGAGTGCGAGGTGTATATGGTGTCCGAGGATGGAAATACGCCGATTATCTGGACAAACGATTACGGAAAGGGAAGGATTGGAATTGTAAATGAGGTAATAACACAGAAGTATCAGAGGGGATTTTTAGCACTTGCTTACAGTCTTCTGGAGGATGTATTTGTCTATCCGGTAATCAATGCATCGGCATTTTATCTTGATGATTTTCCGTCTCCGATACCCGCCGGAAATGCTGAGTACATCAAGCGAGATTATGGTGTTGATGTGGCATCGTTTTATGCAAATATATGGTGGCCTAAAATGATGGAATGGGAAGAAAAATACGGAATAGTGCACACAGGAATGATTATAGAGAATTATTCGGATGAGGTGGAGGCTCCGTTTGACGGGGACAAGGCGACGGCACGGTTTCTGACGTTCGGGAATATGCTTTTAAATAACGGAGGGGAGCTGGGCTTTCACGGCTATAACCATATGCCGCTGTGTTTAGAGGGAAGAGATGAGGATAAAAAGTACGGAGAGTATAAGCTGTGGAAATCGGAAAGCGACATGCGGCTTGCGGTCAGCGAGCTGGTCAGCTTTTCTGAATCACTTTTTCCGGACAATGAATTCCAGGTGTATGTACCGCCGTCTAATATTCTGTCAGAGACGGGAAGGAAGAATCTTTTGATTGCGGATCCCGGGATAAAGGTCATAGCATCCACATTTCTGAATGATTCGGAAGAACATTCTTATGAGCAGGAGTTTAAGATTGAGGACGACGGAATTATAAGCACACCGAGAATAACATCGGGCTGTATAATTGATGATTACCAGAAGCTGGTTGCCTTGTCAGAGCTCAATTTTCAGTATGTCCAGTCGCATTTTACGCATCCGGACGACACGATGGATGAGGACAGAGGCGCCGGTATGGGATGGGATTACATGAGCAGAAGCTTTGAACAGTATCTTGACTGGGTGTACACGTCGGCTCCGAATATACGAAACGTGACCGGAAGCGGAATGGGTAAGGCTGTTGAGAAGTATGACAGACTTACCATGACAAGAAAATATACGGACGAGGGAATAAGGATAAAGCTTGGCAGTTTTTCGGGGGATGCAAGCTTTATACTGAGGGTGAATGAGGGCAGCGTGGAAGGAACGGAAGGCTGCAGTTGTGAGAACATATCGGGAAGTATATATCTTCTCACGGCGTACAGCGATGAAATAATGATATATCTTGGAGGGGAAAAGTGAGAGTATGTATGATTCTTGAGGGAAGTTATCCCTATGTACATGGCGGTGTGTCGAGCTGGATGCACCAGTATATTCAGGCAATGCCCGATACCTGCTTCGTTCTCTGGTGTATCGGAGCGGAATCCGCGAACCGAGGGGTATATAAGTATGAGCTTCCGCCTAATGTTGATGAGGTGAAGGAGGTATTTCTGGATGATGCCGTAAATCTCAAGGGAAAAGGCAGGCAGCCTAAGTTCTCTGATTTGGAAAAAAATGAGCTGAAAAAGCTCTTTGAGGGGAAAAAACCGGACTGGGACGTGCTTTTTGAACTGTTTCAGGAGAAAAAAGCCAATCCTGTTGACATGATGATGAGCCCGGTATTTCTCGATATAATCATGCAGCTGTGTGAGGAGAAGTTCGCATATTTGTCTTTCACTGATTTTTTCTACAATGTGCGGTCAATGATTCTGCCGGAGCTGTATCTGATAACGCAGGAGGTTCCGAAGGCTGATATATATCATGCGACGGCAACCGGGTACAGCGGAATACTTGGGAGTCTCGGAAAGTGGAAATACAATAAGCCGTTCATTCTGACGGAGCACGGAATCTACACGAGGGAGAGGGAGGAGGAGCTTTTGCGCGCACAGTGGGTTCTTCCTTATTTTAAAAATCAGTGGATTAATCTTTTTCACCTTTTTTCGGATTGTGCCTATTCGCACGCTGATGTGGTGACTGCTCTTTTTAGAAGAGCGAACGAGGCGCAGATGGAGCTGGGCTGTGATGAAAATAAGCTTCGTGTGACACCGAACGGCGTACATATTGAGAGGTTTGCGGATGTATCGGATAAGCCGGAGGATGGATGGACGGACATCGGCGCAATCGTTAGAATTGCCAGGATTAAGGACATTAAGACCATGATTTACGCTTTTGCGGAGGTTAAAAGAGAGATTGGAAATGTCAGGCTTCACATCATGGGTGATATTGATGATGGCGAGTATTACGAGGCATGCCGCACGCTTATTGAGCAGCTTGGCGTGCAGGATATTATTTTTACCGGAAGTGTCGATGTGGCTGAGTATATAAAAAAGCTTGATTTTATAATACTTACAAGCATCTCCGAGGGGCAGCCCCTGTCGGTGCTTGAGGCATTTGCAGCGGGAAGAGCCTGTGTCACTACGGATGTAGGCTGCTGTCGTGAACTTATAGAGGGAAATGACGGACTCGGGGAGGCAGGAATATGCGTCCCGCCGATGAATAAGGAGCAGGTCGCTCAGGCAATGCTTGAGCTGTGCAGGGAGCCGTTCACAAGAAAGCGTATGGGAGCTGTCGGAAGAGAAAGGGTAAGAAAATATTATACTCATGACATATCAATGGAGAATTACAAAAGGTTATATCAGGAGGTAGTATGAAAAATACAGGAAAATGATTCACAGAAAAGCAGTGACATGGGGGTTAGTATGGCGGGTATAGGTTTTGAGTTAAAAAAGATGTTCTCTAAGAAGGGTGTTTTTCCACTTATAAAGGCTTATGGGTATGCCGCAACGGTGTGTGTGGGACCGATGCTTCTTGGTATGTGTTTTCTTATTGTTATAGGTGCTATGTCGATTCTGTTCGGCACATCGGAGCATGAGAGGGAGCTGTTAAACAGCATGGTGACTTACACGCTGTTGTCCTCGATGGTGCTCACCGGAATATTATCCATGGTGTTGACCAGGTTCGTTGCAGACAGTCTGTATTCGGGAAATACGGGTGCGGTTCTTCCCTCCTTCTGGGGCGGAGTGAGCATAATGCTTGCGGCAGGTGAGCCTGCGTATGGCATTTTTCTTGCATGCGCGGGAATTCCGGCATTGTATGCCGTGCTGTGCCTTATATTGTTTGGTGAGCTTGTGCTTGTGTGGACACAGATGAGTTATCTGACGGCAGTTAAGGACTATCAGGGAATAATAAAAATATTTGCCTGCTCACTGGTGCTTGGGTGCATTGTGGGAGCAGGTCTTATTCCGGGAACGCGTATCAATGTTGTTACGGCGATGTTAGCCTCTGTCACGACCGCTTACGGTGTGATGGCGGTATTATACTACAGACTTATGACTCAGTATTTTTCTGAGGGAAATATAAGCTCTATGTGTTTTGTTTCATGGGTCAGAAAATATCCTCAGCTTGTGATGCTGGGGCTGTTTATGTCTCTGGGGCTTTTCGGACATCTGGTAATTATGTGGAGCGGTCAGGCGGGACGCCGGATACAGGGGCTCTTTTATGCGGCACCGGTCTATGATATTCCCGCGATTGCGGCGTTCCTGTCGATACTTATTACCACAATCAATTTTGTGACATCGGTTGAGGTGAATTTTTATCCAAAGTACAGAGCTTTTTTTGACGCACTCAACAATGGTGGAATATTGAAGGATATCAGGCAGGCAGGAGATGAAATGAAGTCGGTGCTTTTTCGTGAGCTGACTTATACATTTATGAAGCAGCTGTTCACGACACTTATTTTTATAATAGCCGGAAGTATTATTCTTCCTAAGCTGCCGCTCGGTGTTGACGATGATATGCTCGGGATATACAGGGTTCTCTGCATGGGGTATGCCTTCTACGCTGTTGGAAACTGTATTATGCTTATTGAGCTGTACTTTGCCGACAATACGGGGGCACTGATAAGCGGAACCGTGTTCATGGCAGTGAGCTGTGCGGGCACGTTTTTTTTCAGAAATATGGATATAAAGTATTACGGAATCGGCTTTTGGGCGGGTTCAGTGCTGTTTTCACTCACGGCGTTCATAATTCTGAGGACATATCTCAAAAATCTTATGTACAATGTCCTGTGTTCAAAGCCTTTATATGAAAAAAGAAAGCTCGGGATAGCGGCGTTGATTGCCGCCATAGCGTGTATATCTGTCTCGGTCAGTGCGTGTTCGGCGAATAAAGGCATCGCGCAGGGAGAGCAGACACAGAGTGCTGCGGCCGATGTGGGCGTGCCGGGAGATATTCAAAAGAACACGGAGGTATCAAAGCGGATTAAAGACAAAGCTGTTTTATATGAAAATCAGGATAATACTTCGGTAGTAACCATGTATCTTACGGTTACGACGGGAAATAAATCCGACAATACGGAGCACACATGGACGCAGATTAACAGCTATTCTGTGTACGATTATGAGGAGATGGGCGTTGAGAGGTATGCGGTTAACGGCCTTTTGCAGGTTGGCGATGAAAACGGTCCTGTGGAGGGGGAACTTGGGTACGGACAGAATGTACCGAATGCCACGGTCACGATAAGAGGGCAGTCATCCTCAAGGAACGCGCAGAAAAATTATAAGATTACAATCCGCGATGACAAGGGAATGTGGAACGACCAGAAGGTGATAAATCTTAACAAGCATATGTCGGATTTTCCGCGGTTTTCCAACAAGCTCTGCTATGATCTTCAGTCCGGGCTTCCCGACCTTATATCACTGCGCACACAGTTTGTGCATCTGTATGTGAGGGACATGACTGAGGGCGAAAGCGGCGTTTTTGAGGATTATGGACTGTACACGCAGGTGGAACAGTTAAACAAGCGTGCGTTAAAGAGCCATGGACTTGACAGAAACGGTCAGCTGTACAAGATTAATTTTTTTGAATTCTACAGGTATGAGGATGTGATTATGCCGAAGAATGATGCTGATTATAATGTGGAAGAGTTCGAGCAGTATCTTGAGATAAAGGGAAGCGATGACCATAACAAGCTTATAGCCATGCTTGAGGATTTGAACGATTATTCCATTCCGATAAGTGAGGTTTTGGACAAATGGTTTGAGGAAAACAATCTCTTTTCGTGGATGGCATTTAACATTCTTATGGGAAATGTGGATACTCAGTCGAGAAATGTGTTTCTTTACAGTCCGCTCAATGAGAATACATGGTACTTTATTTCGTGGGACAATGATGGGGCTTTCACGGCGTCAAAATCAATTTTACACGGAGATGAGAGAGGTTGGGAAAAGGGAGTGAGCAATTATTGGGGAAATATATTGTTTAGGCGGATTCTGATGGATGAAACCCTGAGAGAAAAACTGGACGGCAGAATCAATGAATTCAAGGCTGTGATAACGGAAGAAAAACTTAAAAACATGATTAAGTCTTATTCAACTATAGTTAAACAATACACACAGACATATCCTGATTTGCGTTATATGCCGCTGACCGGTGAGGAGTATGAGGAGTTCCTTGAAGTTATGGTGCATGAAGTTGAAATGAATTATGAGTCATATAAGGAAAGTCTCAACACACCCATGCCATTCTACATTTCGACACCTGTGGTGAAGGGTGGGATGATGAAATTCGGCTGGGAGACGGCTTACGACTTCGATGCTGAGGATGTGTATTACACACTGGAGGTTGCAAGGGATTACAGCTTTATGGAGCCTGTAATTAAGGCAGAGAAGCTTTTTGTCGTAGAGTATGATTATAACGGGGTGCTTGAACCGGGTCAATATTTCATGAGAGTTAAGGCAGAAAATGAGTCGGGATATGAGCAGACGGCATTTGATTATTATTCTTCCGGAGACAGCAGGCGTATCTATGGTGTAAAGTGTTTCTTTGTCCTGGAGGACGGAAGTATATGGGAGGATATATATGAGCAGTGAGGCACGGCTTTTTCGCCATGAGCTTAAGTTTTTTATCGATGAGTCTGAGATGGAGATACTTGTAAAGCGGATTGGGACGGTAATACCGAGGGATGCTAATGCAGGTTCGGGAGAATACACGATAAGGAGCCTGTATTTTGACGACATGTTTGCGGGCGCATACGAGGATAAGCTTGCAGGTGTGGAGAGAAGAAAGAAGTACAGAATACGAATCTACAATTATAGCGATAGTATTATTAAACTAGAGTGTAAGCAGAAGCAGGGGCAGTACATTCACAAGACGGCAGCAGCGTTGTCGAGAAGGGAAGCAGATGCGCTTATTGCCGGGGACTACGGTTTCCTTATTGACAGAGGAGAACCGGTGTGCAGACAGTTCTATCTTGAATGTGCCGGGAATAAAATGATGCCGAAGGTTGTTGTGGATTATGACAGGATTCCGTTTGTGTTCCCGTATGGTGATGTGCGGATAACCTTTGACTGTGGAATAAGAGCCGGGCTTTTTTGCGGGTCACTATATGACTGTCAGCTTCCCGTTGCGGAGGTATTAGAGCCGGGAAAACTTATAATGGAGGTAAAATATACACAGTACCTTCCTGAATTTATAAGAAGCCTGCTGTGTGTGTCCGACGGCGAATATACGGCATACTCAAAGTATACTATATGTCTTGAAAAAAAGAAGGAGCTCTCAGGTGGAGTATGAGGGGATGGAGGTTCTAAATGAGTGTAAAGGATGTAATCAAGAAATCGGTGCTGGAGTCTGATATGTACAATCAGGCAATCTCCGCAGGGACAATTTTTACGATGGTGGCAGACCTTATTGCGGCAGTCATTATGGGGCTGCTGATATATGAGGTTTATAAAAAATACTACAGGGGAGTTGTATTCAGTCGTAATTATGCGCTGACGCTGGTGGGAATGACGGTGCTTACGAGCATGGTAACGCTTGCGATAAGTACGAATATCGTAATTTCGCTTGGTATGGTCGGAGCCCTCTCCATCGTCAGATACCGCACGGCAATCAAGGAACCGCTTGACCTGATGTATATGTTCTGGGCGGTAACAACGGGAATCACAATCGGTGCGAGCATGTATATTCTCGCTGTGGCAGCATTTATAATTATGCTTATATTCATTATATGCTCAGGCCGGAAAAAAAACGGTGGACATCAGTATATGCTTGTGGCACATTATTGTGGAGAGGCGGCGGGTGATGGTATAATAAGGATACTTGGAAAAATGAGATATTCGGTGCGTTCAAAAATCTGCCGGGGTGACAGCACGGAGCTGACAATTCAGTTAAGGTGTAAGAACAATAATCAGATATTTATGGAGAACATAAGAAAGACAGAGGGGGTTAACGATGTTACGCTTCTTGAATTCAATGGGGAATATTACGGTTAAAAGGATGGGTATTGTCTGTTGTGTATCGGTGCTTGTAATACTCATTGCGATGATAGCCGTGAGACGGATTAATCCATCAAAAACATGTACATACGGTGACACCGGGGAGGTATACAATAACCCAATGATGGGCTTTGCGCCAAATGCGGATTATGTAGAAGCTGTTGGCAATAATACGCTTGTGTATGTCGATGTCACATGGCGTGAGCTTGAACCCCTTGAGGGTGTGTATGACTATGAGGGAATAGAGGAGGATAATTTCCTTGAAATGTGGAGACGGATTGGCAAGAAGGTTGTCTTTCGCTTTATGTGTGATGAACCCTCGGATGTGGAACACATGGATATTCCCGATTGGCTGTATGAAAAGACAGGGGATGGCACATTTTACGACACGGTTTACGGAAAAGGTTATTCTCCGAATTATGCCAATGAGACTTTTATCGAAGCACATGCAAGGGCAATAGAGAACCTTGGCAGGAGGTACGGACAAGATTCTTTCTTCTGTTTTATAGAACTTGGGAGTGTCGGGCATTGGGGGGAATGGCATGTAAAGTACGATGAGGGTATAAAAAGACTTCCGGGAGAGGATGTGCTTTTAAGGTATGTCACGCCCTATGTGAGTGCCTTTCCAAATGCAAAGCTATTGATGCGCAGACCTTTTTCGTATGTGGCTGATTTGGGGCTTGGCGTGTATAATGACATGACAGGGTATGAGGAGGATACAGATGAATGGTTAGAGTGGCTTTGGGACGGAGGAACATATTCGGAGCCTGAGACTCCTATTGAGCTTACAGCGGTACATGACGTGTGGGATAATGCTCCGGTGGGAGGCGAGTTTACCAGTTCATACTCAATGGAGTATATGCTGACCGATAATCTTCGTAAAACCCTGGAGCTTATAGAAAAATCGCATATGACCTTCATTGGACCTAAGTGTCCTATTGCGTGTGACGAGGAGCTTAGGTTTCCGGATGAGGTTTCTCAGGTAAAGAAGAGTCTGGGCTACCGAATCGGTGTAAACAGATGCCGCATAAGCTATAACCGAATCACAAAGAATGCCAAGGTCGTAATAAGCCTGAAAAATTACGGTACGGCTCCGATGTATAAGGACTGGAGGGTATGCCTGTACCTGATGGGTGCGGGTGGACAGATTATTGAGAGATATGAGACTGACATAGAGCTTACAAAGCTTGCGGGCGGAGAGAGAACCGAATGCACGGTGAAGGCGAAGATGCCTGAGAATGCGATGTATTCGGACGGAGTACCTGTATTTTTTATCGGAATAGAGAATCCGGATACAGGACAGCCTGAGGTGTACATGGATATGGACAGTCCGCGCAGAGGATTCTGCTACTGCCTTTTATCTGGTATTTGACAAGGAAAAACACTTGTGGTAGTCTTTTCACATACACAAATCTTTACAATTAATAATAGAAGAAAAGAGTGATTAGCTAAAATGGAAAAGAAGAATTATTATATCACAACGGCGATTGCTTATACATCAGGCAAGCCGCACATCGGAAACACCTATGAAATAGTTCTTGCGGACAGCATTGCAAGATATAAGAGATTTCAGGGCTATAATGTAAGATTCCAGACAGGAACGGATGAGCATGGTCAGAAGATTGAACTCAAGGCTGAGGCAGCAGGAGTCACACCTAAGCAGTATGTAGACAATGTTGCGGGAGAAATCAAGAGAATATGGGATCTTATGAATACGTCTTATGACAAGTTCATCCGAACGACGGACGATTATCATGAGAAGCAGGTTCAGAAGATTTTTAAAAAGCTCTATGACAAGGGTGATATCTATAAGGGACATTATGAGGGTATGTATTGTACACCTTGTGAGTCCTTCTGGACAGAATCACAGCTTGTTGACGGAAAGTGTCCTGACTGTGGCAGGGAGTGTAAGCCTGCCAAGGAGGAGGCATATTTCTTTAAGATGAGCAAGTATGCCGACAGACTCATCGAGTATATCAACAATCATCCTGAGTTCATACAGCCTGTATCGAGAAAGAACGAGATGATGAACAATTTCCTTCTTCCGGGACTTCAGGATTTATGTGTATCAAGAACCTCATTCAAGTGGGGAATTCCGGTTGACTTTGATGACAAGCATGTAGTATATGTATGGCTTGATGCGCTCACCAACTATATCACTGGTCTTGGTTATGATGTTGACGGAAACAACGGTGGGCTTTTCAATGAGTTCTGGCCTGCCGACCTTCATCTTATCGGAAAAGATATTATCAGATTCCATACAATATACTGGCCTATTTTCCTCATGGCACTTGACCTTCCGCTTCCTAAGCAGGTGTTCGGACATCCTTGGCTCTTACAGGGTGATGGCAAGATGAGTAAGTCTAAGGGAAATGTAATCTATGCGGATGACCTTGTAGATTTATTCGGCGTTGATGCGGTTCGATTCTTCGTGCTTCATGAGATGCCGTTTGAGAATGACGGTGTAATCACATGGGAGCTTTTAGTTGAGAGAATGAATTCTGAGCTTGCTAATACACTCGGAAATCTTGTAAACAGAACAATATCCATGTCTAATAAGTACTTCGGCGGAGTAGTGAACAATACGGGTGTCTCTGAGGAGGTTGATGAGGACTTAAAGAAGTTCGTTCTCGGCACGATGGCAAAGGTTGATGCTAAGATGGAGGAGCTGCGTGTTGCCGATGCGATGACAGAGATATTCAACCTCTTCAAGAGATGCAATAAGTATATTGATGAGACAATGCCTTGGGCACTTGCAAAGGATGAGTCTAAGAGGGAGCGCCTTGAGACGGTTCTCTACAATCTTGTTGAGAGTATTCTCATAGGAGCTGAGCTGTTAGAGCCATTTATGCCTGAGACCGCACAGAGAATAAGAAAGCAGTTAAATGCACAGCCGAGAGGCAAGGAAAACTTAAATACATTTGGTTTATATCCTTCAGGCAGCAAGGTCACTGAGACACCGGAAATTCTCTTTGCGCGTCTTGACGTAAAAGAGGTTATGGAGAAGGTAGAGGAAATCAGAGCGAAGCAGAAGGCGGCGACCGAGGCAGCGGCAAACGGAGCTGAGAGCACCAAGTCAGGCGATAACAGCAACGACAATGCAGCCGATGCAGGTGTCGATATGGAGAAGGCACCTGAAATTACGATAGATGATTTTTTCAAGACACAGCTCAGAATCGGACAGATTATTAAGTGTGAGAATGTTGAGAAGTCAAAGAAGCTTCTCTGTTCACAGGTCAAGCTGGGAAGCGAGGTACGTCAGATTGTATCGGGACTCAGACCATACTACACCGCCGAGGAGATGGTAGGAAAGAAGGTTGTCGTTGTGGCTAATTTAAAGCCTGCCAAGCTTGCGGGGGTAATGTCAGAGGGAATGCTTCTGTGTGCTGAGGATGCGGAGGGCAAGCCTGTACTGTTAACTGCCGAGAAGGACGTTCCTAATGGAGTAAGCATCGGTTAGGAGAACTATGGGAATATTTGAATCACACGCCCATTATGATGATGAGGCGTTCAATGATGACCGCAGGGAGCTTTTAAAAAAGCTCCCTGAAAGCGGTATAGAGTATGTAATAAATGTCGGCGCATCAATGGAATCCACCAGAAGCAGTGTAGCACTTGCGTCTGAATATGATTATATATATGCGGCTGTCGGAGTGCATCCGAGTGAGACGGCTCCTCTTAATGAAGAATTCATACAGTATATGAAGGATGAAGCACTTCACAACATGAAGGTTGTGGCGGTGGGCGAAATCGGACTTGATTATTACTGGAACGAGCCGGACACCGAAATACAGAAAAAATGGTTTATAAGACAGCTTGACCTTGCACTTGAGGTCGACAAGCCGATAATAATTCACAGCCGTGAGGCGGCAAAGGATACGGCAGACATTCTTTTGTCGGATGATTATAAAAATCTTCGAGGGGTAATACACTGCTATTCCTACTCACCCGAGATGGCAGAACGTTATCTTAACGCAGGATATTATCTTGGTGTAGGCGGTGTTGTCACATACAAGAATGCGAGGAAGCTGGTGGACACTGTGAGCATGATGCCGTTATCAAGAATTCTGCTTGAGACGGACAGCCCATATCTTACACCTGTTCCGAACAGAGGACAGCGCAACAGCTCGCTCAATCTTCCGTATGTTGTGGATAAGATTGCAGAGCTTAAGAATGTCAGTGTACGGGAAGTAACAGACATAACGAATGAGAATGCGAGACGGCTGTTTGGAATTTAGCAGGTAACCGCGAAAAAATTGCGATGATAAATGCAGAAATGCAGGTTTCGGTGTTACATAGCCGAATGTTCGGAGAAATGAGGTTAACTTGGAAAATAAACATCTTGGAAATCCAACAAATACAAGAGAGATAATTGACAAATACGGTTTTATGTTTCAGAAGCGGTTTGGTCAGAACTTTCTAATAGACGGAAATGTTGTCGAGAAGATTGTCCGCGAGGCAGGTGTCACAAAGGATGACTTTGTACTTGAGATTGGTCCCGGAATCGGAACCATGACACAGCTTCTGTGTGAGAATGCGAGGGAGGTTGCAGCGGTTGAGATTGATACCAACCTCATACCGATTCTCAAGGAGACGCTTGCACCGTATGACAATGTGACAGTCATAAATGAAGATATTCTGAAGGTTGATATACCGGCACTCGCACAGGAGAAGAACGGCGGCAGACCGATTAAGGTCGTTGCGAACCTTCCGTATTACATAACCACGCCTATAATAATGGGGCTTTTCGAGAGCCATGTGCCTATAGACAGCATAACCATCATGGTTCAGCGCGAGGTCGCAGACCGCATGCAGGTCGGACCGGGCACGAAGGACTACGGTGCGCTGTCGCTCGCGGTTCAGTATTACGCAAAGCCCGAGATAGTGTTAAATGTTCCTCCGACCTGCTTTATGCCGAGACCGAATGTAGGCTCGGCGGTAATCCGCCTAAAAAAGCATGAAACGTGCCCTGTGAAGGTGGATGATGCGGAGTTCATGTTCAGGCTGATAAGGGCAAGCTTTAACCAGCGACGAAAGACTCTCGCCAATGGGCTGTCCAACTCTTCGGAGCTTACGCTCTCCAAGGAAAAGATTGCGGAGGCAATCGAATCTCTCGGTGTGAGCCCTAGTATCCGTGGTGAGGCACTCACGCTGGAGCAGTTCGCGCAGCTTGCGAATTATTTTACGAGGAATAAGTGACCAGAATATAATTTCACACATATTTTCACGCTCCCCCGCATATTATGATGTTGAGGTTAAAAAATTAATCTCGACAGGCATAGGGGAGGAGCGTGATTTTTTTGTCTGAATACAGACGATTGATTTCTTATATGTATGCTTATGACAATGGCATAAAAAATAAGAATGTGGGCTTTGCAAAGACTGAGCGCAAGGGGGGCACCGTCAAGCTGTGGATAAATCTTAAGGGGGCTTATGCACAGGAAGAAAATTTTAATGTCAGCTTTTTTGTGAGGCGCGGTGAAGCCGTTGTCGGAATATATATGGGAAGCATGGTGATAATAAACGGTATGGGGCAGCTTGTTGTTTCATGCAGCGAGAGCAGTCTTGAGGTACCGTTTGATGAGATAAGGGGGCTGTACATAAAGTGCGACGGGGAGAGCAGGATATTTGCCAGCCAGTGGGATGATATGAGCTTTGACGTCGGCAAAGTAACAACCTTTGAGGAATTCAATGCAGCGGCGGCGACCACGGAGCCGGCTGTAACGGCTCCGGAGAAAAGCGATGAACAGCCGCTTGACGAGAATGTGAAAGCCGCAGAGCCGCCGGTATGGGAACGTCCGATTAAGATGGTGTATGTTGATGATGAGCCGGGAACACAGCTTCATGTGTCTGAGGAGAACGAGCCGGAAGTGACTAAGCAGGAAAATCAGGAGCATGAGGTTCAGACACAAGCGACAGAAGCGGCAAATGGCACCAGAGAGCACTCGGAAATGGATATGCTTTTTGACGGAAAGGAACCAAAGCTTATCTTTTCGGAGGATGAGATATATGACTGTGTCGACATAGGACTTGATGAGCTGCCTAAAATAACCTGTGCGGATAAGAGCCTTCGGAATAACAGCTTTGTGAATCATGGCTATTTTAATTTCCATCATCTGCTGCTGGGGAAAAAAGATGGCAATATTCTTGTGGTGGGGGTTCCGGGAATATACAACAGAAGGGAAAAAATGACGGCAAATATGTTTGGATTTGAAAAATTCAAATTCAGCATGAGAAGCGATGTGTGCATGAATCATTTTGGGTATTGGTATAAGGAGTACTCAATGGAGTGAATAATCTGTAATATATGGCAAAAAATCAGTAAAAGGTCTGAAAATATATGTTGCAAAGATTGAATGATGTTAGTATAATACTCATATCGGTAAAATAAGAATAAGTTTGGAGGATACACATGAGTAAGAGAACAGTATTTACAGAGTTAAGCGTATGCGAGACTTTAATTATGAGACAGATATGGGCTTACGAAGGCGACATACCTGTACAGACATTAATCGTTAAGCTTAATGAGGAATATGGCAAGAACTACGCAAGAACAACAGTTGTAACCTTCCTTTCAAAGCTTAAGGAGAAGAAGTTCGTAGAAACATACCGTATCGGCAAGATGTCCTTCGCTAAAGCACTTCGTACCGAGGAAGACTATAGACGTAAGGTTATTCAGGATGATGCGGATTTCTGGTTTGAAGGCAAGCCTTCAGCTTTACTTGCATCTCTTTGCGAGGGTAGAAAGCTCTCTAAGGAAGAAGCAGCTAAGATTAAGGAGCTTATCAAGACAGCAGAATAATGTCTGCAGCATTGAAACACAAGTACTTTGTTATGGATGCGGCAATACTACGCTGATACCGATTGCGGACGCTATTGTCGAAGATATATAATTTCCGGTACAAGGTACGCAGGGGCGTGCTGTGTTCCGACAGCAGCCCCATAAAGAGGATAATTAAGATACTTATACATAATATGACCGGATGAGCAGCAAGATGCTTATCCGGTTTTTGTGTATTAGGCTTCAGGTGTCAAAACATGCTTTCACAACTT
>FR895404.1:0-10742 GCA_000435595.1 Firmicutes bacterium CAG:882
GGTTATATCAAGACCGACAAGAGATTTGTAGCTAATTATAAGGACGGAGCATGGGACGACGGTGTGCTCACAGAGGATGACAAGGTTGTTATCAGCGAGTGTGCGGGCGTGCTCCAGTATGCACAGACCTGCTTTGAGGGACTCAAGGCATATACAACTGAGCAGGGCAGGATTGTTACATTCCGTCCGGATCTTAACGGTGAGAGAATGGAGAATTCATGTAAGAAGCTCATGATGCCTGTTTTCCCTAAGGAGAAGTTCGTTGACGCTGTATTAAAGACAGTTGAAGCCAATGCAGCTTATGTTCCACCTTACGGAAGCGGTGCTACACTTTATATCAGACCATATATGTTCGGAAGCAACCCTGTAATCGGTGTAAAGCCTGCTACAGAGTATCAGTTCAGAATATTCACAACACCTGTTGGCCCTTACTTCAAGGGCGGTGCCAAGCCACTCACAATCAGAGTATCTGATGTGGATAGAGCAGCTCCTCACGGAACAGGTGATATCAAGGCGGGTCTTAACTACGCAATGAGCCTTTTCAACATTGTAGATGCACATGAGCATGGCTATGATGAGAATATGTACCTTGATCCGGCTACAAGAACATACGTTGAGGAGACAGGTGGTGCTAACTTCATCTTTGTAACCAAGGATGGCAAGGTTGTAACACCTAAGTCCGGAAGTATCCTTCCGTCAATCACAAGACGTTCACTCCTCACAGTTGCCAAGGATTATCTTGGACTTGAGGTTGAGGAAAGACCTGTTGCAAAGGCAGAGCTTAAGGATATGGCAGAGTGTGGTCTT
This sequence comes from Firmicutes bacterium CAG:882, assembly GCA_000435595.1. Taxonomy (GTDB): domain Bacteria; phylum Bacillota; class Clostridia; order Lachnospirales; family Lachnospiraceae; genus CAG-882. The sequence goes on from FR895404.1 coordinate 808, forward strand.
TGCGGAACGGCAGCAGTTATCTCACCTGTCGGTAAGATTGTTGACCACGGAACAGAGATTTGTCTTCCAAGCGGCATGGGTGATATGGGACCTGTGACAAAGAAACTCTATGATACACTCACAGGCATCCAGATGGGACGTATTGAGGCACCTAAGGGCTGGATTTATGAGATAATGTAAGATTCCGATTTGTAATTGTTCAGAATCGGACAAATTTATGCAATTATAGGCAGTAAGAGGAGTTCCGCGTTGCGGAACTCCTCTTATTTAAGCGTTATGGATAACATCATAAGGGACTGAAATTGAGAGAGGAAACGTATGAAGGAATTTAAATTTTTATGGAAGTATATATCGCGGCACAGGTGGCAGTATATCGGTGGAATAATAACTCTGTTTGTAGTGGATTTTTTGAATCTGTATATACCGAGGCTTACCGGAGAGGTTACTGATGGGCTCACGGCACACACGCTTAGTTTTTCGGGACTTCTCAAGATAATTGCAGCGATAATGATTGTCGGTGCAATTATAGCACTGGGACGTTTCTTTTGGAGACTGTTTTTGTTCGGAGCTGCAAGAAAGATTCAGTATGAGATGCGAAATGATATGTTTTCACACCTTGAAGGAATGTCGGTTGAGTACTACAACGAGCACAAGACGGGAGATTTGATGTCGAGATTTATAAACGACCTCAACTCAATCCGTTCGGCTATAGGTATGGCGGTCATATCGGCGTTCGATGCGACTGTTATGGCGGTTATGGTTATATGCCAGATGATTTTCTATGTCGATTTGAAGCTGACACTTCTTGCAATTATACCTATGATATTTATATTTGCCGGAGAATTTTACTATGGTGCCATTATGAAAAAGCGTTTTAACGAGAAGCAGGAGGCACTTTCTGATTTGACGGATATGGTACAGGAGAGCTTTTCGGGTGTGCGTGTCATTAAGGCGTTTGTTCAGGAGAGGGCTGAGTTAAAGGCATTTTTAAAGTACAATGACAGGTCAAGAGACAAGAATATGGGTGTGGCTAAGCTGCAGGCAATTGTCATGCCGCTTCTCGATGTCATTATCGGAGCGAGCAGTCTCATCACGCTTTTGTACGGAGGTTATCTTGCCCTTGTGGGAGATATAACACTCGGACGGTTCGTAGCGTTCAACCAGTATGTTACCATGCTGGTGTGGCCTATGATTGCAGCGGGTGAGAGTATAACAACCATGTCACAGGGACTCGCATCTGCAAAGCGTGTCAAGGAAGTGTTAGACGAGAAACCTGAGATATTTGATGATCCTGATGCGGATAAGGTTGAGAAGATTGACGGGCATATAACATTTAACCACCTTACATTCATTCATAACGGACATACGGAGCCTACGCTTCTTGACGTGTGCCTGGATGTGCCTGCGGGAACAACGCTTGCGGTTATCGGAAGAACCGGAAACGGAAAGAGTACGCTCGTCAACCTTTTGCTTCATCTTTATAATACCAAGCCGGGAATGATACTTATTGACGGAAGGGATATCAACAAGATTCCTTTAAATGTTTTGAGGGCGAATATTGCTTATGTACCGCAGGATAATTTTCTTTTCTCGGACAGTCTCAGACATAACATAGCGTTCGGAGCTGAGGGTGATGATATGGACGAGGTTATAAAGGCGACTAAGGCAGCCTGCATTCATGATAATATTGTGGCTTTTCCGGATGGATATGAGACGATAGTCGGGGAGAGAGGCGTGACGCTTTCAGGTGGACAGAAACAGAGAAGCTCAATTGCGAGAGCTCTCATGAAAGATGCACCGATACTCATTCTCGACGATGCACTTTCGGCTGTGGATACCGATACGGAGGAGCATATCCTGAGTAACCTTAAGGAGAACAGAAAGGGCAGAACGACAATTCTTATAGCACATAGAATTTCAACAATACAGAATGCCGATATTATCATGGTGCTTGATGAAGGAAGGGCTGCCGAGATTGGAAATCACAACGAACTCATGGCAAAGAACGGAATATACAAGAACATGTTCGACAAGCAGCAGCTTGAGGCTGCCAAGGGACAGAGCGGCAAGGAGGTGGCTGAATAATGAAGAGATTACTTAAATATCTTAAGCCACATGCACTTACAATGCTTATCGTGTCGGTTATGGTGCTTCTTATAACTGCCGTCGAACTCTATAAGCCTATTATTATAGGTGATGCGATTGACTATTACATTAACGGATATTACAATGCGTATGCCGTGGTGGATGCGGATGCTCCGGGAGCGGTGCGTTACGGTGATGTGTATATAAGCAAGAACTACGACGCGGATGCAGGCAGTGAATTGTACTATCAGATGTTTCTTTACAATGATAATTATTACATGGCGGAGAATATAACTGCTGAGGAGTGCGAACTACTTGAAAAAGCAGGATCGGAGATTCTTTCGGAGTACGCTGAGAATGCAAAGTGCCTTACAAGGGATGAACTTAAGGAGTTAAGACATTTTGATTTTACGGGAATATGCCGTGCGGCACTTCTGTATCTTGGCGCATTGCTCGCAGGATTTATATTGAATGCACTTCAGACATATATGCTGCAGAAGCTTGGTCAGGATATCATATATAAGATGCGTGAGGAGCTGTTTGCACATATTCACAGCCTGTCACTCAGCTTTTTTAACACACAGCCTGTCGGTAAGCTGGTGACGAGAGTTACGAATGATACCGAGGCGGTAAATGAGATGTTCTCAAGTGTTCTTGTCAGACTTTTTAAGAACATTGTAAAGATAATAGGATATGCGGTGGTAATGCTTTCAATCAATGTAAAGCTTGCAGGATATTCATTTCTGCTTCTGCCGCTTATAGGTGTTCTTACATTTGTGTTCAGGCATCTGTCAAGGCAGGCGTACAGAATAACAAGAAACAAGATTACGGATATCAATACATTCCTCTCTGAGAATATTTCAGGTATGAAGCTCATACAGATATTTACACGCGAGAAGGAGAAGTATGCCGAATTCGAGGATAAGAGCAAGGGACTCTACAAGGCGGGCTACAGGGAAATGATGATATTTGCAATATTCAGACCTATAATTTACCTGCTGTCAATAGCCGCACTTGTGATAATTGTCGCAAGAGGCGGAAGCCTTGTGCTCGGAGGAACAATCTCTATCGGAACCCTGTATATATTCATCAACTATATAAGTTCGTTCTTTGACCCGATTCAGGAGCTTGCCGAGCAGTTCGGAACTCTGCAGTCGTCGATTGCGTCGGCTGAGAAGATGTTCCAGATTCTCGATGTGAAGCCTGAAATTGTAAATCCTGCACATCCTGTAGATGTAAAGCTTGACGGCAAAATCGAGTTCAAGAATGTATGGTTTGCTTATGAGAAGGATGAGTACATCCTAAAGGATGTAAGCTTTACGATTAATCCGGGTGAGAAGGTTGCCTTTGTAGGTGCCACGGGAGCAGGAAAGAGCTCAATTCTCAACCTTATCGGACGCTATTTTGACATTCAGAAGGGTGAAATCCTTATCGACGGTGTGAACATAAAGGACATTGATACCGATGTGCTTCGCGGCGCGATAGGTCAGGTACAGCAGGATGTATTCCTCTTCACAGGAGACATAAAGAGCAATATCTCGCTCAGAAACGAGAACATAACGCTTGATGAGATTAAGGCTGCGGCAAAATATGTCAATGCGGACAGCTTTATAAGCAAGATGCCGGGCGGCTACGATGAGCCTGTGACGGAGAGAGGTTCGACGCTCTCAGCAGGACAGAGGCAGCTCATTTCGTTTGCAAGGACACTTGCATATAAGCCGACGATACTTGTTCTCGATGAGGCGACGGCTAACATTGATACCGAGACGGAGAGCCTTATAACGGAGGCTATGGAGAAGCTCATGACGGGAAGAACGACCATCATGGTTGCCCACAGACTTTCGACAATCCAGCATGCCGACAAGATTATGGTTATGGATAAGGGAAGAATCGTCGAGTCCGGAAATCATCAGGAGCTTCTTATGCAGAACGGTGTGTACAGAAAGCTCTATGACCTGCAGCTTGCGGCGGAGGTCACTGAATAAAAACATAGAAAGAATAAAGAATGCAAGCGACCTCATCAGTGGGTGTATTTCCAACCGATGAGGTCGTTTTTATCTTATTATATACTCTTTTATAAAACTCTCCGCCTCGTCCGCCTGCATATAATTCATATTAAGCGTGTACAAAACCGCATTTTCTACAAAGAAAACCGTTGTCATATTCTCCTGAACGGAAATGAGATACACGAAATCCCCGTCCTCAAATGTAGCTAAATCCACTCCCTCCTTTTCGCTTCCCGCAAGATAGTCCGAAAAACCAAACGGCACAATTTCAATGCTTCTGATACCCAAACCGTTCTCACCGCACATAATCTCAACACGCCACGAAGCATCGTCACTACTGTAGCGCACCTTGTAATACTTTATCTGCTCATCGCAGAACTGCCTGATACTTGTGGATATTTCTGCCTCGGAAAAATCCGACAGACTATCGTATTCCGTGTATTTGACGCCATCATCCGCACTTTCCTGATATTCCGACAACGAAAAAGAAAACTTTTCCTCGTCGTTTTCCCATTCCGCGCTATCCGCAATTTCGTCAACAACATTCTTATTGAGCGAGAAAACAAGCTTTCCGTTTTCAAAAAATAAATACTTATTTGTGTATGCGTAGGCAGCACAGCCACCAAAAATGAAAACAATCAATACAACTGCTGCCGCCAATACAGGTTTGAGACGGTGAAGCATATAACTATGCCTATTGCCGTCAGCCGACTGCTCATTTTTATCCCACTGCATGCTCTTAATCGTCTCCTCGATGTACTCCGCGGGAATATATCTTAGAAACTCTTCTTTTTTAATTTGGACTCTGTCAGTTTTCAAATTCATACCCCTTTCCGTTTAAATGCTTTTTCAGCTTAGCCCTTCCCCTTCGCAGTACGCTCTTGATCGTGGATGACTTCATTCCCGTATTCATCGATATTTCGTCTATTGTGTTTTCAAAATAGTAAAACATGATAAATACGTCCCTTTCCTTTTTATCAAGCTGTCCTAACGCCTCCTTTACAAGTTCTGCCGTTTCCGCCCGTAAAATGTACTCCTCCAAATTCTCATCCGTGCGTATTTCCTCATGTTCATCAATATTCTCACCCGTAATTTTTATTTTCCTACAAAAATCAATCGTGGCATTGCGCGTTATGTATGACAAATATGTTTTAACGGATGCCTTATCCTCATCGTATATCTGAGAGGTTCTGCATAGCTTTAAATAGATGTCACTCAGAATGTCATCGACGTCGGCATCAGAAATATTCTTACCTACAGTTTTTATAACCGCTGTCAGGTAATCTTTATATTTATAAAAGGCTTCCTCAATCAGTCTGTCCTGCATAACCATCTCCAATCATTTACGCACCTGTATTTCCGTTGTAAAGCGGACATTCGCAATCCGCTTCCGCTACTTGCTCATGAACGCAGTCGCTTTGCGAACTGTCAGTGGGAGCTTTTAACTCCCACTGACAATAAGCATCCCCCTTACCCCCGCTTAGTGCTTCTACACACTTGAAGCGGGGGATTGCTTATTCTGCGTTCAAAATTATATACGGGGAGTTCTTAGTTTAAGTTGCATGGTGGCAACATTTATTTATTTTATAAAAAAAGAAAATTACATGCAACTTTTTCTCTTTATTTTGCGTACCGCTCATCGTTCAGTATAATCTGGAGCTCAAGTAATCATGGTATAATTAATACATATTATGACGAAGTAAGTTTTTATTAAAGAACAGATAAAATGAAAATCCCCCTGAGATTCAGGGGGATTTTGTTTTTAATGAAATTATGTTATTTATACCTACGCTGCAGGCTGCTTCTTGATAAGCGGAAGAAGCTTGGACTTGATGAGCCATGAGAATGACATAACAAGTGATGCAATAAGCATAAGCCAGAAACCGATACTTGGGTAAACCTTGATGGAGCCGTAATAGCCATAGTCTGATACAACATCTGCTGTCTGGGCTTTGATACCGATAATTGTAATTACCACGAATGCAAGTAACACATAAGAGATAATTTGTGAAGGGAGCTTCCTGCCAAACAGGTTGGCAGCTATGTACAAAAGAATAACAATCATGATGAATACAGCATTGCTTGGTGTACCTGTAAAGAAGTTAGCGGACTCCTTGGCCTTCTGTCCGAGAATGCTGACTGAGACAGTGTAGTAAGGCATGAACAGCGCAATGAATGCGACGACAGCGGCGATGAGACCGATGAAGTCAATCTTCTCCTTGACAATTGAAAAATCCTTGTTTCCAATCTTAAAGGATACAAGAGGCTTGCTGAGTGCAGGTGCCTGTGCTGCAGGTGCAGCGGTTGTTGCAGCCTGTGGAGCAGCAGCTACCTTAGTGCCGCATTCGCCACAGAATAAAGCACCATCTTCAAGCTTGGCGCCACAATTAGGACAAAACATGGTAAATCCTCCTCATAATTTATTAAATTTTTATTAATTATAAATACAATACCACACCCGATTTCTAATCGCAATAAAAAAATTGAAATATCACCATAAATTAGGACATGCCTGCGGCGGTCGCTTGCGACATCTAATCATATTACACAAAAAATATAATGGTGATATGGAAAAAGAGGGACATGTATGATATACTGACAACTATGTGACATAAAATTATAGAAGGATAAGGAAATATGTTATGGAAGTAAAATCAAAAGCAGGACAGGTCGTTCTTGAGTATCTTATGCTAACGCTTGCAACATTGGTTCTTGTAATTGGTGTGTATGTGTTTAAGTTTCCGAATAATTTTTCATTCGGAGGAGTTACGGGTATATCTGTTATTTTAGGTGCGGTTCTGCCGTTTTCACCTGCGTCGATTACGTTCGTTATCAATATGGCACTTCTGGTTGTGGGGTTCATTTTTCTCGGAAAGAGCTTCGGAATAAAGACGGTGTATGTCAGCGTGCTGACCTCGGTTGGGCTAAGCGCTTGTGAGAAGCTGTTTCCGATGGACGGACCGCTGACGAATCAGCCTGTTCTTGAGCTTATATTTGCGATTGTTCTCCCGGCAGTGAGTGCAGCGATAATGTTCAATATGAATGCGTCGGGCGGAGGAACGGATATTATTGCGATGATATTGAAGAAATACACAAGCTTTAACATCGGAGTCGCACTTTTTATTGTTGATCTTGCAATCACGATAGCTGCATGTATGGTATTCGATATTGAAACAGGACTTTTCTCATTCGTGGGACTTATGGCAAAGACGCTTGTGATTGACGGTACGATAGAGAATGTCAACCTGTGCAAGTATTTTACGATTATCACGGACTCACCTGATGACATTGTGCGTTTCATTCATAACGAGCTCGGGAAGGGAGCAACCACCTTCAAGGCAGAGGGCTCTTTTACACATAAGCAGAAATATGTTATTCTCACGGTACTCAAAAGAGGCCAGGCTGTTGAGCTTAGAAACTATATCAAGCTTAATCATGGCAAGGATACATTCATTATGATAACTAACAGCAGTGAGATTATAGGAAAGGGCTTCAGAGGACTTAACTAGTGCACACGCTTTTTCGCTTGATAGTGTTAAATTATTGACTAAATCTGATTTAAGAGATATAGTAAAGTTATATTTACCGTGTCAATACGGTGCGGGATATTTATGATAGCTGCATGGAGTGTGCAGCGTGGAGGTGTTTTATGGGAAAGATTATTTTGACAGGTGACAGACCTACCGGAAGGCTTCATATAGGACATTATGTAGGTTCATTAAAGAGAAGAGTGGAGCTTCAGAATTCAGGAGAGTATGACAAGATTTTTATTATGATTGCCGATGCACAGGCGCTTACGGATAATGCGGATAATCCTGAGAAGGTAAGACAGAATATAATTGAGGTTGCACTTGACTATCTGTCGGTCGGACTTGACCCGTCTAAGTCAACTTTATTCATACAGTCACAGATTTCGGAGCTTACAGAGCTCACATTCTATTACAGCAATCTTGTTACGGTATCAAGATTACAGCGTAACCCTACAGTTAAGTCTGAGATTCAGATGAGAGGTTTTGAGACAAGCATACCTGTAGGATTTTTTACATATCCTATCAGCCAGGCCGCAGATATTACCGCCTTTAAGGCGACGACGGTTCCTGTAGGAGAGGATCAGCTCCCTATGCTTGAGCAGACCAAGGAGATTGTGAGAAGCTTTAACAGAATATACGGTGATACGCTTGTTGAGCCTGAGATTTTACTTCCTGACAACAAGGCATGCTTAAGGCTTCCGGGTATCGACGGCAAGGCTAAGATGAGCAAGTCGCTCGGTAACTGTATCTATCTTTCCGAGTCAGAGGCGGATGTTAAAGAAAAAATTATGAAGAATATGTATACTGACCCGACACATATCAAGGTTGAGGATCCGGGACATATTGAAGGAAATATGGTATTTACATATCTCGATGCTTTCTGCAAGCCGGAGCATTTTGCAGAGTATCTTCCTGATTATGCCAGCCTTGATGAACTCAAGGCTCACTACAGAAGAGGTGGTCTTGGCGATGTCAAGGTCAAGAAGTTCCTCATCAACGTGATGAACGAGGAGCTTAATCCTATCCGTGCCAGAAGAAAAGAGTACGAGAAGGATATAGCGTATGTATATGAGGTGCTAAAGAAGGGCAGCGAGGCTGCAAGAGAGGTTGCGGCAAAGACGCTTGACGATGTAAAGAATTCCATGAAGATTAATTATTTTGCAGACCAGGCACTTATTGACGAGCATATCAGAAAGTATCAGGGTTAGCAAACAGGGCGAAGCATTATATATTGGGAGGATTAAAATGGAGATTATTTCGGTAACAGACAAGAGATTTAAGAAGTACGGCAAGGTTATCAAAAATATTGATTTCACAACACTTGTCGAGGCTATGAAAAAGACGGAGATTCCCGAGGGTGTTGTGTATGAGCCGTCGGTGGAGAGTCTTGAGAGCCTTGAGGTGGCAAAGGAGATAAAAAATAAGTTCTTCGGTGAGCTTCCTATTCAGATCGGTTACTGCAATGGTCATAATCAGCTCCTTAATGCGGCTGAGTATCACAGAAGCTCAGAGATAAATGCGGCTGCCACGGATGCGATTCTTATTCTCGGAAATCTATGGGATGTTGAGGATGATTTCACATACGATACGGCTAAGATGGAGGCTTTTTTGGTACCTGCCGGAACTGTCGTTGAGCTGTATGCCACAACGCTTCACTATGCACCGTGCGGACCTGACAACAAGGGCTTTCAGGTGGCTGTCGTGCTTCCGAGGGGAACTAATTATGAACTTGCCACGGAGCATGCTGAGTGTCCTGTGTGCGGAGGAGAGGATGCACTTATAACGGCGACTAACAAGTGGCTTATCGGTCATGAGGAGGGTGGACTTCCTAAGGGAAGCTTTATCGGTCTCAAGGGAAAGAATTTAAATGTTGCGGAATAAGAGGTGGCAGTGAATGCGTACCATGCAGTTTAAGATGGAGCGGCCGGGACAGGTTGAGGCCGGACAGACGGTGGACATTACCGAGGGCAAGCTTCCGTCAAGCTTTTATTATACGATAGAGCCGGCAGTCGCCATGTCGGGCAATTACAGACTTGCCGAGAGGCTAATGGCAAGGCAGGGCAAGGTTATTGACGTGGAGGAGACGCCGAGAGGGTTCTTTGTAACATGTGAATTTAACGAGTAGAATAAGTTTGAAAATTTTATTTTCAAACTACTTATTGGTGGCAGTACTGCAAGCCTTGCTTGCAGTATGCAGGGGGCTAAGAATGTATTTAAGACAGAGTGAAACGGCATGGGTGCGTGCCGGTTTCACTCTTTTTGTGTAATAGTAAATTTCGTTCCACAATTATTTATATTGTATCTTGACATGGCG
>FR895404.1:10761-21588 GCA_000435595.1 Firmicutes bacterium CAG:882
CATGGCGGGGCAATCATGTATAATAGTCCTTGGTTTAGCAACGCTAAACTTTTTGTTTAATTATTTGCATCGCTTTTGAGGAGGTGCCCGCTGTGCAGATTGGAAGTAAGATAAAAGAACTCAGGGTTCTGAAGGGACTTACACAGGAAGAGCTTGCGGACCGTGCAGAGCTGTCTAAGGGGTTCATTTCCCAGCTTGAAAGAGATCTGACATCACCGTCGATTGCAACGCTTGTGGACATACTGCAGTGTCTCGGAACGGATCTTAAGACCTTCTTTGACGACACGGAGGATGACCGTGTTGTATTCGGCAAGGATGACTATTTTGAAAAGACCGACACGGAACTGCATAACAGGGTAGAGTGGATTATACCGAATGCGCAGAAGAATATTATGGAACCGATAAGACTTACGTTAGAGCCGGGTGGTTCAACGTATCCCGATAATCCGCATGAGGGCGAAGAATTCGGATATGTATTGTCAGGTTCAATAAGCATTGTTGTTGGTAATAAGAGATATAAGGCGAAGAAGGGCGAATCGTTTTATTTTGAGCCGAAGTTCAAGCATTATATAGAGTCTAAGGGTGGAGCGGTTATAATATGGGTAAGCTCACCGCCGAGTTTCTGATAAGGTAATGTGGAGGAAGAATTATGAGCAATAAGATAATTGAGTTAAAGGGACTTACAAAGAATTTTGATGATCAGCAGGTTCTTAGGGGGATAGACCTTAACATATATGAGAATGAATTCCTTACCCTGCTTGGGCCGAGCGGATGCGGTAAGACAACTATACTGAGAATAATTGCGGGCTTTGAGGAGCCGAGTAAGGGAGAATTGTTATTTAACGGAATTGATATTTCCAAGGTTCCACCATATAAGAGAGAGATTAATACGGTTTTTCAGAAGTATGCTCTTTTTCCGTTTTTGAATGTCCACGATAATGTGGCATTCGGGCTTAACCTAAAGAAGGCGGATAAGTCGATTGTCGACCAGAAGGTTAAGAGAATGCTAAAGCTTGTAGGACTTGAGGGTTTTGAAAAGAGGGATGTAACACTCCTCTCGGGCGGACAGCAGCAGAGAGTCGCAATTGCCAGAGCACTTGTAAATGAGCCTAAGGTGCTGCTTCTTGATGAGCCGCTTGGAGCTCTCGATGCAAAGCTTCGCAAGGAGATGCAGTTCGAGCTCAAAAAGATTCAGAAGGAAGTCGGAATAACTTTCATATTCGTAACTCATGACCAGGAGGAAGCACTTTCAATGTCTGATACCGTGGTTGTCATGAATAACGGAGTTATTCAGCAGATTGGCTCGCCGGTTGATATCTACAATGAGCCGGAGAACAGATTCGTTGCGAACTTTATCGGTGATTCCAATATTATAGAGGGAAATATGATAAGGGACTGCCTCGTATGCTTTGACGGCATAGAGTTCCCTTGCGTTGATAAGGGCTTTAAGGAAAATGAGGAGGTCGAGGTTGTGCTTCGACCTGAGGATATAGATATTGTCGAGCCGGATAAGAGCAAGCTTAAGGGTACGGTTGCTTCAATCGTGTTCAAGGGTGTGCATTATGAGATTATTGTAAAGACCGACAGGCGCGACTACAAGATTCATACAACCGATTACCATGAGGTCGGAAAGGCAGTGGGACTGAGCTTCACCGATGAGGACATACATGTAATGTATACAATGAAGAATTGATATTAGTGAATCACTTGGAGGATATTAGAATACTATGAAGCAGTTTAAAAATCTGGTAAGACCATATCTTATCTGGTCATTCATATTGATTGTCGTGCCGCTGTTTCTCATTGTGCTGTACTCGGTGACAACGGGCGGTAACAGTCTTGTAAATATTCAGTTTACGGGTGAAAATTTTAAAAAGATATTTGAGCCGGTTTATATGAATGTATTTATACGTTCATTTAAGCTCGGTGCGATTACTACTATAGTATGTCTCGTTGTGGGCTATATGCTCGCATACGTGATTTCAAGGTTCAGTGAGAAAGCACAGACGATACTTATTCTTGCGGTCACGATACCTACATGGATTAACATGCTTCTTCGTACCTATGCATGGATAAGTCTTTTGTCTGATAACGGAATTATCAATTCATTGCTTGTGATGTTAGGACTTGACCCTGTCACGATGATGTATACGGATTTTTCGGTAATTATCGGCCTTGTGTGTGATCTTCTTCCGTTTATGGTAATACCGATTCACACATCGCTCGCTAAGATGGATCATTCTCTTATCGAGGCAGCTTACGACCTCGGAGCAAAACCGATTACGGCATTCTGGAAGGTGACGTTCAAGCTCTCGGTACCGGGCGTTGTGAACGGAACAATTATGGTGTTCCTTCTCTCAATATCAAGCTTCGTCATTCCAAAGCTTCTCGGAGGTGGTCAGTATGTACTTATCGGTAACCTCATTGAGGAACAGTTTATATCGGTAGGTGACTGGAACTTCGGAAGCGCGATTTCAATGCTTCTTGCGGTGGCAATTCTTATCATGATCAGGATTATGAAGAAGATAGATCCTGATGAGAACGGAGGGACATAAGCAATGAAAAAAAGAGGAAAACTCGGTTCAATTATATATATTGCAATATGCTTTGCCTTCTTTTATATACCGATTATAGTGACGATGGTGTTCTCATTTAACTCATCCAAATCGCTTACAAGGTTTACGGGCTTCAGCCTAAGGTGGTATCAGGCACTTGTCGAGGACAGGAATGTCATGAGTGCGGTTGGAGTATCACTCAGTATTGCCGTAATTGCAACAGCAGTGGCTACAATCCTCGGAACCATAACTGCGATAGGCTTGTCGAGGAGCAGAAGGGTTGTAAAAGAATGGCTTGTGAATGTAAACAACATACCTATTATGAACCCTGAGATTGTGACGGCAATCGGTCTTATGATACTCTTTTCTTCTATGAAGATAGAGAGAGGTTATGTGACGATGCTGCTTGCGCATATCTGCTTTTGTACGCCTTATGTGATAACAAGTGTGTATCCGAAGGTTCGAAGCCTTGACCCGAACCTGGCAAATGCGGCGATGGATTTAGGTGCAACACCGTTTCAGGCACTCACCAAGGTTATTGTGCCGATGATAAAGCCGGGCATATATGCGGGAATGCTTTTGTCATTTACCATGTCACTTGATGATTTTGTAATATCATACTTTGTAACAGGCAACGGTGTTGCCAATATTTCGATTGTTGTGTATAACATGACCAAGAGAACCAACCCGACAATCAATGCGCTGTCAGCGATTGTTATTGCGGTGATTATTATAACATTGCTTATTGTGAATCTTGTGCCTGAGGCTGTTAAAAAAAGACAGGAAAAGAAAACAGAGAGAAATAGGCAGAATGTGGAGGGATAATTCAGATGAAAAAGAAATTAATTGCTGTTATTTTATGTGTATGCATGGCTGCACTCGTACTTAGCGGATGCGGTTCATCAGGTAAGAAGACTCTCAGAGTGTACAATGCAGGAGAGTACATTGACAAGTCTCTTCTCACAAAGTTCGAGAAGGAGTACAATTGTAAAGTAGTATATGAGACATTCGATTCTAACGAGTCAATGTACACAAAGGTTATGAGCGGAAGCAAGTATGACATCATAATTCCTTCGGATTACATGATTGAGCGCCTTATAAAGGAAAATTATCTTCAGCCGGTTGACTGGAGCCTTATAACCAATAAGGATAACATTATCCATGATTTGTTTGGAAGAAGCTTTGATCCTGAGAACACATACTCGGTTCCTTATTTCTGGGGTTCGGTAGGTATTCTCTATGATAAGACGGTTGTATCCGAGGATGACGCAAAGGAGGGCTGGAATCTTCTCCTGAATGAGAAGTACAAGGGTGATTTGTACATGTATGATTCTGAGAGAGACTCTTTTATGATAGCGTTGAAGACACTTGGCTATTCAATGAACACAACGGATTATGCACAGCTTGATGAGGCATATCAGTGGCTCTGCAATCAGAGAGACACAATGAACCCCGTGTATGTGGGTGATGATGTTATCGATAACATGATTTCAGGAAACAAGTCAATAGCAGTTGTATATTCAGGCGATGCGGCATATATAATGTCTGAGAATGAGAATCTTGCATACATTGAGCCTGAGCAGGGAACCAATATCTGGTGCGACTGCATGGTAATGACAAAGGACTGCACCGATATAGAGCTTGCTCATCAGTTCATGAATTTCATGCTTGATGAGGAAAATGCACTTGCCAACACTGAGGAGGTTGGATATTCTTCACCGGTTAAGTCAGCATTTGAGGCAATGCAGGAGGATGCCTACAAGGACATCAGTGCTTATGTTACAAGAGTCGGATATGATAAGGACGAGGTATTTGCATATCAGGAGACAGAGATTAAATCCTACTGCGCAGATCTCTGGACTAAGGTAAAGGCTCATTAGTTCAACAAAAACACAAAAATGAAAGTTGGTCATTTTCTATTGATAAATGGTTCACAAAGTAATATAATGATATCAGGGGTTATTTTTCGACCTAATATTATCATTATAGGCAATTGCATAACTGCTTTTGGAAATAAATGGGTATTGCAATTAACTAATTAGATTCAGTTGTCAAAACATGCGTTCACAACTTGCTTCGTACAACGGAGCTGATATGTATAAACATAACAGGATATGCATGTAAAAATCAGATCTGCATGTTTTGACATCTGAATCCTAAATATCATTAAGTTGAAGGGATGCGTGGATTATGAATAAGACGTACAACATATCGGTGGACTGTATCAATTGTGCAAATACTATGGAAGATATCGCCAACAACACGCCGGGGGTCATGGACGCTTCGGTAAGCTTTATGACGCAGAAGATGGAGGTCGAGTTTGAAGACGGACAGGATGAGAAGACGGTTATGGCTGAGGTTTTTAAGGCATGCAGGGAAGCTGAGCCGGATTGTAAGATAGAATTCTGATGTCCTCATACCGGGGAGGTGCTATGCACACGCAAGGGTCAATAACAATAATATCAAAGAGAAGAAAAAGGACGCTTTCCAAAAAGCAGATACTGTATATTCACATGCGCAGAAAACATGCAGATATATACATGGATAACGGAGAGGTTATTGAGACAAGGACTACTTATAAGGAATTCTGCGATATGCTGGGGGATGACTTCATTGAAGTTCGAAGAGGTAATCTTGTGTCCGTGATAGCAATACACGATGTGACGAATACGGTAAATCTTAATAATGGCGAAGCAGTGGAATATACACTTAGCAGAAAGAACGAGATAGAGAACAGACTATATCAAAGACAAAGAAATATTATTAAGAATTTTTCAACAGAGGGGATACCCACTACGTTCGAGGAATATTGTGAATATTATAAAGGCTATGATAAGATGCCGTTTGCGTTTACAGATATCGAGATGATGTTTGATGATGAGTGCCGCGCCGTCGACTGGGTATTCAGGTATGGAAATCAGGCACTTGCCAAGCTGGAAAAGGTACCCCTCGAGAAATTAATCGGAAACCGGTTTGGAAATATTTTTCCGAACATGGACGAGAAGTGGCTGCGATGTTATGAAAGGGCAGTGCTGTTCGGAGAAACTTTGTGGATGAATGAATATAGTCCGGAGATAGATACGCAGCTCTCTATTATATGTTTTCCGACCTTTGAAGGACATTGTGGATGTATTTTATTCGATGCTAACAGTATACAACATGTAAGAAGCGTAAGTGGGACAGATGGAAGTATCAAAATAATATTAGGCAGATAAGATGTTATATCGAAAATGATATAGCATCTTTTTTTGTACGAAATATAAGTTTGTACCGTTATAAAGGTTAAAAACAAGATTTTGCACCACTTTAACCAAATTTTGTACCATTTATTGCAAAAAAAGCTATTGCGTTCTTTTTTCATGGATAGTATAATTTCTTTGTACTTAAGTAATTGGCTTATAGGAAACCATTTGTCAGGAGGAGAATATGCAGAAGCTGAAGAAAAGCGGGAAACGTTTTTTATGTCTGGCTATGGCTGCCGTGATGCTTGTGGGAAGCACGACAGGATGCGGTAAAAAGGCAAAAAAAGATAACGTAACGGTCGCAGAGACTGTGGCGGAATCTACAGAAAATATAATGGGAAGACCGACGGAGAACGTGACAAAGCCCGCGGAGGAGAAGTCTACGGAGAACGTGACAGAGCCGTCGGAGGAGAAGCCGACGGAACAGGAAACTGCAACAGAGGAAGAGACAGAAGCTGATAGTTATACGATTACAATCGGCAATGCGGCAGATGATGCTAAGCTTACTAAGCTCACGAAGAAGAGGGGAGTAAAATTAAGCAGCATCAATGGTCCGTACATAGACGGAAAGATATTCCTTGGCTGGTATTATGACAGTGCGCTTAATGATAAGGTGGCAGTTGATGATGTTCTTGATAAGGATATGACACTCTAAGCGGATTATGGAGATGCCATGCCTATCAATGAAGGCGGAAGCTCGAACTATGTGTGTTCTGTTGACGGGAAAACGGATTTTACGATTTATGTCACAACAGATACGGTAGAAAGAAAAAAAGTAAGCACAGATGATGTAAAAGCAGCATTAAAGCTTACAAATATCACGTCACCTGAAAGAACGGACGGCAGCAGTACGCTTATAAAGGATGTACTTGTTGTAGCTGAGGCTGGAACCGGAAAGTATTCAGTTACGGCTAAGGAAGGCTTCGAGAAAGGTTCCACATATAAACTGGAAATATTTGATTACACTCATACATCTTACACGTCTGTTTTTGCATTTCACGGGATAATAGGTAGACATATACCGGAAAATCGTATATAAGATAATCAGAATAAAATATATGGTAACTGTTCAGAGCCCACCTCGAAAATGCGATTTCTGTTTTTCAGCGTGTTTCATTGTCAGCGGCAGTGAATGCAGGAAAAAAAGTAAAAGGCGAGGTAAAACTGGCAGATTATGTATATATAATAATCGTTCCATCTGAATATAAGGCACAGCTTATAAGGGTAATACCGGAAAATTTGGTAGATAGGACATTTTGTTTAAGTCATGAAAATCCGGATGTGCGGCAGTGGTCTGAGAAGGTATATTCTTTTGTGAAGAAATGGAGCTTAAATTGAAAATAACGATAATCGCCCCGTCTCCCGGCGAAGAGGAGGAGATAATATTCAGATGTCATACGCTGACAGATGAAATGAAACAGCTTGTATACAGATTGGAACATGGAGACATGAAGCTTACAGGCTATGATGAAAATGGGATATACCCTTTGGAAGCGTCGGATGTGTATTATTTTGAGGCAACGGACAACAAGGTTTTTGCGTACTGTGAGAGGGATGTCTATGAGGTCAGGGAAAAGCTGTATCAGCTCGAAGAACTGCTTGTGTCATTTTCGTTTATGAGGGCTTCCAAGTCCATGATTTTAAATCTGAATAAAATAAAGCATTTGTCACCTGCGTTCGGAGGCAGATTTGAAGCCCTGTTGGAAAATAAGGAAAAAGTGATTATTTCAAGGCAGTATGTACCGGTTCTGAAGGAACGCTTGGGATTGTAGGAGGTTTAAGCAGTGTTTGAAAAAGTAAAAAATCTTGCAAATATTTTTTCTAAAATTACAGTATGCGTATTGTTTGCATCGGCAATCTATATTTCGGCATTATGGGGCTTGGACGCACAGATAAGTGTAAGAATTCTCTGGCAGATTATAATAGTCTCCGCAGTCTGTGCGGTACCGATTCTTATGTATCCGACTAAGAATGAGAAGGAATTATCCAAAAAAGGAATGATTGTGCGTCAGATAATATATTTTGTATATGTAAATATTGCGGTGCTTGGACTTGGAAGAGCCTTCGGATGGTTTTACTTTGAAAAGCCTGAAACGGTTGCTTTTATGGAAGGGCTTATTATCGGAGTGTATGTTATTGTGAATCTGGTTGGATACATGAATGACCGCATAGCTGCCGACAGCATGAACAGGAAGCTTAGTGAGTTAAGAAAAATAAAGGGGGAGAAGTTTGAAAGAAAAACTTTCAAACTACTTATTGGTGGCAGTACTGCAAGCAATGCTTGCAGTATGCAGGGGTATAAAAAAATGGAAAATAATATTATTAAAATCAGCCATCTGCATAAAAGCTTTGGCGAGGTGAAGGCGGTAAATGATTTGAGCTTTCAGGTAAAAAAGGGAGAGCTGTTTGCTTTTTTGGGTGTGAACGGAGCCGGAAAAAGTACGACAATTTCCATCATCTGCGGGCAGTTAAAAAAGGACAGCGGAACGGTGCAGATTAATGAAAATGATATAGAGAAAACAGGCAAGAAGGCAGGGAGAACACTTGGCGTCGTGTTTCAGGACAGTGTGCTTGATAAGCCGCTCACAGTCAGGGAAAATCTGAAAAGCAGGGCAGCACTCTATGGGATTGCAGGGAAAGCCTTTGAGGAGAGACTTAAGGAGCTTGTCAATATACTCGACTTTGGAGATTATCTAAACAGACCTGTCGGAAAGCTCTCAGGAGGACAGAGAAGAAGGATAGATATTGCAAGGGCACTGTTACATAGACCGGAGGTGTTGATTCTTGATGAACCCACGACAGGTTTGGACCCACAGACGAGACTGCTGATATGGAACGTGATTGATAAGCTTCGTACCGATGAAAAGCTCACCGTATTTCTCACCACCCACTATATGGAGGAGGCGGCAAATGCCGACTATGTGGTTATTCTCGATAAGGGAAGCATTGCAGCGGAGGGAACTCCTTTTGAATTAAAAAATAAGTATGTGCAGGATACGATGTCCATCTATGGAGTGACTGAAGCTCAGATAAAGACACTCGGAATTGAATACGAGGAAATCAGGGATGGCTATCGTGTCAGGGTAAAAAATACATCGGAGGCTACTGAACTTATCGTAGCACATCAGGAATTGTTTCATGATTACGAGGTGACAAAGGGCGGAATGGACGATGTGTTTCTTGCGGCAACAGGAAAAAGGCTTGGAGGTGAGAATTGATGAAGGCTGTATTTGCACTTATACAAAGAAACAGAAAATTATATTTTAAGGATAAGGGGATGTTGTTTTCTTCACTTATTACACCGGCAATTCTTATTGTTCTGTATGCAACTTTTTTAGCCAAGGTGTATAGGGGTTCCTTTGTATCGGCAATCTCAGATAAGCTTACAATTTCAGATAAGCTGATAGACGGAACCGTGGCGGCACAGCTTGTGGCAGCACTTTTAGCGGTAAGCTGCGTGACGGTGACATTCTGTGTGAATCTTACGATGGTGCAGGATCGGGCAAATGGAACGCGCAAGGATTTCAACGTGTCCCCGATAAGCAGATGTAAGCTGTATCTTGGATATTTCCTGTCCACAGTTGCTAATTCACTTATGGTAAATGGGCTTGCGTTGGTACTTTGTCTTGGATATGTATATAAAATGGGCTGGTACATGAGCACCTCGGATGTGCTGTGGGTGATTTTAGATGAAATACTGCTTGTGCTGTTCGGCAGTACGCTTTCTAGTATTGTCAGCTATCCGCTTACCACACAAGGACAGCTGTCGGCGGTCGGAACGATTATCAGCTCCGGCTATGGATTTGTGTGCGGTGCATATATGCCAATCTCGAATTTCGGTTCCGGTTTACAGAAGGTGTTGTCATATCTTCCGAGTACATACGGAACCTCTCTGTTAAAAAATCACATGCTTCACGGAATTTTTGCGGAAATGGAAAACGAGAAGCTGCCTGCTGAGATGATTACCGCAATCAGGGATACGCTTGACTGTAATCCGCAGTTTCATGGTCATGTGGTAAGTACAGGTCAGATGGTGGCGATTATGGCGGGAAGCATTGTGGTATTCGGAATTATTTTCTTGTTGGTGACATTTCTGCCGGAGAAGGAGGGATAAGGCGGATGAATGGAGAAATTGATAGATACAATATATTCCATGCATCCATGCTGGTACGTCATTCAAATGATGGGAAAATGTATTTATACGACATTATAGATATAAAAAAAGAAACGAGCAACTCTCTCGGCGAATAATCGCTTACCAGACACAAAACCCATTTCTTTTATATGCAGATGATACAATAGGATATAAGAAGTGTCAATCGGAATATTCTGTTTTTGAGGTAAAAGAAAGCACTGAGGAGATTATCAAAGGCTTATCTTATGCTGAACTAACTCAGAAAATACCGGAAGAAAGAAAAGAATGTTTAAAATCCTTAAGTGTAGTAAGCGTAGATGAAAATGCTGTCTGGCTGATTGATTATTGGTGCAATAAAGATATTCGTGGGTTAATTCAAATGCCATTTTCACGACACTGGATTATGCATACAGAAGCATGTCTTCGTATTAAAAATAAGATACAGAAGTCGAAAAAAATACATATTTAATCGTAGAAGTTCCGGGAAATATACGAACATATATAGATAAATTGAAATATTAATCGTAGTATTACAGGAAATTTTACGAGCATATGCGAAGAAATTGAAGTATTAATCGTAGAAAAGCTGTGAATCCTACGAGCATATATGAAGAAATTGAAGTATTAATCGTAGCAAAGTCGTGAATCCTACGAGCATATACGAAGAAATTGAAGTATTAATCGTAGAAAAGCTGTGAATCCTACGAGCATATATGAAGAAATTGAAGTATTAATCGTAGCAAAGTCGTGAATCCTACGAGTATTTATGGAGAAATTAAAACTTTAATCGTAGAAATGCCGGAAATCCTGCGAAAATTTATGAAGAAACGGAAAAAATCAGAGAAGGGAGAAAAACAATATGAGAAAAAAATACGAGGCATTGATGAACAGTATC
>FR895404.1:21654-24336 GCA_000435595.1 Firmicutes bacterium CAG:882
GATTATACTTGCAGGAATGGTTCTTTTTCTGACGGGAGCATTGTTTGGGGTGTTCTTTTCACCTAAAAAGCATCAGGTAATCGGAAGCAATAACAGAAATAATGGAAGTAATAACGGACCGACAACCAATCATAATCAGGGTGATAAAGAGAATATGGAAAATGAAGAAAAGCACGATTGTAAGTAGAGCAGTAAATGGGGGATTTTATGGAATGATTTCCATGACAGAAAAGACCTCACACCTAATATCTGTGCGGTTTATACGGAGGAGGAGTACCGCTGTAATGGGATTGCAGGGCATCTGCTTGACATGGCTGTGGAAGACCTGAGAGCAAAGGGCATATCACCTGTTTATCTGATTACAGACCATACAAGCTTCTATGAGAGGTATGGCTGGGAGTTTCTGTGTATGGTTCAAGGGGATGGTGAGCCGCACATGACGAGGATGTATATTCACAGATAATAAATTCTTAATAATTTCTTTATAATTTTATTAGCACTCACCTCTTGACAGTGCTAATAAATGGGTGTATAACGTACTCAGAACAAAGGAAAGGAACCAAAAAGGGTAAAAGAAGTTACGAATTACCTTGAGGTTCCTCGTACATCCCGGTTCCAAAAATGAAGTAACAGAAGGTAATAATTTTAGGTTTTGTTTTTTAGGAAAAGGAGAGATGACTTATGTTAATGCCTAGTATTTTTGGAGAGAACTTATTTAATGATGATTGGATGAACTTTGGATTCCCAGAGGTTGACAAGGCTCTGTATGGTAAGCATGCAGGACATGTGATGAAAACAGATGTGAAGGAGACAGACACAGGCTATGAGGTAGACATTGACCTTCCGGGATTTAAGAAGGACGAAATCAATGCTAAGCTTGAAGATGGCTACCTTACAATAAGTGCCGCCAAGGGACTTGATAAGGATGAGAAGGATAAGAAGGGTAAATACATCAGAAAGGAGCGTTATGCAGGTTCGATGAGTCGTAGCTTCTATGTAGGCGAAGGTGTTACCGAGGAGGACATCAAGGCTAAGTACGAGGACGGTATTTTAAGACTTGTGGTTCCGAAGAAGGACGCCAAGGCTGTGGAGAACAAGAAGTATATAGCTATTGAAGGCTGATGCAATAATTTATAAAATAAAAGAGAAACCCCATTACCCTTGGGTGATGGGGTGAGCTCTTTTGCAGGAAGCTTGGCTAAGCTTCTGGAGAGATGCGAAGCATCAATTTTATATGAGCAAGCAGCGAAGCGGATTGCGAATATCATTGACAAAAAGAAAGAAGCGATATATATGGATAAGAATCCAAAACACCCGTTAAAGAAGAGAAAAGTACAGCAGAAGGTTAACCTGACTGCTGAGAACGGCGAGGAGGAGCATACTTCAGGAAAGCATAAAAAGCATTATGAATAGCGGATTGAAGTAGTTTTAAGAGCCGGCTTTTGAAAAGGAAAAATTGAATATTGTTTTGAACTTAAAGGCACCGCGGCAGAGATTGACGCGGTGCTTTTTCGCATTATAAAGCTATTTTTTTATTACTAAGAACTATTAAAAGCAGGTTGATTTTAGGTGGTCTGCATGTTATTCTTCTTTAGAAGAATAAGGTATTTTTGTTGATATGTGTCAGGTATGTTTCATTTGGAAGTAAAGGGAGATATAGATGATAAGGTTTAAATGTTTTCATGGAACATCATTAGAAAATGGTCAATCTATTATTCAGGAAAATCATTTTCGTCCAAGTGATACAGACAGCTTAAGGATGGGTGTTGGAGCATATTTTTTCTGTCAGGCAGGAGAAGACGATACTTATCCTGTTAGATGTGCAAGGGAACTGGAGAAATATCATATCAAACAGAAAAAACATCCTAATCAATATGCGATTCTATCATGTTGATGGATAAGGATAATAATATCTCTTATGGAAATGAAGTAGAGTATATCCTGTATGGCGGGACAAATGACAAAAACCACAGTAAAATAGATACGTCACTGTTCTTTATCAGATATGCATTAAATTTGGGACCGATACTGCAGTTATATTGGAATGATGAAGATTTGAAGGTAATTGCAAATGGAATTTCAGCAGTAACACAGGGAATTATTACGGCACCATTGGTTAAATTGATTATTGTACTGGGAGTAAATGCAGCAGAATCAGCAGTAGATAGAAATTACTTATTAGCAGGATTACCTGTGGCGTTTTATAAAGAGGATTCAGGACATCAATTATTTGTTCAGCTCAATTTGGATGATACTGATAGTTTTAAAGATGCAGTAAAAAATAAAAATACAGATTATGCCAGCTCGATAATGAATGTATCGCAACCTGCAATTAAGGATTCACTGGTATCCTTTGCCTATAGTGACTATATCAGTGTATTTCTCTTCATAGAATTGTGTACATCATCGGATAATGTCTATAAACGAACAGCAGATGTGATACAGACCACAATGGCGCAGAATGATTCAGAGTTTGTATTGTCTAAATCATTAACCTATTATACGATAGAAACGAAGGTGCGGGTGAAGCCAATGATGATGACATTACCATATGCACAGCAGAGTGGAGTCACTGTGACGGATACAGATACCTGGAATACCTTTGAGTACAAAACATCCAAGGGGTACTAATAAATATAATTAATATTATGAAACGTATAGTTGTAACACTATACAGAAAGA
>FR895405.1 GCA_000435595.1 Firmicutes bacterium CAG:882
TGCTCTTAAGATAAGCTCTTTGGTATGATTCATAAATACCACACCCTTATCTTTTATTTATTATTCTCTTTCATGCCACAGGCATTGCCTGCTTTTTCCCCCACTTCCTTCTTCATGATGACCTTTGTACCTTTTCCGGGTTCCGACTCAACATGAAGATAATCCATGAAAATCTCCATAAAAGTAAATCCCATTCCCGAACGCTCCTCAAGTGCCCCCGTTGTATACAGCGGTTCCATCGCTTTGTCAACATCCTCGATTCCGCATCCGTCATCACTTATACATATCGTGATGATATGTTCATCTATATCTGCCTCCATATGTATTATTCCGCCCTGCTTCCGGTAACCATGTATGATTGCATTCGTCACCGCCTCCGAAACTGCGGTCTTAATGTCATTAATCTCCTCAAGTGTCGGGTCAAGCCTAGCACAAAATGCAGCTATACACACTCTCGCAAACGACTCATTCTCCGAAACAGCATCCATCTCCATGTAAATTCTGTTGCTTTTCCAGTTCATCTTCTTCCTCCTCTTACTTCACATAATGCAGCCTCTACGCTGTCCTTTGGCACAGTAATTGTAAACAGTCCCGCAATCTTAAATATTCTCTCAAGACCTCTTCCCATGTTGACGACATATATACTCCCTTTATATGGTGCAATTTTTTTGTAGCGCCCCATTATAAAGCCTATGCCGGAGCTGTCCATAAAACCTCTGTTTTCAAAATCCATGATAATATACCTTATCCTTTTTCCCTCAATAATATTGTCTATCGTACCTCTTATCTGCTCTGTAAGGTGATGATCAAGCTCCTCATCAAGGTGAATTATCAGACAGTCATCATCCACTGTATACGGCTTTTCCATATTGCTATACCCCCTTTTTTTGTTTTTATGCATTAATAAGACAAAAAAGAACACGCACAAAAAATATTTTCATGCGTGTCTCTCAAAAATAATCTTACTGTATTTTACTGCTGCGTATCCGCCGCTGTCGTCTCATCTGTCTGCTGTGCATCCTCCTGAGTCCCAGCCTCCGTCGTCGGATTGAGCACCGCATTCAGCGCCGCAAGTCTTGCCGTCACATCAGGAACATACCCCGACTGAGGGAACTTTGTCAGGAAATCCTCATAGTATGCTGCCGCAGCCGCTTTATCATCATTCTCCTCATGACACAGTCCGAGATAATAAGCCGCTTCATCATTCGTCTCATCATATATAAGAGCTGCCTCAAAATAGTTGGCTGCTGAAATATAATCCTTCTCAAGATAAGCCTTGGTTCCCTGCGAATAGAAGCGGTCTGCTCCGCCGCTGCAGCTCTCCAACATGGTATTATATACATTCTTGGCTGCCTGTGTCGGCAGTAAAGCCACATCTATCTTCTGCAGCAGAACCAATGCCTGTGCAAAATCATAATCCACATAAGCATCCGCTGCATCTATAAGAAGCGAGTACATATTAGACTCACCGTTCTCTCCCGTATAACCCGAAAGCTCTCTTGAGAGATTATCCCTCTCAGTGGTGAGTGTATCAATCTGTGACTTTAAGTTAGCCATATCAACGGAATTAGCCGCAAGCTGCTCACTATAATCAAGCACAATCTGCTTGTTCTCATAGTTGACGCTCGAAATCTTCGCAGGTACTATCATATACCACACGAGTGCCGCTCCGATTACAACCCCGAGCAATATACTTAACACGGTAAATATGCCGTTGCTTGGCTCCTTGTACGAATTAGGCGGTATTATTACGTCATGCCCGGTGACATTATCAGTAATATTGCCCAACTTTTTCTTCTTTTTGAAAATCACTTCGGTATCTGTATCCTCATCGGATACAGTCCCATCTATCTCGGATATATATCGAAGTGCAAGCGTGTTGTTCCTGTCTGTCTTTAAAACCTTCTGAAAGCACTTCTTTGCCCTCTCCGTCTGTCCGTCCTTCCACAGTAACAGTCCAAGCAGAAGCCCCGCCTTCACCAGCTTAGGATTCATTGCGACAACCTTCTTAAGCTGTATCGCAGCCATATCGGTCGCACCCTCCTTGGCATACTTGAGCGATATGTTAAAGCGTCTTACAGCCTGATTCATAACCTCAAGCTTGTTAGGGTTGTCCTGAACCTTCTTTATATATACCTCAGCGACGTTGCGCTCCGGCTTTAGGTTCTTACTCACCACCCACTCCGAGAGAGCCATGACAACCTCGCCCATCTCAAAATACACAAGCCCCAGGAGATTTCTTGCCTTGATATTCTTCTTATTGATACTCAGGCTTGTCCTCAGGCTCTCTGCCGCTCCCGATAAATCGCGCACTCTCGCCTTTTCAAGCCCCTGATTGTAGTATGTGTTAGAAGCCTTAACAACAACCTTGTATACGGATACGTCGGCACCACATTTAAGGCAGTAATCACTGTTGTCAAGCTGACTGTTGCATCTGTAACACTTCATTATTATTCCTCTCTGTGTCCTGTCAAAATCGATTACTTGTTGTCGATGGTCTTGCTGATAATCTTATCAATAATATCCGTTACGTCAACAATATTGTTGCCATATATGGCATCCTCTGCCTCGTCAACCTCCTGACTCGGCTGAAACTTCTTTATCTCTTCATCAAAATCAATCATTATGCTCCTCTTTTCCGGCTAATCTGTATAGCTGCCGATTATTCTCTTGATTTCGCCCACAAGGTAAAGCGAACCGGCAATAAATACCCTGTCGTCTGCCGTCCTAAGTGCCAGCACCCGCTTTAGAGCATCGCCGGCTGTCTCTTCAAGGTACACAGGCTTATCGGTATATTTATGAAATGTATCCAAAAACACACTTCCCGGCATAGCTCTGCGCGTATATTCAACCGTACATACCACATACTCGTCGAACGCGCCCGACTCACATATCTCTTTAATCATAGTGTCATAGTCCTTGTCAGCCACCGCCGAGAACATCAAAAGCTGCCTTGCATCCTTCATTGAAACCGCTGTCTCTAAGAATGCTCTTATGCCATCCTCATTATGGGCACCGTCCACATACACATTCGGTCTTAATTCCTCCATGCGTCCTTCCCAGAATGCAGTCTTAATTCCCTCATGTATGATATCCCGTGTGAGTCCGCACTCTGCATCAGTCTCCATAAGCCACGCAAGCGCCGTCGCCGCAAGTGCAGCGTTCCACACCTGATACAGTGCCGCACTCTGCACTGAAAACAGCTCTTTATTATAATATCTGTTATTCAGAGAAAAATCAATAAATTTACCTCTTTTTCCAATATCCGATACCTTGGTATCGTCAATAATCTCATAAGGTGTCTTACGCTCAAGTGCAGTCTTTTCCAAAACACCTCTCACTCTTTCGTCACCGCCATAGAATACGAGCGGCACACCCGGCTTAATAATTCCCGCCTTCTCACCGGCAATCTCCTCAATCGTATTGCCGAGAACATGCATGTGATCCATGCTGACACTGGTTATTACGGTCATAAGCGGCTTCTTTATGATATTGGTCGAATCAAGTCTTCCACCCATTCCCGTCTCAAGAACTATGTACTCTGCCTTCTGCTCCTTAAAGATGAACATAGCCATTCCAAACAGGAACTCAAAATAAGCCGGATGTTTACCACCCGACTGCTCCATCCTGTGTGCCGCCTCAAGTACCGCCTCATAAGCCCTGTTAAAGACCTCATCCGGAACAGGTATATTATCCATCTGTATTCTCTCATTAATCTTAACAAGATGCGGTGAGATAAAAAGTCCCGTTCTATGTCCTGCTCTCACAAGTGTATTGGAGATGAATGAACACACGGAACCCTTTCCGTTCGTTCCTGCTACATGTATAATTTTCATACATGACGTATCTATGCCAAGCACATCCAGCAAAATTTCTGTATTTTTAAGCTCCGTCTTACCCGCAAACTTAGGTATGGAGTTGATATATTCTTCCGCTTCCGTCATTTTGAATATCCTTCATTTTCTCGTTTTTATACTTTTCTAATCTTATCTCTTTTGTCAGGGAAGTGCAAGAATATTTTATCGCAAAAAACGACATTATCAACAGAAGCAGCCGCCACACATCATATCGAGACAGCACATCTTTGTCAGACAACTGCTGCACTCGTTCGCCTGATATACCTGACCTCCGTAGGTACGTCCCATGTCGGCATACCATTCCGTTCCATTCTCCATAGCTGATGCGAACTGTGCATACTCGGTGTTACCCGGTTCAAGCTGATGTGCCATTCTTGCATCCTCCTTGGCATTGACCATGTTGCCGAGTCCTCTGTTAGCCATGGCATGAAGGTAATACCAGCGTGCATTGTGGTCATCTATATCGTTAAGAACATTCATGGCCTCTTTATAATATCCATGGCTTAAATAGTCCATAGCCGCATTGAGGCGCTGTGTCTGTGCATCCTGCGAGCTTCGCGCACTCTGGTATCCTGAAAATCCACCGAAGCCCCCGAATCCGCCAAATCCACCGAAAGGATTCTGTCCATAAGCTCCATGTCCGTAGGTCCTGTCGTCATAATCATAAGCCGATGTATGGTTCTCCTTAGCTTTGACAATCTGATCATAGGCAGCCTGAACTTCCTTGAACTTTTCCTCTGCTGCCGCCCTGTTCGGATTGTTGATATTAGCGTCAGGATGGTACTTTCTGCTGAGCTTTCTGTATGCCTTTTTTACTTCTTCGTCAGTTGCATTGGGCGAAACACCCAACACACTATATGGATCTCTCATCTTTTTCCTTTCCGTGGTTCCGCTTTCGGTTTCTTTTTTTCATTATAGCGTCCCCAGATTCCCGAATACAAAATATTGCGCAGAATATCTACATTCTCCAGTATCGGAAGCTTCTCAAAACCTGCCGCCGCTCCGGCTCCCATCATCATAAGCATGTCATAAGCCTTCGCATCTATCTGTTCACCACTCATGCCTGCACGCAGAAGTTGTCTTAGAGGATTATAATTGCCATCCTTCTCATCCTTTTCAAGGTCATCGTATGCATCCATAAGGTATATGAACTTTCCAAGATAAAAACCGAGCTGCCTTAAATACCCTGACCACTCGTCCTCGCGATAGCACAGAAGCTCCGCCATCATTCTTCCGGTACAGCCTGCAACCCTGTCAAAATCCTTCTCTCCGGCATCCTCACATGCCTTATTTTCAACAATATAGTTCTTAATCGCCTTTGCCTGCCGCGGATTTTCCATAACTGCCCTGCGGCATCTGCGCTTTAAGAGTCCTGCCATTATAAGTGCCTTAAAATTCTTATCGTCATCCCAGTCGTCAAGCAGCTTATAATATGTCAAAAGCATATTCATATCCGCCCCGTAATCGGAAAAACGGTTATAATATGCATCATGTCCTGCCGCCGGATGCACAATGCAACGCTCCTTTAAGTGAACGCTCTTCTCCTCATAAAGACTTGTCAGAAGCAGTGTCACAAAGGTCATATCATACGTCAGGGTACACTGGCCAAGCAGTCCGTACCTCCTCTTAAGAGCATGGCACAGTCCGCAGTAGAACGCATGGTATTTATCATAGTCCTTCACTTTAAGTTCTGCCTTGTTAATCGTCACATAACCAAACATCAGCTCACCTTTATAAATTGATTTTTGCACTTAGGACAGGTAATGCATATCTTTCCCTTGCCCTTCGGTACTCTTATATTCTGTCCGCATTTTTTGCATCTGTAAATATGGTGTGTCTTTCTCTCCTTAAATCTGAGCTTCCATGTATTAAAAAAACTTCTTATATGCTTTGTACAGCCCACATACATGAGGTTTTCCTTATATCTTTTCCCTGAGTTCTTGGATAACATACGAAAATATGAGTACACCAGCAGTGCCAGCGCGACAAGATACATAAAATTACCCAGAAAAATTGACAATAGCAGGCAGGCTATGGAGCAGCCGAACAAAAAACGGTTGAATTGGTCTACACCATACCTTCCCTGCATGAAGCGATACATTTTTGAGCGAAAGTTGTTCATAAAATTTCCCATAGAGTGTGTCTCCTTGCAGTCATACATAATACATAGGTAATTGCGAAACTATATATTTGAAAGCGGACGTTGTACAAATTTAACAATTCACCGCAGGCACGCTTTCGCTACATGAATCACGCAACGGTACATAACGCAGTAAAATACACTGCCTAAGTACCGGCGGCTTCATAGTACCTGCTTGCGAATTTGTTAAATCTGCACAACTGTTTCGTATCTGAAGTTACATTTTCACAATTAAACTGTTAGATATATTATAGTCATAACAGGACAATTAAAAGGATAACACATTATGGTGAAAATGTCTGTTAAATAAGTATAAACTTATGATTAAAGTCAAATTAAAACAGACATGTCAAAGAACTTCGAATGCGGCTTTCCGCTCTTTATAATCCCTGAATCTCCTCTACCGCCTCATAGAAGTGCTCCATCTCC
The DNA here is from genome assembly GCA_000435595.1 of Firmicutes bacterium CAG:882. GTDB lineage: Bacteria > Bacillota > Clostridia > Lachnospirales > Lachnospiraceae > CAG-882. The sequence goes on from FR895405.1 coordinate 6,427, forward strand.
TCATCGGTTCCGATTGTGATTCTCAGGTATTCGTTCACTCTCGGTGCGGTAAAGTAGCGTACATAGATATTGCGCTTTTTGAGTTCATCAAAGAGCTCCTCTGCACTTACCTTTGACGGCTTTGCGAATATAAAATTCGTCCTGGAATCCGTAAATGTGAAACCAAGTTCTCTTAGGCGTTTCTTTGCATTCTCCCTTGTATTTACAATCTTAGCGACAGTATCTTCAAAGTACTGCTTATCCTCAAGCACCGCCGCACCAAGCTCGATTGCAGCCATATTCATCGTGTATGAATTGTATGAATATTTTACATCGTTGAGTGCCGCTATAAGTTCAGAATTTCCGATTGCATAGCCTATTCTTAAGCCTGCCATCGAGCGCGACTTAGAATATGTCCTAACCACAAGAAGGTTGTCGTAATCATTGATGAGAGCAAGTGCACTCTCTCCTCCGAAATCAATGTATGCCTCATCAACCATAACTATAACATCCTGATTGGCATCGAGAATCTTTTTCACACTGTCAAGCGGCATGTACACGCCTGTAGGTGCATTCGGATTAGGAAAGATTATGCCGCCGTTCTCTCTGCAATAATCCTCCGGCACAATGTTAAAATTCTCATCAAGTGCAGGTCGTTCATACGGTATATGATATAAGTCAGCCCATACTTCATAGAAGGAATAGCTCACATCAGGAAAGAGAATCGGTTTATCCGAATTAAAAAAAGTGAGAAATGACATTGCAATCACATCGTCCGAACCAACCCCGACAAACACCTGATTGTCATCAACTCCGTATTCCCTCGCAAGTGCCGTGACAAGCTTAGATGCAGCAGGGTCAGGGTATAATCTGTACTTGTCCATATCCATTCTCTGTGCCGCAAGCGTGGCTTTCAGCGACGGCGGATATGGATTCTCGTTAGTGTTAAGCTTTATAAGCTTTCCCTCAACCTTCGGCTGCTCACCCGGCACATACGGTACAACCTTGCGGATATTCTCTTTCCATTTTTTATTGTTCTGCATAATCTTCACCTCCTGTTTGTTTTTTACTTTATTCCAAGTTCACGGGCCACAAGTTCAAACTTAGGGAGTGCCCTCATTATCGTATCATAAGCTACACAGTACGCTATTCTCACATATCCTGCACATGCAAATGAACTTCCCGGCACGATGAGAATGTTATGCTTCTTTGCAGTCTCAACAAGCTTAGCTTCATCCTTGTCAGGTGCCTTAACCCACAGATAGAACGCACCCTGAGGTTTGATGCATTCAAAGCCCAGTGCCGAAAGTCCGTCATAGAGTGCCCTTCTGTTCTTATCGTAAGCAGCAACATTTACTTCCGCATCAAGGCATCTTGCCACGGCGCGCTGCATGAGCGTAGGCGCATTCACAAATCCAAGTATTCTCGTAGCTACACTTGCTGCCGACTGTAACATCTCAGCATCTGCTACCTCAGCCGGAATGACAAGGTATCCGATTCTCTCACCCGGAAGTGAGAGCGATTTGCTGAAGGAATAGCCTACAATCGTATTGTCATAGTACTTCGTGAGGAACGGAGCCTTCACGCCATCGTACACAAGCTCACGGTATGGCTCATCGGCGATAAGGTATATCTCTGAGCCGTATTCCTTCTGCTTTTTATCCATAATTGAAGCAATTTTTTTAATTGTAGCTTCAGAATACACAACTCCTGAAGGATTATTGGGATTATTGACTATGACAGCCTTGGTCTTAGGAGTGATTGCCGCCTCAAACGCTGCCATATCCGGCATAAATGTACTCTCGTCAGGTGCAACCTCCACAAGCTTACCGTCATAGTTTGCCACATAGGAGCGGTACTCTCCGAAATAAGGAGCAAATGCTATGACCTCATCACCCACATTTAACAGTGCTTTAAAGATTACATTGAGACCGCCTGCCGCACCCACCGTCATAATAATGTTCTCAAACGTAAAATGTGTTCCGAATCTCCTGTTGAGATTATCCGCAACTGCCGCTCTCACATCCGCATAACCCGGATTGCTTGTATAACCATGCAGAAAAGTACTCTCCTCCTCGTCGACAACCGCCTTAATCGCTTCGTTCACCTCGCCCGGAGCCGGCACATTCGGATTGCCGAGACTGAAATCGTACACATTCTCGGCACCATACTGAGCCGCAAGCTTCTTTCCCTCCTCGAACATGGCTCTTATAACAGAGCTGCCCTTCACAAGACCGACCATTCTCTCTGAAATCATAACGCTTCCTCCTATAAAGTTTTAATCTTAAAGTGCAGAACCGATTATATATATGTATATCAACTCCATTGTTCAAAGCAAGTTGTCCTAATGGTTCTTATATACTTAATATCAACCACCAGCCACCGCTGCAAAGCAGACCTCCATGTCCGCATTGCAGCTTTTCCGACATCCTTGTCGGAAATGGCAGGTAACTCGGAAGAACCATAAGAACAACTACGCTTCTCCCAAAAGTCGTGCTATACATATATATAACCGGTTTTGCACAATTAACTTTTTAACATGTTGTGACACACTGAATCATGTAACGTATCTGCTTTTATAATATAATGCCGTGGGCAAATAGCCGCCAAAACATAGGCGTTACCATCAAAACTGCATAATGTTTTATATTTATACATATCGCGACTTTGGGAGAAACTTAGATATTCTTTGAACTTCATAAGCAGCTCAGCCGGAGCCAACAAGGATGTTGGCTCAGATGCCACCGACCACGGATGGTCGTTTGGCATCGGCGGCGTATGCATATCAATGATTCTTTGAAGTTCTTAGAATATCTTAGTTTCGTACAACGAAGCTGATATGTATAAATATAAAACAATATGCGTTGGTGATACCGTCGTGCATATTTTGACACGCTCAATCTCACGCCCCGGTAGCTATATTGTACAGCTTATAATACACTCCCTGCTTCTCCATAAGCTCCTTATGCGTTCCGCTCTCAGCGATTCCGTCCTCCGTGAGCACCAGTATCCTCTCCGCATTTCTTATTGTTGAGAGGCGGTGTGCAATCACAAATGTCGTTCTGTCTGCCGCAAGTGTCTCAAGCGACTCCTGCACAACCTTCTCGCTCTCGTTGTCAAGTGCGCTCGTCGCCTCATCGAATATGAGTATCGGCGGATTCTTAAGGAACACTCTCGCAATTGAGAGTCGCTGCTTCTGACCTCCCGACAGCTTGATTCCCCTCTGCCCGATGTCCGTGTCATAGCCCTCAGGAAGGCTCATGATGAACTCATGGGCATTTGCTTTTTTAGCTGCCTCATAGACTTCCTCATCGGAAGCACCCGGTCTTCCGTATCTGATATTCTCAATTATAGAGCCTGCAAACAGATATACATCCTGCTGTACTATACCGATATTGTTTCTCAGACATTTAAGCTTTAGGTCTCTTACATCCACTCCATCGACACATATACTTCCATCTGTCACATCGTAAAATCGCGGTATCAGGCTGCACAGCGTCGTCTTTCCCGCTCCTGATGAGCCGACGAGTGCAACGTACTCTCCTGCCTTAACGTCAAGGCTTACATGATTTAACACATACTCGTTCTTGTCGTTGTATCTGAATGAGACATCCCTGAATGTGACGTCACCCCTGAAATCGTTCTTCCCGACTGCATTTTCCTTATCCTTTATTGCAGGCTCAATCGACATTATCTCAAGGAACCTCTCGTATCCCGACACACCGTTCTGGAATGTCTCCGTGAAGTTGATAAGCTTTTTGACAGGTTCGGTGAAATTATTTACATACAGCAGAAATGTTATCAGCACCGTAACATCGACTATTCCCTTGGTTATGAACACGGCACCCGCAACGATAACGATTATGTTAATGAGAGTCATGAATGCACCGAGCCCCGAATGGAAGCCTCCCATATACAGATAACTGTTCTTCTTTGTCTTAACAAAATGACTGTTACCCTCACGGAACTTCTCCATCTCGGCTTCCTCGTTGGCAAAGGACTTGACAACCCTGATTCCCGAAAGATTATCCTCTATTGTCGCATTTATATCTGCAATCTTTGCTCTGTTGCGCTTAAATGCCGCCTTCATTTTTTTATTGAAATAATAAGCGTAGGCAAACATAAACGGTATAATCGCAAACGCAACCAGTGTAAGCTTTATGTTGATTGAAGCAAGTATCGCAAATGAACCGATAAACTTTATTATCGATATTACAATATTCTCCGGTCCATGGTGGAATAGCTCAGCAATCTCAAAAAGGTCATTGGTCACACGGCTCATGAGCTGTCCAACCTTCTGGTCGTCAAAGAAATTAAAAGACAATCTCTGATAGTGTGCAAATATCTCGTTCCGCATGTCGTATTCCATCTTAGCGCCCATGATATGTCCCTGATATGCTATAAAGAAATTGCAGTACGCCTCAAGAAGCACAAGCCCCACCATGAGAAGCGCAAGCTTTAAAATAATCTTAAGTGCCTCATCCGCCTCATAAAAGATAACCGTTCCCGTTATATATCGGATAATAAGCGGAATGACGAGCGTCACCGCCGCTCCCATGATTGCAAAAAACATATCTGCGAAAAACAAGCCTTTGTACGGCTTATAATATGAGAAAAATCTCTGCCATTTTCCCATATTCTTCTTCGCATCATACGACACGTCAAACGGGTCTGTCGGTATTGCGGTAAAACCTTTATTTTTCTTCATCACTATTTTCCTTCCAATTCATAAGCACAGTCAGAAGTCTTCTGTAACCGAATGCCTTGCTGTTCATGACCATCCGCTCCATGTCGTCAAGATTTAAGTCTGAATGTTCAATCTCCATTGAATAATTGTGTACAAGCCCGACCTGCTCCTCGAACGTCAAGTCCTTATTCTTATACCACATAGCCATATCCATCTCATGTATTATAAGCACTGCGGCAATTCCGAAGCGGAGCTTGCTCTCAACCTCGTAATCGTACACCGCCCCGCAAAAATAAGTGTATATAAAATACGACATAAGCTGCTCATATTCCTGCATACGCTCACCGTAAAAGCTGTCGAACTCCTCACAGAGCTTACCATACTCTTCAGCATCCAGATATACATAGAGAATTGACTGTACTTCCCTGATAAAATCAGTCCACGTCGGTCTTAATACCTCCAGACGATGAAGGTTCTGCATCATCTCTGCCATATACTCCTGTCTGAGTTTCATCTTACCGGTGTATCTTCTGTAATTAATCTGCTCCGTGAGTGCTCTCTGTTCCTGCTCGTCAATTCCGAATATCTCATCGTTATCTATAAGTCCCTGTATGCCATGCACAATATCAAGAAGCTTGGATATTCTGTGCGCAACGCTTCCCTTTCTCTCATGCAGGACATCAAGCAGTATCTCCCTTATATCAAGAAGCTTGGTATACATAAGGTAATCAAAATCCTCGTACTCCTCTTCCTCTTCATCCGTCTCCGTGTAAAAGCCGACCTTGCCGCGATTCCCAAGCACAATCTTAGCAGCCTCCGGACATGATACCGACAGGGAAATTTCCCTCACGTTTTCAAACTCCTCATAATGCCTTGGATATCTCTGACAAAGAATACACATCTTATCCTCACCCGCATCACAATAGACATCGCATAGTCCGTTCTCATTCAACAGTGCACACTTGTGTTCAAACTGCTCGAACATTCCGTTCTCCCAGTCTATCGAATTGCGAAGGCGGACTCCTATCTCGCCCTCCATAGTCTCATACTTCTCAAGTGATTCATCGTCTATCGTTATCTGCCATCCCGCCGCACAGCAGTTGTCCTCACATTCACCGCCTATGCACTTGAATTTTTTGTAATAATCCGGATATGTGTATTCCATGTATTTTATATACTCCTCTGTTTCTAATAAAAAGTGGCTGCCTCACCTTAGACAACCACCTCCTTGGTCAATTATATTCCCATTTTAAAATTTATTCTCTAACCTTTATGTGTACTTCGCGAAGCTGTGTCTCCGTAACCTCACCAGGTGCACCGCACATAAGATCCTGAGCATTTCCGTTCATAGGGAATGTGATAATCTCACGAATGTTCTCCTCGTCGCGGAGAAGCATAATCATACGGTCAACGCCCGGTGCCATACCTGCATGCGGCGGAGCTCCGAACTGGAACGCATTGTAGAGTGCTCCGAACTTGGTCTTTAAATCCTCCTCCGTATAACCCGCAATCTCAAATGCCTTAACCATAATGTCAAGGTCATGGTTGCGGACAGCTCCGGATGAAAGCTCTATTCCGTTACATACAATATCATACTGATATGCGAGTATGTCAAGAGGATTCTTGTTGTTAAGTGCATCAAGCCCACCCTGCGGCATTGAGAATGGATTATGTGTGAACACAATCTTCTTTTCCTCATTGTCGTACTCGAACATCGGGAAATCATTCACGAAGCAGAATCGGAAAGCATTTTTCTCATATAAATCAAGTCTCTTTCCAAGCTCGTTTCTGAGCTGGCCTGCGTAGAGATTAGCTCTCTCCTCCTTATCCGCTATGAAGAAAATCGTATCGCCCGGAACAAGTCCCGCAATACCTGCAAGCTCTGCCTTGTATTCATCAGGAATGAACTTGTCGATAGGTCCCTTATAGCTCATATCATCGGCAATCTCAAGATATCCGAGTCCGCCCATGCCGATTGACTGTGCGAAGCTTAAAAGCTTCTCATGGAAGCCCTTGGACATCTCAGCGTGAACCTTGATTGCTCTAACCGTTCTCTTTAAGAAAGGCTTGAATGTGCACTTCTGAAAAAATTCAGTCACATCCATGATTCTGAGAGGATTTCTGAGGTCAGGCTTGTCGCATCCGAACTCAAGCATAGCCTGCTTGTAGCTTATTATAGGGAACGGAGCCTGTGTAACCGAAGCACCCTCAGGTGCAAACTTGTTAAATGTGGCTGTGAGCACTTCCTCGCCTGCCCTGAATACATCCTCCTGAGTCGCGAAGCTCATCTCGAAGTCGAGCTGGTAGAACTCTCCCGGTGAACGGTCGGCTCTCGCATCCTCGTCTCTGAAGCAAGGTGCAATCTGGAAGTACTTGTCAAATCCGGACACCATAAGAAGCTGCTTATACTGCTGAGGTGCCTGCGGAAGCGCATAGAACTTTCCCTTATATTTTCTTGAAGGTACAATGTAATCTCTTGCTCCCTCAGGTGACGATGCGCAGAGGATAGGAGTCTGAATCTCCAAAAAGCCCATCTCCGTCATCTTCTGTCTCAAATAGCTTATAACCTGTGAACGGAAAACTATATTGTCCTTAACCTTCTTATTTCTCAAATCAAGATAGCGGTACTTAAGACGCACATCCTCTCTGGTCTCCTTGGATGTCATAATCTCAAAAGGAAGCTGAGCCTTAACCTTGCCGAGCATTGTAACACTATGTGCCTCAAGCTCAATTGTTCCTGTAGGAATCTTAGGATTGTAGGTATCCTCGTCCCTGTGCTCAATCATGCCTTCAATGCTTATACAATCCTCCTTGGAAAGTCCGTCGAGAAGACTTGTATCTCTCATAACCACCTGAAGTACGCCATACATATCACGTAAATCAACAAATGAAACACCGCCGTGGTCACGAATATTTTCAACCCAGCCGGCAACCTTAAGGCTCTTTCCTACATCTCCCTCTGTGATACAGTCAATGGTCTTGTCTCGATAAATGTTGTTGATGTTCATGTCAACCTCCTGCAATTTTATAAATAAAAAAAGTCCTGAACTAAACCTAGTTCAGGACGAACATAACTGTCCGCGGTACCACCTGATTTACTGATAAGCAGTCTCTTTGCGGTTCTAACAAACCCTTCCGGTTATCGCCCGGCTTACGTCGCCCTTACTTGGATAAAGTACTCATCGACTGAGCAGACATTCATATCCGCCTCTCATCCGTTATACACAAATATATGTTTCCTGCCTTCATCCGTTCTGTTTGCAGCTCCTGAGTGTTATTCCCGTGTGTTCTTCTGCCGGGCTTCCACCATCCCCGGTTCTCTGTAAGTGACCACTCACGGTACTTCTCTCTATCAACGCCTTAAAATGGATTATAATGGGTGTTTTTTTATTTGTCAACAGTTTATTACACTAAAGCACGAAAAATTTTATTATCTGTCTTCAGGCTTTACTGCTATGTTTTTCTTCCAGTTGTCAATCATCATACTCGTAAGACTTATATCATCATCGGCAACCGTGATTTCATCAGCCGTATACCATGCCGCCATCGACAGCTCATCCCTGTCAAGCTTAATCCTGTCCGCACCGTCAAGCTCTGCATAGAAGCCGAGTAAGAAGCCTCCGTCCATGCCCCACGGCTGGCTTGCAAAGTACGAAACATTCTTCACCTGAACTCCGACCTCCTCGAACACCTCACGTCTTACGGCAGCCTCCGCCGACTCACCTATCTCCACAAATCCGGCAATAAGTGCATACCCCTTGTAATCCCTGCCGTTGTACTTTGTCATAAGAAGATGTGTTCCGTCATGAACACCTACTATGACAGCCGGAGAGATTCTCGGAAATATCAGGTTCCCGCACTCAGGGCATCGAAGTGCCCTCAGTCTTGTATCGTGAAATGTTCCGCTTCCGCATCTCCCGCAGTGTGAATTGTCCCTGTACCAGCAGTGAAGATGATATGCCGTCATCAGTGTGAACACTCTGTACTTCGGCTCGGCATGTCTTAATGCCTTATAGTGTTCAAAGGAATACCCAAAGGCTGCCCAATCCGGCTCATCCTCCCCATTGTGGTGCGTTATGAGAAAATATTCTTCATTGTCTATCGAAAAAAGGTACCTGTATTCTGCTGCATATTCCTTAATCTCTCCGTATCTCGGAAAGAACACATCCCCTGCCGGTACATCTTTTTCAAGAAGGCTTGCCGACTCCTCAGGTATCTCTCTCGTTCCCTCACACGCCTCATGCCCCGTCAGCACATAGCTGTCCTTAAATATAAAACACACCGCCTCATCGGACGGATTTTTGTCCGCGTAATAATTATTATCGTATTTTCTTGGTAAAATATCCTGTAACATTGTTTTTCTCTTTCTTATGCCTGTGACTTTTCTACTGATTGGTCATCTTTATGGAAATATCATTTCCGAACGAACTTACCTCGGCATGGCTTCCGCATATAAGCGGCATCATCGGGGATAAATGACCTATATCCGTATCCATTATTATAGGAACCTTGTACTTTGAAAGTATTCCCGTCACGGCATTATACTGATTCATTCCCATCATATCGGTGCCGAAGCAGAGCGGTCTGCCGATAATAAAGCCCTTAACATGCTTAAACCATCCTGCATGCTCTAAGTTCCAGAGAGCGCGCCTTATTCCCATCACATTCAGGTCACATGCCTCCAAAAACCAGATAATTCCCTCATCGGCATACTTCTCATTGAACTCCGCAACCTTATCAAAATTCGTGCCGGCGAGATTAACAAGGCAGTCCATACAGCCTCCGACAAGCCTTCCTGACAGGTACACCTGATAATCCCTCGCCATGCTTCCGCCGACACCCGGAATATAGTAATACAGTTCCCTCTTCTCCGTCAGATTGTATGGAAGAAGCGGATGCTCCTCATCCCTTATTCCTTCCCGCTCCCACATAGGATATCCGCTCACCGTATCCTTCCTGCCCGTAATCACATCATACGCATCCCGGACCGATTCGTGCCAAGGCTCCATTCCGAACGTGGCTGCACATGGTGCATATATTGATGCCACGTCACACATCGTCGTGAGCAGGAACGTAAAATTGGTATTGTCAGAAAAGCCCATGTACCACTTGGGCTTTGCCGCCTTAATCTTCTCGAAGTCAACATAATCGAGTGTCTCACACATGAGCTCACCGCCGCCGCACGACATGAGCACATTATTATTCTCACTGCAGTAATATTCCGTGAGTTCTTTTCCGCAATTCTCAGGTGTTGAGCTTATACCGATTCCGTCACCCGCATAGCAGTTAGGGCCTATATCAAAGCTGTGTCCCAGCTCTTCTAATTTCTTCTGTGCATTGATAAATGCAGTCTTGTAAGGTTCTGTATTACATCCAAACGACGGTGCCACAAATCCGATTGTTCCATCGGACTTTAAAAATTCAGGAAAACGCATCTTTAAATTCCTCCATAAACCAGTAAAGCGGACATTCGCAATCCGCTTTCGCTACTTGCTCATGAACGCAGTTCGCATCCCCATTACCCACCGCTTAGTGCTCTACACACTTGAAGCGGGGGATTGCTTATTCTGCATTCAAATCCCATGCTGACATTCTGTCAAGGCATCGCTATATCACATTATAGCATCGAATTGACACTTTGCAATGATTCGTTTATACTTCGTGATTGCATAAAACTTATGAACGTGAGGTTATTATATGTCACATATCAATTCAAAATCAATACAAAAAATAATAATGATTCTGCTCGGGAATCTGCTCTACTCATTTGCCATAGCATTTTTTATTCTTCCAAGCGGACTGATTACGGGCGGTACAACAGGTATTGCGCTGTTCGTCAACTATCTGACCGGACTTGACATAAGCCTGTTCGTCCTTATTTTTAACATAGTAATGTTCATTGCCGGATTAATTATTCTCGGAAAGACATTTGCGCTCTCGACCGTCTTAAGTTCAATAGCTTATCCGTTCATGCTGTCATTTGCACAATGGCTCAACAGACTCACGGGCGACCTCACACATGACCTCATTCTATGCACCATATTCGGCGGTCTGTTAATCGGCATCGGTATAGGCATTGTTATCCGCGCCGGTGCATCGACCGGAGGCATGGACATTCCACCTCTTGTGCTCAACAAGAAGTTCGGCATAAATGTATCCGTGTCACTCTATGCATTTGACTTTACAATACTGATTCTTCAGATGTTCTTCTCCGGCCGCGAGCAGATACTCTACGGCATACTTCTTGTATGTATATACACTTTTGCACTTGAAAAGGTTCTCATAATGGGAAAGAGTAAGACTCAGGTAGAGATAATAAGTGAAAAATATAAAGAGATAAATGACCTGATTATAACCCGCTTTGACCGCGGCACTACAATATATCAGGCTACCGGCGGCTTCACGGGCAACGAAGCTCACGCTGTCCTTACGGTAATCAACAAGCGTGAGCTTTTCGCCATACAGGAGGCAGTCATGAAGCTTGACCCTGCCGCCTTTATCATAATCAGCCAGGTTAACGAAGTGAAAGGACGAGGGTTTACGCTTCAGAAGAAATATCCTGAGGACACTCATCCTTCGCATAAATAAGCTTCTCCATGAGAAGGAATTTACCTTTTCTGAAGTAGGCATCGCCGGCATATCTGTATCCGGCATTCTCATATAGCTTGACCGCACGAGGGTTCTTCGTAAATACATCAAGACGTATTGACGACCAGCCCTCTTTTACTGCCTGCTCATCAATATGCTTAAGCGTTCCTGCTGCAATCCCCATTCCCTGATATTTTGGATTGACACACAATCTGTGAAGAACCACATAGTCATCGGAATCATCCTTGAAATCGCCGAACTTATATGCGCTCTCCTGTTTCCTGTTAATCGTGTACACGGCAGTCAGGTCTCTGCCCTGCTTCACAAGCGTAAGCGTCCCCTCCCTTATATCCTCCCCGACATCAGCAATTGAGGGATACACTTCATCCCACTGGTCAATTCCGTTCTGAGCCATATCCTCCTTAACAGCATCCAACAGCTCCATCACGGCATCCTTATCACTCTCCTGTGCCTTCTCATAGAAGAACATTGTCTCCATAAAATATGCCCTTATCTGGCTGCATGCGCTGAGCACCATGATAAGCGGTATGAGTATACCGAGAACAGGACTGTAAAGCACCTTCATAACACCGGCAAGGGACAGAACGGTAAGTACCAGAATGATAAGCGAAACCGCCCCTAAAAAGCTCCACATTATCATATTATATTTCTTGATTTTTAAGTTGGTTTTATTGTCCATAAGCTTCCTCTTTTCCAATATTTTTCCGTTTTATTCATTATACATTTTTTCTTCCTTCATTTCAATTTAATTGTTGCTTTTCAACAACTATCGCGGTAGAATATTTATAGGTAAAGAGTACTATTTTTATTAGGGGAGATGACACACATGAGAAAATTTACAGCATACTTACTCTCAATGATTTTAGCATTTTCTTTTATGTTCAGCATACACACCAATGTCTATGCAGATACGGAGGATGACGAGTACAGGATTCTGTTTCTGAGTTCATATTCATACGCGTGGGACACGGTTCAGATTCAGATTGAAGGCATCAAGCAGGGAATCACCGATGATATCGTGCTTGATTATGAGTTCATGGACACCAAGCGCCTGCCTGATGAGAAGAGCATACAGGTATTCTACGAAGGGCTCGCATACAGAATATCCCGTGTCAAGCCTTACGATGCTCTCATTGTCGGTGACGATGCCGCACTCCGGTTTGCGGTCGAACACCAGCACGATATTTTTGAGGGCATACCTATAATATTTGAAGGCGTGAACGATATCGAATATGCAACGGAGTTATCCAAAAGCCCGCTTATCACAGGTGTTGTCGAGGCGTTATCCGTTCAGAAGAATATCGACTTTGCACTGACTCTGTATCCTGATGCCGACACAGTGGTCGCCATCTTAGACGATTCAGTCACAGGCCGGGCGGAGCGCCGCTCCTTCTACAGCAATGCTGACCTGTACCCTAATCTTACTTTTTCGGAAATCAACTGCTCGGAGCTCACAACAAGCGAGCTTATCGATGCACTTTCCTCACTGTCGGACAATACAATCCTCATATATATAGTAATGACTGAGGATGCAAGCGGAAAGCAATACAACAGCCATCAGTCCATTGACATGATAAGTAAATACGCCGCCATTCCTGCACTCAGAATGGTATCCGGCGGTATCGGCGAGGGGCTGCTCGGAGGAAATATTGTTTCCATGGAGCTGTCAGGAAAAATCGCAGCAGAAATGGCAGTTGATATTGTACATGGCAAAGACCCTGCAAGCTACAATGTAGTTATAGACAGTCCTAACATATACTGTATAGACGAAGCCGTGATGCGCCGGTACGGTCTTGACCTCAAGCTCATCCCTAAAGATGCCGAGATAATCAACCACACACCTACCTTTTGGGAACAGTACCATGTAATAATCATACCAATCGGCATAGTCATACTTCTGCTTATTGTCGTTATAGGAATACTGTTCTGGCGCTCCGTCAAGCAGTTTTTACGCACCTATGAGCTCACCCTCGAAAAGAACAAGCTTGCCAAGGACTCTACCTACGATTTTCTTACGGATCTTCCTAACCGAAGCAAGCTCTACTCCGACTTAAAGGAACTCAACACAACCCATGCCTCATGCGCACTCTTCATATTCGACATCGACTGCTTCAAACTGATTAATGACACCTATGGTCATCAGACAGGCGATGAGGTTCTCACTGAGCTAGGCAGACGAATAAGCAGCATCAAGGATCCCGCTTTCACTCCTTACAGGCTTGCGGGTGACGAGTTTATCTGCATTTTCAAGACACGCGACCATGAAAAGATTGACAAATGTGCCAGACACTGCATGGAACTTTTTGAACCCGACTTCGTATTAAAGAATATAACCATCTGCGTCAAAATAAGTCTCGGTATTGCCGTATGTCCTGACGACTGCAGCAATATGGAAAAACTCATTGAATGTGCGGACAAGGCTATGTATACTGTCAAGAAGAACGGAAAGAACTCATACGCGTGGTATAGGGATATAAAGTAATAATTACTCTAATATAATAATATTTGACGTTGTAAATTTTAATATATTACCGCCGGGCACGCTCTCGCTACATTGCTGCACATAGCGGTGCATAAACAGTTATAATACAACTGTTAAACGCCGATGGCAGCAAAGTACCCGGCTTGCAATATAGTAAAATTTACAACTGTATGAATCAAAGTTTTCAATTACCTAAATAAAAATGACAAAAATCAGTGAAGATTAGTGTTAAAAATAATCGAGACATACTGCTAAGAAATGAGGATTAAAATGGATAATTCAAGTGACATTAAAAGACCTGCAAAGCACATATCAGAGTCAAGAACCGAGCAGCAGTATCTCATCCGCCCTGCTCACATGAACCATTACGGCAGATTGTTCGGCGGTGAACTGCTCCGCTGGATTGACGAGCTCGCGGGCATAGTTGCAAGGCGCCACGCCAACGCCAACATTACCACCGCAGCCATCGACAATCTGCAATTCAAGGCGCCCGTGTACGCGGGACAGATGCTCGTCCTCGTCGGTCATGTAACTTATGTCGGCTCGACCTCCATGGAGGTGCGCGTCGACACCTACACCGAGGACTTAGACGGCATCCGCCGCGTAATCAACCGCGCCTACATCGTCATGGTCGCCATCGATGACAACGGCAAGCCAATCCCCGTTCCCGATATAATAATCGAGACCGAGGAGGACGCGATGGAATACGAAGCCGCCAAAAAGCGACGCGATATGAGGAAGATGCGGCGCGCTGAGGGGTTCTAAAGGGTGTATTATATGTAACTTATATAATTCAGGTGTCAGGACAGGCTGTTCTGATTTTTATGTGTATATCATGTTATAAATATGCATATCAGCTCCGTTGTACGAAGCAAGTTGTTCTAAGGACTCCGGAAAATGTCTTTCTGCTTCCGCCATCGCTGCAAAATCAGCCATCCATGGCTGTTTGCAGCTCAGCCGGCATCCATGCCGCCTGTGGCTGTATAGTGCACAGAGTCATAATAACAACTAAGCTTCTCCCAAAAGTCGTGATATGCATAAGTATAACATGATACACACATATTAAGGTTGTGAAAGCCTGTTCTGACACCTGATTTTTTTATTTATTCACTAGCACACAACATTGCTCTTATTTACGTTGCCGTTCTCGAATGCCACCGCATTTTCAAGTGTCGTGAGGCTTATAGCCTCGAGTGCTTCCTCCGTCAAAAAGCCCTGATGTGAGGTCACAATGACATTCGGGAATGAGAGCAGTCTTGCCGTCGTCGAGTGCTGGAGCACCTCATCCTCCCTGTTCTCAAAGACATTGCTCCCCTCCTCCTCGTACACATCAAGTCCGACTCCGAAGAATTTTTTCTCCCTTATACCCTCGATGAGATCGTTCGTTGCCACAAGCGCGCCTCTCGATGTGTTTACAAGAATAACATTGTCCTTCATTTTCTGAATCGTGTCCCTGCAGATAAGGTGGTAGGTGTCCTCCGTGAGCGGGCAGTGAAGCGATATGAGGTCACTCTCGGAAAGAACCTCGTCAAGACTCTTATAGGTCACAAAGTCGAGGCTCTTGTTCGGATACATGTCATACGCGATTACATTCATGCCGAAGCCGTGGCATATTCTGCACATTGCCGCGCCAATCTTACCTGTTCCGATAATTCCAGCCGTCTTTTTGTAAAAATTAATTCCGGTGAGACCGTTGAGGCTGAAATTGTTCTCCCTCACCCTGATATAGCTCTTGTGAAGATGTCTGTTCACTCCAAGTGCAAGCGTCATGGCAAGCTCCGCCACCGCCTCCGGCGAATATCCCGGCACACGAAGCACGGTTATACCGCGTTCCTTCGCCTTATCAATATCCACATTGTTAAAGCCCGCACATCGGAGAAGAATACACTTAACTCCCTCATCCGCAAGTCTGTCTATAACCCCCGCGCTTAGATTGGAATTGACAAATGCGCACACAGCATCGGCTCCTCTTGAGAGCATGGCTGTCTTTTCCGTCAAATCCGCATCCTCATACTCAATCTCCACATTCGGGAAATTTACATTACATCGCTCAAAAGATTCTCTGTCGTAAGGTTTGGTGTCATAAAATACAATCTTCATATTTATAGCAGTCCTCCTGTTTTGTAACTCCCACTGACATAAGCATCCCCCTTA
>FR895406.1:0-937 GCA_000435595.1 Firmicutes bacterium CAG:882
ATATGCATAAATATAATACGTTATACACTCATAAATTGGATTAGCATGTTTTGACACCTGAATCGTAACAGAAAACTTTGTTTACGGGAATTTACTTTAATATAAATTTTGTAATGTTTCTGTAATGTTACTGTTATATAATGATGTTGAGATCAAAAGGTATATGATATCGTATTCCATAAAAGGTGGTCATTCACTTATGAATCAGGACGAAAAAAACGAACAGTTAAATATATTTCTGGTTGAGGACGAGACGGAGCTCAACCGCAATCTCATAACGATATTCCGCGACAACGGCTGGAGCGTGAGAGGGTATCTGACATACAAATCGGCATACATGGCTCTAAAAAACGAAAAGCCAGCCTGCAGCATGTTTCTGCTAGACGTTATACTTCCCGACGGCTCCGGGTATGAGCTTTGCAGGCACATAAGGGAAAGCTACGGAAGTGATGTAATAATCATATTTATCACGGGCTGCGACGACGAGGAAAGCCTCATAAGGGGATTTGATGCAGGGGCAGACGACTATATCAGAAAGCCCTTTATGCTGACCGAATTGTTTGCGAGAATCAAGGCACACCGGAGAAAATACATCGCCCTAAACCGGATTTCACACAGCACCGACACGGCGGATAATACGGCGGATGCAGACGACGGCCTTGTTCTCAAATGCAGCAATATCACGATACGGCAGTCAACCTGTGAGGTGAAGGTCGACAACGCAAGGCTTGAGCTCCGACGCACGGAATATAAGCTTTTGTGCTATTTTGTCAAGAATCAGGGACTTCTTTTAAGGCGCACACAGATTCTTAACGCTCTCTGGGACAGCAGTGAGGAGTACGTCGACGACAGAACGCTCACGGTTGCGATAAGCAGACTCAGGGAGCGCCTGCGCTTTTTTAACACCAATGTCAACATCGAGACCGTCAGGGGCATC
>FR895406.1:959-9397 GCA_000435595.1 Firmicutes bacterium CAG:882
GGGGCATCGGCTACCGCCTCTCGGTCAAGGACTATTTACAATAAAGGAACGGCACAAAATGAAGCAGAAGAAAAACATCGCATTATATATTCTTATCGCAACCATAGCTGCTGCTTTTTTACTGACAACGGTTCTTTTTATCGGCATTGTCAACCTTCACCGGACTTATTCCGAGTATCTTATCAAGTGCGTATACAATAGCAGAGCCCAGGCGACCTCAACACTGATAAGGGCAATGTTAGACGATAACTGTCTTGACAGGTACAAGCTGAACGAAGAATATGACAAGGTGAGTGAAGCAGCGCTCTCCAGTGGCTATACAGACGATCTGCCTTCATATATAAGGCAGAAATATGTCAAAAAGCTCATGCCGTACATAATCGGCTACGTCATAATTATGATTATTATCTGCGGAGTGATTATATATTACTTCACGGCTGCAAAAAAGAAATACGAGAGCAGCACTTCACAGGCAGTCAGGGAGCTCGAAGCACTCAAATTAAAATATGAAATGAACGATTACAACCATGAAAAAAGGGAAGCCGAGCTAAGACAGTTCATCGAAAACATTGCGCACCAGATTAAGACGCCGCTCGCCGTGCTTATCACGGAGATTGAGATGGATTTGGGCAAGGAAAAGCAGCTTGTCCAGACAGGAAAGATAAGACAGCTTCTTGACATGCTCCTCAAGATTGCAAGGCTTGAGGCGGGCAAGGTCAATTTTGAGAGAAACGATGAGAATATGTTAAATCTCCTCTGCAACATCTGTTCTAAGCTTGCCGAGCACTACCACAACACAATGCCCGAGAACGTATATCACATCTGCATTTCCGGCTCCGATGGGAACAGGGGCGACCGGTTTAAATATGTGCAGCAGGACGGAAACTGGTACGATGAGGTAAAGGAGAGTACAGTCACGCCCGATGAGCTTGACGATATTGCAAATGACTACCGCGCATGGTGTGACTATGAGTGGACGAGCGAGGCACTGTTAAACGTCATTGAGAACAGCTTCAAGCACACGGATGCCGACACGACAAAGAAAATTAATATCTGTCTCTCAGCCGACTCCGACGAGGTTAAAATAACCATATCCGACTCGGCAGTGGCTATTCCCGAGCAGTATGCAGAGCGCATCTTTGACAGATTTTTCACAGGCGGAGCCGCAAGCTACGAGAGCACGGGAATAGGACTTAACCTCTCGAAGCTTATAATAACGCAGTCCGGCGGTGACATACGATTAAAGCAGATTGATGACACGCAGTATTTTGTTATCACAATGCCAAAATACAATTTGCTGAAACGAAGGGAATAAGTATGTATTTAAAAATAATTGTAAGAGGGTTATTTCGTAAGAAGAAAACAGCGAAGAATGTGTTTATTGCTGCGATGCTGTCCGCCGTATTTATATCCCTGATACTTCTGTACTCGGACAACATTGAGCGGTATATCATGCAGAATAATTTTAACAACAGCGGAAATTGGTTCATCGCGGTAAAAAGCCCGAAGAACGTGGATTTCTCGGATGCGGTTGAGATTCTTGACACACACTCGTATTTTGACACACCGGGCTATATCACTGACCTGTACACGCTAAAGAGTGGCGACAAGGAATTTGTCAGCGGTATCTGCGATGAAAGTGCATTTGAAATCGCCCGTCTCAATGTTCTGAAAGGACGTCTGCCCGAAAAAGAGGGCGAGGCTGTGATTACACAGGGCACGGCAAAGAAGCTTGGAATCTCTTTTACACCCGGAATGCAGCTTGATTTCACTTACAAGGTGATAAAGGAGACCAAGAGGATAACGATTACACTTGTCGGAATCGTCGACGACTATTCCGCAAGCTGGAAAAGCACCGTTGCATATCCTTCGGTCATATTTTCCTGCAATCCGTTCGACACGGACGATTATTCCTACGCCGAGGCTGCGTTTTATCCGATTAAGGACGAATATTCGGATGTTGATGCCGAGGAGCTTTATTTCCGCATAAAGTCAAGGCTTGTGAAAACCGGAATAAATGCCCTGTATATAGAGCATTATTTTATCTACAACACCAACGCGTACAAATATACGCTGTGGTACACCAAGGGTATTGCTTGCGCCGTTGAAGCCGTGGTTCTTATTGCGGGTATAATTATCATGCTGCAGGTTACATACACCTACACGAACGGGAGAAAGCCCGATTACGCCCGTCTGTACGGTATTGGGGCGACAAAGCATCAGGTGAGGCTGTGTATTTTTGTCGAAAATTTTCTCGTATGTATAATCGGACAGCTTGCCGGAATCCTTATCGCCGTTGCTTCCACGGGAATAATTCTCTACGTGGCATCCTTGGTCATCGGAATCGAATTTTTCTATATTTTTAAGCCGGGCACCATCTTAAAAATGCTCATTGTATGCGTTTTGTCATCATCTGCCGCCGTTTTTCCCGTGGCCGTAACCTCGGCACGGACAGGCAGCGCAAGAAAGCATTTCAAGCGTATAAGAAACGGAAGGGCAGTCATAAATTATGTATTTACGGGCATCATGAGTGCGATTATCATGCTCTGCGCCGTAAATATATATGAGGTATATATTGAGTATAAAAACACACAGCGCAATGACCTCGTGTTTTCAATGTACAGAGCCCTTGTTCCGAGAGCTGACTCACAGGACACAAAAAATTATATTGTTTACACGGATAACAGTTCAATTTATTCGGGCATCGGCGATGAATTTATTGATGAGCTGGTATCCTCGCAGTCGGCAATAAAAAAGGTGAATAAACTGTCGATAGACCAGATGCACACATATTCATGGGATAACATGGATAATGCCACGTTTAACAGGCTGGCAAGGCTTTACACCTACATGTGGTACAACTACAGACTGGGCATAAGCGGCATCACCTACAGCATTGATATGTACATACCCGATGATATTGTTGATGAAAACTATTATGACAATGAACAGATTATCATTGTCGACGATGATGATTACCTGATTGAGCTTCTAGGCAGGCTCGGAATAAAAATTGATGCCGAAGCCTTTAAAAACGGCGACTGCGTCGTATTCTGCGACGGATACACTTACGCAAATTACTGCCTCAACAACTATTCCATCCCTTCCGAGACGGATTCGGATGAGGTCTTTCTATTGAATATTCCCGAGGAGGTGACCATAAAGAGCGGAGATACACTGTACTTTGACTGCTATGCAGGGAGCCTGACTGCCACTGTTGGTGCAAAGCTTTCATACGCCGATGTGCTCCGCCTCCCGATCAGCTTTTCACAGCTTGCAGGCATATATTCCCTTGACGACGTGGCGGAAAACGGCGGTTTTATGCCTCACGACGGCACCGCATACCACGTTATCGCCTCAAAAGCCTTTGCAGAAAGGCTGGCAGCCACGGACGGAAATCGGAGCTCGTATAAAATGCAGTACAATACCATAGGGATAGAATATGACCATTCGGTCAATTACATGGCGCAGCTCGATGAGGCGGTCAATTTTTACGAAAACTACAAGAAAAACAATCCGGCACAGTTCATATATTTAAACGGCGAGACCTATGTGGGAGGATTGTCCTCCATGGATAACGACAGCGACAAAGCGGAGACTGCATACAGCAGATACCGCCAAAGCAATTTTATGTACAGCGTTCTGCTCATCATTTTCTGTGTCATGTACATTGTGATAAAGCAGAACATGATTCTGTTGCTTAAAATGGCGGACAAGAGTAAAACTGAACGCTATATTCTCCTTGGAGCCGACAAAAGCTTCTTTGCCAAAAGGAATCTCAAGGCTTCGATAAATGAATCCCTATGCGTGCTTCCGGGCTTATTAATATCAGCCGCCTACGCCTATTTCGTCTCCGTGTCGGACGGCTCCAAAAAACACGCCGAGGACATAGTCGGCGCGCGTCCGTTCACACCGAGTGAGGTATTTGCCGTGCTCGGCATCACGTCAGCAGTCATTATCGTATATATAATTATTTCGGGAATGGGGGTATACAATGAAAGAGATAATAACCGCAAATAATATATCAAAGTCCTACGGCACGCTTGTAAAGACGCCTGCACTCACGGGGGTTAATTTTAAGGCAGCCGAGGGCGAGTTCGTCGCCGTGACGGGAAGGAGCGGCTCGGGAAAATCAACCCTTCTGAAATGTCTGTCCGGCATAGAAAAGCCCGACACGGGCGAGGTCATATTAGACGGTGTCAACATTCATAAGCTCAAAAGAAATGAGACGGCACTTCTAAGGCGGCGCAGGATAGGCTTCATATATCAGAACTACAATCTCTTTGAGGATCTCACCGCCTGCGAAAATATCGTTCTGCCGTTGGTTTTAGACAATGTCACTCCCGATGCGGAGGAGATTGATGCCCTGATGGAGCAGCTTCACATTCTCGGAGCCAAGGACAAGCTTCCAAGCGAGCTCTCGGGCGGAGAACAGCAGAAGGTCGCAATCGCGAGGGCATTCGTCGCAAAGCCCAAGATAATATTTGCCGATGAGCCAACGGGAAATCTCGATGCAGCTTCCGCCGCCGAGGCAGCCAAGCTCCTGCGCCGCACGTCAAAGCTTTTCGGAACCTGCATAATAATGGTGACTCATGATATGCAGATGGCTGACTGTGCGGACAGGATAATCACTATCGGGGACGGACATCTGAATTCCAATTAAAGGGGGATACCACTTATGAACAGAAAAATAAAAGGCTTTTTGTGCCTGCTCTGTATGGTTGCGGCTCTGTGCTCAGCGTGCAGCAGGGGAGAAAATGCAGACAACGGCAATAATGACGCGAATACGGGTGGCGGTGGTGTAAATAGCAATGTCACTATCGGTGATTCAGACGGCGCGCAGAATATATTCGACGATTCGGGGGAGCAGTATCTATATTATGCCTCCGTCAGAAGCGGGCAGTTCGATGAGAAGGAAAATATTCTCTACAACTGGGATTGGTGTCTGTCAGGCAGCGGTTTGTTCTATGTAACGTGGCGTGATATATCGGCTGAGAATCCGGATAAAATATCTGATAATGTCCCGTTTATAATCGGTGATTCACGATTGCACTACATCTCCTACGAGCAGCTCTTTGCCCTTGATGATGCTGGAAAGCTTTATATAGGAATGACTGAGGAGATGCCCGAAAAGCTGAATGATATAGCTCAGGATATTGACCTTTCAAACATACAGGATTCCGAAATTTCGACGATTGCGGCGTATGGCGACGGCGTTGTTGTATTTACTTATAAAAAGGATGCCGACGGAAAGATTATCAATCGAAGTGCAGTGTTTTTAGACGGTAATCTTAACGCTGCGGTTCACGATATAACAGAAGCAGCCGAACATGCTTATGCCGTTTTGGAGGAGCGCGGCTTCAGCACAAGTGCCAACAGCCGATATGTATTTGATGTCGATGGAAATCCTTACTATTGTCAGGCATTCTCATTAAAGGGCAGTGACAGCACAATATATTTTTTTAATGAAAACAATTCTGACGTAAAATGTCTGTCAGTCGATTATCAGATTAAAAATATAATAAGTGACGGGCAGGGCAGAGCCTACTGGATGAATCCGGGTGAGAAAAAGCTCGTATGCTTTGATTTTACGGCAGACGGTGACGAGAGCGATAACGTAAGTGAGGTGTGTACCTTTGACAAAAATACCTATATTGATGGCTATACAGACAGCACCTCACTGTGGACTCAGGACGGAATATACACCTACAGCATTGCAGACAGGGCAATGACACCGAAGCTTGAGTATGAGCGCGTAGGAATAGGCAACGGTCTTTTTGACAGAGTCCGTATGACCGGAGACAAGGATATTGTTGCCGTAAAGTTCGGAAACAATTCTCTATCATTGTATTGTTTTCATGAGTCGGACACCCTGATGTCGGAGGAGAAGATTAAGCTCAGGCTTGCCGTAACCCACAATTCCACCTCGCTTGAGGATATGGTCAGAACCTTTAACAAGGCCAATGGCATGTATGAGGTGGAACTCGATGTATATGATGATTCCTCAACCTTCATGACACAGCTCGCCTCAAAGAGCGGACCTGACATTATAGATACAGGCAGGGCGGATGTCTCCGTGTATGCAGATAAGGACTATCTTGAAGATTTGAATGTTTTTCTTGGTTCTCCTGACAGCCGGATAAAGAAGGACGACCTTTTATCAAGCATGCTGGACGCGAGCACCTGCAACGGAAAGCTTGTGTCAATGCCTGTCCGTTTCTTCCCGCTCGCGCTCATCGGCGGTGATTATTTTTCCGATTACACCGAATGGACCGTGGACGATTACATAACACTTATAGAGAACAATGACCGCCTTATATGTCATAATGTCTTAAATTCAATCGGTGTAAAGGGCGATATGATTGAGATATACTGGTGCGGTCAGAGGGACAAAATCATAGATTTTGCAAACGGAGAGGCACATTTTGATTCGCCCGAATTTATCCGTCTTTTAAAAGCCGTCAACGAATATGATCCGGATAAATTCATCAATGACGACGCGGAGTCAAATTACTGGAAAAATGACCGTGTTTATCTGTCATTAAACTACATTACAGGCTGCAAGGACCTGATGCTTCAGGAACAAGCCATGTGCGGTCAGGAAATCACATTCTTGGGATTCCCGGTGAATAAAGCAGTGACAGAGCCTGCATACGCGGCACTTTCCTCGGAGAGCTACGGAATCAGTGTCAACAGCAAAAATAAAGAGGGAGCCTGGGAATTCATTCAATTCGCTCTGCGCTACACGAATGAATCAACGGCCGGATATCCCGTATACATACCGAATATCCAAAAAATGCTTGCAGACTCTCAGGAAAAACAGTATAAAAGAGACAGCAGTTATAATTATGTGACCGATTCAGACGGCAATCCCGTGGAGGATGTAGTTTACATGGCTGAGCAGGGAAACAATCCTATTCAGCTTGCATACCGCGCACTCACCGACGAGGAGGTTGACACCGTATTGGATATTCTCGACAATATCGAAATAATCATAGGCTCGACAACGCCTATGGAGGAGATATTCTGGGAGGAGATATCCGGAATGTTAGATGGTGTTCAGACACCGGAACAGACGGCAGCCGTACTTCAGGACAGATTCTCACTCATGCTCATGGAGCTGCAGTAATGCAGATGAAGCCATCACAAAAATATTTAAAAATATTCAAAATAACTATTGACAAAATGTCATCCTGATATTATGATAATCAAGTGTGCCGCACAGTGAGGTTATAAGTCTGTCCGGATTTTGTCCGAACGCACCATAACTGGCGAGTAATGATATAGGAGGAACACTAATGTACGCAATTATTGCAACAGGTGGAAAGCAGTACAAGGTATCTGAAGGCGATGTAATCAAGGTTGAGAAGCTCGGCAATGCAGTCGGCGAGACAGTTACATTCGATCAGGTACTCTTAGTAAATGATGCTGATGTTAAGGTTGGTAATCCGACAGTTGCCGGTGCTACAGTTACAGCAAGCGTTGTCGCTGAGGGCAAGGACAAGAAGGTTATCGTTTACAAGTACAAGAGAAAGACCGGATACCACAAGAAGAACGGTCACAGACAGTTATTCACTAAGGTTAAGATTGAGAAGATCAACGCTTAATTAGGATTATCCAATGACTAAGGTAACAGTCTATAAGAATAATACAGGCGATATTACAGGCTTTCGCTGTGAAGACCATGCGGGATTTGCGCGAGCCGGAAGAGATATAGTCTGTGCGGCGGTTTCGGCACTGGTGTTGAACACCATCAATTCCATCGAGAAGTTCACCGAGGATGATTTTTCGGGGACGCAGGATGAGAAGAATGCCGTGATTACATTTTCGTTGGAACCGGGATACGGCAGGGATTCACAGCTTTTGCTAAATTCCTTCGTGTTAGGAATTTCCAACATTATGAAAGAAAATAAGAAGTATTTATCGATTACATTCGAGGAGGTGTAAGCATGTTAAGAATGAACCTTCAGTTTTTCGCTCATAAAAAGGGTGTTGGTTCTACAAAGAACGGAAGAGATTCCGAGTCTAAGAGATTAGGTGCTAAGAGAGCTGACGGACAGTTCGTATTAGCAGGTAACATTCTCTACAGACAGCGTGGTACCAAAATTCATCCGGGCAACAACGTAGGCATCGGCGGTGATGACACATTATTCGCTCTTGTTGACGGTGTTGTTAAGTTTGAGAGAAAGGGCAGAGACAAAAAGCAGGTTTCTGTATACCCGGTTGAGTCAAACAACTAGTAACTTTAGGCTTCAAATCATTGTGGTTTGAAGCCTTTTTTCTTCAAAGACAGATGTTTTATTTTGCCAAAAGTTATTGCCATGTAAAGCCGGACAAATGCTTTTGTGCAGGACAGATAGCAGAGGAAGAGGTGTTTTTTATGTTCGCAGACAGAGCGACTATATTTATTAAATCAGGTAAGGGCGGCGACGGTCATG
>FR895406.1:9462-42105 GCA_000435595.1 Firmicutes bacterium CAG:882
GCGGTCCTGACGGCGGAGACGGCGGCAGAGGCGGCGATATTATTTTCGAAGTTGACAGAGGACTCAATACTCTGAATGAGTTTAGACATATAAGGAAGTATGTGGCTGAGAGCGGTGCGGAGGGCGGTAAGGCACTCTGTCACGGCAAGGACGGCGAAGACCTCATCATCAAGGTTCCCGAAGGCACGGTCATATACGACGACGTATCAGGCAAGGTCATCGCCGATATGAGCAACGGCAACGACCGTGAAATCATCTTAAAAGGCGGCAGAGGCGGCAGGGGAAACAAGTGGTATGCAACACCTACCATGCAGGTTCCAAAGTACGCACAGCCGGGACAGGAAGCCAAGGAGCTTACCGTCCGTCTTGAGCTCAAGGTTATTGCAGATGTAGGTCTTGTGGGCTTCCCGAATGTAGGAAAGTCTACATTCCTTTCCCGCGTTTCCAACGCGAAACCCAAAATAGCCAACTATCATTTCACAACTCTCAATCCTAACCTCGGCGTAGTAGACCTTGAGGGAACTGACGGATTTGTGATAGCTGATATTCCGGGGCTTATCGAGGGCGCATCGGAAGGCATCGGTCTTGGACACGAGTTTTTGCGCCACATAGAGAGAACCAAGGTTATCATCCATATCGTGGATGCTGCCGGAACCGAGGGACGTGATCCGGTGGAGGATATCAAGACAATAAATGCCGAGCTTGAAGCATACAATCCCGAGCTTTTAAAGCGTCCGCAGATCATAGCAGCCAACAAGATTGATGCAATCTACACAGGTGACGGCTCAGAAGACCCGATAAAGCGTCTCAAGGACGAATTCGAGCCTCAGGGCATCGAGGTATATCCTATATCGGCTGTAACCGGAAAAGGCGTAAAAGAGCTCTTATACAAGGTTAAGAAGATGCTTGACAGCCTCGACAGGGAGCCTGTGGTATTCGAGCGCGAGTATTTCCCTGAGGAGATGTACGACAAGGAAGCTTCCCTCAACGTATACAAGGAAACCAATCATGTATATGTGGTTGAAGGCGAGAAGATTGACCGTATGCTCGGTTACACCAACCTCGATGACGAGAAGGGCTTTGCATTCTTCCAGCGTTTCTTAAAGGAGAACGGCATCATCGACCAGCTCACAGCCATGGGAATCGAGGAGGGCGATACGGTGCGCCTCGGTGAATATATGGAGTTTGATTTCTACTTCTAAGTTACACGGACGTTGAGAAATTTTTATACCATTTTTAGAGAAAGGATATACCGGATATGATGACAACTAAGCAGCGAGCTTATTTAAAAGGCATTGCAATGACGACGGAGCCTATCTTCCAGATTGGCAAGTCATCCCTTACGCCTGAACTTACCGAAGCGTTAAACGAGGCTCTCAACAAGAGAGAGCTCATCAAGATAAGCGTCTTAAAGAACTGCCTTGATGACCCTAACGAGATTGCGCAGATTATTTCTGAGCGCACACACTCTGAGGTTGTACAGGTTATCGGAAAGAAGATTGTGCTCTACAAGCAGGCACCTGATAAGAAGAACCGCAAGATTGAATTGCCGAGGTAAAAATATCATATACTATATTTAGGAATGTTATATTCCTGAACTAACAGATTATGGGGCTGCACTGATTACACAGGAAAAGCAGTGGAGATTGCAAAAAGGATGTGCCAATGCACATTCTTTTTTTGTGTAAACTTATTGCAAATTTTGACTTTTAACTTTACATACGAAGTTAAAAAGTTAAAATATTACATACGAGGGAATAATATTTTTGAGGAGATGTTTACCATGACTTATATTTTTGCCACAAAAAGGGCACCGATGAGTACATTGACAGTGCCATCGCGTGCAACATTCAGCGTTCACTCAAAAACTATCAGAATGAAGGACATTTCCGTTCACTGCGTGAGCTGTACGAAAAGAACGAGCTCACAAACGCAATCAACAGAATTGTCGAGGACATAAATCACCGCTTCACACTTGAGGTTCTCACCAAGGACTTTAAATCGAACGATTTAAGCATATCGGCAAAGAATCTGCGGAAGGACCGCGAGAATCCCAGCGATATTCTTGACAATATTGATATAACAGCCGTGAACGCCACACTCAAAACCTTGTTGGAAATTAAGGATAAGCATGAGCAGCTCATAGATGTTCACGACGAGCACCGCATCGAAATAAATGAATATCTCGATTTGCTTGACCTGACGATCGATATTGAAACAAGATGGATGACCGATTACAACAAAAGAGAGTTCCGAACCGTGTTCTCACAGCCGGCATAAGATATTCGCAGGCGGAAGCCCTGATTAAATCTCTCATGCAGGACGAAAAGTTCAGAAAGCTGTCCTTGCCGGAGCGCAGCCGAGTGACCGAGCGCATCCTTGACGAGGTAAAAAGGCGGATGTTGGAGGACATTGTCCTTCTCGAAACCAAGCTTAGACGAAAGGACTGTGAGGTTTTCAAGCTGCAATTCGCCGCCGGTGAATTTGACATGGTCGTCTTTAATCCGTCACTCGGAACCGCTGAAATATACGAGATAAAGCACAGCATGACACAGGCGAAGGAACATTACAAGCATCTTATTGACCGCAAAAAGTGTTCTGAGACGGCATTCCGCTATGGAGACATTACCGGAAAATATGTTATATACCGTGGAGAAACCGCAGTATTTGCTGACACAACGACGGAAAGTGCCGAGATAACGTATATAAATGTGGAGGAGTATCTGAAAAAGTTAATGTAATATTCTTTCCTTGACTCAGCCTCTTCACGGTACTAAAATTATAAGTGCATTAGATTATCAAAATGGGAGCTTGTCTATGAACGACTTTGAAAATCACGCACAGTTACCTGTAAAGGCAGGAGTTACTTATCCTTTTGCCAAATATACGCATCCGCTAAAGCAGTCGGACATACAGCTTATTTACGACGGCATGATTCAGGATGAAAATGTGCTTCTTCTTGTAATATTTGGAAGCACTGTTAATATGATATGCCATTCCAACAGCGATATTGATATTTATGTTGAATTAAAGGATTACAACAATATACCTGCAATTCCCGATAACGTCATATCCGATGTAGATCTGATTTATAATATTTCCAAAACATCGGGAATATATAAATCGATAGACAGAGACGGTATTGTGTTGTTTGATAGAAGATAGAACGGAGGATGGCTGAGTATGTGTGATATAAGATATTTTAAAAGAGCCTTGTCTTTATACAGAACTGCCGTACGCGAATATCAAGCCGGACAGGCAGACGAGTACACAATGAACACTGTGGCATACAGTTTACAACAGGTGGTGGAACTGGTTCTGAAATGCCATCTCGAATTTACAGGTGTTACCGTCCCTTCGACGCACGATATTTCCAAATTGGTCCGGATGTGTAAAAACAATGGTGCCTGCATCACTATCACCGAATGGATTGACGACAACACCGAGAAACTGACAGCATGGGAGGCACAGACCAGATACAACATGGATTTCTTTGTCGAGCGTGATAAGGCAGCAAGAGCACTTAAAATGATAAAAGAATTTCTGGTCGCGCTTGTAATATCGTTCATATTTCTTGTTGTGTATAGGAAGAAGTATAAATATATATAATTTTACCTGATAATACCCCTGCACGAGTGAGTGCGGGGGTGTTTTTGTATGCGAACGGACAAAGTATAGAATTATTTGATTGATAGAACAGAAATCTTGTAATATAATAAAAAGAAGATTTTATCAGATAGTGAGGTAAGTATATAATGCCATTGACTAGAATCGAAATAGAAAACTTTACGGTATTTGAGAATATTACGATTCCATTCAATAAGGGATTGAATATTTTAGTCAGAGAAAACGGAGTAGGAAAAACAGATGTCAGACCTTACAAGCGTTTTCATTCCGGCAAAAGAAATTTTATCAAACGCATGGAACTTAGGTTCAGCAGTAAAGATGGGGAATGTTGAGTTTGACGACACCTATATTGACATTATCGCCGCTGCCAAAATTGACATTTCAAGAGGTGTTGATTCCTCTTCAAAAAAGAAGTATTTGGACATATTGCAAAAGATCAGCAACGGTAAGGAATAATGGATACATTCCGCCAGCTTTACAGAGAGGAAATCGGTGTAGAATAAACATGAAGAAAACCATACAGGAATCCGATATGACTTTTGGCGAATTCAATAAAGAAAATTTATTTCATATAGAGGATTCACAAATCTATAAGAATTTAGGTTCCGGAATAAAAACCGTCGAATTTATTCTGGTAATAAAGAAAACTGACGATATTGCCTGGCTTGCAGGTCCGTTAGCCGAATTAAAAAAGCGACTGCTCATGGTACGAAAAATATGGGGAATTAAAGTAAAAGTACTTAATGAAGAGCTTGCAGAGAGGGATGGTTTGATATGCCGCGTATAGGTATCATGGGTGGAACCTTCAATCCCATCCACACAGGACATCTTATAATTGCACAGCAGACTCTTATCAGGCTTAAGCTTGACAAGATATGGTTCATGCCTGCGGGCAATCCGCCTCACAAGGCTGCGCCGGTAATTGACGGTGAACTTCGCCGCCGCATGGTTGAGCTTGCTATAGATGGCAATCCCGAATTTGAACTTTTTGACTATGAATTGAAGAAGGACAGACCAAGCTATTCGGCAATGACGATGACGGAGCTTGATGAGGCATATCCTGAGAATGAATTTTACTTTATTATGGGTGCTGACTCGCTCATGGATTTTCACAAGTGGTATCATCCGGAGATTATATGTGCTCACACCAAGCTTGTGTGCGCCGACAGGAATAACATTTCCGATGACAGGATTAACGCAGAAAAGGAGCGCCTTGAAACGGATTTCGGTGCCACGATTTACCTTATAGATACACCACAGATAGGGATAAGTTCAAGCGATATAAGGGACAGGCTGAAGGACAAGCCATCCTCGGTGCGGTACATGCTCCCGGAGAAAGTATATAATTTCATTATAAAAAATCATTTATACAGTGTATAAGAATTGCTGTAAATTTATATGACAATCAGGAGATAAAGACATAATGGACAACGAACAGATTACCTTAATTAAAAAGAACCTTTCAAAAAAACTCACACCTTCAAGATATGAGCACACCTTGGGAGTGGCGTACACCTCGGCAGCTCTTGCCATGCGCTACGGATATGACATGGACAAGGCTTTTATGGCGGGACTTTTACATGACTGTGCTAAGTATCTGTCAGGCGAGAGACTCCTTGAAAAATGTTCAAAATATAACATTGCAGTCACTGACGCCGAGAGGATACAGCCTGACCTTTTACATGCCAAGGTCGGTGCCTATTTTGCAGAGTACAGGCACGGAGTTGCCGACACCGAGATATGTCATGCCATATGCTGTCACACAACCGGCTGTCCTGATATGAATCTGTTGGACATGATTGTATATGTGGCTGACTATATTGAGCCGAACAGGGATAAGGCTCCGAGACTTCCTTACTACCGCGAACTCGCATTTAAGGACATAAAGCAGTGTACTTATGAGATACTCGAGAGCACTATTGAATATGTAAAAAGCAAGAACGGCACAATAGATGACACAACAGTCAAAGCTTACGAAAGCCTTAAAGAAAAGATGTAATCAGTTTTAATAAAAGTAATTATCCGGAGGTAATTTATGGATTCAAAGGAACTAACCCAAATTATATACAACGCACTCGATGACAAAAAGGGCGAGAACATCAAGATTCTTGACATAAGCAAGGTGTCCGTGATTGCCGATTATTTTGTGATTGTAAGCGGAAGCAATATCAATCAGGTTCAGGCACTTGCAGATAATGTAAAGGAAGAGCTTTATAAGCTCGGGCTTGAGCCGCGCAATGTTGAGGGCTACCACGCTGCTTCATGGATACTTCTTGATTACACTGATGTCATTGTTCATATTTTTTCAAAGGATGACAGGTTATTTTACGACCTTGAGCGCATCTGGCGCGACGGCAGAGAAATCGAGGTCAGCCAATTATGAAATTAACGTATGAAGCCGCATTGGCTCTCATTCGCAACGCTGAGAAGGCAGGTAGCATCATGGGTGTTGAGACAATGCGGGAGCTTATGAAACGTCTTGACAATCCTCAGAACAAGCTTAAGGTCATTCATATAGCCGGCACCAACGGCAAGGGTTCAACACTTGCAATGATATCCAACATTCTCTCTCATGCAGGCTACAGGGTGGGGCGTTATATTTCACCTACTTTGACCGCATATCTTGAGCGCATACAGATTGACGGAGTGTATATAACAGAAGAGGATTTTGCTTCGACAATGGAGACAATCTCCGAAGCCGTGGAGGATATGAGAAGCTCAGCCTTAAGACTTCCTACGGCATTCGAGCTTGAAACCGCAGCAGCATTCTTATATTTTTACAATAAAAAGGTGGATTTCGTGGTGTTAGAGACAGGACTTGGCGGTGAATCGGACGCAACGAATGTATGTGACAAGCCTTTATGCTGTGTATTCACCTCAATCGGAATGGATCATATGGGAATTCTCGGCAGAACCCTTCACGATATCACATCTGTTAAGGCTGGAATAATTATGCCTGAAACTACTGTCATATCTACGCTTCAGGATGCTGATGCGATGGATGTGCTCAGGCATAAATGCAGCGACACGGGCAGCAGGCTTATTGTATCCGATTACACCTCAGAGGTAAAAGATATTCATTACGCCGAATGTCCATGGTCTGATGCCGTCACGGAATACACTCATATAAGAGCAGGACACATCAGGCTTAAGCTTTTGGGAACCTATCAGATTATCAACTCAGCTCTTGCAACAGCATGTATTGAAGCTCTAAGCGATATGGGCTATAATATATCCTATTCGGATGTCAGGGAGGGAATTGAAGGTACAGAATGGTTCGGAAGATTAACTCTTATCGGCAGTAAGCCGCCTTTTTTTGTTGATGGCGCACATAATGAGCCTGCCGCAAGGCAGCTAAGCCTATCAGTCAAAAAATACTTTTCCGAGGATGTTCTTAACGGCAGGAAGCTTGTCTATATAATGGGTGTATTTTCCGATAAAGACTATGAGAGCATAATTAAGCTTATGCTTCCGATGGCTGACCATATTTTTACCATAGCAACACCTGACAACCCTCGCGCGATGGCAGCGGGCGAGCTTGCCATGCGGATAAATGAACATAAAAATATTGCCGAAAGCTGTTCTGATATAACAGAAGCAGTTGAAAGGGCAGTAAAATATAACAACGGTGATGTGGCTGTGCTTGCCTTTGGCTCGCTTTCACATCTTAACTTAATCAGAGAGGCATACAACGAATGGACAAGGAAAAGATAAAAGAAGGGGTACGGCTTATTCTTGAAGGAGTGGGCGAGGACACAACCCGCGAGGGACTTATAGAGACACCGGACAGAATAGCACGTATGTATGAGGAGATTTTTTCAGGAATCGACAAGGACAGGATAGATGTCAAGGATCCCGATTCCATTGTAAGAGATATATTGTCTAAGACCTTTGAGGCAAAAGAGGGACAATTCATACTTGAAAAAGACATTACATTCTACTCAATGTGCGAACATCATCTGCTTCCTTTTTACGGTAAAGCCCATATTGCTTATATTTCAAGCGGGAGAGTAGCAGGCTTAAGCAAGCTTGCAAGAACCGTTGAGGAGTACGCTAAGCGTCCACAGCTTCAGGAACGCCTTACAGCACAGATAGCAGATGCCATAATGGAATATCTCCACGCTGAGGGCGTTATGGTCGTTATTGAGGCAGAGCACATGTGTATGACAATGCGCGGTGTGAAAAAGCCGGGCAGCAGCACGATGACATACATATGCAGGGGGGCCTTTGAAGAAAATGATGCGGCAATGTTGCGTGTTTTGGAGCTTTTAAAATAACTTACCCGGAGGAAAATATATGTATATCGGCAACAGGAACTTTGATCTTGAAAACAGCGCCTATGTGTGCGGAATACTTAATGTTACACCTGATTCATTCTCAGACGGCGGAAGCTTTAACAATATCGATGCAGCTCTTTTTCATACCGAGGAAATGATTAAGGAGGGAGCGTCACTTATCGATATAGGCGGTGAGTCAACTCGTCCGGGATATGTAATGATTTCCGATGATGAGGAAATCGAACGTGTCATACCTATAATAAGAGCAGTCAAGGAGCGGTTCGATATTCCGGTATCGCTTGACACCTACAAGGCGGGAGTTGCGGCAGCAGGGCTTGATGCAGGTGCAAACATGATTAACGATATATGGGGACTTATGTATAACTGCGAGACATCTGGCAGCAGTGTGCTCACATCACCTATGGCGAAGCTGTTGGCGGCAGCAGATGTGCCATGCTGTCTCATGCACAATAGAACGGTCCCGGAATACGGTGATTTTCTTGCCGATTATCTTGATGACAACCGTAAAATAGTCGACTGTGCATTAAATAACGGTATAAAGAAGGATAAAATCATCCTCGACCCGGGTGTTGGCTTTGCCAAATCATTAGAGCAGAATCTTACCGCAATCAACACGGTTGACAAGCTCTGTGAGCTTGGCTTTCCGGTTCTTCTCGGAACCTCAAGAAAATCCGTCGTCGGACTTACTCTTGACCTTCCTAAGGACGAGCGTGTTGAGGGAACGGTCGCAACTAGTGTAATCGGTCTCATGAGAGGTGCATCAATCTTTAGGGTACATGATGTAAAAGAAAATTTCAGGGCACTCAATATGGCATCAGCCGTTATCGGTAAGAGCTTTAACAAATAAATCATCAATATTAAAAACACACTGTTTTTAAACCACATTATTTATTGAGAAATGAGGAATTAACTTTGGATATAATACATATTAAGAACCTTGAAGTTTTTGCAAATCATGGTGTATTTGAGGAGGAGAATCGTCTTGGCCAGAAGTTCGTGGTGAACGCTGACCTGTATACGGATTTTACGGATGCTGTCGGACAGCTTATATATGCAGACGGTCACGGACATGCCGAATATACTTCAGAGAATCTTGATGCTTCGATTGATTACGGTGTCGCAGCCGCGAAAATCACGGCATTCTTAATGAACGATACCTATGAACTCATTGAGACAGCGGCAAGCCGTCTTGCCGAATATCTTCTTCTTGATATTCCGAACCTGCAAAAGGTTCATATCGAGCTGAAAAAGCCTTGGGCTCCTGTTAAGCTTCCGCTTGAAACTGTATCGGTCGAACTCACAAGAGGCTGGCACCGCGTATATCTGTCACTCGGTTCTAATATCGGAGAGCGCGAAACGTACCTTGAGAATGCGTTAAATGCCCTCAGAAGCCACAGAAGCATTAAGCTCAGCAGGATATCGCCAATATACGAAACTGAGCCATACGGCGGCGTAGAACAGCAGAACTTCCTTAACTGCTGCGTAAGTATAGATACCACATTGGAGCCATCACAACTGCTTGATTATCTGCATCTTGTGGAGAAGGGCAACGATAGAACGCGCGAAATCCACTGGGGTCCGAGAACCCTTGACATGGATATTCTCCTGTATGATGATGTGGTAATGCATACGGAGGACTTGTGCATACCTCATATAGACATGCACAACAGACTGTTCGTATTAGAACCGCTGAATGATATCGCACCATATGCTTACCATCCAGTAAAGCATGCGACAGTGCATGAGCTTCTCGCAGAGCTTCTGTCCAGGTAAAGCGGACATTCGCAATCCGCTTTCGCTACTTGCTCATGAACGCAGTCGCTTTGCGAACTGTCAGTGGGAGCTTTTAACTCCCACTGACAATAAGCATCCCCCTTACCCACCGCTTAGTGCTCTACACACTTGAAGCGGGGGATTGCTTATTCTGCGTTCAAAATACTGTAATGCTATTGAAAATCATATAAGCCGAAGCATGTCGTATGGCATGCTTCGGCTTATTCTTATGTATTGATTATACAATATTCGGTCTAATAAGGCGGATTGCCTTACCGAGAATCTCAACATGATCAACAATAATAGGATCCATGTAATCATTCTCCGGCTGTAAACGATAATGTCCGTTCTCAGCATAGAATCTCTTAACGGTAGCGGAGTCATCCACAAGTGCAACCACAACCTCGCCATTCTTGGCCGTGCCGGTCTTCTCAACTATGAGATAATCTCCGTCATATATTCCCATATTAACCATGCTCTCGCCCTTAACGCGAAGAATAAATGTCTCCTCATTAGGAAGAAGCTGTGCCGGGAAAGGGAAGTAGTCGGTAATATTCTCAACTGCGAGAAGAGGCTGTCCGGCCGCAACCGTACCTATAATAGGTATGCTTGTAATCTCTGTCTCCGTTCTGAGATAATTGAACGAATCATCCATAATCTCAATAGCTCTCGGCTTAGTAGGATCTCTTCTTATATATCCATTCTTCTCAAGTGTCTCAAGATGTGAGTGTACACTGGAGGTGGACTTAAGATGAACCGCCTCACATATCTCACGAACTGCGGGTGGATAGCCCTTAGTAAGTATCTCCTTCTTAAGGAAATCAAGTATCTCCTGCTGCTTCGGTGTAATTCGTCCGCTTGCCATAATAATGTCCTCCTAAACTATGTAAATCAGCATATGCCTATATGTCTGTCAAATATAATTTTCTTAATTATAACACATAGTTCCGGAAAGTGCAAACAAATGTTCAAAATAAATGTTCCGAATAAATGTTCTATTTTTCTATTGACAAACACTCGTTCGGATGATATAGTCTTTGTAGAATATATGTTCGGAATAGTTGTTCGGTGTATTTTGACACATACAGGCTTTTAACATTTTATCAGGAGTAGAGCACAGGAGGAATTATTATGAGTACAGCAGCCGGTAACTTCAGAGTAGTAGAAGGTGGACTTTCAGTGAACGAGATTATGCGCAAGAGCCGTCTTGCCGCGGCACGCAGAAGACGCATGAAGAAGCTCAGCATTGTTTCAGTCGTCATAGCTCTCATTATAGTATTTACGGTAATTATCTTTGCCAATGTCGTCAGAGCAGGCAGCACACCTAAGGCCGATAACCCAGTCAAGGGCTTCACATGCATAACCTTATCGCCGGACGATACACTGTGGAGCATCGCCTGCGAATATTCCGACGAGCACTACAGTTCCATATATCGGTATATCCGCGAGGTGAAGGAGATTAACGGTCTCACAAGTGACTCCATATATGCAGGTTCCAGTCTCATAATCCCCGTGTACACAACCACGGACGCATCGCATTCCGTATACACGGTTACTGATGATATATGTCAAGGCTATTAAGGTGCATTATTATTGTCACGAGTATGCTCATTGCGTTTCGGCCAGTCCTCAAGATTTCCATGAGCGATTGCAGAAAATAACCTTGTATGAAAGCCCGGAGCTCCATCGTTAATTTCCTTTATCAGTTCCTTAGTCTCATGACGCTTGGTTACGCCGTCCGCCGGGCAGAGGTTTTGCACAATCGGAAGCTCATATTTTCTTGCGAAGCCGGTTATATCAGCCTCAGGTGCGAATATCAACGGTCTTATCAATGTAAGCTTGGTCTTATCAAGATGGCTCATAGGTGAGAATGTATGTATTCTGCCTTCATATATAAGAGACATCATGAACGTCTCATTCACATCATCTCTGTGATGCGCATAGGCAATCTTATTACATCCAAGCTTAAGTGCCTTATTGTTGAAGGCTCCTTTCCTAAGCTTCGCACACAGCGCACACGGATTGGCTTCCTTTCTTATATTGAATACAATGTCATTGATTTCCGTATCAATTATATAATACGGTACATCCAATTTTTCACACAGCTTAGCAACCTCTGAGAAGTCCATTCCATCTATTCCAAGATGCACGGTAAGTGCATATACCTCGAATTTCTTCGGATAAAACCGTCTAAGCTCGCTTAATGCATAGAGTAGAGTAAGACTATCCTTTCCACCTGATATACCAACCGCAATTTTATCTCCCTCATCAATAAGACCATATTCATCAACCGCCTTGCGTGTATAACTTAACAATCTTTGAAGTGTCATTCTCTAAGCTTCTCCTTATAAAAATAAATATCCATCATATAAATTGGTAACATACCGCTTATTATATATCCTAATATTTTTGTAGTCAACCAACCCAAAGATGTGCTATAATAAGACCATCAATGGATATAGCGCGAGACTGCTTGCAGGCAGAGCGATATATCCATTAGATGGTCAAACAGACATGAGCAAGTAATAGTTCAGCGAAGCTGAACTTATGGATTGCGAATGGATGTTATGGTTTCGGAAGTTCGAAGAACGGAGAAACCATAATTATTATGAGTGCAAGCAGAGCAGTGCCATACAATAAAAATACAGTGGGCTGTGCTTGCACAAGGTTCACTATATTTTTATTGTATGATAGTGCGAAGCATATACATAGATGGATGGAAAGGTACAATTATGAGTGAAAATTTTACAATACAACAACTGGATTATAGAATGAGAAAGGCTCTCAACGCTCAGAATATTACTGAGCTCACTGAAATTCAGAGCCTGTGTATACCTCAGATTATAGAAGGACACAATGTGTCGGGTGGAGCTAAGACGGGAACAGGTAAGACACTGGCATATCTTATACCTGTATATGAATACCTGTTAAAATTGACTCCGGAGCAGACACATGACTTTGCATGTGTCATT
Organism: Firmicutes bacterium CAG:882; assembly: GCA_000435595.1. Lineage (GTDB taxonomy): Bacteria > Bacillota > Clostridia > Lachnospirales > Lachnospiraceae > CAG-882. The sequence continues at coordinate 22,133 of FR895406.1, forward strand.
GCTGTTCCGTCCAAGGAACTGGCTTTCCAGATATCAAGACAGATAGAGCTATTATCCGATAACCTAAGCTTTAATGCCAAGGCGGTAGTTGCAGTCGGTAATTTTAACATGCAGCGCATGGCTGAATCGCTTAAGACTAAGCCTACGTTCGTTATCGGAACCCCTGCAAGACTTAAGGAACTCATAGCATTAAAGAAGCTCCCGGCACACAAATGCAAATTCCTTATATATGATGAAGCTGATAAACTAATTGATAAAGATAACTTCCAGCTCAGCATGGAACTGAAAAAGTGTTTTTACCGTGATGTTCAGACGTTATTTTTTACCGCAACCTACGGTGAAAAGTACCGGAAGAACCTTGAGAAAACCGATATTGAGGTGATGAAGCTCTCAACAAGCCGGATTGTATCAACGCCTGAATCAATAAAGCATTATTATGTCGTATGCCAGCATCGTGACAAGAATGAGACCGTTCGTAAGGTCATAAAGGCATCTAACGCCACAAAGGCCATTATATTTGCAAATAGGCGTTACGACATTGATGAGATTACCCAGAAGCTCAAATACCATAACTATAAGGTTGATGCACTTCATGCTGAAGGCAATAAGTTCCGCAATAAGAATATTGTCAAGGATTTTATGTCAGGCAGGCTCCAATATGTTGTAGCATCAGATTATGCTGCACGAGGCATGCATTTTGACGATGTTGATGTAATCATCAATATAAATCTTCCTGAGGAATCTACCGAATATGTACACCGCGCCGGTCGATGCGGACGCAATGGGAAAGCCGGAATGTGCATCTCAATAATAACTGATGGCGAACTTAATAAGGTTAAAAAATTTCAGAAAGATTTATCAATAAACATGGTAGAAAGAAGTCTGTATCAAGGACGGCTTGTTGCTAAATAATGCCATAAAACCCACCCGGAAGGCTGAATTACAGTTGGTGGGGCAATATAGAACTATTCGCTAAACTCAGGTTTAACGAATATGTGCCCGCATATTGCCGGTCACGGCTGATTTTATAGAAAGGTTCAATTAAATTATGGCAGAAAAATCTTATCATGAACAGGAACGCAACAAATGTACTTTAGAGCTTCGAGAGCTCCAGAATGAACTCCCTAAATTCCTCAGAGATTATTTTCGTGGAATTGAGAACTCCACAGCTCCACGAACTCAGATTGGCTATGCAATTGATTTGAGAACATTTTTTGAATTTGTCAAGGATAATAACAGTACTTACCGTGATGTTGATATGCACGATATCGGCATTGACATATTATCACAGCTTAATGCACAGGATATTGAAGAATATCTTGATTATCTCAAATATTATGTAAAAAACGGTCATGAGTATACTAATGATGAACGTGCCATAAAGCGTAAGCTCTCTGCATTGCGCTCTATGTATAATTATTTTCATAAAAAAAGAATCATCGATGAGAACCCTGTTCTGCAGGTGGATATGCCAAAGCTTCACAAAAAACAGATTATACGCCTTGATAATGACGAGGTCGATGATCTGCTGAATGTTGTTGAAAGCGGTGACAGACTCACAAAGAAGCAGGCAGAATGTCACGACAAGCTCAAGGTTCGTGATATGGCAATACTTACCCTTCTGCTTGGAACCGGAATGCGTGTATCCGAATGTGTCGGAATCAATCTTGAGGATGTTGACTATATTAATGACCGAATTAAAATCGTCAGAAAAGGCGGTTATGAATCATTTGTATATTACGGCGAGGAAGTACGCCAAGCCCTCCTCGATTACATGGAAGAACGCGATGAAATTGATGCTTTGGAAGGCCATAAAAACGCACTTTTTCTCTCCTCTCAGCGCAGACGAATCACTGTACGAAGCGTTGAACTTCTTGTAAAAAAATATGCTTCAACCGTAACGGGAAAACATATCACTCCGCACAAGCTTCGAAGCACATACGGAACCAACCTTTATAAGGAAACAGGCGATATATATCTTGTGGCGGATGTCTTAGGTCACAGTGATGTCAATACAACAAGAAAGCATTACGCCGAACTTGAAGAGGACCGCAAAAAAAGTGTCAAAGATGCAGTTGTCATACGGCATAAATAACATATATTACAGAACCTATAACACAAAAAGGGTGGATATTCAGTCCACCCTCTTTAAGTCTATATCCAAAGTTCCGACATTCCCATACACATCCGAAGCAGAAAATGTTATATGAACATTATCTCCATCTTCTGTAAGTGAGTATGTCAATCCTTCATCAGTTAGTTTACATAATTCTGTTACCGTAACCATATCGCGAATGTAATCCGGATTTTCAATCTGTGCTCTATTGATTTCCGTTATCTCACGGCTCAATGAAATTACAGGTGCTGTTGTGTCGACCACATGAAGATAGCAGCTCCGCTCTAAAACCGTTCCGTATATATCAGCCGCGCTGAATCTGACTACATAGTCTCCAGGAAGAAGAAATCCGTTGACATTCATTGCCGCAATCTGTGCATCAACATACATGCTTACATCCGCTCCGGCAACGAGATATTCTGAAATATCCGTGCCGTCCTCTGATGTCAATGTCACATCATTAAATATGATGTGAACCAACGGGCTTTCATTATCTATAAAAGAATATGCAATCTGTCTCATCTCTACATTTTTGTCCGATACATTATTGATTGCTCCGAGTCTGTATGGACTGAATATATAATTAGCCTCCTCATCTGTCGGATCACAATGGAAACCATGAGGGATCTGTGGCAATATACCGTTCTGCATATATTTACCGTCAGCCGAATCTGACAAAGCACTGTTAATCATATCGGATGCGGATACACTTTTATCAGCTAAGGAAGTACCAAGGCTGCTTTTTTCCAAGCTTTCACAGACATATATATCTGTGGTTCCCGGTACATTCTCATAAAACCAATATGCACTTGCTACACTCATTGTTATACCATCTGCAGACTGTGCAATGTCAGTGTCATTACCACCCTCATCACTGTTTTCATAACCGCTTATCATATTATACGACTGTTCTACAATAGAATTGTAATTCCCGTTTTCAGAGTATAAGGCAGAATGAAACTCAATTCCATTAATCATAGAATAATATTGAACATAATAGCTTCCTGCTTCAGTGTCGTCAGTCCCTGCCGTTTCTTTCCATATAGCCTTAGTCGGAACAACCGACAACCCACTCAGCACTGTTTCACTGCGTTGCTGCGCGTATGCCTTCACATTATCACCGATATAACACCGCGCCGCATCAATAATCTCATCTACATTTCCGGAATCATCCATCCTGCACACTGCGGTAATACCATTATCGACCAATATATATATGGCATACCGCCCTGATGATGCATAGCTCTCGGAATTATTTTCTGTCTCCGCATACTCCGTTGTTGTGATAAGCTCATCTTTTATACCGGCATCATGTCGATTGTCATGCCCCCGCAAGATAATACTAGCAGCAATTATACCAATTGCTGCCAGCATTAACACTATCAGGACATAATATGTCTTGTTATTATTATTGTTTTTTATACTTCTTATAAAACTTTTACTCTTCTTATAATACATAGCTCCTGCTCTTTCGGTTAAATCGTACCACCCGCGAACTCCTGCTTTGTCTTGATATACTGTTTAAGAAGTTCTACCGTACCATCTACTCCTAAAATGCTGCTGTCGATACATAAATCATAACTCTTAGAGTCTCCCCACTTTTTGCTTGAATAGTAATTATAATAGTTGGCTCTCTTCTTATCTGTCTTTATACATAAATCCTTTGCCTTCTCGTCTGTATATCCATACAGTCTCTTAATTCTTGCCACCTTAGCATCCATCTGTGCCTTGATGAATACCTTGATTGTATTGTCATGCTCTTCAAGGGCATAGTCCGCACAACGACCTACAATGATACAGCTCTCAGTGTCTGCTAACTTCTTAATGGTATCGAACTGTGCAAGAAATACTTTATGATTAAGCGGCATATCAATGAATGATGATGTCGAATAGCCCATGGAATATGTATCCATAACCAGAGAATACAAAAAGCTGTTGGTAGGCTTCTCATCATGATTGTGAAAAAGTTCCTCACACATACCACTTTCCTTAGATGCTAATGCAAGCAGCTCCTTATCGTAACACTTAATTCCTAAATCAGCAGCAAGCTTACGACCAATCTCTCGACCTGCACTGCCGTATTCTCGTCCTATTGTAATAACTAATGGTTTACTCATATGAACCGCTCCCTTCAATGTATCTGCAAATTTGCAGATAACTTTATTTGATAAAGATTATTATACACCAATTTACAGATAATTTCCAGCTTTTTTTGTACAAAATAAAACCGGACCTGAATTTCCTGATGTACAAGATTCAAGCCCGGTAAAAAAATCATTTAATTAATGAATCGCTTGCTCATTTTACTTTGCAGCAGCTTTTTTCTTTTTTCCAAACAGAGTATCCCAGCCTTCAATTACAAGGAAAATTGCAAGAACAACTAAAAGTGATCCGATAATTGCCTGAGCCCAAGGTCCCCAGTCTGCTCCACCCTTTGCGATTATGCCAATCTGGTTCTTGATTGTAAGGCATAATGAACAGATTGTAACGACAATCATGAACGCCATTGGAATTAAGAACATCTTATTGTTCTTTCCACAATTAGCAAGCCAAGCTGCTACAGCTAAAAGACCGATGCCGGCAAGAAGCTGGTTGGCTGCACCGAAAAGTCCCCAAATCTTTGAATATCCTGTCATACCAAGAGCAACTCCGAGTACAACAGTAAGGATTGTTGCAAAATAAGGATTAACAAGAACCTTCTTCCAGCCCTGCTTTACATCCTTTGCAGTCTGTCCCGGCTCAAGCCAGAACTCCTGGAACATGAAACGGGCAAGACGTGTTGCAGTATCAAGAGATGTAAGACAGAAAGCGGAATATGTAAGCGTGAGTAATGTCCTTAAAATTGTCACAGCCTTAGGTCCAAGACCTGCATACATGTTAGCGATACCACCTGCAAAAATACCTGTCGCACCTATAAGCTTTGTATCAGGGTTAGCTGCATTGTACTTATAAGCAAAGTTAATTGCACATACGGTTACAACAGCAAGTACACACTCAAGAAGCATTCCGCCGTAAGCTATAGGCTTTGCATCCTTCTCCTTGTCGAGCTGCTTGGATGTTGTACCGGATGATACAAGTGAATGGAATCCTGAAATGGCACCACATGCAACAGTTGTGAAGAGAACAGGGAACATATACTGTACGCCATTGCCGTTATCGATGGCAAATCCTTCAAATGCCTGAAGTCCGTCAGCACCACCTAAGTTGGCATGTGATATTACTACTCCTACCAGTGCAACTGCAAGCATTGCATAGAGAAGGAATGAACTTAAGTAATCACGAGGCTGAAGCAGAATCCATACCGGTGTTACGGAAGCAATCGCAATATAGAAGCCTACAATAATCATCCATGCCTTGTATGAAAGATAAATCGGATGGAAGTTCATACCTATTGCCATACATGCAACTATGGCGAGCACACCGATAATTGTGGCAACACCCATAGGAACATTACGTCTGTATACAAGGAAACCGAATATTATCGCAATCACGATAAAAAGAAGGGAAACCATTGCAACAGAAGCATTGGTATCTTTAACCGCTTCACTCACGGCAGCTCCGGCAGCATTGGTTGTACCGAAGGTACCGGCAACAATTGATGCGAACGCAGCAACTACGAGAATGAGGGTAAGATAAGCAAAGATAATGAAAAGTCTCTTAGCTCTTTTACCCATATTTACGGAAATAATCTCACCGATTGACTGTCCTTTGTGGCGGAGTGATGCAAACAGAGCACCGAAATCATGCACACCACCAAAGAAAATACCACCGACTAAAACCCAGAGAACAACAGGTACCCAGCCGAAAATAGCTGCCCCGATAGGTCCTGTGATAGGCCCTGCACCTGCTATAGATGAAAAATGATGTCCCATAAGAACAGGCGCTTTTGCCGGAACATAATCTACACCGTCCTCTAACTCATGTGCCGGTGTCGGAGTGTTGCCCTCGCCTACACCCCACTGCTTGCAGAGCCATCTTCCGTAGAAAATATAACCGCAAAGAAGGATTGCAATACAGATTAAGAGAAGTAATAATGAATTCATTTTTAACTCTCCTTTTCCTTTTTGTGATAAAATATTTTTTTCATAAATTTCGCTGAAGATTTTCCGGAATAATTACTGTCTACAAGAGAGTTATCAAAGACAGCCACAACATTGTGATAATCCATCCAGCCATGGAGCGAAAAATGAAAACTTTTGTAAATGCGTGTCTTTCTGATTGCACGAATCACATTATTATCGCATGAATCACACAGAAAGACCGCCGTAAGATATGTATACATATGACCCGGTCCGACATTGATTCGTTCCATGCCGTCCTCGCATACATAAGCCTTACACTTTTCAAATATTTCCATTGTAAGTTCAGGAACATTGAACAGATACAGAAATTCTTCTCTGTCTGCAGCCCATAGTTCAGCTTTCCGGGAAATAACATACTTCTGAGAGTGCTCAAAAAAATCACATCTCGCAATCAGAGGATAATCCTTCTGCTCAATGTAAAGCTTTACCTCTTCATCCGTTCTTCCCTTCACCGGGCCGCCGTCTCTGACTGCCGATTCACCGCCGTCAAATCTGTGAATATTGTAATAAGACTTGTACACCTTAAGCAGCTTATCCTGCGCCTCCTGACGCGTAAGACTGAATTGTTTTTTTGAACTTACCATAGCTTTTGACCTTTTCGTGTTTTGTAATAATTTAGAAAGAAAATTATTATTGTTAGGATAACATTTTTATTTAAGTATTTCAATATAAAATTTATATTTTATTAAGAATTTATTTTACACAGTAATTGGGTAAAGTAGTAAGGCAATGGTGCCTCAAACTCCATATACTCTCCTGTTCTTGGATGGTTAAATCCCAATATCCTCGCATGAAGAGTCTGACCCTGAAGCTTATACGGTGATTTGAAAGGGCTGTACAGCTCATCTCCCAGAAGCGGATGCCCGATACTTGCCATGTGAACTCTTATCTGATGTGTTCTTCCCGTCTCAAGCGTACATCTTATATAAGAGAACTTAGAAAAGCTCTGCAATACCTCGTAATGTGTCACCGCATGCTTTCCGTCGCTCACTATCGCCATTTTCTTTCTGTCGGATGGATTTCTTCCAAGCGGTGCATCAACGGTTCCGTTAAGTTCCTTGAAGGTACCGTAACATATTGCCTCATAATGTCTTGTAATTGAATGAACCTTGAGCTGTTCTGATAATGCTTGATGTGCTAAATCATTCTTGCACACCACAAGAGCACCCGTCGTATCCATATCAATTCTGTGTACAATTCCAGGCCTTAATACTCCGTTTATTCCTGACAAATTATCACGGCAGTGATACATCAGTGCATTCACAAGTGTACCGGTATAATGTCCCGGAGCGGGGTGCACAACCATTCCCTTCGGCTTGTTAACTACAATAAGGTCATCATCCTCGTACAAAATATCAAGCGGTATATTCTCAGGCTCTATGCGAAGTTCCTCGGGCTCAGGTATAATGAGTGAAATTGTCTCTCCCTCGGTAAGCTTGTAATTTGCCTTTACCGGCTTATAAGCTGTCATGCCCGCATCCTTTTTCGGCGATGCCACCTGTACCTTTTCATCCTTTATAAGCTTCTGAAGCTGACTCCGTGAAAAAGAAGAAAGCATGTCGGCAAGATATTTGTCAACACGCTCCCCATTGTTTTTTTCATCGACATCAACATAGAACGGCTCATTATACTCAAAAATAAAGTCATTCATGGTTAATCTCCCATCTGCATCATTTTATTCCGATTTCTTTTTCCTGAATGAAAACACGGCACTCAGCTCATTCTCATCTTTATAATAAAAAATAAAAAGAAATATTGTAAAAATACATGAAATAACGATATAACAATCTGCAACATTGAATATCGGAAAATCAATAAGTTCGAAATAAAGAAAATCCTGAACACATCCATATATACTTCTGTCTATTCTGTTGCCTACTGCCCCCGAAAACAGCATAAGCGCCGCTATATTGAGCGGAAGCATACGTTTAGTCAACGGTATTCTCTGATATGCGACAGCAACAAGAACCGCTATGATAAACGGAAGAATCTCAAGTATGACATTTCCGCCAAGCATTCCCCATGCTGCACCGTAATTCTGTGTCCATGTCAGTGAAAACACGCCCTTGATTAAGTTTATCGGACCATTCACGCGCAGGCTTGTATATGCCAGATATTTTGTAAGCTGGTCAAGCCCTATAAGAATTCCCACAATAGGAATTGCCATTAACATCTGTAAAAAAGACTTATGCTTTACTTCGTTCATATTAAAGAATCTCCTTCAATGCCTGAGTCATTTCATCGTATGTTACCGTCTTATCGATAGCAGCTTCGCCAAGTCTCTTGAGAAGAATGAATTTGACTACTCCGTTTTCCATCTTCTTGTCCGACTTGGAAACTTCAAGAATTGAAAAGATATCAAGTCCCTCAATTCTTGTAGGGAATCCGTATTTTTTGAGCATGTTCCTGATGAGTACATAATCATCTTCCGAGATATATCCGCGCTCCTTTGAAATATAGGATGCACATATCATTCCAAGCCCCACACACTCTCCATGATAGAGCGAGAAATTCATAAGCTTCTCAACCGCGTGTCCGAGCGTGTGACCAAAATTCAAAAGTGCTCTTTCGCCTTTTTCAGTCGGGTCATGATTTACAACATCTGCCTTAATAATGCAGCTCTGATAAACCGTCTCAATAATATACTCCGGCTCTAAAGCCTTGATATGCTCATAATTCGTGTCAAGATAATCGAAATAGCATCTGTTCTTAATAAGTCCATGCTTTATAATCTCGCCAAACCCCGAATTGAACAGTCTCGTCGATAATGTTGACAGCGTATCGATATTGATGTAGACAAGACGCGGCATGTGAAATGCTCCAACCATATTCTTATACTTTGCAAAGTCCACCCCTGTCTTACCGCCTATGCTCGAATCAACCTGTGCCAGAAGTGAAGTCGGAACCTGAATAAAGTCAATTCCACGCAGATATGTTGCCGCCGTAAATCCGGCAAGATCTCCGACAACGCCGCCTCCAAGTGCAACAATCATATCCCTTCTCTCAAAATGCTGTTCTATAAGATATGTATACACGGTCTCAACAACACTAAGGTTCTTGTTCTTCTCTCCTGCGGGTATTGTAAATACATATATACTGTTTCCTGTCTTTTCAAGGACGCTCTTAAGCTTGTCAGCATATATCGGTCCCACGTTGGAATCGGTGACAATGCACAGCTTAATACCTTTAATGTTAAGCTTGTCAAGTTCGTCAACTATCGCTTCAAAACCACGTTCTATCACAATATCATAACAATGTACTTCATTTTTTTTGACATCAACTCTGCGATTCATACCTTATCCTCCGGCTTAAATTATATTATCAGATATCTCTATACGGCTTATACATATAAATTAAGAACAACCATATATCTGCCCTTCTTTGTCTCGCTTCTTGTGCATATATATTTAAAACGTCCTCTGCCCCTGACGGAGATAATCTCGCCCTCCTTAAGGTTATATGCGTTCGTCGTTATAAGTCTTCCATTGACAAATACAAGACCCTCCTCAATATATTTTACGCTGTGGCTTCTCGACTCATTAAATGCAAGGCTTATCACGGCATCAAGCCTGAGTGATGCCACCGAACCTATGACCTCTTTATATGAAGGTATAAAATTCTCATCCGGAGTGCAGTATCTCTTACAGCTCACATAATCATTTTTTACCCTTGTAAGATTGTCAGCTATAAAATCAGCTATCTTGTCAAGACATATCACATAAGCCGCACCGTCGGATATTATTATATCCCCAAGAAGTGAACGCTCTATTCCGAGATTCATAAGTGCTCCTAAAAAATCCCTGTGAGACAGGCTGTCGACAAATCTTTTGTCCGACTCGATTTTGAGAATTTCAATCGGCAGTGTATACTCACAGCCTTCATACGGAAGGAACACCGCAATGCGTCTCTCCGCATATTCAAAACCGCCATCAGTACTCACACAGACGTATGAAAGCGACTTTTTCATATTATACAGTATATTCTGTTCATTGAGATTCAGAAAACTCGAAAAAACCGGAATATTCCGCTTATAGCAGGCATCTGCTAAATCGGACAGTCTTCCGGCTAAAATCTGTTCCTCTTTATTTTTATTTGCTAAGCCGCCATGATTAGTCTCTGAATACATACTTGGTACTTCCTGATAAATCAACGCTTCCGTCTAACATCTCATCAAAATTACCCGATATGTCAACGCTGCTAGGTGTAATTACAAATATGTAGCTCGTAACCTTCTGAAGGTTTCCATCCATCGCATACACTGCTCCTGATGTAAAGTCCAGAATCTTCTGTGCTAAGTCCCCGTTAAGTCCCTCTAAGTTGAGAACAACCGGCATACCTCCTGCCAGCGTGTCACATATCTCCTTGGAATCATCATACATCTTAGGTCTGATTACACGAAGCTCCATTCTTCCTGCCCCTCCCTGAATTGACTTCATATGCACTACCTTACCATAGTTTCTCTTAGGCTGCTTAACCGGCTTTTGCTCATAATCATCGTCGTTGTCGAAGCTTTCATCTTTCTTACCAAACGGTTTTCTCTTAGGGAGTTCCTCTTCCGCATCATCGTCATCGGATTCACGCTTAGAACGTGCAATGCTCTTCTTCGCCGGCTCGTCCCAATTATATCCGTCATCCTCATCATCAAAATCATCATCGCCAAGATTCAATCCGTTCAATAAATTCTTAAATATGTTAGCCACTGTAATATCGCTCCTGTTAAACATTATAGTTGCGGGCACCGAATATTCCGGTTCCCACCCTTATCATGGTCGCCCCCTCTTCAATGGCAACCTGATAATCCCCTGTCATACCCATCGAGAGGACATCCATATCTGTATTATCAATGTTTTTTGCTTTTAAGTCAACACATAATTGCTTTAAATTTTTAAAAACCTGTCGATTTTGCTCGGAATCTTCGACAAATGGGGCGATGGTCATAAGTCCGCACACATGAACGTTGTCAAGCTTAGCACATTCCCTCACAAGCTTTTCCGTCTCGTCACAGGCAATTCCAAACTTACTATCCTCACCCGCAACATTGACTTCTATAAGAATATCCATTCTTATGCCGGCTTTCGCCGCTTCTCTGTCTATCGTCTCAGCCAAATGCAGCGAATCAACAGAATGTATCATTGCAACTTTATCTATCACCTGACGCACTTTATTGGTCTGAAGATGTCCTATCATGTGAAAAACCGCCCCCGGCATCTCATCTATACGTTCATACTTAGCACAAATCTCCTGCACCTTATTCTCACCAAATACCCGCTCTCCTGCATTGTACGCGGCAAGAAGCTGCTCAAACGGCTTTGTCTTACTCACTGCAATAAGCTTTACCTCACATTTATCTCTACCTGACCTTTTACATGCCGCATCAATATCAGCATGTACGGCCTCAAGATTACTTTTTATTTCCGCATTTATCTGTGCAGCACTACTATCCATATTGACAGAACCTCCATTTCATTCTAATACATAATCTGATTTTCAGTAACCATATCAGCGTTAAGAATTATATAATCATATATCGATAACCCGTAGGTTGTTCCACGTTCAATTATATAGTACTCATCGTTTCTGTCAATAATCGATACTTGTCTGAACTGACAGTAGCCCTTATTGATACAGTAAGCCCCCTTAAGAGTTGCAACGGTACCGATTATATATTTCTGATCATCATAGCTTATCTCATTCTCCGAAGGCGGCTTTACGATACAGTCACCGACACTGAATATATCCTTATTCACATAATAATATCCGTCAATATCCGCATAGTAGGTCGCCTCGATGAATTTACGTGTCTGGTTTCCCTGAGTATCATAAGTCAGCAGAATAAATCCGGTACTTGCATCGTCACCGCCGATATATCCGTACTCATTCGGGATTGTAAAAAATTCTTTCTCACATACTGAACTTATCGGAATTTTAAGACCGGATGCAGTATTCTGTGAAATTTCAAAATCCACATATCTCGAATCAAGAAAATTTACAAGATATTTGCTGAGTGAAATCATTCCGTAACTTCCGTCAGCATTATATAGAATCGAAAAAGCGGCTGTTGTTGTAATATCCTGCGAGAGAAAGCTTATCTTCACCGAGGTCACTTCGGCATACTGACTGACCTGGTTCTCAGTAAGAGGAAACACAATCTTCCAGTTATCCGAATTAATTGTTCTGTACAATGCATCTCCCACTCCGACAAGCTCTCTGTTTCTCAGATTGGTAATCGAATAGTTTTCCTGATCAAATGAAGCAGCCGTAACCCTGTCCTCTGTTATTCCACAGAGCGAATCAACATAGCAGGATACCACCGTCGACTTAGCCGGTTTTATCTGGTGCACAAAATTATTTCCGTCTCCGATAAGATTTTCAAGATTCTCAACCATACATTCAGCATTATATCCGTTAACCGTAGCTGAAATATTATCAAGGACATTATATGTCTCATAATAATCATGGCTGTCAAAGGCTTTTGCGAAATTGACAAGCTTATGACCTATACTGTTAATGGCTGTACTGCTTATTCCGCTGTCTGCCGATGCTGCCGTAAGGCTTGCCGCAACCGTTCCGGTTTCATCCACAATTCCTATTATCGTCTCAACGCCTGCTCGTTCATTATCGTTGAGAAAATACTTAACATAACCCGCAGCAGATGAATTTTCAACGGACTCATCAAGTATAATTATTCCGGAAAAAGTATTGTCGGACACGAGTTGTCCTGCACTCACTTCGTATGTGAGGACTCTTTCCTTGGTCATATACAGCACAACACTTATAATCAAATACACAAAAACAACCACCAAAAGAAGAATGCCGATGTTAAAGCGAGGCATATAATGAAGCTTTGTGACATTATTATTTTTTTTGTTATTATAATGAGCAGCCATTTTCCAACTCCAACCATAAATGTTAATAAATAACTGTATAAAACCCATGTATTTTTCAAACCATAATTCTGTAACAAAATATATAAGTGCGGAATGGAGGATTGTCATGAATAACAGAGGTTTTGATTATTTTGCACTGACCATAGCTATAATAGGCGCAATCAACTGGGGGCTTATAGGTTTCTTCAAATTTGACCTCGTAGCATTCCTTTTTGGTAATTTGACTGTATTATCAAGAATAATCTACGCTGTCGTCGGAATATGCGGGCTATACCTTATCAGTGTATACGGCAGAATTACAAGCTTTAACGAAGCTTGACCCTGAATACTAATCACATCAAGCCGCGGGAAAATCCTGCGGCTTGAATTAATATACTATCTGTAAGAAGCTTTTTCCAAGAGATAGCTCATCTGATTGTAGAGACTGTCGCGTGAAGGTGCATTAAGTATAACCGATATATACTGATGACCGTTCGACGGCGACTCACTGAGTATAACAAGACAGTAACCGGCGGCCTCCGTGTAGCCTGTCTTTCCGCATATAACCTTCATCCCGTTAGGAGGAGTAACGCTTCCGTTGATAAATTGATTTCCATTAGTCCATGTCGGAACAATCGTGTATGATTTACGCGTGAAAGATGTCGAATATTTAACGGTTGAGGCGATTTTTACGAACTCATCATTCTTGATTGCCTCATTAAAAATCAAATATAAATCATAAGCAGTGGTATAATGCTGCTCATTTGTCAGTCCGTGCGGATTAACAAAATGCGAATTCGTGGCACCTATCTCAAGTGCCCTCTCATTCATCAAGTCCGCAAATGCCTGAATTGAGCCTGCAACCGTAGTTGCAACAATAATCGCTGCGTCATTTCCCGAATTAACTATGGCACCATAGAGAGCCTGCTCTAAGGTAATCACATCCCCAACTCTGAAATCACATATCCAGACATTATCTTCATCAATTCTAATTGACTCGTCTATCGAAGCCACTTTATCAAGGTCGGCATTTTCAAGTGCAACAAGACCTGTCATTATCTTGGTTGTACTTGCCGGGTAGAGCTTCATATGAGGATTTTTCTGATATACAACTTCACCGGATGTAATATCAACAAGCAAAGCAGCCGAGGCAGATAAAACTCCCTCCTCAGTATCAGCAGAGTCCACTGTACATACACCAAGATCCGCTGCAAAGCCTGACGCCATTGACAGTGAGGAACTTAAAACATAATTGTATGATATATCATTCTCAATGGAGAGCCCCTTCATTGTAGTACCGGTCTCTTTGCTGCAGCCTGCAGTAAACACGGCAACCATGAGAAATACTACACATTGAAGCCATCCTGTCTTTTTCTTTGTCATTATAACATTTCCTTTTTGCTTAACTCTTATTTGTACATTTCACGCCAATCGAGATCGCCTCGCTCAAGTGCTTTAATCATAAGCTCGGCTGTGGCCAGATTGGTTGCAAACGGTATATTGTGCATATCACATACCCTGAACATGTTAGATGCCTCACGCTCATCCTCGTGTGAGCAGTTATCAGGGTCCCTCAAGAAAATAATCATATCAATCTGATTCATCTCTATCATCGAGCACAACTGCTGTCCTCCTCCGAGCCTTCCTGAGAGAAACTTGTGTACATTGAGATTCGTAACCTCCTCAACAAGCCTTCCCGTAGTCTCAGTGGCATATAGTTCATTGCGATTCAATATGCCTCTGTATGCAATACAAAAGTTCTGCATCAGTTTTTTCTTTGAATCATGTGCTACCAATCCTATATTCATAGTTACCTCCGTTATTTACTGTCTGACTTTCTGAAGGCTTACGTTCAAAACAAAGCCCATTCCGCCGAACAGAGATATAAGTGAGCTCAATCCCGAGCTTATAAATGGCAGAGGAATTCCTGTATTAGGCAACAACTCCGTCGCTACACCAACATTGATAAATACCTGTAATGTCAATAACACCGCCATACCGGTACACAGCATGCGCCCCATCATATCCGGGGCAAATATCGCAGCTAAAAAACATTCAACAATTATAAGAAAAAAAACTCCCAGCACGATACAGCTTCCGACAAATCCCATCTCCTCGCCTATAATGGCAAAAATAAAGTCATTTACCATCTCATTTGACAAATAATTGGCGTTTTTCATGGACTCTGTACTGTCATTGTAAAGTCCTTTTCCGTAAAGTCTTCCCGAACCGATTGCCAATACGGAATTGTCCTGCTGGTAACGCAGGTCATCATATTCATCCGGATATAAAAATGCATTGATACGGTTGAGCTGATAGTTATCAAGCAGCTTCTGCTCAGGCTGTTGAATATATATTATTGCAGCAGCCGCAATCGGCACAAACACTGCAAGCATTATTCCGATTTTCTTATAGCTTATACCGGCAGCAAAAATCATTATCACAGTAAGTCCCGTTATAAGTATGGTGGTTGACAAATCCGGCTCCTTCTCAATGAGAATAAGCGGTATTCCGGCTAAAATTGCCGTAACCAGTATAAACCACCATTTTGACAATCTGTCTTTGTTGACGGAAAGAAACTTTGCAAAAAACAGAATTCCAAAAATCTTTGCAAATTCGGAAGGCTGTATTGTGAGCGAAGTTCCTATGTCTATCCATCTCTGAGCTCCGTGATGAGAATCACCTATGAGAAGAACTGCTAAAAGAAGCCCGATATCAAATGCATATATTCCCCAGTAAAATTTCAGAATCCAGCTATAGTCAATCAATGATATCACAAACATACCGGCAAATCCGATTATCATTCCTATTGCCTGCTTAATAACCGCCCTGGAATCCTGCCCGTCGTTGGCACTGCCGATAATGGCAATGCCAAGTCCGCATATAATTATGAGCAGAATCAGAAGTCTGAAATTATAATTTCGTAACTTGTATGTCTTTAATTTAGCTAATGGTAAAAACTCATTACGTCTAATGGTTCGGTTTCTGTCCATTCTTCATATCCTTAATAGGAATATTGGCATACAGCGCCGGAACGCTTCCGTTGCCCCCGTCTGATTCGGTCTGAGTAATCTGAATATCCAGTCCGCTTGCGTCAATTTCCATATATTTTGAAATCACGGCAATGATGTCATTCTTAATTGCCTCCATTATATCCGGAGAACAATTAGCTCGGTCAGAAACAAGCAGAAGCTTGAGTCTGTCCTTAGCCACATCACCGGAGGATTTCTTCTTGAACATATCAAATAAGCTCATTAATGCATCTCCCCTTATAATATTATTTTGATGAAAAGATAGACTTAAGCTTATTCCAAAAGCCTGACTTCTCTGAGAGATCAAGAAGAGGAATGTCCTCACCCATAATTCTCTTACAGATGTTCATATAAGCCTGTCCTGCAAGTGTATCATTGCCAACTAAAGGTTCACCGTTGTTGGTCGAGATAACGATATTCTCATCATCCGGAACTGCACCGATAAGGTTGATTGAGAGAATATCAACCACATCATCAATCGACATCATATCCCCTTTCTTAACCATGTCCATACGGATACGGTTGACAATAAGGTCGCTTCTCTTAAGGTCGTTAGCCTCTAACAGCCCGATGATTCTGTCGGCATCACGGATTGCGGAAACCTCAGGAGTAGTCACAACAAGTGCTCTGTCCGCACCTGCTATGGCATTCTTGAAGCCCTGCTCTATTCCGGCAGGACAATCAAGAATTATGTAATCGAATTCCTGTCTGAGTTCATCAATGAGTGCCTTCATCTGCTCAGGTGATACGCTTGTCTTATCTCTTGTCTGTGCTGAAGGAAGAAGATAGAGATTAGGATATCTCTTATCCTTAATAAGTGCCTGCTTATATCTGCAGTTACCCTCAACAACATCTACGAGATTATATACTATTCTGTTCTCAAGCCCCATAACAACATCAAGGTTACGAAGACCTATATCCGTATCAATTAAAACAACTTTCTTATTAAGCTTTGCAAGACCTGTACCGACATTAGCCGATGTAGTTGTCTTACCTACGCCACCCTTACCACTGGTGACAACAATGACTTCACTCATACATATCTCCATTCCGCCGCTGCGCGGCTCTTTTTTTCTCTTCCCGTTATGGAAGAAAACCATAATATTATTATGATTGTTTTTTTGCATAAAAGCAATAATTTTTTTAAATATTTATAAAATTACAGGCGAATATCTGACAAGACATTCTTATCGAGCTTTTCGATGTATATATTATTGTCATCGACAAAAGCAATTTTAGGGTCAATGTTCCTGCCAGGCTTAAGCGGAGCCGCATCGCCGCTTCTTGCAATCACATCGCCTATCCTTATCTGCATAGGTGCCATCTCAAGTGCTACGACAAATGAATCCTGATTGCCGTTTGCCCCTGCAAACACAAGTCCTTTAAGGCTGCCAAGAACCACAACATTGCCTGTCGATATGACTCTTGCACCAGGATTGACATCTCCGAGTATAATAATGCTGCTCTCTGACTCTAATACCTGACCGCTTCTTAATGTACCCTTGTAAAACTGCCCTGTATGTGTTGAGAGCTCTTCAAGCTTGGTATCAACAGCCTTTTTGTAATATTCATCCCTGAGCTTATCGTTATCAACAACACATATAATATTGAGTTCTGAATTAGCCGCAATTATATCAAGGATTTCCTTTTCCTCGCTTGCCGAGATTTTCCTTCCCTCGAATGAGACTGCCATATTCGCCTTGTCAAAGAACTTCGATGCCGAGCGGAACTTCTCAGCTAACGCTTCCTTAAGCTCGTCAAACGGAATGTTCTCATCCATAACTACGACAATACCATGCTTATTACCTTTAATTATTACCGAATTATCCATAGCCTGTCCATAACCTTCCTTTCAGGAATTTTACTCTATAATAGTTAAACCGCCTTCCACGCTTGCATAAACATTGGAAGGAATATATGAATCATAATACGCTGACAACGCGTAGAATGACATAATTCCCGCATTAACGGCAGCATATCCGTTAGGAATCATTACAGCCACGGCAACATCAGCATTGCTGTATGGAGCCCATGTGATATAGTTGGCATGTGAACCTCTGTTTTTATTTTCCTCTGCCGTACCTGACTTACCTCCTACCGTTACCGGAAGATATTTATCAAAAAGCTGCGTTCCTACAGGGCTTCCCATAATAACGTTACGTCCGCCCTCGTATACCGAATCCCATACCGTACTGTCTAACTCGACCTCATTGGCAACGACCGGTGTAAAAAGCTCTATTACGTCTCCGTTGCTGTCAACCACTTTGCTTATGACGCTTGAATTATATACTGTTCCGCCATTTCCTATCGTCGCTGTATATCTGGCAAGATTGAGAGCCGTGTATGCGTGATTTCCCTGTCCTATGGTTGACGCAATTACCGATACTGATGATGGATTAGGTGTTGCCTCGGAAATCTGTATTCCCGTCTTAGTGGCAAGCCCAAGTTCCTCCGCGTAATGCTTCAATACGCTGAGTCCCTTGTCGGCATTGAGGCTTCCATCCGCCTCCGTACTTAATCTGTAGCCGACTTCACAGAAGAAATAGTTACATGATACACCGATTGCCTGCTTGACGTTAATCGCCCCATGGTTGCCCGGATAAATCCAGCACTTTAAGTTAGGATTAACCTTATCAAAAATACCGGTGTCCGTTATCGTCTCATTCGGAGTTATAACTCCCTCCATAAGTCCCGCAATCGCCGTGGCAATCTTGAAGGTGGAACCGGGTGCAATTCTTGTCTGTGTGGCACGATTTACAAGCGGCGTGGATTTATCCGCAAGAAGTGATGCATAGTAGTCGGAATCTATTGTTCCTGAAAAATTATTGATATCATAGCTTGGATATGTAACCATTGCTATAATACCTCCGGATTGTGCATCCTCAAGCACCACTGCCCCGGAACAAGGGTCAAGTGCAAGCATCGCCGGTGTTATATTGAGAACTCTTATCTGCTCCCTGATATAATCATAAGGTGATGCACCGTTTGCAACAGCCGCATAGTCATCAGCCGTATATGGTACACGTCCCTGTTCCATGAGAAGCAGACACACCTCGCGCCCCGATATCTGACCGCCCTTGACAAGATATTTCATTATAAGCTTGTCAAAAGCATCGTCATGCTCTAACTCCTCAAATGCATAGCTTAACATTGCATCAAGAACCTCATCCATCGTAGGATATTCATCCTTAACATCCAAATTATATATATTAACCCAGTCTTTTGCAATAGCATTGTACAAATAATCCCTCAGGCTTATCTCACCATTGCCCCATGCAGTTGAAAGTTCATCCGTTGAGCTTATCGCATCGGTATTAAGAATTCCGCCGCTTACAAGAATTGTTCGGATATTTTTTACATACTCCTGCATTTCCTCACTGAGTGACGCGTATACGGTTGACTGCTCATAAAGTTCGCCTCT
Source organism: Firmicutes bacterium CAG:882 (assembly GCA_000435595.1). GTDB lineage: Bacteria > Bacillota > Clostridia > Lachnospirales > Lachnospiraceae > CAG-882. The sequence goes on from FR895406.1 coordinate 41,650, forward strand.
TATGTTTTCAACAATCTGCTCTCTCTTAGAAGCAAACGCTGAATAAATGGATGCTGCTGCTCCTGCATCGTGATTCTCATAAAGCATATCAATCGACAACGTATTATTGTCAAACAATGCAAAATACACATCCTTTATCGGAATCACAACCATATCGCCCTCATCGGAAGCGACCCGGTCGGAATCGGAATTGACAATTCTCGCAACAAGTATTTCGGATAATCTTCTCTCAAGCAGGTCATATATCTTCTGTGTGAGCTTTACATCTATTGTAAGATATATATCCGAGCCTGTGACCGGTTCTTTTTCGTCAACAATATCCAAAACTCGACCATAACTGTCAACGAGTACCGTTCTGCTTCCCTTAGTTCCGTTCAAAATCTGCTCATAGCTCTTCTCAACACCGGATTTACCTACAACATCGCTGGACTGATATGACGGGTCCTCTTTTTGAAG
>FR895406.1:42192-65648 GCA_000435595.1 Firmicutes bacterium CAG:882
AATATATTTGCCGTAATTATAACATCTTATGTACTCATCCTTTACCGTTACACCGGTAAGCCTGTCCGAATTTTCAAGTATCGCAGCCATTGTCGCCTCTGACACATTGTCTGCCACGGTAAATGAAATATATCTCTGATAGGCGTGTGCAGCCAGATTGGTTCTTACATATATAATCTCAAGTACCTCTTTTTTGCTGTACTCGTCGCTTATATTATAATACTTCTTGCTCTTAAGGAGCTTAATCACATCATCAGGTGTTGCATTTCGCTCATCATCGGTCAATTCACTGATGTACTTATGACCGTATATATCCCTCAAGTATCTAAGCTGTGCATTTCCTGACTTCGTAAACTCATACCTGCCATATTTATTAAGCCTTATCGAATAGTCAATATCATAGCTGTCCCCATTCTCTTCTATAATATTGTACATCTCAACAATTATTTCATTGAGCTGCGTATTCTTTATTGCCGTTGAACTGTCCTCGATTATGACCGAGTATGCAAGCTCATTGTACGCCAAAAGTTCACCGTTGACGTCATATATGTTGCCTCTTGTACTGTTAAGCACCAGTGTCTTTTCAGTTTTTTGAGCATAATTAACCTGATAATCCTCGCCGTGAATAATCTGTAAATCAAACAGATGATATATCAGAATGCCAAAAAGAACCGTCGAAAGAACAATAAGAGGCAGAAGTCTGGAACGCAGAATCGACTTTATATAGTCCCATATTATCTTTAAATCTTCCTTAAGCACTTATCAGTGTCCTCCTTTTTTTGGACTGTTCCACCTTCCGGATAATAAAATAGATAAATACATACGCCAAAAGCGTCATCAATACAGTGTATATTACCTCAGGTAAAATAATCCTTGCCAGATAGTAGGATAACCTCAGCTTATTCTGTAGTAAGAAATAAAATATAAAATAAAGAAATTCATACATAAATGTGCTTACCGCCACAAGTGCCATAGGCAGAAAAAGTTCTTCTTTGACATAATCTTTATAAAAGAAACCGTTGAGTGCACCCGCATACATATAGATAAGTGCGGTAAAGCCGACTGTACCGCCTGCCATAAGGTCAATCAAAAGACCTGAGAAAAAGCCTTCCGCAAGCCCAATCTTACCGCCCATAATAAAACCTGTTATACAGGTAATCATAAGCAGCAGATTAGGTCTGATACCTGCAATCTCAAAATATGAAAATACAGTGACCTGCAAAATGTATGTAATTAAGATTGAAAATACACAATATAATACTCTTTTCATTTTATACCCCTTGCATACTGCAAGCCTTGCTTGCAGTACTGCCACCAATAAGTAGTTTAAAATCTTATTTTTAAACTTATACCCCTGCATACTGCAAGCCTTGCTTGCAGTACTGCCACCAATAAATAGTTTGAAAATTCTATTTTCAAACTTATACCCCCTGCATACTGCAAGCATTGCTTGCAGTACTGCCACCAATATTTGTCCCGACGCACAACTAAAGCATCACATCACTGCTTGAGCTGCATAATTACAAGCACCTCGGTCATGTGTTCAAAATCCACAGCAGGCACAAGATAACCTGACTGGGTGAGACTGTTCGCATCATCAGACACGTTCTTTGCGTATCCTATAAGTATTCCTTCAATATATTTACTGCTTATGTTAGATGTAACAATCATGTCTCCGTCTGACACATTTACATCACCACGAAGATATTCAAGATGAACATACCCGCTGTCTATAAGCTCCAAATCTCCTCTGATATTACAGGTATCGGAGCTTGTTATAAGCATTCCGGTTACATTGCTGTTATCATCTATTATACTTCTGACGGTGGCTGAATTGTCCGTAACATCCGTCACAATACCCACAAGACCGTTCCCACATATAACATTCATGTCGACAAGTATTCCATCCTTGCTTCCCTTGTCTATGGTGAACGTCGAGAACCAGTTACCTGAACTCTTTCCTATAACTCTTGCCGCTACCTTCTCATATCCCGGTATCTTGTTGTCAAGAGCATACAGCTCACGCAGATTGTTGAGTTCTATCTGATCCTGAATCAGCACAAGATTCTTCTCCTTCACCTCATCGAGTTCCGTCTTAAGCTGTTCGTTTTCCTGTCTTAATTCATCAATCGTTGCAAAATAATCCGCCCTGTCAGTCAGCCAAAGTCCCATACCGTTGATTCCCTTCTGCAGAGGCGTGATAATATATGAAAGTGCATTCTGCACCGGTGCCGTAAGCTTATCGGTAAAAAATGATACACCGATTAACACTATGCACAGCACTGTAAGCACAGTCAGCATAAATTTCTGTGAGACTTGTAATTGCGGTTTCTTATCCATATAACTCCTCTTTAATCATATATCTTTTCTTTAGGGATATATGCAATCTCCGTAAATTCCGGATCTTCGATTATTGTTCTGATTCCACGCACAACGCTCTCCGATGGTTCATCCGATATTATTACATTCAAATCAGTCTCGTTGTTGATGAGTTCTGCAAGGTGAAGTATTCCCGATGAACCGCCGGTGAGATGTATTCCCGTATCAATTATATCCGAAGCAAGCTCAGGTGGAGTTCTCTCAAGAATCATTTTTATCGAATCAACTATGGAATGTATGAAATCAACAAGACATTCATATACCACCGTTGATGAAATCTGTCTTGACATAGGAAGCCCGGTAACCAAATCTCTTCCATATACGCTTACAAACTGCTCCTCCATAGGAAGTGCGCTTCCGAGAGTAACCTTGATATGTTCAGCAGTCTTAGCACCTATTACAAGATTATACTTCTTGCGGACAGCACCTATAATCTGTTCATCAAGCTTATTGCCTCCAAACTTTACGGCACGGCTTAACACGATACCGCCAAGACTCAGCACTGAAATCTCCGTAGTGTCGGCACCTATGTTCACTATCATTACACCCTTGGCACCATTTACATCAACGCCTGAGCCTACTGCATCGGCGACAGGCTTGTTGATGACCATAATCTTTCTTGCCTTTATCTTAGAATCGCGAATCAGCTCTAAGAATGCTCTCTTCTCAACTTCAGTGATATCCGTAGGTACAGCAATATAATAGTCAGCCGGCATTATCTTGCCGCCTTTGCTCAGCTTTTTAATAAACTCAGTGACAAGCACCTGCATATTGGCAAAATCCGCTATCACACCGTACTTGACGGGAAATGTAACCTGAATTGAATCCGGAGCCTTTTCATGCATCTCAAAGGCCTCATCCCCGACTGCATATACATTCTTTTTGTTTACAATCGCAATGATATTCTTTTCATTGAGAATATCATCCCTCTCACTGCAATATATCTTAATATTGCTTGTACCTATATCAAGGCCAAAAACGCTCTTAGCCATCTCAGTCCTCCATTCCACGCATATATGCGTTATATCAATTTTTTGTCTTTCATACTGATATATGTATTATCACCAATAATTATGTGGTCAATCAAGGTAATTCCAATTAATTGTGCCGCATTCATTATTCTTGCCGTCGATGCAACATCTTCACGGCTCGGTGTCGGATCCCCCGTGGGATGATTATGTACCAGAATGAAGCATGTACTGTCCTTTAAAAGTGCCTCGCGGCATATCTCACGCGGTGGCATTATTGTGCTGTTGGCTGTACCTATGCTCATTATCTTCTCATGAATGAGTGTGCACTTAGTATCAAGAAGCAGGAGTCTAAGCTGCTCCTGTTCAAGATGTCTCATATCCTCCATCAGATAATCAACAACTGCCTGCGCCGAACACAGATTAGGACGCTGTGCTCTTCTCTGCCTCGCCATCCTTCTTGACAGCTCACATATAGACTTAAGCTGTACCGCCTTAACCCTTCCTATTCCGGGCAATGCCGAGAGTTCCCTCAGTGAAAGCCTCTGAAGCCCTATAATTCCCTGACCTTCAGTCTGTCTTATAAGCCCTGCCGCCGTTTCCATGCAGCTGCTTGACTTAGTTCCGCTCCTTATGATAATTGCAAGAAGCTCCTCATCGGTCAGACTTTCAAAACCATAAGCCTCACACTTCTCATACGGCATCATTCCCTGTGCCTTGTCATCAACACTATTTTTCATCATTCCAACCTCCGTCTTCGGTTGAAACGGTATCCCCTTAACAAATTTAACACAAATCCGATACTTTTACAATTCCTTTATCAACAAGCTGTTGAAGGCTCTTCAGAATACCGAAACGTGCATGGTTCCATGTAAGACCGCCCTGGAAGAATGCAGTGTACGGCTCTCTGAGCGGACCGTCCGCACTGAGCTCAATCGATGCACCGGATATAAATGCACCGGCTGCCATTATAACCTGAGAATCATACCCCGGCATATCCCAAGGTTCAGGAATTGCAAAGCTGTCAACCGGAGCCGCCGCCTGAATACCCTCGCAAAATGCGATAAGTCCTTCCGCGGTCTTCATCTCAACCGCCTGAATTATATCATAACGCTCCTCTCTTCCGTCAGGGATAACTTTATATCCGAGATTTTCATAGAGATTAGCCGCATATACCGCACCTTTCAATGCACCTGCCGTGACAGTCGGTGCAAGGAAGAAACCCTGGAAAAATGACTGATTGACGCCAAGTGTTGCACCAAGCTCCTTTCCGAGCCCCGGAGCAGTAAGACGGTATGCCGCCTGATTTACATATTCCTCTTTTCCGGCAATATAGCCACCTATAGGTGCAAGTCCGCCGCCCGGATTCTTTATCAGTGAACCGACAACCATATCGGCACCGACATCGGATGGCTCAATAGTCTCAACAAACTCTCCATAGCAGTTGTCAACCATGCATATAACCTCAGGCTTTATTCCTTTTATAAAGCTTATAAGCTCTCCTATCCTCTCAACTGAGAGTGTCGGTCTGCTGTCATAGCCCTTAGAACGCTGTATTGTCACAAGCTTTGTCTTCCCATTGATTGCAGCTTTAATTCCGTCAAAGTCAAAGCCGCCGTCAGGCAGCAGGTCAACCTGTCTGTAGCTTATTCCATACTCCGCAAGCGAACCCGGACATTCTCTCATTCCGATTATTCCCTGAAGTGTGTCATAAGGCTTTCCGACAGGGGATAAAAGCTCGTCACCCGGTCTTAAATTGCCTGCAAGTGCTATTGTAAGTGCATGTGTTCCACAAGTAATCTGTGGTCTTACAAGTGCGGTTTCCGTGTGAAATACATCCGCATACACCTGTTCAAGCGTATCACGTCCTGCATCAGTATAGCCATAGCCCGTGCTTGCTCCGAAATGTGATTCACTGACATGGTTCTTCTGCATAGCATTTAAGACCTTGAGCTGGTTGTATTCCGCAATTCTGTCTATGTTCTCAAAACGCTCCGCAAGCTTTTTCTCGGCGCGCATACCATATTCGAGCACCTCACTGCATATTCCCATCTCCCGGTACATGCCGTATATCTCTTCTGTTATACTCATATTTTCCTCCATATATCTCTGTTAAATAATATTCTTTTTTCTAAGTTTATCAAGCATATATTCATATGCCGCGTCGCGGCTTTTAAGCTTGTCAAGTTCCACGAATTCCACTTCCTTCTCACGTCTGAACCATGTGAGCTGTCTCTTCGCAAAATGTCTTGTGTCGCGCTTTAATATATAAACAGCCTCATCTAAGCTTATCTCTCCCGAAAGATATGCTGCTATTTCCTTATATCCTAACCCCTGCATTGATACACTGTCTCTTTTTAAGCCCTCTGCAAGAAGATCCTTCACCTCGTCCACAAGCCCCTCTTCAAGCATCTTATCAATACGCCTGTCGATTCTGTCATACAGCAGCTTTCTGTCATCAGACAACACAAAATACACAAAATTATACGGTGATATGCGCTCTCTCTGAACCGCATTGTGCTCCGACATTCTGCCCCCCGTCTGCCTGTAAAACTCTATCGCGCGAATAACCTTTTTAACATTATTTTCGTGAACCTCAGCAGCATAATCTGGGTCGATTTCCCGCAACAGCTCATGCATATAGCCTGCACCTTTTTCCTCATACAGTCTGTTAAGTTCATCCCTTATTCCGTCATTCTCATCATTCTGTGCAAATTCAATGTCATATAAGAGAGTCTGAATATAAAAGCCTGTACCGCCGACAATAATCGGAATGTTATTTCGCTCCCATATCTCATCAGCAGCCTTCTTTGCATATTCCTTAAAAAGGAACGCATTAAAGTTCTCCTCAGGTTCTAATATATCGATGAGATGATGCCTTACACCATCCATCTCCTCAGGTCTTATCTTGGCGGTTCCGATATTCATTCTCCTATATACCTGCATTGAGTCGGCACTTATTATTTCGCCGCCGACCTCCTTTGCAAGGCGTATGGACAAATCTGTCTTTCCGACAGCCGTAGGACCTGTGAGTACTATTAACTTTTTCTTTGAATTATCAGTATCCACTTTACACAATCCTTTTAAATTTTTTCTCGAGCTCATATTTTGACATTGAAATCATTGTAGGTCTGCCGTGCGGACAATTATATGGATTTTCAAGTGTGAGAAGCTCCCTCACCAGCTCCTTAACCTCCGCCGGCTGCAGACGGTTGTTTCCCTTAACCGCCGCCTTACATGCCATCGTTGCAATTCTGCTCTTTATCGTCTCACCCGAAACTCTTCCGGGATTCTCCATAAGATCATCAATTATCTCCATGACCATATCCTTGCCCGATGCACCGTAGAGTTCAACAGGAACGGCTCTCACGGCATACTCATTTCCGCCAAAGCTCTCTATCTCGAATCCCATCTGCGTGATAATATCAAGATTTTCCTTTAACACCTGTCCTGCAGCGAGCGTCAATGTAATAATCTGCGGAGGCATAAGCTGCTGTGATGCCTGCTTTCCATCCATAGCCCGTCTCATAAAACGCTCATACAAAACCTTCTCATGAGCCGCGTGCTGATCCATTATGAACAGCTTATCATTGAACTCAATCAGCCAGTATGTATCAAAAAGCTGTCCTATAATTTTATGGTCAGCAAGGTTTTTCTCATCTAAAAGCTTTTTATCCTCATCAAAAAAGCTCAACTGTTTTGGTGCCTCTGCGGGAGCCGGCTCATGTGTGATAATCTCAGTTTCAACCGTTGGCTCTTTTTGTGCCGTTCCACTGTCTTTTCCCGTATTTGGCACAAGCGGAGGTCTGTTATACTCATACTCCGTCCTGTGTTCCCTAAGTATTGCCCCGCCTGCCGGTGCAGGAGCGTACACATGCTGTTGTGTATTCTTAATCCTGTTCACCTCAAAAGGCTCGGGAAGCTTATTCTCCTTAACAGGGGGAATCTTCACTGCCTTTTCATCGCTTTCGGCTGTTTCCTTCACTTTTTCCCTGCTAATATCCACATCAGTGACCGTGGTGTGTCTTTTAACCGGCTCGTCAAGCTTAACCTGAGGTATTACGTCCCTGCGCATTATCGCCTCATGGACAGCCTGATACAATTCCTTGTACACGCGCTCTCCCTCCGAGAAGCGAAGCTCCATCTTGGTCGGATGCACGTTGACATCAATAATGTCCGGCTCAATGTGAAAATGCAGTGATGTAAACGGATATTTCTTAGGCATTGAATACCCTGCATAAGCGTCCTCAATCGCTTTTGAAATGATGCTGCTCTTTATATATCTTCCGTTGATATAATAATTTTCAAGTGCACGGTTGCCTCTATTCATCGAAGGCTTGCCTATGAATCCATCAACGCAGAACAAATCGCATGAAAATTCAAGTGGTATAAGTCCTGCCGTAATGTCTCTTCCATATACGCCGTATATAACGTCCTTTAGTGTTCCGTTTCCCGATGTATACAGCTTGTTCTGACCACCGCTTATAAATCTGAAGGAAATCTCAGGATGAGAAAGTGCAAGCTTCTCAATGAGGTCACTGATATAATTACCCTCTGTCGTTCCGGTCTTTAAAAACTTCCGCCTTGCAGGTGTATTGTAAAAGAGATTTCTCACAAGAAATGTTGTTCCGTCCGGTGCCCCAATCTCCTCAAGCGACTTTTCCTTTCCGCCGTCAATAAGATAGCGGCTTCCGGTGAGTCCGTCCGCCGTCTTTGTTATGAGTTCAACCTGTGACACGGCAGCAATGCTTGATAGTGCCTCACCTCTGAATCCAAGCGAGGATATGGTAAGTAAATCCTCGACGGATTTTATTTTACTTGTAGAATGGCGCAGAAAGGCAAGCTGAATCTGATCCTTTGGTATTCCGCTTCCATTATCCGTTATTCTGATAAAAGAACATCCTCCGTCCTTGATTTCGATAGTTATCGCAGATGCGCCGGCATCAATGGCATTCTCAACAAGCTCCTTCACGACCGACGATGGCCGTTCAATAACCTCACCGGCCGCTATCTTATTGATTGTGCTCTGGTCTAACACCTTAATCTGTGCCATCTTTTTCTTCCTTCCGATTAAAAATTGTTATACACTCCAGCGGTTCTTGACCTTGTTCTGGAGGCGGTACAATGTGTTAAGCGCCTCTATCGGCGTGAGATTGCCCAGGTCTATGTTCTTTAACTCCTCGACAATGTCATCATCCTTTACCGCATCAAACAATGTCATCTGCTCAAGGTCAACATCATCAGGTTTTGCGGTTTTTTTCTTAGGCTTTGTATTTCCTGCTCCAAGTTTTGCTATTTCCTTAGCTTTTGCCGATATATCTGCATCCACCAAGTCAGCTAATATCTCCTTAGCACGGCTTATGACACTGTCAGGAACCCCGGCAAGCTTTGCAACCTGAATGCCGTAGCTCTTGTCAGCTCCGCCTGCTACAATCTTTCTCAAAAATACTATGTCATCGCCCTGCTCCTTAACCGCTATGCAATAGTTGTTGACTGAATCAATCGTTCCTTCAAGCTCTGTGAGTTCATGATAATGTGTTGCAAACAATGTCTTAGCACCGAGAAGCTTAGGATTGCTTATATGCTCCACCACCGACCATGCTATGCTGAGTCCGTCAAAGGTACTTGTTCCGCGTCCGATTTCGTCAAGCACAAGAAGGCTGTTCGATGTCGCATTCCTGAGTATATTTGCAACCTCGTTCATCTCTACCATAAAGGTACTCTGACCGCTCGCCAAATCATCAGAAGCTCCCACACGCGTAAATATGCGGTCAACAAGTCCGATATCCGCCGATTTTGCAGGTACAAACGAACCTATCTGTGCCATGAGTACAATGAGTGCAGCCTGCCTCATATAGGTTGATTTACCTGCCATATTAGGTCCTGTTATGATGGACACTCTCTTTTTATTATTGTCAAGGTATGTGTCATTCGGAATGAACATATTATTGGGAATCATTCTCTCGACAACAGGATGTCTGCCATCCTTGATATCTATAACTCCCTTGCCGTTAATCTTCGGACAGACATAATCATTCCGGTCTGCAACTGCAGCAAGCGAGGCAAACACGTCAAGCTGTGCTATGGCACCCGCGGTCTGCTGTATTCTTATGACCTCGGAGGCAATCTTTTCCCTCACATCAGCAAACACATCATACTCCAGCGAAAACAGCTTATCTTCGGCATTTAATATTATGTCCTCAAGCTCTTTTAACTTAGGAGTCGAATACCTCTCGGCATTAGTGAGCGTCTGTTTTCTTATATAATTCTCCGGAACATTACCTTTGAATGAATTAAGCACCTCTATGTAGTAGCCGAATACCTTATTGTATTTAATTCTCAGGTTCTTTATTCCGGTTCTCTCACGTTCATCGTTCTCAAGCTGTGCCAGCCAGCTCTTGCCCTCTGTCTTAGCTGTTCTTAATCTGTCGATTTCTTCGTTGAAGCCTTCCTTTATAAGCCCTCCGTCCTTGATTGTTATAGGTGGTTCATCGACAATTGAATTTTCAATAAGTACACATACATCCTCAAGCTCATCAATATCATCATGGAGCTCATGAAGAAGTCCAACATTACATTCTCTGATCAGATATTTGATATGCGGAAGCATTGAAAGCGAACTTTTGAGTGCGATAAGATCCCTTGGATTTGCAGACTTGGTGCTGATTCGTCCGATAAGACGTTCAAGGTCATACACCGGATTAAGATATTCTCTTAACTCTTCCCTTGTAATCACATCATTTTTAAGGTATGCCACAGCCTCCTGACGATGCACAATATCCTCCTGCACCACAAGTGGCTGCTCTATCATCTGTCTCAGCTTTCTTGCACCCATGGCAGTCTTTGTCTTATCAAGCACCCAGAGAAGTGAGCCTCTCTTCTGCTTCTCCCTCAGTGTCTCAGTCAGCTCAAGATTACGTCTTGTTGAACTGTCCACTATCATATATTTTCCTACTGCATAAGGCGTGATGTGAGTAAGGTGCGGAAGTGAGCTCTTCTGTGTCTCATAAAGATACTGTAAAAGTGCCCCTGCTGCCACGGATCCTATTGAATAATCGGCAAGTCCGAGTCCCGTCATGTCTGCAACCTTAAAATGTTCAAGAAGAAGTCTCCTTGAAAGCTCATCATCAAAGTAATACGGTTCAAGTGCAGATACCGTAATGTTAAGTCTGTTCCTGATATCATCAAGTGATATTCCGCTCATCATAAATGCTTCATTTACGATAAGCTCCGACGGTGAAAACTTGTTAATCTCGTCAAACAATTCTCTCGATGAATGCACCTCGGTCACAAGATACTCACCGGTAGTTATATCCGACACCGAGATTCCAAGCATATTACTCATGTATACAACACACATGATGTAATTGTTCCTGCCCTCTTCAAGAGCTGATGGATTAAAATTCGTACCCGGTGTTACAACCCGTATAACCTCCCGCTTTACAAGTCCCTTAGCAAGCTTCGGATCCTCGACCTGCTCGCATATCGCAACCTTGTGCCCGTTAGACACAAGCTTATTAATATAAGTCTCTGCCGCATGGTAAGGTATTCCGCACATCGGAGCACGTTCCTCCTGCCCGCAGTCCTTACCTGTGAGCGTAAGCTCAAGTTCCTTTGACACCATGAGCGCGTCGTCAAAGAACATTTCATAAAAATCTCCTAATCTGTAAAAAAGTACACAATCCTTATACTGCTCCTTAGTCTCTAAGTACTTCTGCATCATAGGTGAAAATGTTGGCATTTTAGTCTCTCCTGTTTCTGTTCAAATTCAATCAACTGTATTATAACAAGGTTCCCATATAGTAAAAGCCCTTTGACTTATCAAGATGAACCTTGACAATCTGTCCGATTAAGGACTCGTCTCCCGGAAAATGCACAAGCATGTTGTTTCCCATCCGTCCTGTCATAAGAGTGCTGTCGTGGTCATTGATGCCCTCAACAAGCACATCCATATCCTGTCCCTCGAACCGGTATGACAGCTCATGTGATATCTCATTTACCGCAGCGAGCAGTCTGTCAAATCTGTCCTTGACGACAGCTTCATCAATCTGGTCGTCCATTGCGGCAGCAGGCGTTCCGGTTCTCTTAGAGTAGATGAACGTATATGCGCTGTCGTATCCTGACCTTCTGACAACATCAAGTGTCTCCTGAAAGTCCTCCTCCGTCTCACCCGGAAATCCCACAATGATATCCGTTGTGAGGGAAATATCCGGCATTGCTGTCTTTAACTTATCGACAAGCGAAAGGTATCTCTCTTTCGTATAATGACGATTCATTATCTTCAACAGTCTGTCGCTTCCTGACTGGAGAGGAAGATGGAAATGCCTGCATATCTTGGTCGAATGTGCCATGACATCTATAAGTTCATCGGATAAATCCTTAGGATGGGATGTCATAAATCGGATTCTCTCAAGACCATCTATCTCTTCAACCATCTTTAAAAGCTCAGCAAAAGATACAGGGTTATCCAGGTTCTTTCCATATGAGTTGACATTCTGTCCAAGAAGCATAACCTCCTTCACCCCGTCAGCCACCAGCTTCTCAATCTCACATATAATGTCCTTCGGTTCCCTGCTCTTTTCTCTTCCTCTTACATAAGGCACGATACAATAGCTGCAGAAGTTGTTGCAGCCGAACATAATGTTTACACCCGACTTAAACGGATACTTTCTGTCAACCGGAAGCTCCTCGACAATCTCATTGCTGTCCTTTAAGACCTCGACAACCATCCTTCCCGTGTCGATTCTGTTATATATCAGCTCCGCAAGTCTGTACAGATTATGCGTTCCGAATATTATATCAATAAATCTGTAAGACTCTTTAAGCTTCTCTACAACCTGAGGCTCCTGCATCATACAGCCGCAGAGTGCTATCATCATGTGAGGATTCTTCTTTTTGTAGTTGCTTAACACACCGAGATGACCATATACCTTATTGTTGGCATTCTCTCGGACCGTACACGTGTTGTAGATAACAAAATCAGCGTTCTCGGAATCTGTCGCAACAAAGCCAATCTCCTTAAGAATTCCCGAAAGCTTCTCAGAGTCGCGAGCGTTCATTTGACAACCAAAGGTTACAGTGCACATGGTTAACGGTCTTCCAAGCTTCTCCGCTTTATCCGCGAAATACTTCTTTAAAAGCTCCATGTACGCGCGCTGTCTCTCAGGCTCTGACTTTGGAAGCAGGTCCTCGATATTCTCAATATTGTTGATGTATTCTGTATTGTTCATAAAACTCCTTTATCCATTAACTATTTCTTGGTTACTTTCTAATCTGACCGTCACCGTATATTATATACTTTGTGGTCGTAAGTTCATTTATTCCCATAGGTCCTCTCGCATGAAGCTTCTGCGTGCTTATGCCTATCTCCGCTCCGAAACCGAACTCATTGCCGTCCGTAAATCTTGTCGAAGCATTGACATACACACATGCCGCATCAATCTCATCAAGAAATCTCTGTGAATTTTCGTAATTGTTGGTAACAATCGACTCTGAATGTCCTGTATTGTTGGAATTTATATGCTCTATCGCTTCATCGAGCGAATCGACCGTCTTTAAGGAAATTATATAGTCGAGATATTCCGTCGCATAGTCCTCCTCTGTCGCAGGCACAATGTACGGATCGATGAGGCACGAGAACTCGTCCCCTCTGATTTCGACATTGTGCTCCTTTAGCATATGTACAAGCTTCGGTATGAACTCTCCCGCAATATTTTTGTGCACGACAAGGGACTCGCAGGCATTGCACACTCCGACTCGCTGCGTCTTGGCATTCTCAATTATGTTAATTGCCATATCAAAATCAGCGCTCTCATCGACAAAGACATGGCAGTTTCCCGTGCCCGTCTCAATAACAGGCACTGTTGAGTTCTTTACCACGAACTGTATAAGTCCTTTTCCTCCGCGTGGAATGACTACATCAACATACTCATTCATCGTGAGAAGCTCCTTCACACACTCTCTGTCCGTCGAATCGATGAGCTGTATTGCATTCTCATCAATCCCACATTCCCTTAAAGCCTTCCTTATCACTGAGGCAATGGCAATATTGGAATTGATTGCATCACTTCCGCCCTTTAATATGACAGCATTGCCTGCCTTAAAGCACAGTCCGAATGTATCAAGTGTAACATTAGGTCTCGACTCATATATGACAGCTATGACACCAAACGGAACTCTCTTCCTGCCTATAAGCAGTCCGTTAGGTCTTTTTTTCATCGAAAGCACCTCGCCTATCGGGTCATCAAGTGCCGCCACCTGACGTATGCCGTCCGCCATGCCGTCAATTCTTGCCTTCGTAAGAGTAAGCCTGTCAAGCAGCCCGCTCTTCATGCCATCTGCTCTGCCCTGCTCGACATCCTTAAGATTCTCCCCAAGAATATATTCTGAATTGTCTTTTACCGCATCAGCAACCGCACAGAGAACATCATTCTTTTTTGTAGTGCCAAGCCCGGCAAGCTTTCTTGATGCCAGACGTGCGTTCTTTCCCATTGCAAGTATATCTGCCATATTATCCAATCCCTTCCGCTAATAATCAAGCTTTCTGTATATATTATCCTCTGTTACAATCATGTCCGGTTTCACATCGACATGCTCCGTCCGGATGTGATCAACGAACTGAAACTCATAAGCCAGTGCCGCCTTATAGAACTTATTTTCCCCTGACAGATATCTGTCATAAAATCCTCCGCCATAGCCGATGCGGTTGTATTCCTTATCAAATGCAACTCCGGGCATACACATAAATCCTGTCTTTGAATAATCAGGCTCCTTGCCGTCAGTGTCAGGTTCATATATTCCACAATATCCCGGACTCAGCTCTGAGATATCACTTATCTCATAAAAAAACATATCCTTCCCAAACACCTTGGGGACAAAAACACGCTTATCCATGCTCAGGCTGTAATCTATGAGCATGATGGTGTCCACCTCGTTATTCATGCTCACATAAGTAAATATTTTCTCAGCTTTTTTGTACTCCGGTACAGTTATCAACTGTTCGAATATGAGTGAGGATTTTGAAAACATATCCTCGCGTGTCATATTCTCGCGAAGAACCCTCATCCTCTTTCTTATTTCCTTTTTTTCAAAGACTGCATCCATATTATATTGTCCTTTTCATATTTATGAGCAAATATAAACTTAGTAACCGAAGTCTCCTGACAGGCTGTCGTCCTCATCAATCCAGTCCTTCGTGTCAATCACACGGAAATTCTCCCTGTCATCACGTATTATAACCGTTGTAATTCCGGCGTTAAGTATCATTCTCTTGCACATGGAACAGCAGTTGCCGTTCTCAACATATCCGCCCTTCTCCATATCAATTCCGACAAGATATATTGTACTTCCAAGCATTGATTCCCTTGATGCGCTTATAATTGCATTGGCCTCAGCGTGAACACTTCTGCACATTTCATAGCGCTCACCCCTTGGAATTGCAAGCTTCTGTCTTATACAGTAATTAAGGTCCGAGCAGTTCTTTCTGCCTCTTGGAGCACCCACATAGCCCGTTGAGATAATCTCATCATTCTTGACAATAACCGCACCATAATGTTTTCTCAGACACGTTCCACGCTGTGAAACCGCCTCTGCAATATCCAGATAGTAATTATTTTTATCCCGTCTTTCCATGCTGTACTCCTTATCTTAAAATGTAAATCATTATATTATAACATACTTTTTTAAGAATTGCACCTGTTTTCTAAAACATATCAGCCACGCACTATTGCTTCATATACCTTAATGCCATCGACCGCTGCGGATGTTATTCCGCCCGCATATCCCGCACCCTCACCGCACGGATATATTCCATTAATTCCAAGTGCCTGTAAAGTTTCATCTCTGCTGATGCGCACGGGCGACGAAGTTCTTGACTCAACTCCTGCAAAAACGGCGTCCGGGTCAGCATAGCCGTGAATCTGCCTGTCAAAGCTTGTAACTCCCTCGACAAGTGCATCGCACAGCGCGTCAGGTAAAAGCTCCCTGAGATTATCCGCCTTGTATGCTCCCTTTATGCACGGCTTCACGCTATTGCCTGCAAGAGTCTCATCATCCGTAGGCTTATTATCCTTAAAATCTCCGAAGCGCTGAACCGGAATTTTTCCGCCACCGAGCTCATACGCTTTTTTCTCAAGTCTTCTCTGGAATTCTATGCCGGCAAGAACATCGTCGGAGCCGAAATCATTTCTGTCAACAGTGACAATGAGTGCTGAGTTGGCATTCCCGCTGTCACGCCCCGAATAACTCATACCGTTCACCGCAAGCCGTCCCTCCTCGGAGGAAGCGTTCACCACATATCCGCCCGGGCACATGCAGAAGGAATACACACCTCGCCCGTTGGATGCCTTGTGCGTCAGCTTGTAGCTTGCAGGCATATAATTCTTGTACTTTCCGTCGCCGAACTCATGAATATTGATGAGCTCCTGCTTATGCTCTATTCTAAGTCCTACCGCAAAAGCTTTCTGCTCCATGGCAAGCTTATCCTTTAGCATGTAGAAGGTATCCCTTGCGCTGTGTCCGATTGCAAGAACAAGGCATCCGCATGGAATTATTTCAGACCTTTTGTTTTCAAACTCACCGGCACTTTTTTCGGATGTCTGAACGGTCACATTTCGAACCTTCTTACTTATATTTCCTGTGCCGCCATCGGTATTCATACATTCCTCAATATCTATATCAACAAGCTTCGTGTTAAAGCGAACCTCTCCGCCGAGACTTTCTATCTCTTTTCTGATACTTCTGACAATATTCACAAGCCTGTCCGTTCCTATATGCGGTTTCGCATCGTATACTATGCTATCGTCCGCTCCGTGCTCCACAAATATTTCAAGCACCTTGCTTATACGTCCGTACACCTCTTTGACCTGTGTGTTGAGCTTTCCGTCTGAGAATGTTCCCGCACCGCCCTCACCGAACTGCGCGTTCGACTCTGTGTTAAGCTTTCCGCCGTTCCAGAAATCGTTGACGGACTTTATTCTGTCCTCCACGGCCTCACCGCGCTCAATAACTATCGGTCTATAGCCTGCCCTTGCAAGCATGAGCGAGCAGAACATACCAGCCGGTCCAAAACCGACAATGACAGGTCTCATTCCGTCCCTGCTCCTTACAGACTTCGGTTCCGTGTATTTTACAGTTTTACTTAACATAATATTGTTATTGTTAATACTTTTTATCAGTTTTTCCTCGTCGGAACCATCGAACGTCTTGCCTGCCGCATTATATACCGTTACATCAACCGAATACACGATGAAAATATCAGGCTTATGCCTTGAATCCACGGATTTTTTTATGATTTTATACGAAAAACTTTCTCCTTTAAGTCTCAGAGCCTTTGAGATTTTTCCCTTGAGTGCAAAGTCAAGCTGTACCACGTCAAGCGAAACCTCGGGAGAGATTTTTAACTGGTTTATTCTAATCAAAGTTATTGTCCTTTCTGTCATAAATTACATACGGCATACAGCGGAATATTTTCCATCCAGCCCTGATTGATGTACTTCATTGCTGAAATCCTGACGGCTGCATCAGGATGGTATTTATCACAAAAAGCTTTCAGGCTCTGCGATTTTAGATTTCCTTCCGCCTTAACCTCTACCGGAACTATCATTTTACGAATTTTATACATTTTTTCTGACATAAATTCTGCTATGTGCAACACTTTTTCCGACCTAGAGCTCATTTACCTTGATAAACGGCTGGAAATCCTCGGTGTCGGAACCTATTTTTCCACCGAATTTCGAGGTCAGGGTTTCCATGACCTTACGAAGCACACTCTTATCGGACAAGTAATAGTCTACGGCATACACCTTCTTAATCCCGATTCCGTCAAGTACGGCAAAATCCTCCTGACGAAGATTGTCCTTCATATCCTCGAAGGTCACGGTTCCTTCATCAGTTGTCACCTCCAAGAGATTAATCTGTGTCCACACCTCAAGCTGCTTATCATCCAAAAAATCAAGTCCGGCATAAAGTATTTTTGCATCAATATTCTCAGGAAGCAGGTAGAGAAAGCTGCCCTGCTTTGGCTTTGAAATTGAAATATTTTTCGTTGTTTTTTTCATAGTTGCCTCCATATCCTCTGTTAATTCCCGATATCTTTATGACTCATTCACAAACTTACCCGTCATATGCTCCACCTCAAGTTCAAGACAGCACACCCTGCCGCCCGAACGGCTTATTTCCTGCTTAAAACGTCTCATTTTCCTGAACATTATGTATATTTTCCTTTATGACATTGGATTGACAGAATTATTTTTCCGTCTGATAAACCATACAACAAAATCACCGAGAAGCAAAACAACCAGTACAGGTACAACCAGCATCAGTATAAGCGCCCCTCTGCATGAAAAATCCGGATTGCGGATTATGATTGTCCGGCAGCATATCCGCTGCTCCATGCCCATTGTAGATTATATCCGCCGCAGCAGCCATCCACATCAAGCACCTCTCCGCAGAAATACAGTCCATGGCACAGCTTCGACTCCATATTGGCTATATCAATCTCATCAAGTCTCACCCCGCCGCTGCACACCTGCGCCGACTGTGTTCCCTTAAAATCCACCACCTCAACCGTAAAGTGCTTAAGCAGCTTTACAAGCTCAGCAGTTCTTCCACCGGATAATCTTATGAACAGTCCCATAAGCTTCCTGTTGACAAGCCCCGTAAGTGTCTCTGTAAGAGCTGCCTCATTGTCATATGAGCTGCCTCCGTGTATGCGCTTCATGTCACTTTTTAACTTATCTATGTATTCTGAGAGCTCCTTCTCGCCGTACTCAAGCATGAAGTCCAGCTCTGCCTGTACCCTTTTTTTACCCGAATCCAACGCTGCCACAGCATAGCGGCTCACCTGAAACACCGGTATTCCCGATATTCCGTTATCCGTTAGCTGCAATTCACCGCGGTCGGATGCGGCACATTCTCCATCTATAATAAGCCTTACGCTTCCCTTTGCACGAACACCGGAAATCTCCTTAAAAAAACCTTCCGAGCATACAAGTGATACCAATGCCGGCAAGAGCTTCACAATATGGTGTCCGAACCCGCGGGCTATATTATAGCCCAACTCACAGTTAGGTTCAGCTGCTTCCACACCCTTTCTTTCCATTCCCTGATTGCACACGCCCCCTGCTGCCGAGCCTGTTGCCACAATAAGCTTGTCCGATATGCAGGAGAACTTTCTCATCGCTGCCACATCATTAGCAGAAGCCTTATCCTTTGCCTTCTTTTTGCTTCCGTCCTTCTTCGCGTCAGCTCTTCTATTCTCTGCTTCGACATCTCTTATCATGCCTGAAACGATGAATTCATTCCCGCTCTTTTTAACTGAAGCTATCTCACAGCCGCATATAAGCTCCACACCGTACCTTACAAGGCACTGTCTGAGACAATCAAGCACTGATGCAGCCTGCTCGCTGTATGGGTACACATAACCGTCCCTGTCCCTGACAAGCATTCCTTCCTCGCGGAAAAATTCAGTGACGGCCTTAGAATCAAAGCGTTCTATCACTCCCATGATATCCTCAGTGCTTCCGCTGTCCGTATGGTAGCAGCTTCCATCAAGCTTATAATTAGTCAGATTGCACTTGCCATTACCGGTCACAAGTATCTTTTTTCCCGGTCTTGCAAGTATCTCCAGCACCGCGACGCTTCTGCCGCTCTTTGCCGCCTGTATGGCAGCCATCATGCCGGAAGCCCCGGCACCAATCACAGCAACATCATATTTCATGAAGTGTGGTCCTCCAAAAATTCGTATAATTCTTCCAAATCTTTTATCTGCATGCCGACATATATCTCCCTCTGCAAATCAATTGGCAGATCTGTGACATCAATATCCGTGTAATCATATATTGTCACAAAATCCTCATAATATACTACCACGCGGCCGTCAAGCGCATACAGTATGAAGTTCTCCGTCATGCTGTATGTCGGCACGTCATAGCTCTTTCTTATGACAATTCTCTCTGCCGAAAATTCAAGCAGGCTTATAGAACTTATGCCCCTCTGTACATCCTCATCCTCCGGATCTTCCATATATCTTCTGAGAGTTTCTGCATAGGCTGCTCTGTTAAGCCCCAATACATCTATGGACGGTACAATCGTATAACTTTCCGTCGTATGAGTATTTATATCGTATTCCTCAACCACAATATCAGTGTCACGTCTGACAACCGCTTCCTCCACGGCACCCGCCTGCCTCACCTCATAATAATCTCTGGCAGACTCAACTTCACGGCTGCCCCTGACAATAGTGCAATATCCTATATAATAACAGGTTATAAATAATGTCGTAAGAGTAACAAAGCAGATAATATACAATTTCCGCATTCTGCACATCCTTTCCGCGAAACTACTTTTTTGTATATTGTCTGCCCAAAATCACTATTTTATTCTGTCACCTGTAAAAAAATATGGTATTGAGTCAAAGAACGGAATTGAAAGCTCTCCCTCTTCCTTATCCTCCAAATACAACATCCCGTCCTTATCCATGAACTCGCCCACGAACTGACGGCATATTCCGCATGGGTACGCATACTCTCCGGTGGAACACACAACCGCTATAGCTTTAAAATGCTTAGCTCCTTCAGATACCGCCTTTACCGCTGCCGTTCTCTCAGCACATATTGCTGCACCGTACGATGAATTCTCGATATTACAGCCCCCGAAAATTCTTCCGTCGTCCGTCAAAATTGCAGCTC
Source organism: Firmicutes bacterium CAG:882 (assembly GCA_000435595.1). Taxonomy (GTDB): domain Bacteria; phylum Bacillota; class Clostridia; order Lachnospirales; family Lachnospiraceae; genus CAG-882. The sequence goes on from FR895406.1 coordinate 62,228, forward strand.
CCACATTGAACTTAGAATACGGTGTATACGCATTCTTCATATATTCCTTAGCCTTGCTTATAAGTGATTCTCTCTCTGTCATAAAAATCTCCTCATTAAATCATTTAATTTAATCTCTTGTTATTCCTATATTGGCAAGAATTTCCTCCTGCCCTTTTTCCATAACTGCAGCTTCATCAGGTGTCATGTGGTCATATCCGAACAAATGAAGCATACTGTGGGCTGTGAGAAATGCAAGCTCTCTCTTTGGTGAGTGTCCGTACTTCTCAGCCTGCTCATACACCTTCTCAACTGATATGACAATATCTCCAAGCATCAGTTCCCCGCTCTCAGGATTAAAGCAGTCATCCCTCTCCTCAAGGAAATCAAACTCACCTGCCTCCTCATAGTCCACAAGTGGAAACGAAAGCACATCTGTCGGATTATCAATGTTTCTAAACTGCTTATTTATGGAATGTATCGACTCATTATCTGTCAGAGTCACACTTACCTCAGCTTCGTAAGGACATGCCTTATAATCCATAGCCTGGTTTATAACATCCTCAATAACCTTTTTGTAATCAAAGTCAAAATCAACATTTGTCTCCTCTTCAATCGTAATAGTCATCTCAAAACCTCCAAATCACTGTTTTCTTCTGTTTTCATAATCATCATATGCCTTTACAATCTTTTGAACCAGCGGATGACGCACGACATCCGAGCTTGTAAGACGGCATATGGCAATCTCATTGACATTTTTAAGAACCTTAAGCGCGGTGTCAAGACCACTCGCCTGGTCATGAGGAAGATCCTTCTGTGTAAGGTCACCTGTGATAACAACCTTAGAACCGAAACCTATTCTGGTGAGAAACATCTTCATCTGTGCAGGTGTCGTGTTCTGCGCTTCATCAAGAATGATAAATGCATTGTCAAGAGTTCTTCCTCTCATATATGCGAGAGGAGCAACCTCTATCAGCCCCTTCTCCATATTGTGAAGGAAACTCTCAGCTCCCATAATCTGGTATAGCGCATCATACAGAGGTCTTAAATACGGGTCAACCTTGCTCTGCATATCACCCGGAAGAAATCCCAGCTTCTCACCTGCCTCTATCGCCGGACGTGTGAGGATTATTCTGTTCACCTCATTATTTTTAAAAGCATTTATCGCCATAGCCATCGCAAGATATGTCTTACCCGTGCCGGCAGGTCCGACGCCGAACACAATCATTCTCTTTTTTATGGCATCAACATATTCCTTCTGTCCGATAGTCTTAGGCTTAATAGGCTTGCCGAGCACCGTTCTTGCAATGACATCGGCATCAAGCTCGGATATAGCCTCTGCCTTATCCTCAAATGCAAGGCTTATTGCATAATCGACATTCTGTTCCGTGATTGTATTCCCGCGTCTGGCAAGCTCGAGAAGCTGTGCAAACACCGCTGCCGCTCTCGTCACTGCGCCCTCTGCACCGACAAGCTTAATCTCGCTGTCCCTTGCTATAATTGTAACCTTCAGAGTTCTCTCTATCTTCTTTACATATGCATCACAGCTTCCGAATATATTACTGCTGTGTTCTGCCGGTATGTCCACAACCTTTTCAATTATACTCAATACTTATTTCCTCCCTGCCGCATTCGGACTCAATCACATACACCGACCCCGACATCTGCGCTTGTTCATCATTAATAGATATTGTAACATTATTTTCTATAATTTGAATACCCTTTTCCTCTATTTTTTGCAAATAGTATGTGAAATTCTGCTCCAGAATATTTTCCATCTCCTCATCCGTATAAAGTGACTCCTTAAGAGTGTATTCCTTATGTATTGTCGTATCGGCACCAAACGGCAGATAAAAATCCTGATAAAGACACAGATTGCTGCTGTTTGTCACAACATCCTTATATTCATATTTTTCATTGTACATATTAAACGGCATGGTAAAATTAAACATTCTGATGTCTACACTCTTATAACTGTGTCCGCTATATTCTTTTTTTATGTATCTGCGGTCAAGAATGTCATTATATGAAAACTCAACCAAAAGCCTGACATCACCATCCGCATATACGTTTTTCTCCTTTATGGGCTGGTATGCCTCGTCAAGTGTAACAACCCTGCCGCTGATAAGCACATCACCTTTTTTTACGGCATCCGCTTTTTTCACGACAGGCGTTCCGCTTCTTGCCACTATATCGTACACAACGCCATCATACAATGAGACAATATCGGACGGTGTTGTAAGCGTGGTTTCAGTCACTTTACCATAATCCGTCTCATCCTGATTTTCACGCACATCAATATCTAGCGATGTCCCATGCACCGCTGCCGACACCCATATTATATTGTCAAAATCCCGCCTTATCTGTGCCTCAAGCTCCTCACAATCTATCTCACTTATACGCGTCCCGTATGCTATGCCATTTTCCCTTAAATATCTGTACAATGTATCATCCGAGTTCATGTGGTTGCCGTCAAGCCTTATATTCCATACAAAACGCCCAAGTATCATTATTACCGCCGCAAACAGTATAATTCCCGCTATGAAAAACTGACGCTTTAACACTCCGCCAACCATAAACGGAAAGCCCTTTTTTTCTCTCATTTTTATATGCGGTCTGGTCTTTTTTACAATCGGTTTCAGCTTATAATAATCGTCTATGGAAGTGGTAAATATACACTTTTCCCCGTCAGGATACAGCTTGTGAATCCGTATTCCTCTGTTGGCGCACAAATTAAAAAAACGCTCCGCACAGAGCGATTCTATCTCTAACACAGTATAGCCCTTAAACCATAAAATCCCCATATTTTGTCATCTCCAAATGCTATTTAAGCTGTATCGAATGGATTCTCCCTTTAATCATAATCTCCCCATCGCCAAAATACTCCACATGCAGTCTCTCCCCTGCAACAACGATGAATCCCTCTTTCACACGAAGTCTTAACGTGTCCGGACTCAACTCCTTGATAGCTTCAAAACCCTCCACAAAAAGCTGTCTGCTCCCGACGGTAGTAAGATTATATTCCTTAAACACCGCATCCCGCGGAATAAACATGGCCTCTAACAGCTCTTTTTTCATCTGATTCCCTCCTGTTTACTCCGGCAAATTCTTACATATATATATGAATTTATGCAAAAAAATATGACAGACGCTTAACACGTCTGTCATAAAATACACTTGTCGTACCATCCGATAACACATCAAAGCCATATCTGATTTAATAATATCTTCGAACGGATATACAATTATTAGTTGAACTTACGCTTTCTAGCAGCCTCTGACTTCTTCTTACGCTTAACGCTAGGCTTCTCGTAATGCTCTCTCTTGCGAATCTCCTGCTGGATACCTGCCTTAGCACAGTTTCTCTTGAATCTGCGTAATGCACTATCTAAAGACTCATTCTCTTTAACGATTACATTTGACATAGCTCACACCTGACCTC
>FR895407.1:0-7799 GCA_000435595.1 Firmicutes bacterium CAG:882
AAATCGCAATTATTATGAATATGATATAATAAGTCCATCAACAGCAATGCAGTGTGGCTACCTGCCCACTCTTGACGAACGGCGAAATTATTGAGTGATGAAATCACGAAATAATAGAAAAGATAGCGGCAAAGCCGCGAGACGGAGGTATGTTTTTATGAATACAACGATACGATTTCCACATCTGGGGCTTACATTCAATCCCGGTAAGTCGTTCACGGTGTTTGGAATTGAGATTGCCTATTACGGTGTTATAATAGGACTTGCAATGCTTACCGGTGCACTGGTTGCTTACAGGGAAGCGAAAAAGACCGGGCAGAAGGTGGATGACTATGTTGATTTTACTTTGTACACCCTTATAGCAGCACTTATAGGAGCACGAATATATTATGTGGCGTTTGAGTGGGACTATTACAGCGCACATCCGCTTGAGATACTCAATTTCAGGGCGGGAGGACTTGCAATATACGGAGGCGTGCTTGCGTCGGTACTGACACTTTTTATTTTTACAAGGGTAAAGAAGCTTGATTTTTGGCTCATGGCCGATACGGCAGTGCAAGGACTTATAATCGGACAGATAATAGGACGTTGGGGAAATTTTTTTAACAGAGAAGCGTTCGGAGGTTACACTGACAGCCTGTTTGCGATGCAGCTTCCCGTGACCGAAGCAAAGGGAATTACCGAGGAACTGATTGAGCATCTTGTCACAATTGACGGGGTAAGCTATGTGCAGGTGCATCCGACCTTTCTGTATGAGGGAGTGTGGAATCTGCTGTTATTTATCGGAATCTGTATCTATAAGAGGCATAAAAAGTTTAATGGAGAAATTTTTGCCATCTATCTTATCGGATACGGAATAGGACGATTCCTGATTGAGAGCCTGAGAACCGACCAGCTTGTCATAAAGGAACTTGGCGGAATAGCGGCGTCGCAGGTACTCTCGATAGTACTTATAATATTGGCATCAGCCTTCGTAATCTATAATCGTGTAAAAATAAAAAAACAGAAGGAAGCATAGAAAACGGTAAAAATATATGAATCATGAGCACCGCGGTGCCGGACATTATGTCCGGTACTGCGGTGCTTTTTGTGTGTAATAACTTCGTTCCTGTCACTCAGAAACGCACGGAAAATAACTGGTAATTTATTCTAATAAAGTAAAAAGTACTTGCTTTTAGCATGGTAAAGGTATAAAATGGCATCATAAGTGGTGAAAAGTGGTAGTTTGTGGTAGAAAGTGGTAGATATGGACTGCTTTTGGTCATAAGTAAAGTACAATATGAGGGAAGGCGGTGATGACAATGTTCATGGGCGAGTACAGTCATTCTATTGACGCTAAGGGACGACTGATAATGCCTGCGAAGTTCCGCGAGCAGCTCGGCGATGAATTTGTTGTCACTAAGAGTCCTGATAAGTGTCTGTATGTATACACGAATGAGGAGTGGAAGAATTTTGAGGAGAAGTTAGCGACACTCCCGATAACCAACAAGGGGACGAGACAGTTCGTAAGGTTTTTCTTAGCAGGAGCGGCATCGTGCGAGGTGGACAAGCAGGGAAGAATACTTCTTCCGGCAGTGCTGCGGGAGTATGCTGAGCTTGACAAGGAGGTTGTACTTGCGGGTACCTCCAAGCGAATTGAAATCTGGAATAAGGACAGATACTTGGCTGACCAGAAGGAGTACGAGGATAACATTGATGAGATTGCATCTAATATGGAGAGCTTTGGATTCAGCATATAAGGAGATTATATATGGAGTTTGAACACATACCGGTATTGCTTAATGAGACGATAGACAGCCTTGCAGTCAAGCCTGACGGAATCTATGTTGACGGTACGCTTGGAGGTGCGGGACATTCATACCATATCTGTGAGAGGCTTGGGGAACACGGAAGGCTTATAGGAATTGACCAGGACGAGGAGGCTGTTGCCGCAGCGGCAAAGAGGCTTGAACCCTTTGCCGACAAGGTTACGATAGTCAGAAATAATTATGTGAATATGAGGTCGGTTCTTTATGAACTCGGGATAGCAAGGGTTGACGGCATATTGCTTGATATAGGTGTCTCCTCACATCAGCTTGACGATGCTGAACGTGGATTTACATATAAGGACGATGATGCACCTCTTGATATGAGAATGGATAACAGACAGAGCCTGACGGCGGAGATTGTTGTAAATGAGTACAGCGAGAATGAGCTTTTCCATATTATAAGAGATTACGGCGAGGATCAGTTTGCGAAGAATATTGCCAAGCACATTGTCAGAATGAGAAATGAAGTGGGACGAATCACCACGACGGGGCAGCTTGTTGAGGCAGTCAAGGCGGCAATACCGATGAAGTTCAGGGTGACGGGAGGACATCCGGCAAAGCAGACATTCCAGGCGATAAGAATCGAAGTCAACAAGGAGCTTGAAGTTCTTGAGAACTCAATAGATGACATGATAGAGCTTCTCAATGACGGAGGAAGGCTCAGCATAATTACGTTCCATTCACTTGAGGACAGAATTGTGAAGAATCGGTTCAAAAAGAATGTCGATGTATGTACTTGTCCGCCGAACTTTCCGGTATGTGTGTGCGGAAATGTACCTAAGGGCGTGATAATCACAAGAAAACCGATTGTACCATCAGAGGAAGAGCTTGAGGTCAACAAGAGAGCTAAGAGCTCAAAGCTCAGAGTTTTTGAAAGAAGACGGGAGGATTAAATGGCAGATAGAAGAGGCAGAAATGCATATAGAACAGTATACATCAATGATAACCTTGCCCGTAAGCCGGAGAATTATGCCCAGGCTGCACCGGTACGCCGTGAGAAACCGGAACAGCCTGTATATACTCATGAACATAAACAAACACATGTTCGGATTAACACAGGCGCAAGGAATCAGGGATTGAATGCAAGCTTCGGATTTGCATTTACGGTAGTCATGGCTGCGGTCATGGTCGTTATTTTCCTGACACTTGTGAATTTTATTTCACTCAATATTGATATATCCCATAAGTCAAAGCAGATAGCTTCTTTAAGAAAGGAGCTTTCAACAGTGACTATGGAGAATGATAATATGGAGATGGCTATCAATTCATCTATAGATTACGATTATATCTACAAGACGGCTACGGAGGAGTTGGGAATGGTCTATGCTTCACAAAGCCAGATAGTGACGTACGACCACGAGGACAGCGAGTATGTTGTCCAGTACAAAGATGTGGAGTAGAATCTGATATGAACGATACAAGAACGCAATTGTCCAACGATGACGGTTCTGAAAAGAAACAATTTGCATTTGTTAAGAAAATCAAGACAAGGAAATTACGACGGAAGATGAAGATAAAACTTATTATAGTTGTCGGTTTCGTCGTGGTTGCCTTGTTTTTGCTTGCAGGTGTGATGATTAATATAAGCAAAACCAGCAAGGATAAGTATGCCAAGAAGGTTTTCGATAATTTAAAATATAAGAATTCCACTATCTTGGCAAAAAGAGGGGATATAACGGACAGAACAGGTACGATTCTTGCTTACTCCGAGAAGGTGTATAATCTTATTCTTGACCCGAATTCATACTGGCTTGATGATACGGACAGAGAACTCAATCTCAACGTGCTTGTGCAGTATTTAGGATGTGACAGGCAGGAGCTCATTGATATATTTGAGAGCCAGCGTGGTAACAACTGTGCCTATAAGAGAATTAAGAGATATATGACTTATGATGAGGTGCAGGAGTACAAGGCAGCAAAAGAGGCGGATAACAAGATTAATTCTTCGTGGCTTGAGGAGGAGTATGTGCGTACATATCCTTTTGATTCCATGCTGGCTTCGGTGCTCGGGTATGCAACAGAGTCGACGGGAGTAATCGGCATTGAAAATTATTATAATTCATATCTTACCGGAACTAACGGAAGAGAATATGGGTATGTCGGAGAGGATTTGGATGTTGAGACAACGATAAAGCCGGCAGTCAACGGCAATACCATAGAGCTCACCATAGACAGCAATGTTCAGCGCATTGTAGAGAATAAGATAAGGGAATTCAATGAGACTTATGGTTCTAAGCATACGGCAGTCATGATAGTAACCCCTGATAACGGACAGATATTGTCGATGGCTCAGTATCCTACATTTGACCTCAATAATCCGAATGACCTCTCGGCATATTACACGGAGGAGGAGCTTGCACAGATGGATAATGAGCAGACTGTGGATGCTCTCTATGATGTGTGGAATAATTTCTGCGTGTCCAATATATATGAACCGGGTTCCGTATTCAAGGCATTCACCATTGCGAGCGCAATTGAGGAGGGAATACTTGACGGCACTGAGACCTATTACTGTGACGGTTCGGAGGTTGTCATGGGAACCAAAATCAGTTGTGCGCACCCCGAAGGGCATGGTGAACTGACGGTCAGTCAGGCACTTGAGGAGTCCTGCAACGATGCACTCATGCAGATGGCGGCGGTTATAGGAAAGGATATATTTTATAATTATGTTGACAGATTTAACTTCGGAGCAAAGACAGGAATTGACCTTCCGTCTGAGGAATACGGACTTGTCATAAAGAAAGATGTTGTCACGGACATTGACCTTGCGACCAACAGCTTCGGACAGAATCTCAATGTCACGATGGTTCAGGAGATGGCTGCATTCTGCTCACTTATCAATGGAGGTTATTATTATCAGCCTCATCTTGTCAAGGAGATAAAGAGTACAGGTGGAGAGGTCTTAGTAGAGAACGAGAGCGTGTTGGTAAGGAGAACCGTGTCCGAGGAGACATCTAAGACACTTAGGGGATATCTTAAGAATGTTGTGGATTATGGAACCGGAGGTTACCTCAAGATTGCGGGATACAGCGTGGGAGGTAAGACGGGAGCTGCGGAGAAGCAGCCTAGAGATAAGCAGCATTATGTGACATCATTTATAGGCTTTATGCCTGCTGAGGACCCGCAGGTTGCATTCTATGTTGTACTTGATGAGGCTCAGGTTGAGGATTTTGACACATCGAGAGCCGCGCAGGAGCTTGCAAGAGACATAATGATTGATCTCATACCATATCTTGAAATATATCCTGTTGATGAGTCCTACGAGATTAATGTCGGCGGACTTCCGACTCAGACCGAACCGCAGACTGAGACACAGGTCGAGTATGTGACAGATGGGAACGGTGAGACGGTCACAGATGCCGACGGCAATCCTGAGACAGTTGCACCTTCCGGGACTTTTGAATCTGAGACGACGGAGGAATCGGGAGAGGATGTGACAGGTGCATCCGAGGGGCAGCCGGAGCCGTCAGGCGGGGTACCGCCCGAGAATGCGGCGGAGGAAACCACGGCAGCGGAGACTTCGGGCGAAGGCGCGACCGCAACGGAATAATACATATTATCTGAACCTTCATAATAAAATGTAGTACCGGCAGCTTAGGCGGCCGGTGCTATGCGTTTGTGAGCGTTATGGGGGAAGAGTATGGTGATACAGGGCAGCAAAAGCAGAATGAAGAAAAAGCTTTTTTTGGGGATTTTACTTGTGACAGCCGTTATTGTGGTGCTGCTTGGAAGGCTTGCGGTTATTATGCTCTTTGAGTCGGAATATTACGGGCAGAGAGCAAAAGAGCTTCACGAGAGGGAACGCCCGGTTAAGGCGGCGAGGGGGAGGATAATTTCAGAGGACGGCACGGTGCTTGCTTCTAACAAAACCGTGTGTACCATATCTGTTGTGCATGCACAGATTACGGACCCGGAGAGGGTGAAGGATGTTCTTTCGGCTGAGCTTGATATGGACAGGGAAAGGGTGGCAAAGAGTGTAGATAAGGTATCGTCGATGGAGAGAATAAAAACCAATGTGTCAAAGGAAGTCGGCGATGCGATAAGAGAATACAATTTAGACGGAGTTAAGGTCGATGAGGACAGCAAAAGATATTATCCTTTTGGCAGCCTCGCATCAAAGGTAATCGGTTTTACGGGAAGTGACAATCAGGGAATTATAGGACTTGAAGTTAAATATGAGGAAGAACTTGCAGGTGAGGCGGGGCAGATCCTTACAATGACAGATGCATCGGGGATTGAGCTTAAGGAGGAGGGTGAGAGCCGCATTGAGCCCATTGCCGGTGATGACCTTGTGATAAGCCTCGACTATAATATCCAGACCTATGCACAACAGGCTGCATATAAGGCATACGATGCTAAGGGGGCGAAGCGGGTATCAATCATAGTTATGAATCCGCAGGACGGAAGAATATATGCCATGGTAAATGCTCCGGAGTATGACCTCAATTTGCCATACAGCCTGACGGCTGAGTACGGTGATACATCGGGGCTTGACAGTGAACAGAGGATGGAACTCTTAAATAATATGTGGCGTAATTTCTGCATAAATGACACCTACGAGCCGGGTTCTACATTTAAGATGATTACAGCGACGGCGGCACTTGAGAAGGGGGTCGTAAGTCTATCTGACAGCTTTTATTGCAAGGGGAGCCTCACGATAGGAGGAAGAACGATACGCTGCCACAAGACGACGGGACATGGCTCACAGACATTTGCACAGACGCTTATGAATTCGTGTAATCCGGCATTTATAACATGGGGCAGCAGAGTCGGAGCGGAGGATTTTTATTATTATATGGAAAAGCTCGGACTGTTAGGAAAAACGGGAGTTGACCTTCCGGGCGAGGCGGGGACAATAATACATAAGCTTGAGAATGTAGGTGAGGTGGAGCTTGCCACGATGAGCTTCGGACAGTCGTTTCAGATAACACCGCTGCAGCTTTTAAGGGCTGCGAGCGCGATAATCAACGGTGGAACGCTTGTTACACCTCATTTTGCGGTTAAGACGGTGAACCGGGATGGTGAGACAACGAAGGTGTTTGAGTACCCGGAGACTCAAAACGTGGTTTCAAAAGAAAACAGTGAACTCATGAAAGAACTGCTTGAGAAGGTAGTTGCGGAGGGTGGAGGAAAACGCTGCTATATCGAGGGGTACAGGATTGGAGGCAAGACAGCTACGTCACAGAAGCTTCCGAGAGGTTCGGGCAAATATATAGCGTCGTTTATAGGATTTGCACCTGCAGACAATCCACAGGTCATAGCAATGTGCATCATTGACGAACCGCAGGGAATATACTACGGCGGAACAATAGCCGCTCCGGTTATAAAGGAGGTGTTTGACAATATACTGCCGTATCTTGGAATCGAACAGGAAACGGTTGAATTTTCTACAGAATAGAGATATTATTAAAAGTAAATCACAAAGACAGTGGTTATAAAGTGAAACAGGAGACATTGACATGGATTTGAGTGGAAAAAAGGTTATAGTTGTAGGTTCAGGAATAAGCGGTATCGGTGCGGTGAAGCTTCTTAGCGAGGCAGGTGCGGTTCCGGTGCTTTATGATGGTAATGATAAGCTTGTGAAGGAGGAGATTCAGGCTAAGCTTCCGGAAGGCGTTCAGGCAGAGATTGTACTAGGTGAACTTAAAAGCGGGCTTGTAAAAAGTGCCGACCTTGCAGTTATAAGCCCGGGAGTTCCGATTGACAGCCCGGTGGTTGCAGCATTCAATAATGCAGGTGTTCCTGTATGGGGTGAGATAGAGCTTGCGTATAATTATGAGAAGGGTGTTGTGGCTGCGATTACAGGTACTAACGGAAAGACAACGACGACAACGCTTGTCGGTGAGATTATAAAGGCGTGGGGAAAGGAAACCTTTGTTGTAGGAAATATAGGTAATTCATACACGGCAGAGGTTCTTAAGACCAACAAGGATTCAGTGACTGTTGCTGAGATTTCCAGCTTCCAGCTTGAGACGGTGCATGAGTTCAGAC
>FR895407.1:7822-21726 GCA_000435595.1 Firmicutes bacterium CAG:882
TCAGACCTAAGGTGAGTGCCATTCTTAACATAACACCTGACCATCTTAACAGGCATTACACGATGGAGAATTATGCGGCCGTTAAGGAGCGCATAGCAGCAAAGCAGACTAAGGATGATTTTATAGTTCTCAACTATGATGATGAGGTTTTGAGGGCATTTGGAGAGCAGACAAGTGCAACACCTGTATATTTTTCGAGAAAGCATAAGGTGGAGCATGGTACATATCTTGAGGGAACCATGATTAAGTACACGGACGGAGAGAAGGAGACTGACGTTATCGATGTCAAGGATATGCTCCTATTCGGTGCACACAACCATGAAAATGTAATGGCGGCTGCCGCAATATGTATACAGATGGGCGTTCCGGTACAGATTATCGCCGACACAATCAGAAATTTCAAGGCAGTTGAGCACAGAATAGAGTATGTAAGAACCTTAGACGGAGTTGAGTATTACAACGATTCTAAGGGAACCAATCCCGACTCTACAATCAAGGCGATTGAGGCCATGCCTAAGAAGACTATTCTCATAGCAGGCGGCTATGATAAACACTCAGAGTTCGATGAGATGATTAAGGTGTTTGGGGACACCATAATTGAGCTTGTACTCTTAGGAGTAACTAAGGATAAGATTGCTGCGGCGGCAAGGGCACAGGGTTTTGGCAATATCAAGTTCGTTGAAACACTTAAGGAGGCCGTCGAGGTCAGCCGTGCCGATGCAAAGGAAGGCCAGATTGTGCTGCTCTCTCCGGCATGTGCAAGCTGGGATATGTTTAAAAGCTATGAGGAGCGCGGAAAACTGTTCAAGCAGTATGTGAATGAGCTTTAGGAGGATTGCCGATGGCAAAACATCGTGAAAAAACGAAATATTTTGACTATTCGCTGCTTGTGATTATTTTGTTTCTCGTATGCTTCGGGCTTGTTATGGTATATTCTACAAGCTATTACAGCGGAATGAGAATGAAGAATCCGGATCCGGCATTCTATCTCAAAAAGCAGGTGATATCAACAATTATAGGCTCGGTTGTGTTTGTTTTCTGCATATTTTTTGATTACAGATTTTATTACAAGCTTGCACCTTTTATATATTTAGGTGCACTTTTATCCGTACTTCTTATATTGACACCGCTCGGAGTGGAGATTAACCATGCAAGACGATGGATTAATGTGGGATTTGGTACAATACAGCCTGCTGAGATATGCAAGCTTGCTGTCATCATAACCGTTTCGTCATTTGCGGTGTATGCGGGAAAAGGTATCGACAAATGGAGAAACCTGTTTGTGGTGGGTGCAATAACGGCAGTTCCGACGGTGCTCATACTTGTGATTACAAGCAACTTAAGTTCGGCGATTATTGTATTCGGAATAGGTGTTATAATATATTTTGTTGCAACTAAGAGATACTGGCCGTTTGTGGCTGCGGGAGTGCTGGGCGTGGGTGTCGTTGTGGCTTTTATGCTGTACATACACTATTATGTTGACCCTGTAACGGCGGGAGTCGAGATTGACGAGGACACAGGCTTTAGAATGATGAGGGTTCTAGCCTGGAGACATCCTGAGGAGTATGCATCGGGCAAGGGTTATCAGACATTGCAGGCACTGTATGCACTTGGCTCGGGGGGCTTTTTCGGCAAGGGACTGGGGCAGAGCATACAGAAGCTCGGATTCATACCGGAAGCACAGAATGATATGATTTTTTCCGTGGTTTGTGAGGAACTAGGACTCTTTGGAGGTATTTGTCTCATACTTCTTTTTATCATGATGATATGGCGTTTTATGGTTATAGCACTCAATGCACCTGATCAGCTTGGCTTTCTTCTTGTGACGGGTGTTGCTGCGCATATTGCCATTCAGGTGATTCTGAACATTGCGGTTGTAACCAACGTCATTCCGAATACCGGAATAACGCTGCCGTTCATAAGCTACGGAGGTACGTCGGTAATGTTTCTCATGGCGGAGATGGGAATTGTGCTCAATGTCTCAAGGCATATAAGATACAGGCATGACTGAGCAGACATAAAATAATTGTAACTTTTAAGCTGTATTTACAGAATCAAATAATTGAAGGATATATCACTCATCATAAGCTGTCTGCGGCATATAATAATATGTACACCTGTAATGGAGGAATTATATGCAGAGCAACGAAAATGCCGTGGTTGTATATCCGTGCGGCAGGCTGTCCGGCGAGATAAGACTTCAGGGAGCGAAGAATTCGGTGCTTCCGATTATGGCGGCGGCACTGCTCAACAAAGGAGTATCGGTACTTCACAACTGCCCTGAAATTGCCGACGTGTATATTATGGCAGAGCTTTTAAAAATATGCGGCTGCAGTGTGGAATTTTGTAATCATACAATGACTATTGACGCAGAGAATGCGGATAACGGTGTCATAGATGGTGAATATGGTACGAAGATGAGAGCGTCGGTAATTCTTATGGGAAGCTGTCTCGGACGTTTCGGAAGGTTCGTAATGCCGCCGCCTGGTGGCTGCGCGATAGGTAAAAGACCTGTTGATTTTCATGTGGATGCGATGAGAAGGCTCGGAGCGCATGTTGAGAGTGAGGACGGTGGAATAGATGCGTATACAGGAAAAGAAGGACTTAAGGGAAGCATGATAAAGCTTCCTTTTCCAAGTGTCGGTGCCACACAGAATACTCTTCTGGCCGCCATGTGTGCTGCAGGAATAACGACGATACGCAATGCATCAATGGAACCGGAAATATGGGATTTATGTGACTTTTTAAGGCTTTTTGGAGCACGGATTGACGGAGAAAGAACGGGCACGATAACTGTAGAGCCCGGCACCGGGGAATATCGGTGCGAGGTTGAATATACGGTGCCGGCGGACAGAATTGTGGCAGGTACGATTCTGACGGCTGCCGCGGGATGTACGGGGAATGTATACATCCCCAATATCGAATGCTCCAGAATAGGCAGTGTGATTAAATATCTCGGTGCAAGAGCGTCGTCGGACGGTGTGGGAGTTATAATGAATACCGACAGGAGAAAAGAGTTAGAGTGCGTAATTTCGACCGGACCTTTTCCTGAGTTTCCGACGGATATGCAGTCGATTTTCCTTTCGCTTATGGCTGTTTCGGGTAGCTTTAGCATCATGGAGGAGAATGTGTTTGACACCAGATTTGCGGCAGCGAATGAGCTTAACAGATTAGGGGCGGATATAAGAACAGAGGGAAAGTTGGCGTATGTATACGGTAGGAGAAGGCTCCATGGGGGTGTGGTGACTGCCGGCGACCTGAGGGGCGGAGCGGCGCTTGTTCTCGCAGGCTTGTTTGCGGAAGAACCCGTCGTTGTAAAGGGCTGTTCGTATATCAGAAGGGGTTACGAGAATCTTACGGGTGACTTAAAAAGCCTTGGAGCAAAGATGGAAGAATTCAGTGAGTAAGGAGAAAGGTGATAATGTCACAATCACGGTCTGAGGGAAAGAAAAGACACATACTGCTTAAAATAATGATGTTACTCGTGATACTTTTATGCCTTGCAGGGGCGGCGGGATATACTGCCGTAACTTACTTTAAGGTTACAGGCATAACTTATGAGGGTACGGACAGATACACGGATGAGGAGCTGACGGCTTATATATTTGGCGATGTATCGAATATTAATTCTTTAAGGCTCGGATATGATTTGAAGCATGATTACCGGAAGGTGTCGATTCCTTTTATTGAGACCTACGAGATGGAGATTGAATATCCTGATAAGGTTCATGTTGTGTTGTATGAGAAGAGCATAGTTGCCTATGTTATTTATAAGGAAAATTATATGTATTTTGATAAGGACGGAATAGTTGTGGAGACATCGGCAGAGCAGGTCTCGGATGTTCCGCTGATAGATGGATTGAAATTTGACAGCATTGTGCTCTACAATCCGCTTCCGATAAAGGATGAATCGGTGTTCAACACCATTCTTGATTTATCACAGAATCTTCGCAAATATGAGATTGCGGTGGATAAGATTCATTTCAATGATGATCTGTCCATCGTACTGTACATAGGCAATGTGCGAGTCAAATTCGGAAAAGGTGACAAGCTGAGTGAGAAACTTCATGAGCTTAAGCAGATGGAGGCGGAGCTTGCGGGACTGTCAGGAGTTCTTGATATGGAAAATTATTCCGAGGGAACTGAATTTATTACATTTAAGAGAGATAAACAGTAAAAACAACATTTTTTTGCAAAATAACAAAAAAGCTGTTGATATTTTCACAATAAGACTATATTATAAAAGAATAAGTTATGCAATTGTTAAGGAGGGAATCGGACGTGTTGGAGATCAAGTCGAACGATACGGAGGCATCAGCTAAGATTATAGTTGTTGGTGTCGGTGGAGCAGGAAATAATGCCGTTAACAGAATGGTTGATGAGAATATAGGTGGAGTTGAATTTATAGGTATCAATACGGACAAGCAGGCGCTTAAGCTATGTAAGGCACCTACGGCACTTCAGATTGGCGAGAAGCTTACCAAGGGACTTGGAGCGGGAGCTAAGCCTGAGGTCGGCGAGAAGGCAGCGGAGGAGAATGTTGAGGAGCTTACACAGGCAATAAAGGGCGCGGATATGGTATTCGTCACCTGCGGAATGGGCGGCGGAACAGGAACCGGAGCAGCTCCGGTTGTCGCTAAGATTGCCAAGGAGATGGGAATTCTCACTGTCGGTGTCGTTACCAAGCCTTTCAAGTTCGAGGCAAAGCAGCGTATGAACAATGCAATCGGCGGAATAGAGAAGCTTAAGGAGAGCGTGGATACGCTTATCGTTATTCCGAATGACAAGCTTCTTGAGATAGTTGACAGAAGAACCACAATGCCAGATGCACTTAAGAAGGCTGATGAGGTACTTCAGCAGGCAGTTCAGGGAATCACTGATCTTATCAATGTTCCGGGACTTATCAATCTTGATTTTGCCGATGTCCAGACTGTCATGAAGGACAAGGGTATAGCACATATCGGTATCGGTACCGCCAAGGGCGATGACAAGGCAATTGAGGCTGTCAAGCAGGCTGTTACAAGCCCGCTTCTTGAGACTACGATTGAGGGTGCTTCGGATGTCATCATCAATATATCCGGTGATATAGGCCTGATGGAGGCTAACGAGGCTGCAAGCTATGTTCAGGAGCTGGCAGGAGATTCAGCTAACATTATCTTTGGTGCCAAGTATGACGATACGGCACAGGATGAGGTTATTATCACTGTCATTGCAACAGGACTTGATGCCCAGCAGAAGAACATTGATATGTCCAATGCCATGTCAGGTTTTAATTATAAGCCACAGACTGCATACAATAAGCCTCTTAATACGGCTGCACCGGCAAGACCACAGCAGCCTGCACCATCGTCTTCATACAGACGGCCTCTTGAGAGCAATGTAAAGAACGAAGAGTTAAGTATTCCTACATTCCTCCAGAGAAAGAAGTAATAATAAGCATTCTACAGGGATACCGCGTATGCGGTATCCTTTTTTGTCGAAAAATTCTTATGATTTGTCATGTCGATTCGACATTTTTTTCAACAACACAATTATATAATGTGCATTGTAAAATCTTCCAAGAGGAGGTGAAACTTGTACTACAAAATTTATCCGGATGTGATATTTCTGGCGAATTTGCTGATGGATTACACTGTTTTGTATGTCAGCGGCAGGCTGTGCAAAATTACAACCACTTATGCACGGATTGCTGTCTCAGCATGTGCAGGCGCAGTGTGGAGCGTCATTGCGGCGATATGCAGAGGTATTCCGTTTGTTCCGGAAGTGTTTTGCACATATCTTGTGATTCCGGCACTCATGATTTTTATTATGGGAGGCAGGACAAATCTGCCCGAACTGGTGCGAAGATACATAGTGTTCATGCTGACGGCGGTGCTCGCAGGGGGAGTTCTCGGTGCTGCTGCAAAAAAAGGCAGGGATACATTATGGATGGCTTTTGCGGTGTTCATGTTTGCACAGGCCGCCGTTCCGGTTGTCAGGTATGTTACGGGATATGTGAGGAGAAAAAATCTGCTGTGCGATGTGTGGCTTGAGCTTGGTGGAAGAAGTGTCCATGCAATGGGTTTGTATGATACAGGCAACTCGCTTATTGACCCATATAATGGCAGGCCCGTATGTGTGGCAGAAAGAAAGCTTTTAGAGAAGCTGATGAATTGTGACGGATGCAATGACGGAATAAGGCTTATTCCGTACAGAAGCCTTGGAAATGAACATGGGCTTATGCGTCTTGCCACAATGGACAGCATGATAATTGAATATGATGGAAAGAGGACGCGGTATGAAAAGCCTGAACTTGCAGTATATGAGGGGAAACTTTCGGGCGGGGAATTGTATGGAGTCATATTAAATGCCGCGTGCCTTGAAAAAATAAATGATTGATAAGGAGAATACATATGTTTATAAAAGTACTTGTTCCAAATAAATTTCAGTTTAAGGCAGTTCCTACGTTTAAGAGTCTTATGAGTGCGGACCGCAACGAGGTTCACTATATCGGCGGGGCGGATGTGCTCCCTCCTCCACTTACCGCACAGGAGGAGGCTGCTGCCCTTGCAAAGCTCGGGCAGGAGAATGACGGCGGAGCAAAGTCCATGCTTATAGAGCATAATCTGAGACTTGTCGTGTACATAGCAAAGAGATTTGACAATACCGGAGTCGGAGTGGAGGATCTTATATCAATAGGTACAATCGGACTTATAAAGGCGGTCAACTCCTACGATTCGGGGAAGAATATAAAGCTTGCAACTTACGCTTCAAGATGTATTGAGAATGAGATTTTGATGTATCTTAGGAGAAATAACAAGACACGCCTTGAGGTGTCGATAGATGAACCTCTCAATGTCGACTGGGATGGAAATGAGCTTCTTCTGTCAGATATATTGGGAACGGATGAGGATGTCATATATAAAGATATCGAGGATGAGGTTGAAAAAAAGCTCTTAAACAAGGCGATAAGCCGCCTTTCGGACAGGGAAAGACAGATTGTTGACCTGCGCTTTGGTCTGAGCAGCGAGGACGGGACTGAGCTCACTCAGAAGGAGGTTGCTGATATGCTTGGAATATCACAGTCCTACATTTCCAGACTTGAAAAAAAGATAATTAAGCGCCTGAAAAAAGAAATTGTGAGATATGAATAAGTAATTATTACCAGTATAAAGGCAGTTGATCGGGGAATCCTTTTAGCATAATCAGAGAGTGGCATGCAGGATGCGTGTACCACTGTCAAAGGTAAGGGGGTTTTAAGGATGGCTGCCTTTAAGGTTGAAATATGTGGTGTGAATACGTCAAAGCTTCCGCTTCTCTCCGCTGAGGAAAAGGTTGTACTGCTTGAGAAAGTCAAAGCGGGAGATAAGGAGGCAAGGGAAAAATATATTAAAGGTAATTTAAGACTTGTACTTAGTGTTGTACAGCGGTTTTCCGGCAGCAGCGAGAATATGGACGACCTGTTTCAGATAGGCTGTATAGGACTTATTAAAGCTATAGATAATTTTGACATTTCGCAGCAGGTCAGGTTTTCAACCTATGCCGTGCCTATGATAATAGGCGAAATCAGAAGGTATCTTCGGGATACCTCAAGCCAGATAAGAGTCAGCCGTTCATTGAAGGATATGGCGTACAAAGCAATATATGCGAGGGAGCGCCTTGCAAAGACTGCATCAAGGGAGCCGACAATCAATGAGATAGCGGATGAGATTGGCGCAAGCAGGGAGGATGTCGTATTGGCACTTGATGCGATACAGAGCCCTGTATCCTTGTATGAGCCGATATATACGGACGGAGGCGACACTCTCTATGTTATGGACCAGATAAGCGATAAGAAACACCTTGAGGAGAACTGGGTTAAAGACATGGCACTCAATGATGCCATAAACAGACTGCCTGAGAGAGAAAAAAATATAATTGACCTTCGTTTTTTTCAGGGAAAGACGCAGATGGAGGTTGCAGGGGAGATAGGAATGAGTCAGGCACAGGTCTCAAGGCTTGAAAAAAATGCACTTAACAGTATGAGAAATTATCTTGAATAGTACAATGGTACAGCACGTCGAAGCAGTAAATAACTTGTAACTTTTATCGTGATATGCTATAATTTTCGTAAAATGTGTGAGAGGAATAAGGTTATGGTTCTTGACAAAATAGAGTGCGGTAAATTCACCGTGGACAAGTTCTTCGACGTGCGTTACGGCAGTGAAAAGTATTTTGAATATATAGGAAAGGAAGCTTACAGAGCCCTTCCCAAGTTGTTATACAACGATGATATTGAACGCTTTCTGACGTTCTTTGAGACTGTCGGTGAACATTGGCGCGGAATAACCGTCAAGCTTAAGCGCGCGGATGATGTGTACCGCGATGCATATATAAGAGCTAAGAAGAAGGCAAGCCTTGTCGGCGGGGAACAGCTTTGGGACATGGAGGCCTATGATGTCGAGACTTTGACTGAGAATTTTCGCCACGATAAGGATGAGCTTGGCAAATACAGAACACTCTTAGGACTTGAGGGCAGAACTTACTTCTGCTATGAACATGACAGTGAGAATATAAGCGTGTACAAGCCGGTGAACGGCAGGGAGCGTGTCCTTTCCTCAATGAAGCTTGGGGAGTGGAGGGCAGATGTATGCGCGAATCATATAGACAAGGCGGATGAGGATATATTCAGCCGTATGTGTGATGACATAGAACGCGGTGCATCTGAATTTTCAGTGGAGTTATCGTGTGATATGTATGCGCCTGAAGGTGAGATAAAGCCTTGCAGCATATCTGCCTCCACGATAAACAAGGACGGAATACCTATGCTTACCGTGGGAATAGTGAGCAGGATTGAGGCACTTGGAGAAGCGGTACAGACGGAGAATAAGGACGCAGTAACGGATTCTCTTACCAGGCTGTACAATAAGAAGTACATTCAGACCAGGGCTAAAGAGATAATTGAGAAGAAAAATGAACATGCAGCTCTTTTTATCATGGATATTGATAATTTTAAGGAAGTCAACGACAACTTCGGACACATGTACGGTGATGAGGTTCTTGCAAGAGTTGCGGGTGTGCTTTTGGATGTACTTGCCGACAATGGTATTGCGGGAAGAATCGGCGGAGACGAATTTATGGGTATCATCTACAATGTCAAGGATAAGGAGATGGTAAGACATATTCTGCGTTCGATAAGAAGCAGTGTCGAATATCTTTACAGCGATACGAAGGGCATGAACATAACTTGTTCAATCGGAGCGGCGAGATGTCCTGAGGACGGGACAAGCTACGATAAGCTGTTCAACTGTGCCGACAAGTGCCTTTACATTGCCAAGGACAAGGGTAAGAACAGATATATTATATATCAGGAGGATTTACACGGGGTAATAAGGAATGAGAACAGAGTGTCGACTGAGATAGAACATATTACCGGAGGTGCGCTTGAGAACATATCGGGAGTTGTAAAAAGGTCTATCGAACTTTTGTATATTCAGGGCAGGGCTGCCATACCTGAGGTGTTAAAGATTATGTGCGAGGTTGGAAGGTTCGACAGGGCGTGTGTATATTACGGATCTGATTTTAAGTGCATATATTCACATGGCTTGTCAGGGTGTGATACTGCTTTCTGGGCGGAAAGCGAGCCTTACATAGAACATTTTAACGGCAACGGGCTTCATTCCGCAGGTAATCTGTTTAAGGTTGAGAATACCGACAAGAGGATATTTGAACAGTTTCGCGAACAGAACACGGGGTGTTTTATACAGGCAATTTTAGGCGACAAGGATAATATATGCGGATATACGAGCTTTGAGTGCTGCAGTGGGAGCAGGAGATTTACGGAGGCACTTCAGAATGCAATAGATTATGTGTCAAAGCTTATATATGAGGTACTCAAAAGAAATTGAGGTTTTATAACATCGGAGGTTTTTGATGAAAAAGATTAAAATCGGCATTGTCATGCTCCTCGGAGCAATGCTTCTCAGCGGCTGCAGTGTCGGAAAAAAGAACATATCCATCAGCCCGTATATACTTATTGATGTGTCGGGCTTATCGGGAAGGGCAGGTGCTGTCGCATATATTGATACGGCGGGCATATATAATGCACTTGCCGGAAGTGATGCTTCACAGGAGAAGAAGGACGAATACAGGAGCTTTGTCGATTCACTTGAGCTTTCATGTGACAAGCTTGACAAGCTCGCTAACGGTGATGTGATTAATATGACGGTAACCTATGACAATGAGGAGGCGGACAGACTTAAGCTCAATGTCAATGATTTTGTCAAGAGCTATCAGGTTGAAGGACTTGATGAGGGACAGGAGATAGATGTCTTTAAGGACTTAGAGGTGGAGGTCACGGGCATAGCACCGTATGCATTTGTCACTTACACGAACAATTCGACGGATCCTTACATAAAGAATCTCGAGTATGTAATAGAGGGCAAGACGGCGGGACTTGAGAACGGAGATGTCATAACAATCAGATGCATGATTGATGAAAAGACGGCAGAGCTGTACTATTACTACACTGATGTGACGACCATGAACTATACGGTTGAAGGACTTGACACATACATATACGACAGCTCACAGCTTGATAAGGAGGTACTGAGTGACATTGCTGCACAGTGCGCGGACACGATATGCAGTGAGACGGATGACACAACGACAAGAATGCTGTACAGACTTACCGGCAGCAGCAATTACCTCTATCAGGATAACAATGAGTGGGTTGACAATATTAAGCTGAATCAGGTTGTGTTTTTGTCGAGAAGCGCACAGGGTGCGTCTCCGTATGAGAATGTTATTCTCTATGTATTCGAGGCAGCCATAGCTAACAACAATTACACGGAATACGGCTTTTTCATTTTTGAGTACACGAATGCCATAAGAAGCGGAGACGGTGAGTTCATGATAGGACGCAACAATCCTGAACTCAGATATGTGTGCGGACTTGATTTTGATGAGCTGTATAATGATATAGTTAAAGATATGGAATATCAATATTCTTCACAATTACTTGAAGGTATAACCCTGGAGGAAAATGTACAATGATGAGCGGTGTTCGTAAAAAAATCAGACTTGGAGATGTTCTTATAAATGAGGGTAAAATTACTCAGGAGCAGCTTGATACAGCCCTCAAGGAGCAGAAGGTTAAGGGTAAGCTCTTAGGAGATACACTCGTTGATTTGGGATACGTTACACAGGACGATATGATTGATGTGCTCTGCCGCCATCTGAATGTCGAGTATGTGAATGTAGCTGCGGCTTCCATTGAGGAGAAAGCCGTAAGGACGATTGATGAGGACAACGCAAGGCGTCTTAAGCTGGTTCCGTATATGTTTGATAAGAACAGAGCCAATGTTATATGGGTTGCAATGGCTGACCCGATGGATATTATGGCAATCGATGACGTGAGCATCATAACCGGTATGGAGGTCATACCTGTGCTCAGCAAGCTCTCGGATATTCAGACGGTTATTGATAAGTATTTCGGAAAAGAGAAGGCGATGGCGGTTGCTGAAGCGTATAAGCAGGAGCAGGCTATATACGACAATGCCAACGCACAGGAAGATGAGAAGAGAGAGGACGTTGAGAATTCTCCTATCGTACAGCTTGTAAGAAATGTAATTGAACAGGCGGCAAGACAGAGAGCCAGCGATATTCATATTGAACCGTTTGAGTATAGTATTCGTATCCGCTACCGTATTGACGGTACATTAAATGAAGCCATAACCTATGACAAAGCACTGTACTCGGCGATGATTGCCAGAATAAAGATTATATCAGGTATGGACATATCAGAGAAGCGAAAGCCTCAGGACGGACGTATCACCATAGATGTAGACCACAAGGAGTATGATATCCGTGTGTCATGTCTTCCTACCTGCTACGGCGAGAAGGTGGTTATGAGACTTGCACTCAAGGCAGGCTTTAAGCGTGAGAAGAGCAAGCTCGGTCTCAGACCTGACGATATGGTGAAGTTCGATAACATACTCAAAAATCCACATGGAATCATTCTTGTAACAGGACCTACGGGTTCGGGAAAGTCGACGACATTGTACACGGCTCTGAGCGAACTCAACAAGATGGATGTAAATATTATAACGGTTGAGGATCCTGTCGAGGCGAACATTGACGGAATTAATCAGGTAATGGTTAATCCGAAAGCGGAGCTTACCTTTGCGAGTGCACTTCGTTCAATCTTAAGACAGGACCCGGATATCATAATGATAGGAGAGATTCGAGATTCCGAGACGGCGGAGATTGCGGTAAAGGCATCAATCACGGGACATCTTGTGGTCAGCACATTACATACGAACAACACGGCATCGTCCGTATCACGTCTTATAGATATGGGCGTTGAACCGTATCTTTTAAGTGATTCTCTTGTCGGAATTATCGCTCAGCGACTTGTGCGCCGCCTCTGTGAGTGCAGCAAGGACAACACAAGGGAGGCAACCGATGAGGAAAAGAAGATACTTGGCGTGCCGCTTGATGAACCTTGTAAGCTTCATGAACCGAAGGGCTGCAAAGTATGCAACGGAATCGGCTACTATGGACGAATCGGTGTGTATGAGATTATGCCTATTACCAAACGTCTTAAGAGAATGATTGCCGACAAGCGCAATGCTGACGATATTATGGATGCGGCGGTCGAGGAAGGAATGCATACACTCAGGGCTTCGGCAGCAGAGTACGTGCTTGACGGAACGACAACATTTTCAGAGATGATGAAGATTACATACAATGTTGACAACTAAAAATACGAAGACAATATGAGATTGTGAGGAAAAAAGACATGACGATAGAGGAATTGCTTATAACAGCGAAGGAACATAAGGCATCTGACGTACATATCACGGTTGGACTTCCGCCTAAGATGAGAATTAACGGTATACTTGTGGACATGGATTATCCGAGACTTCTTCCGGCAGATACTGAGGCTGTTATCAGTGCGATGATGAATGATAAGAGACTTAAGCAGTTTGAGGAGCTTGGAGAGATTGATTTTTCTTACTCCATACCTCAGACGGGACGCTACCGTGTGAATGTATTTCATCAGAGAGGTTCTATGGCTGCCTCAATTCGTCTTGTTTCAACGAAAATACCACTTCCTGAGGAGCTTGGAATACCTAAGTCGGTGGTTGACCTCTACCAGAGAAAGAGAGGTCTTGTGCTTGTAACCGGACCTACAGGTTCAGGTAAGTCTACAACGCTTGCATCAATTATTGACAAGATTAACTCTACCAGAGAGGTGCATGTCATCACTCTTGAGGATCCTATAGAGTATCTTCACAATCATAAGAAGGCTATGGTTAATCAGAGAGAAATCGGACTTGATACACATTCGTATGCAAATGCATTAAGAGCTGCACTGCGAGAGGATCCGGACGTAATTCTGGTCGGAGAGATGCGAGATCTTGAGACGATATCAACAGCCATAACCGCGGCAGAGACAGGACATCTTGTGTTGTCAACACTTCATACGATAGGTGCGGCCAGCACAATTGACCGTATCGTGGACGTGTTCCCTCCTCATCAGCAGCAACAGATAAGAGTACAGCTCTCGATGGTGCTTGAGTCGGTAATAAGCCAGCAGCTCATACCGACAGCCGATAAGAAGAGCCGTATTGCGGCGTTCGAGGTAATGCACAGCACGCCTGCAATCAAGAACCTCATCCGCGAGGCAAAGAGCCCGCAGATTAACTCTACAATACAGACCAGCAAAAAGCAGGGAATGCAGACTATGGATGATGCCATATTTGACCTGTATATGAAGGGCGACATTGATAAGGAGAATGCGGTGTCGTATGCACAGGATGGGGCACTGATGGAGAAGAGGATTGAGAATGCGTTCTAAAAATGACTTGAGTAAGCAAGATATAAATACAGCGTATTGATTTATGCATCTCTATGATGTTGGGGTCAAAACATGCCAACTT
>FR895408.1:0-15018 GCA_000435595.1 Firmicutes bacterium CAG:882
ATACATGCTAAGTTTATAGCACATGTTTTGGCCCCAACATCATTACATTCGGCGGACTAAAAGCATAAAAACACCATTCTGATGAACGATTACATACGCTTAGACGTAATATTCATCGGAATGGTGTTTTTGTTGTGCCTGTAAGTCTGCGTCAGACAGTTGCTTAATTACTTCTCAACTGTGTCGAGCTTGAAACCGAAGTATCTTACGGCGTTGTTGTAGGAGATGTCTCTTACCATGCCGCCGAGAGTCTTCATATCGGCAGGATACTCACCGTTCTCAACCCACTTGCCGAGAAGCTCACACATGATTCTTCTGAAGTATTCATGTCTCGTATAAGATAAGAAACTTCTGGAGTCTGTGAGCATACCGATGAAGTTGCCGAGAAGTCCTAAGTTGGCGAGTGATGTCATCTGGTCTGTCATACCTACCTTGTGGTCATTGAACCACCATGCAGAACCCTGCTGAATCTTGCCGACAGCGGTTGAATCCTGGAAGCAGCCGAGTACTGTTCCGATAGCAGCGTTGTCAATAGGGTTGAGAGAGTAGATGATTGTCTTTGGAAGCTCGTCTGTAGCATTCATGCTGTTAAGGAAATCAGCCATCTCAGCGGAAGAGCTGTATGTATTGATGCAGTCATAGCCTGTATCAGGTCCGAGCTGGGTGTAACGGAATACATTGTTATCTCTCTTGGCACCGTAATGGAGCTGCATAGCCCATCCGAGCTTGTTGTACTCCTTACCTACGAATGTCATGAATGCTGTCTTGAACTTGAGCTCTTCTTCCTTCGTGAGAGCAGCACCGCCAAGTCTCTTAGCAAATATAGCCTCAATCTCCTCTGCTGTAGCAGGCTTGTACATAACATACTCAAGAGCATGGTCAGAAGCGCGGCAGCCCATTGAATCAAAGAATGCCATTCTCTTTACAAGAGCTTCCTTAAGTCCTTCGAAGCTCTTAATCTCTACGCCGCTGACTTCAGAAAGCTTAGCAAGGTAGTCTGTGTAGTCAGGCTTCTCAATATTCATAGCCTTGTCAGGTCTCCATGCAGGAAGTACCTGTACGTCAAAAGTTGGATCCTCAGCAATCTGCTTGTGGTACTCAAGTGAATCAACAGGATCATCCGTTGTGCAGATGAGTGTAACACCGGACTTCTTGATGATGTTGCGGACGGTCATGGAATCCTCGGCAAGCTTAGCGTTACAGATGTTCCATACTTCCTCGGCTGTATCGCCGTTTAAAACGCCATGGTAGTCGAAGTATCTCTGAAGCTCAAGATGGCTCCAGTGATAGAGTGGGTTGCCGATGGCTTTGGTAAGTGTCTCAGCCCACTTCTGGAATTTCTCTCTGTCTGAAGCACCGCCTGTTATATAGTACTCGTCAACACCGTTAGAACGCATCTGTCTCCACTTATAGTGGTCGCCGCCGAGCCATACCTGAGTGATGTTCTCGAACTTGCGGTCCTCTGCGATTTCCTTAGGGTTGATGTGGCAGTGATAGTCTAATATAGGCATATTCTCTGCATAATCATGGAATAAAGTCTTTGCTGTGTCTGTGGAAAGCATGAAATCCTTGTCCATAAATTGTTTCATAGTTAAAACCTCCTGATTGTGATTATATCTGCATGCGCAGATGTGTACATTGTAATTGTACTCTTAGAATTGTGTTGTGCCGCGCCTTACAATGTCGGCTGTTATATTGGTCTTGCATGGTACATTGCTTCCGTTGAATACACCCATGAGAGTGTTGACGGTCGTGATACATAATGCTTCAACCTTGCTGTCAATTGAGGTAAGTTCGGGATCGGTACAGCTTGCAATAATAGTATTGTTGTAGCCGACAATGCTTATATCGTCAGGTACCTTCATATCGTGAGCATGTGCGAACTTAAGAGCACCTACAGCGAGCGAATCGTCTGATGTGACAACCGCATCAAAATGGAGTCCGCGTTCAAAAAGGCTTGTGAGATAGTCACGCGCGTTCGCGATATTCTTGTTACACAGATGCAGAAGCTCATTATTAATAGGAATATTATGTACAAAATGAGCCTTTTTAAAGCCTGCAAGCTTGCACTGTCCGGAAAGGGAAGTGCTGGTGTAAAGATACACGATATTGCGGCGTCCGCTTCTTATAAGAGCATCCGTAACCTCGTACACGGCACTTTCATCATCACAGAGAGTTCCGTATATGTTCGGAGCATCAAGATATCCGTTGACAAGCATAATCGGAAGCTTTTCGGCAGCCTCAATAATATATTTGTTATCGGCGGCTTTTGTCTCGAGAAACTTAGAACCGACAAGTATAACAGCGTCAACACGCTTAGAAAGCAGCAGTTCGAGGTAATCCTTCTTGGTTGAGAGGTCATTGCCCGTACAACACAGAATTGCATCGTAGCCGTTAGAGCGGAGCTCTCTTTCTAAGTAGTATACGGCGTTGGCAAGATATACATCGGAGGAATCCGTACACATGATGCCGATGGTTTTCATGGTGTTAAGACCAAGACCGCGGGCAAATACATTCGGTGTATAGCCGATTTCCTTCATAACCGAGAGCACCTTCTGCTTCGTCTTTTCGCTGACATTATTGTTGCCGTTAATGACGCGTGATACGGTTGCAATTGAGACACCGGCTTTTTTGGAAACATCATAAATATTCATGCGTCTAAATTCCTTTCTGAAAAATGTAAGTACTTACATACTTATGAAGCTATTATACAATGGCGTTTTTTTAAAAACAAGTATAATATGGAAAAAAGTAATATTTTTTTGAAAAATTCCATTGACTTATTGGTGATTTCACCATATAATCAAAGCATGAAAGCGCTTACATTTTTTGAGACGGAATGTAAGAGAATGTAAGAAAACATGATTTTCACCGTTTTAGCAATGGTTTTTTGTAATGAAGCGCTGCGTAACTGATAACATTATACATATCTAAGGAGAATTATGATGGAAAGATTGAACAAAAAGATTTCAAAGGCAGTTGACAGACCGGTTAAGGTTTTACAGTTCGGTGAAGGTAACTTCCTTCGTGCATTCGTTGATTACATGTTCGATGTGGTTAATGAGAAGACGGATTTTAACGGCGGTGTTGTAATCGTTAAGCCTATTGAGTTCGGTAATCTTGACAGATTTCATGATCAGGAGTGCCAGTACACACTTCAGTTAAGAGGTATTGTTGACGGCGAGCCTAAGAAGGAAACAAGAATTATCACAACAGTTACGGATGCTGTTGCTGCAATAGAGGACTATGACAAGTATGACGCTTATGCTAAGCTTGATACATTAAGGTTTGTAGTTTCCAACACAACCGAGGCAGGTATTGTATTTGACGAGACAGATGAATTTGCAGCTAAGCCTCCTAAGACATTCCCTGGTAAGCTTACGAAGCTCTTATATGAGAGATATGAGCATTTCAACGGAGCACAGGATAAGGGTCTTATCATGATTCCGTGTGAGCTTATAGCTGACAACGGTATTGAACTTAAGAAGTGCATCGTTAAATTTATCGAGCTCTGGAACTTAGGCGATGATTTCAAGAACTGGGTTGACACGGCATGTTCATTCTGCCCGACACTTGTTGACAGAATCGTTCCGGGTTATCCGAGAGACGAGGCAGAGGCTCTCTGTAAGGAGTTCGGTTATGAGGATCAGCTCATCGACACAGCCGAGATTTTCGGTCTTTGGGTAATTGAGGGCGACAAGAATCTTTCGCTTGAGCAGCTCAAGAAGGAGCTTCCTTTTGACAAGGCAGGTCTTCCTGTCGTATTTACAGAGGATCATCACCCATATAAGGAGAGAAAGGTTCGTATCCTCAATGGTGCCCATACATCATTCGTACTTGCATCATATCTTGCAGGTAATGACCTTGTTAAGCAGTCTATGGACGATGCTGTTATCCGTGAGTACATGGAGGAGACTCTCGCAGACGAGATCATCCCTACACTTTCACTTCCTGCCAAGGAGTGCAAGGAGTTCGCTGATGCAGTTACGGCAAGATTCCAGAACCCATACATCAAGCATAAGCTTCTTGATATCTCACTTAACTCAGTATCTAAGTGGGAAGCAAGATGTATGCCTTCATTCTTAGGATATGTTAAGAAGTTCAACAAGCTTCCTAAGTACCTTACATTCTCAATCGCAGCGCTTATGTGCTTCTACTCAACACAGAAGGAGGGCGAGGTTAACGGAGGAAGATGCCTTATCGGCACAAGAGGCAATGATGAGTACGCTATCCGTGATGATCAGGCTGTACTTGATTTCTTCCTTGCCAATTCAGCTAAGCCTGCCAAGGAGTTCGCACAGGCTTACCTTGGCAACACCAAGTTCTTCGGCGGTGAGGACTTATCTAAGATTGATGGTCTTGTTGACACTGTTGCAGGCTATATCGATGATGTACGCAGCAGAGGCATGAGAGCGGTTGTAGATGACCTTGTAAAATAATTCGGAGGTAATCCATGCAGGATTTTATTAAAATTAACAAAGATGATAACGTAGCTGTTGCCCTTAAGCCTATTGCCAAGGGCACAACAGTTGACGTTGCAGGCAGCAGTGTGACAATGCTTGAGGATATTCCTCAGGGACATAAGTTTGCCATAAAGCCGATTAAGAAGGGTGATGCTGTTATTAAGTACGGTTTCAGAATCGGTTACGCACAGGCTGACGTTGAGGTTGGCGGATGGATTCATACACATAACCTCAAGACTGCTCTCGGTGAGCTTCTTGATTATACCTACAATCCTGAAGGGCACAAGGATGTTGAGCCTACAGACGAGGCTTATTTTGAGGGCTACATGAGAGAGAACGGCAAGGTTGGTGTCCGCAATGAGGTGTGGATTATTCCTACGGTAGGCTGCGTTAATTCGATTGCGAGAGCTATTGAAGCTGCGGCAAGACTTAACAAGCCGGAGGGTGTGGATGAGGTTGTTGCATTCACACATCCATACGGATGTTCACAGACGACAGAGGATCAGGAGAATACAAGAACGGTTCTTGCTGACCTTATCAATCATCCTAATGCAGGTGCGGTTCTTGTACTTGGTCTTGGATGTGAGAACAGCCGTATTGAAGTTCTTAAGAATTACATCGGTGAGGTTAACCCTGACCGTGTGAAGTTCTTACAGGTTCAGGATGTTGAGGATGAGCAGGAAGCGGCTGCTGAGATTATGGAAGAACTTATGAATTATGCAGCTGCATTCAAGCGCGAGAAGGTAAGTGCCAAGGAACTTGTAATCGGTATGAAGTGTGGTGGTTCAGACGGTCTTTCGGGAATCACGGCTAACCCTACGGTAGGTCTTTTCTCGGATATGCTTGTATCTAAGGGAGGAACCACTATCCTCACAGAGGTTCCGGAGATGTTCGGAGCAGAGACGATTCTTATGGACAGATGCGCCAACAGAGAGCTTTTTGATAAGACAGTCTGCCTTATCAATGACTTTAAGGAATATTTCATAAAGAACGGTCAGGAAATTTACGAGAATCCGTCGCCGGGAAATAAGGACGGCGGTATCACAACTCTTGAGGACAAGTCGCTTGGATGTACACAGAAGTCGGGCTCATCACTTGTAAAGGGTGTCCTTGCTTATGGTGAGAGAGTTCAGAATAAGGGACTTAATCTTCTCAGCGCACCGGGTAATGATCTCGTTGCTTCTACGGCATGTGCGGCGGCAGGAGCACAGATTGTTCTGTTTACAACAGGACGCGGAACTCCTTTTGCATCACCTGTACCTACTGTAAAGATTGCCACCAATTCAAGACTTGCCGGCAAGAAGGGCAACTGGATTGATTTCAATGCAGGACGTCTTGTGACAGATGATGTTCCTATGGAACAGCTTGCTGAGGAGCTGTTTAAGCTTGTACTTGATGTTGCATCGGGAAGAAAGGTTAAGGCTGAGATTGCCGGCTTCCATGATCTTGCAATCTTCAAGCAGGGTGTAACTCTCTAAGCCGTATTGCTGGTATATATCACTTTGTATTTATAAGAAAACTTGACAAAAAAACGCTGTTTTCTTATAATCTAAGCGAATGAAGAATACTATATGTATTTTATAATGAAGAAATTAACCGTGGATGTGTCAGTGCTGCATACATGTTCGCGGTAATACATAAGGCAGCACAGAAATGAGGAAAAAATGAACGCAGTATTAGAAGAGATTAGTAAGATTGGTATTGTTCCTGTTATTGCACTTGATGATGCTAAGGATGCAGAGCCTCTTGCAAAGGCACTTGTTGAGGGCGGCATCCCATGTGCAGAGGTTACATTCCGTACAGCATGCGCAGCAGATGTTATTAAGATTATGACAACAAAGTATCCTGAGCTTTTAGTAGGCGCAGGTACTGTTCTTACAACAGAGCAGGTTGACAGAGCAGTTGAGGCAGGCGCTAAGTTCATCGTAAGCCCTGGTCTTAATCCTAAGGTTGTTAAGTACTGTGTTGATAAGGGAATCCCTGTAACACCTGGTACATCTAATCCAAGTGATGTTGAGCAGGCTATCGAGCTTGGACTTGAGGTTGTTAAGTTCTTCCCTGCAGAGCAGGCAGGCGGTCTTGCAATGATTAAGGCTATGTCAGCTCCGTATGTTAACATGAAGTTCATGCCGACAGGCGGTATCAATGCAGATAACCTTACATCATACCTTGATTTCAAGAAGATTATCGCTTGCGGTGGTTCATGGATGGTTAAGAAGGATCTCGTTGCAGCAGGTAAGTTCGATGAGATTACTAGGCTTACAAGACAGGCTGTTGAGAAGATGCTCGGCTTCGAGGTTAGACATGTTGGTGTTAATCTTACAAGCGAGGCAGAGGCAGAGGAACTTGCTGACAAGTTCAGCGATATGTTCGGATTTGAGAAGAAGGTTGGAAACAGCTCAATTTTCTCAGGTACAGGCTTTGAGCTTATGAAGAACGGCGGACGCGGAACACATGGTCATATCGCTATCGCTACTAACTATATCGAGAGAGCTATCTATCATCTTGAGAGAAGAGGCTTCAAGTTCGATAAGGATTCAGCAGTAGTTAAGGACGGCAAGCTTAAGGCTATCTATTTCGAGGGAGAGTTCGGCGGATTTGGCGTACATCTTGTACAGAAGTAATTATATTGATTCCGGGGGCGGCATTTTTATGCCGCTCTTTTTTCTTACTTTGATATGGACGAGTACTGATTAATGTGCTATAATATGACAGAATATAAGAATTATAAGGTGTATACTGTGCTTATGGCAGCAACATTGCAAAATACAATATGATATGGGAGAGTGAATCCGCAATGGATAAGTTTAAGAACATATTGAAGAAGAATGTCAGATGGGTGGTCACGGGAGCTGTGATTGCACTGATTATGGGAGGAGCGTTTTTCGGATACAGGGCATATGTGCAGGCTGTATCGGGCTTTATTTTTACCGTATCCGAGCTGTCGTCGTTCTCAGATACAGCGAAGGTATCAGCCAAGGTGAAGGTTGACCCGGTTCTTTCAAGTATACCGGATGAATTTCAGGATTCATACAGCAGAGACAATTTTAAATGGTCAGTAACGGACAGCGATGGTTATCCGGTTTTCAAAATCACGGACACAACAGCGACACCGGGAGTTGCAGTTCTTGAGGAGATTGGCGCAGGTGCTTCATATGTAACTGCTTCATATTATGATTCCTTCTATACGAATGCTGACGGCAATAAGGTCACTGTCGGCTCGGGGGATGACACAACCGGTCTTACATTCCATGAATTGTCATCAGATGCACAGAATTCGCTTACGGTGAGAGTACCTCTCAGAATGATGCCTTATGTGGATTCCAATATTATGACGGCTGCCAACAGCACATTTACAGTTAAGGACAATGCATTCTATATTACATATAACGCATATACACATCAGGACAGTGTGACAAGTGATTGGCTCAATGATTTCCATCAGGTCAGCCTGTCCTACAATCCTAATGTTCTTACGATTGGCACAACGAGTTACGGACAGAATCTTTCAACAACAACCTTCAACACGATCGGCGGAGGTTCAGCAGGTGTATGGGCTACGGTTGACGGAGTTATGTACAGCTTAGGCCAGAAGGTATATGTCGGAGTTAAGACAACAACCAAGGGTGATATGGGTATTGAGGTGGAGCAGGATTCATATGTTTCACTCAGCGAAGGATATACCAATATCCTTGCAGGAAGTTTCGGCTACACAGACCCTGACGGAAATAAGAGCATATATTTTTGGACAAATGAGCAGAGAGAGAGGGCTCTTGATTCATCACTTACGCTCGTCGATGTAGTTGATGTATCTGAGTCGGGCGTTATCACAGGTAAGTATGCAGGTACGACAAGCGTATACGCAAGCTGTAAGCCTATGAATGAGAGCTACAATACCGATGGAAGCCTCAAGACGGAATACGCATGTAAGATTAATGTCAAGGTTCCTTTCGCGATGAAGTTCGACAAGGAGATTTTGGTAAGTATCGGTGATAATATTCCTCTTTATACAACAGCCTTCGACAGCAACGTTACTTATTCCTATGAGTATAACAATGAGGGTGCTGTTCAGCAGATAAGCACAGGTCTTTATGAGGCTGTTAAGGAAGGTACAGCCAAGATTAAGGTCGTTATCGAGGAAGTTGCCAATGGTGTGACAACAGGTGTCAAGCAGGAGCAGATAGTTGTAATCAGAGTTATTGATAAGCTCATGATTTCCAAGTCTGAGACAAGCGTTAATGTAGGCTTCAAGACGCAGGTATCTGCCATCCCTACAAGTACAGATACGGACAAGGTATCCAATGTAACATGGAAGAGTGCTGATGAGAGCATTGCTACTGTAGAGTGGGATGACTCATCATTTGAATCGGCACTGGATGTTACCATTACCGGTGTCAGCAAGGGTAAGACAATTATTTACGCATATCAGACGGTCGGAGGCGTGGTCAAGGTTGCAAGCATGGAGGTTAATGTCACAATTCCGGTTGACGGTATTACTTTGAGTGAGCCGCAGAATGGTAAGGCTTATCTTACAATGTATCTTGGACAGACATTGACAATCTATGCTGATTTACAGTACAGCGATAACAATGTGCCGGATAATACAGAACTTATCTGGACTGCTTCAGGTTCGGCACAGGCACAGTCACTTATAACGCTGAATCCTGTTATAACGACCGGTGTTCATCAGTCCTGTGATGTCACGGCGGCAGGACTTGGTAATACAACACTCACCGTATATTCCAAGGATAACAGCCAGATTGTCAACCTTGATATTTTTATAACAGAGCGTCCTACGTCAATTGAGCTGTCGGACACAAGTGTTGTTGTTGCTATGTCACAGAAGCAGTATCAGCTTACCGGCTATGTACACTCCGCAACAGATGGCTGTGAGCAGTCGATTATATGGACATCGCTTAACACAAATGTGGTCACGGTAGATCCTAACACAGGACTTGTAACGCTTGTAGCACCTGGTTCGACCGAGATATGTGCGACATCGGCGGTAGACCCTAGCGTCACGGCGTACTGTCATTTTGAGGTTGCCCAGGATGTATACGGAATAATTCTTGACAAGACAAGTCTTACATTTAATGTGGGTGATACATACAGACTTACGGCAACGGTCAACCCTGCCAATGCTTATGATAAGACAATGAAGTGGACATCGTCTAACCCTGAGGTTGTAGAGGTTGAGAACACAACGGCTTACGAGAATCTTCTCACAGCCAAGTCAAGCGGCAGTGCGACAATTTTTGCCGAGACAAATGACGGAGGCTTTATAGCATACTGTAATGTCAAGGTTCTTCAGCCTGTTACCGGCATCACTTTAAGCAATACTGAGATAACGGTGAGAAAGGGAACGGAGTTCTACCTTAATGCGGTATGTGCTCCGGATACGGCAGATGATAAGACGATAGTGTGGTCGACAAGCGATGCACAGGTTGCCACGGTATCATCGGATGGTAAGGTAATTACCGTAGGTGTGGGACAGTGTATAATTACGGCAACCAACCCTGCCTCGAAGCAGGAAGCTTCATGTACGGTTGTTGTGCTTGAACCTTTGACAGGTCTTACCCTCAACACCTATTACCAGAACATGGTCAAGGGTACACGATTCGTGCTCGTTCCTAATGTTGAACCTGCAACGGCTTCTAATAAGAATGTTACATTCTGGTCAAGTGATTCGGACATTGCAACAGTTGATGAGAAGGGTGTTATAACGGCTGTTAAGGGCGGTGTATGTGAAATCGTTGTAACGACTGAAGAGGGAAGCTTTACTCAGAAGTGTGTTATCGCGGTTAAGGAATATGTTGATACAATTACATTGTCGGATAAAAGCAGGTATCTTAATTATGGGGCTTCATATACGATTTCTGCAACGGTAGGTCCTGAGAGTGCTTCCGATAAGGGAATAATATGGAGTTCAAGCAATGAGTCAATTCTCAAGGTTAATCAGTATGGCACCATATCGGGTGTCGGATACGGAACGGCTATTGTGACTGCAACGGCTGCCGACGGAAGTGGTGTAAGTGCTTCATGTATCGTTCAGGTTGTAAAGCCTGTAACGAACATCAAGTTGTCGGAATCTAAGATTACGCTCTATGTCGGTGATGTATTCCATCTTGTCTCAACCGTAGAGCCGGCTGACGCATCAGTTAAGAAGCTTGCATGGACTTCATCTGATACATCGGTTGCGAAGGTATATGATGATGGTGATGTTGAGGCTGTCGGAGTCGGACGATGCAAGGTATATGCTACGTCAACAGACGGCAATAATGTTGTTGCCGAGTGTACGATTATAGTTAAGCAGATTGTGAGTGCTTCTTCCGTAACGATTAATTCACATGAGATACTTATGCTCACGGGCAAGATGAGAACACTTACCGCAAGATTATATCCTACTAATTCAACAGAGACGGTACATTGGGTATCTTCAGATACCTCCGTAGTAGTTGTTGACAGTAACGGACAGATTACAACGGTAGGACCTGGTTCGTGTCAGGTTACGGCTTATACCACTTATGGAACGGTACAGGATACATGTACGGTATATTCAATGGCTATAAGCAAGTCCTCGACTGTACTTGAACAATATGATACATTCAATCTGTATGTGGACGGTGCTCCTTCAAGTGCATCTGTGTCATGGAGAAGCAGTAATCCTAGAATTGCAACCGTAACACAGAGGGGTATTGTTACGGCACGTATGCCGGGTGAGTGCACAATCACTGCAACCGTTGACGGAAAGACGGTGACATGTAATGTGACGGTTCGCTCGATAGATCCTGATAAGTTTATCAATAAGACTAACGTTGAATAGTATAAATGAGAAAAGGTATGCCGCATCCGGCATACCTTTTTTAGACAGCTTGAAGCCCCGGGGGATTAGTCCGGGGCTTCGAGCTTTTTAAATATGAGGGGGGAGATAGAAAGCATTAACTTTGCTATCCGTGATTTATTATATAGATATGTTGTGACCATTTTGTGTATAACAAGTAAAATAAAAGGGAAAAAATTATAAAAAGAAAATGAAAATCAGACCAACGATGACAAAAATATTACATTTTTATTGAAGTGTTGAATTTTAAAATAAAGTATGCTATATTAAACAAAGCTTAGAGACAAAGAGATTAATTGACGCTTACGGATAGAAGCGTATGGAGGAATTAATATGATTCGTTGTGAAAATTGCGGGCATAAGTTAAACGCCGGCCAGAAGGTATGTGATGTATGCGGCAGACCGGTGCCTGCCAGAAATACAGAGGATGCTGAGTTAGAGGAGCAGCTTGCTAAGTCAATAGCACAGATTGTAGAGAATGAGACGTCTGATGCACAGGTTTACTTAAAAGAGATTCAGGGGACACTTGATAAGTCTGACAGTTCGAGAAAACAGGCGGAAACAGGGAAGAGAGATGTGCTTGGCGTGTCTCAGAGAAGTGTGGCAAGTCAGGCGGGAAGTGCAAGAAAAAATATTGATTATTCGTCCGAGCAGCCTTTGAGACGTCAGAGTACACAGACGAGGAATAGTGCTCAGATGAGAAACAGTGCGCAGACGAGGCAGAACACGGCTTCAAATCAGAATACGAGAACAAGACAGAATACAGCCTCTGATAATAGGAGATATTCTGAGGAGCAGGAGAGAATGTCAGCCAAAAAGAAGAACAAGAAGAACAATGGCGGTAAGATTGCGGTGATTGTGATTTCAGTCATTGTGGCGGTTGTTGCAATTGTTGCACTTGCTTTTTTTACAATTAATATGGTACTTAAGAAGGCACAGAACAATTTTGCATATTATAACAATACCGGAATTGAGTATGTACAGAATGGAAAGTATGCTGAGGCTGTTCCGTATCTTGAAAAGGCACTTACGTTTTCAGAGTCGGATGGAAAGGTTAATTTGAGATTCAGTCTGTATGATTGTTATGTGGCAACGGATAACACTGAGAAGGCGGTGAGCATGCTGTATAATATTCTTGGCGTAGACGAGTATAATCTTGAGGCGATTGTATATCTTGAGAACTACTACGAGAATGCGGGAGTTACTGATGCACTGGTTGAGCTTTATAATAAGTATAAGGACACAGCGGCGGCAGCAGCGGTACAGAAGTATTATGTCGAAGCTCCTAAGATAAGCCTTGAAGGCGGAAAGTATACTTCCACATTGGACATTCAGATCACCTCGGACTATGATTTTGATATATATTATACAACTGATGGAAGTGAACCGACAACCGGCAGTACGCTTTATACCGGAAGTATAGAAATCGGCGATGGAAATACAACACTTAAGTGTATAGCTGTTAACGGGTATAATATTGTAAGTGAAGTTGTGACAGCGGAGTATGAGGTGGAATACAAGCAGCCGGATGAGCCTACAATAAGTCCGAGGAGCGGAAGCTATGAGACTGAGCAGCTTATTGTAATCGGAAATATTCCTGCGGGTGGGAAGGCTTATTACACGCTTGACAATACCACACCTACTGACAAATCCACAGAGTATAAGGGACCTTTTGATATGCCTGTTGGAAACAATGTATTGTCAGTTGTGACCTATGATAAGAAGGGATTAAAGAGTCAGGTTGTAAAGCGCAATTATGTGCTGACACTTACGGATAAGGTATCGCAGGAAAGAGCACTTGAGATATTATGGCAGGCGATGGAATATAAGAATATGGTGGATTCACAGCACCGATCATCGGACGGAGAACCTGTAAGCCTTGTACTTGACGAGAAAAAGACAATAGACGGTCATTCTATATGGGTATTTAACATTATTGTTTCCACAGAACAGGGAGACATGAAGGCTAACTATCAGATGGGTGTTGACAGCAATGATTCTTATGTATATACGGTATACGAGAATAATGGTGTATACACACTTGATGAGGTTGTTTATTAGATTAGTGATATATAAGTATTTCATATGCATCCGGTATTATGCCGGGTGCATTTTTGTGTAATAGGAAACTTCGTTCCTATTACACAAAACGCTCAGCAAGAATGTGCCGGTAAATGGCGATACATCAGAAATATTGTTGGAATTATCTGTAAAATGTGAAAATAATAAATATTTTTATTAATATTCAATAATTAGTTGTCTTTTAAGCTTTAATATATTAAAATGTAAGAATGAAGAATTAGGAGGTATGTTATGTATGCTATAACTAAGGCAAGACAGCTTGCCGACAAGATATTCCTTATGGATGTTAAGGCTCCGCGCGTAGCTAAGAGATGTTGTCCGGGGCAGTTCGTCATCGTGAAGATGGATGAGCATGGTGAGCGGATTCCGCTAACAATCTGCGATTACAATCGCGAAGAA
This sequence comes from Firmicutes bacterium CAG:882, assembly GCA_000435595.1. Taxonomy (GTDB): domain Bacteria; phylum Bacillota; class Clostridia; order Lachnospirales; family Lachnospiraceae; genus CAG-882. The sequence goes on from FR895408.1 coordinate 13,786, forward strand.
GGCATTATAACTATTGTATTTCAGGTGGTGGGTGCATCTACAGAGAAGATGTCACACCTTAAAGAGGGAGATTCTTTCAGAGATTTTACGGGACCTCTTGGAATGCCTTCCGAGTTCGTAAGTGAGGATATTGAGGAGCTTAAGAATAAGAAGATTTTGTTTGTTGCGGGCGGCGTAGGTACAGCACCTGTGTATCCACAGGTTAAGTGGCTTAAGGAGCAGGGCGTTGATGCTGATGTCATAGTCGGAGCCAAGAACAAGGAACTGCTTATACTTGAAGATGAGATGAAGGCGGTCGCAGGCAATCTCTATGTTACAACTGACGATGGCAGCTATGGACGTAAGGGAATGGTTACCGAAGTGATTAAGTCGCTTGTGAATGATGAACACAAGCATTATGATGTCTGTGTTGCAATCGGACCTATGATTATGATGAAGTTTGTTGCACTTCTGACAAAGGACTTGGGAATTAAGACTGTTGTGAGCCTTAACCCTATAATGGTTGACGGTACGGGAATGTGCGGTGCATGCCGTGTCAGCGTCGGCGGCGAAGTTAAGTTTGCCTGTGTCGACGGTCCTGAGTTCGACGGACATCTTGTCAATTTTGATGAGGCTATGAAGAGACAGCAGATGTATAAGACCGAAGAGGGAAGGGCAATGCTCAGATTAAAGGAAGGCGCGACACATCATGGTGGATGCGGCCAGTGTGGAGGTAACTAGGATGGATGTATTGAAGAAAGTACCTGTCAGAGAGCAGGAGCCGGCTGTACGTGCTAAGAATTTTGATGAGGTATGTTTAGGTTATAATGAGGAAGAGGCTAAGGAGGAGGCATCAAGATGTCTCAACTGTAAGAATGCACAGTGCATGAAGGGATGCCCTGTTGCCATACATATTCCTGAATTTATAAATGAAGTGAAGCAGGGTAATTTTGCGGAGGCATATAAGGTGATTGGCAAGTCATCGGCACTTCCTGCCGTATGCGGTCGTGTATGTCCTCAGGAGAGCCAGTGCGAGGGTAAGTGTATCAGAGGGTTTAAGGGTGAACCTGTTTCAATCGGAAAGCTTGAGAGATTTGTTGCCGACTGGGCAAGAGAGAACAATGTTGAACCTGAAGCACCTGCAGCACCTAATGGCAAGAGAGTTGCGGTTATAGGCTCAGGTCCTTCAGGACTTACATGTGCCGGTGATTTGGCTAAGCTCGGATACGATGTGACAATATTTGAAGCACTCCA
>FR895408.1:15089-29618 GCA_000435595.1 Firmicutes bacterium CAG:882
ACTTCCTAAGCAGACTGTCGTTAAGGCTGAGATAGAGAATGTCAAGAAGCTTGGCGTCAAGATTGAGACTAATGTTGTTGTGGGAAAGTCAGTCACAATTGATGAATTATTGAATGAAGAGGGCTTTGATGCCGTATTCATCGGTTCGGGTGCGGGACTTCCTAAGTTCATGGGGATTCCGGGAGAGAATGCGAACGGTGTATTTTCAGCCAACGAATATCTCACAAGAAGTAATCTTATGAAAGCATTTTCCGATGATTACGACACTCCTATTGCAGCGGGGCATAAGGTTGCCGTTGTCGGCGGCGGAAATGTTGCCATGGATGCGGCTCGTACCGCATTAAGACTCGGCGCAGAGGTTCATATTGTGTACAGAAGAAGCGAGGAAGAACTCCCGGCAAGAGTTGAGGAGGTTCACCACGCTAAGCAGGAGGGTATTATTTTTGACCTCCTTACCAACCCTGTAGAGATTTTAGTTGATGACAATGGACATGTAAAAGGCATGAGATGTATCAGAATGGAGCTTGGCGAGCCTGATGCTTCAGGAAGAAGGAGACCTGTCGAGATACCGGGCTCAGAGTTCGAGCTTGAGCTTGATACGGTTATTATGTCGCTTGGAACATCACCTAATCCTCTTATTTCATCAACGACAGAGGGACTTGAAATTAATAAGCGCCGCTGTATAGTGGCTGACGAGAATGGACTTACAACCAAGAAGGCTGTATATGCAGGCGGAGACGCTGTTACAGGTGCTGCTACGGTTATCCTTGCAATGGGTGCAGGCAAAGCGGCTGCAAAGGGTATTGACGAGTATCTTAGCGGTAAATAATTTATATAATGAAGCTATCTTCGGTCAAAATGACCGGAGATAGCTGTATTAGGTTTACGAAACTATTAGTCGGGTGGGAAGCATACTTTGAAGAAGAGATATATTGCGGTTGTATTGATTTTAATATTGACAATGATGAGTGCGGTCAGTGTTTCGGCGGCGGATGGTGAGCGACCGAATATTAAGAAGGTGACTGTCGGTGTGTGCAGCAAGAGCGGATTTGCATATAAAAATGCAAACGGAAGTGAGGAAGGATATGCGATTGATTATCTGAATCAGCTTGGAGCCGAGTGCGGATATGATATTGATATTGTAATTGTTGAGAATGAAAAGCTGTTTGACAATCTTGTCTTTGACAGATGCGATTTTGTGCTTACGGATGACAATCCGGAGAAATATCCGGAATATATAAGCACTCAGAATAGTCTCGTGAATGAGTATGATGTTCTATATGTGAAAGAAGATGCGGATGTGTGCTATGATGAGTATGATAAGTTCGACGGCATGGTGATAGGATTATGCCGTGGCTCAATAGCGGAGGATGAACTTAAAATATATTCTGAGCAGAATGATTTCACTTATCAGGCAAAATATTATGCAAACGAAGAAGAAATGCTTCTTGCAATCGCCGGCAGTGAGGTTGACGCAGCGGTTATGGGAAGCCTTGTATATATAGATAAAGATGTAAAGAATGTTGCTGTTATAGGAAAACATGATTACAGACTGCTTGCAAAGAATGATATGCAGCAGGATATTGATAATTTTGATTATGCTGTTTCTAAATATATGTCCGAGAATAACAGCTACATAAATAATCTGTATAATTCGCTTTATTGGCATAGCAAGGCAGGATATCCGGCATTGACAAGGGATGAGCATGAATATGTTTTAGAACATCCGATTGTAAAAGTAGGGTATATTGGAAACTCTTATCCTCTGCAGTACACGGACGATAACGGAAATTTTGGAGGTATTGTCAAAAGATATTTTGACTTTTTTTCGGAATATACAGGTTTTGAATTTGAATATTATGAGTATAAGGATTCTGATGCCTGCAAGCAGGATATTATAGACGGTAAAATAGATATGATTGCGCTTGTTCCGTATTATATGGACTGGGCAAAAAAGAACAATATGGTTGAGACAAGCTGGTTTCTCCAGGTGCCTGTGTATGAGGTGAAGCTCAATCCGGATACCAAGGCCAGGAAAATAGGAATGACATCCTCATTCGCGGTGTCGGGACAAGCATATTCCGATAACATAACTTATATCAATTATAACAGTGTGATTGCATGTCTTGATGCCGTCAAGAATGGTGAGATTGATGCTGCATATATCAACGGATATTCATGGAAGGTATATTCTGAAAAGGCTGCATACTCGATGCTTAGCGCAGTAAACAGGGAAGAGAATGAGGTATTTTCTTCGCTTGCATATATGGACAGCAGTGAAATCAATGTTACGGGTATAATCAATAAGGCAATTATGGCGATTACACCGGAGCTTTCAAAGAACAGAACAATCAACGGTGTTCTGCTTTCGGTTGAGAAAACCAACGGATTTGTCAACTTTATAGTTAAATACAGATTATACATATGTCTGCTTCTTGTTATTTTTGTTGTATGCATAATTGCATGGAGCATATTTAATAAAAAAAGAAAAGAAGAAACTCTCGAAAAACTTGCATATACTGATTATGTCACCGGTGGGATGAATCAGTCAAAGTTCTATATTGAAGGTGCCAGGGTTAAGAACAGGGAAGGAAAGTATGCAGTAGGATATATAAATATACAGAATTTCAAGTATATAAATGATTTTTACGGAAGAGAACAGGGAGATAATGTGCTGAAGGTTATGGCACACATGCTTGATGATCTGATGCAGCCGGACGGAATATATGCAAGAATGTCAGCCGATCGTTTCGCTTTTCTGGTAACTTATATTGATTATGAAACTTTAAAATACAATTTTGATACATATATTTCTGATATAGAGATTAATATTTCCGGGTTTTCGGATACTGTAAATATTAAGAGCACATGTGGAGTGTATCTTGTTGAGAACTCAGATGAGAGTATCAGGGACATGGTAGACAAAGCCGCCATTGCTGAGAAGAGAGCACGGCTTGATTCGAGAAAGAGAATTATATTGTATGATGCCGAACTCAATGCTGAGTTTGTCAAGAATCAGGAGATGACTTCAAGCATGAAGAAGGCTCTTGAAAACAATGAGTTTGCCGTATATATGCAGCCTAAAGTGGATATTGATTCTGAAGTGCCGGTAGGATGTGAAGCACTTGTGCGGTGGATTTCTCCTGAGAAGGGCTTCATATCACCGGGAGACTTTATACCTCTGTTCGAGAAGAACGGATTCGTAACGGAAGTCGATTTTTATGTGCTTGAACAGGTGTGCCGTATGCTCAGAAGAAGAATAGATGAGGGGCTTCCTGTGCTTCCCGTCAACGTAAATCAGTCAAGACTTCATGTAAATGACAGAATGTATCTGAGCATGCTGCAGGATATGCTTAATAAGTACAATTTACCGATGAACCTTATCGTTTTTGAGATAACTGAAAGTGCTTTTATAAATGATTCACATGCGATGATTGATCTTATCAACAGAATGAAATCACTGGGCTTTAAATTTTCTATTGATGATTTCGGAAGCGGTTATTCTTCTTTCAATTTACTCAAGGACATGCAGGTTGATGAGCTCAAGATTGACAAGGAGTTCCTTGAGAGCACGGAGGATTTAAAACGAAGCAGATATATCATTGAGAGGATTGTTCAGATGGCGCATGGTCTTGATATCAGAGTTGTGTGTGAAGGCGTTGAGCGTATAGAGCAGGTTCAGTTCTTAAGAGAGATTGAGTGTGATATCATTCAGGGATATTATTATTCCAAGCCTATGCCTATGGATGAGTATGAGAAGTATCTTGAAAATTTTGATTTAAAGCACTAATTGTGCAGCCGCTCAGCGGCGGAATGGAGATTATTGTGAAGATAGCGGAGAAGTATGCGGATTATATTTTTGAGGAGACGAAGAAGATTCTTGAAATTGACAGTCCGTCAGGATATACGAAGAATGTGGCTGAATATGTAATCAAAGAATATGAAAAGCTCGGCTATAAGGCAGAGATGACGGTTAAGGGAGGAGTGCTCGTTGACCTAGGCGGAGAGGACAGCGATAATGCAGTTATGGTTGACACGCATATCGATACTCTCGGCGGAATGGTGGCAGAGATTAAGTCAAACGGGAACTTAAGAATCGTTCCTATCGGCGGACTGAATGCCAATAATACCGAGGCAGAGAATGTTCGGGTAATCACAAGAAGCGGAAAGATTTATACAGGCGTATTCCAGCTTGAGAATGCTTCAGTGCATGTCAATAAGGAGTACAGCGAAAAGAAGAGAGCATTTGACTGCATGGAAGTGCTTATCGATGAGGTGACGACAGGTGCAGACGATACAAGAGCACTTGGCATTGATGTCGGAGATATTGTATGTTTTGAGCCGAGAACCGTCATAACCCAGTCAGGCTATATCAAGAGCCGTTTCCTTGATGATAAGCTCAGTGTAGGAATCCTTCTTGGATTTGCAAAGCTTCTTAAGGATAAGAAGCTGACACCTAAGAGAAAGCTGTATCAGCATATCACTGTCTATGAGGAGGTAGGACATGGTGCGGCTGCAACGGTACCTGAGGGTGTGAAGGAAATCATATCGGTTGATATGGGCTGTGTGGGTGCAGGACTTCAGTGCAAGGAGACACAGGTGTCCATATGTGCAAAGGACAGTGCAGGACCTTACAATTACGACGTTGTAACGGCACTTGTGAATACGGCAAAGGATAACGGTATAGACTATGCCGTTGACATATATCCTTTCTATGGCTCAGATGTTGATGTGACGCTTAAGTCGGGACATGATGTCAGACATGGACTTATAGGGGCCGGAGTATATGCATCACATGGTTATGAGAGAAGTCATAAGGATGGAGCATTTGCCACACTTAAGCTTCTTGCAGCATATCTTGTGTAAATAATAACGGAGACAGTATATGACTTTATTGCAGCTTAAATATGTAATAACCATTGCTGACTGCGGCTCTATGAACGAGGCGGCAAAGCGGTTATATTTATCACAGCCGAGTCTGTCGGAGACGGTTATGAGCCTTGAGGAAGAAGTAGGCATTGAAATATTTATAAGAACCAACCGTGGAATAAAGACAACCGTGGAGGGAGAGGAATTTTTAGCCTATGCCAGACAGGTCGTAGAACAGTACCGGTTGTTAGATGATAAATACATAAGCAGAACGAAGAGCAGGAAGAAATTCTGTGTATCAATGCAGCATTATACGTTTGCGGTAAAGGCATTCGTTGAGGTTGCAAAGCAGTTCGGACTTGATGAGTATGAATTTGCTGTCAGAGAGACAAAGACGGCTGAGGTTATTGAAGACGTAAAGAACTTTAAGAGCGAGGTCGGAATTCTTTATAGGAATGAATTTAACGGCAAGGTTCTCGACAAGCTTTTTGAGCGAAATGAGCTTGAATTTCATGAACTTTTTACCTGCAGCACATGTGTGTATCTTTGGAACGGACATCCGCTTGCAGAAAATGAACGTATCACCATGGAGGAGCTTGAGGAGTATCCGTGTCTTTCGTTTGAACAGGGACTTAACAATTCTTTTTATTTATCCGAGGAGGTTCTGAGCACATATAACTATAAGAGAATTATTAAGATTAATGACAGAGCGACAGCACTTAACCTCATGGTCGGAATGAATGCATACACGCTGTGCTCTGGTATTATCTGTGAGGAACTTAACGGAAGTGAGTACAGCGCGATACCTCTTGACAGGGATGAGAAGATGACAATCGGTTATGTCGCAAGAAAGGGAATTAATCTGTCAAAGCTTGGAAAAAGATACATTGATGAGCTTATGAAGTATAAGAACAGTGTAATGTGAAACAGTATAATGCAAAATGTTGTAATGTAAAGAACAGCCTGGTTTATTCCGGCTGTTCTTCGTACATTTCATTGTATAATTTGTCTGTGACATATTCTAAGTAATCATCCGCAAGTTCGGGATATTCGCCCGATATCTGATTTTCTATGTAATGATACCTCAGATTCCACAAATCATAGGAATTCATCTGTTCGTTGACGGCACACGCATTGTCGATACCCTCCGAGGTGTACAGCTCATGAAACGATGAACAAATCTGCCCGGTAAAAGCTTCCTCCTCGGCTGCTTCCCTCTTATAGCGGGTACAGTTCTTAGCAGATACCGCTCCGACAATCAAAAAGATTATAAACATCGCACCCATTACAATGTTTGTCAGAAGCTTTGAAAAAGTTGAGAGATTAAAGTTGATGACACCTGCAATGTGCAGTATGACAAGCACAACTCCGACTCCGCCTATCAGCAGAAATGTGAGGGCGCTGGACTTGTTATCCTCATATTTTGTCCGCTTCGTAACATAAGCTGCAGTGGCACTCTCAGGCGATTTCTGCCCGGATGTTTCGTTGTCATCGGCATTTTCATTGATGTTTTCTGATTCGCTATCTGCAAATTCATTCTCAGTGCAGTCGGAATCAGCGTCGGATAAATCATTCACCGAAGATAAATCCTCAACAAGCTCGCATCCGCAATCGGCACATACAGTGATTCCCTCGCGGTATTCGTTTTTACATTTTGGACACCACATAGTTATATATTCCTCCTAATAGATTCTTTTCTTGAATTAATAATAGAATACCATATAAAATCAAAAAATACCATATTGTTATGTCAATATGTACAGATATATGTTAAAATGAGCGCAAGCAGAGCAGTGCCAAATGATAAGTGAAAATCAGACTATGCTTGCATAAAGTCTGATTTTTATTTAGCGGTTGATAGTGCGAAGCACGTACATCTCGAAAATCTTTGATTTTCGAGGTAGTATTGCAATTATATTAACCATCAAAACAAATACGGAGAGATTTCGATGAAAATAACGATAGTTGCGGTTGGCAAGGTCAAGGAAAAATTTTACCGCGATGCCATAGCTGAATTTGAAAAGAGATTGTCTAAGTACTGTAAGCTTGAGATAGTTGAGGTGGCGGACGAAAAGACACCCGACAACGCTTCGGCTTCACAGGAGCTTCAGATTAAGGCGAAGGAGGGCGACAGAATACTGTCGTCAATCAAGGACGATATGCATGTCATAGCGCTCGCGATAGAGGGAAAACAGCTTTCCTCGACGGAGCTTGCCGATAAGATTGACAAGCTTGGAATATCGGGTAGAAGCTCAATCGCGTTTGTGATAGGCGGCTCGCTCGGACTTGACGAGAGGGTGATTAAAAGAGCAGATTTTAAGCTGAGCTTCTCGCCCATGACGTTCCCGCATCAGCTCATGAGGGTTATCCTGCTTGAACAGATTTATAGGGCGTATAGGATTATAGCGGGGGAACCGTATCATAAATAGCCTGAAACATGGGTTAGCTCCACATCACGAAATCAATAGAGGAGGTAATGGCAGTGAATGATTATTACGTTGAATTACCAATTAAGAATATATTAAAAGAAGGCAGGACGACTAAGCCTGAGTTATGCGACAAAAGATATGTTGTGTATTTTGATCCGTTAAGACCGGGTGAAGGAGTTCATATCAACGCGGACTATAAAATACAAGGCAATGTAATTAAAATTAACAGGTATTATGACAGAAGATTGTGTAAAACAATAAAGGAATTTGAATTGTATCAAAAAACTAAATCAGATTATATTGAAGGACAGGCATATAATGCTTACATGGATGGAGCAAGATAGATTAAAGTGAATAATTAATCCATGATTATAAATGTTATAAATCAATCGGAGGCAATATGAGACCTATATCAATGGAAAGAGTAGAAAAAACAAGAGAAAATATTCTTGGTATTATCACCAACAAAGCACTCACACACGAACAGAAGCTTACCAATCTTGCCAATGCGGCGGACGGCTTGCTTGAGATGCTGGATGTACCGGAAGGGCTGGACGAGCTGCTTAACTGCGACGATGAACACCGCTGCATCTGCGACCTTTTTGAAGGTCACGCGCCGCTGCGCCCGAGATATATCATTCCGGATTACGAGAAGTTTTTAAAAAACGGCTCGGAGTTTTTGCAGCTTGAGCCGCCGACGGATTTTTACGAGGCACTTAACGACCTTCTGATAATATATAAGCATGTGCCTAGTGTTACAAATTATCCGGTCTATTTAGGACAGCTTGATTATCTTTTAGAGCCGTTTATTGCAGATATTGATGACGCGACGGTCAAGAAGCATCTCAAGCTTTTCTTTACCAACATTGACCGCACGGTGCTTGATTCGTTTTCACATGCGGACATCGGACCGAAGGCTACCAGAGCGGGGTATCTGATTTTGGAGGTTCAGGCTGAGCTTGAAAATGCGATACCAAACATTTCAATGAAGTATGATCCTGACATTACGGATGATGATTTTGCACTTGCATGTGTTAAGTGTGCGCTTAAGACAGCCAAGCCAAGCTTTGCGAATCATCAAATGTTTAAAAATGAGCTTGGCGAGAATTATGTCATTGCGAGCTGTTATAACGGCTTGCTGCTAGGAGGCGGCGCTTACACACTATGTCGTCTGATTTTGGGACATATCGCGGAGCGTTCGGAAGGAATTGAAGATTTTAAGAAAAACAAGCTGCCGTATGTTATGGATGTGATGGCAAAATATATGGACGCACGCATTGCGTTTGAGGTGGAGCAGTCGGGCTTTTTTGAGGCAAATTTCCTTGCAAAGGAAGGGCTTATCCATAGAGACAGATTCACAGGTATGTTTGGGCTTGTCGGTCTTGCGGATGCGGTCAATATTCTCATGACAAAAGAGGGCAGAAACGACAGATTCGGTCATTCGGATGCAGCCACACAGCTTGGTGTTGAGATTATGGATATTATAAACGACTTTAATAATAATCATTTCAACAAATACTGTGAGGGAACGGGCGGTCACTTCCTTCTTCATGCACAGGTCGGTATAGCGGAGGACAAGGGCATTGCGCCGGGCACCCGTATCCCGATTGGCGAAGAGCCGGATGAGCTTGTAGACCATCTCGATGTAATCAGCCATTTCCATAAGTATTTTGTCTCGGGCACGGGTGATATATTCCCGATGGATCTTACGGTGCACAAAAATCCTGAGTATGTGCTTGACATTATTAAAGGTTCATGGCAGAAGGGCATCAGATACCTTTCGTTTTACTCATCGGAGAGCGATGTTATCAGAATCACGGGGTATCTCGTAAAAAGGTCTGAAATTGAAAAGTACGAGCAGGGCATTGCAGTATTGCAGAACACCACACAGCTTGGGACGGGAGCAAAGCATAACGGCAAAATTTTAGAGCGTAAGGTCAGATAGTCAAATGAAAGCACGAGTTAATAAAATTATTCCATTCTCATCGGTCGACGGTCCGGGAAACAGGACGGCAATCTTTTTACAGGGGTGCAACATCAACTGCCTGTACTGCCATAATCCTGAGACGAGGGACAAGTACGGAAATCCTGAAATTACAACCGTGACGGAGATGTCAGCCGATGAGGTGCTTGAAAAGGTTAAAAAGCAGATTCCTTTTGTGCGAGGAATCACTGTTTCGGGCGGAGAGTGTATGCTGCAGCCTGATTTCCTGACGGAGCTTTTTACCAAGACAAAAATGCTTGGATTAAGCACCATGATAGACACCAACGGCACCATTGGTTTTGACGATAAGCAGGATTTACTTGCCGTGACGGATGGTGTCCTTTTGGACATAAAGGCGTTTGACAGCGACACACACAGGAAAATAACAGGCGCAGGCAATGAAACCGTGCTTGCCAATGCAAGATTTTTGGCATCTATCGGCAAGCTTGAGGAGATAAGGTGTGTAATATGTCCCTCGCTTTATGACGGCAGACAGTCGGTAAAGGCTATCGGAGAACTGATGCTTGACTTATACAAGCCCGATTCCTTTCATTTTAAGCTGATTTCTTACAGACCGATGGGAGTAAGAGTGGAGTATGCACACATGCTCACACCAGGTACGGACTATATGAATGAACTTGCAGGAATATTGAGCGAGATGGGGTATGAGAAAACTATTATAGTATAATTTGCATGTATCAAATATTATGATAGAATAACAAATAATGGAGGATAAGATGACAGAACTATATGATTTGAGGGTTAATTCAAGAAAGAGTACATTGGGCATTGACGATGAAAAACTATATTTTGGTTGGAAGTATTATGCTGAGCGCGACAATATGCTGCAGAAAACATGCCGTGTGAGGCTGTATGAAGCGGACAGCGGACGGCTTGTGTGGGACAGCGGAGTCAAATGTACGCGTGAGTCGGCACATTTTCCGTATGATGGAGAGCGATTAGCGGCATCAACGAGGTATATGTGGAGAGTTGATGCGGTAGATAATTATTCTTATGAGTACAGCGGAGAGGCGTATTTTGAAACCGGTCTTATGGGAGACGGCATTGATGTGTGGAGCGGTGCAAGGTTCATCGGAAGTCCGTATGACAGTGTCAACACGGACGGACTGACTTCATACGGAATAAGCACATATATAACTCTTGTTGATGCCGACAGGACATGCCTTGCTTTCAATGTGAGGGACAAGGACAATTATATGGCATTGGAGATTGATTTTGCCGATGAAAGAATCTTTGTGCGAAGATACAACGACGGTGCGTGGACGGATGCGGTTCCTTGTGTAACGACATATGGAGAGCAGAATGGATATGGTACATATCTGCACAAGGGAAAGAAAAACAGTTTGGATATTACGGTTTCCGGGACATGCCTGTCTGTCACAATTAATGGCAAAAAAGCGATTGATGCAGAGAATATTCTGCCTCTGAATGAGGCTTTTATGCCGAGGGTTGAGGGGATGGGAAACCTCGGCATAAGACAGGACACCGGGAAATGTATCTTGAATGATTTCACAGTCTGCGAAGTGTCCGCAGATGGAACCGGCAGACAGAATAACGAAAACAAGCTCATAAAAAAATATGATGAGCTTGTGGCGGAAGATGAATTCTACGTGTTTAATCCGGCGGGTGCAGTCTGCCTTAGAAAGCTGTTTGATGTCAAAGGAAGCATAAAAAAGGCAAGACTTTATGCAACAGCGATGGGGTTTTATGATGTCTATATTAATAACAATAAAATAAATGACAGCTTTTACAATCCGGGCTTCACAGACTACAGGAAGAGGGTTATGTATCAGACCTACGATGTTACGGAAGCTGTCCATGAAGGCTGCAATGTCATAGGCGCCGTTGTGACAAGAGGGTATTATACGGGATATGTCGGATACACACCGATGCCTATGGTATATGGGAAAAAGAATGCTTTTCTTGCAAAGCTTGTGCTCGAATATGAGGATGGTTCAAGGACTGTGCTGGTGACGGATGAGAGCTGGGAGTTCACGGATGAAGGACCGATTATAAGTTCAGACTACCAGCAGGGTGAGTGTTACGATGCGAGAAAAGAGTTTAATCGGTTAGAAGCGGGCAGTCTGTTTAAAAGCTGCGGCATAATTGAGACTCCGTCGAAGGTGGTGCCGACGAACGGTGAACTTCCTGCCGACGAACGGTTCCTGATAACAGCACAGGAGGGTGAGGAGGCACGCGTTGAGAGGAGCATTGAAGCGAAGCCGGAATATGTGGAGAACCCGAAAGGTCATTTTGTCTACGACTTTGGGCAGAATATGGTTGGAGTAGTCAGACTTGTCATAAACGGAGAGGGAAGAAGGGGGATGTCTGTTAAGCTTCGCTACGGGGAAATGAGCTATAACGATGGACGTCTGTATATTGCCAACATGAGAAGTGCCGCCAATACGGACTGCTACACCATAAAGGGTGAGAAAAGAGAAGTCTTTGTACCGTCAGGAGCATGCCATGGCTTCAGATATGTGGAGATAAGCGGTAACGGATACGGGCTTTCAGAGCATGAGCTAAAGGAGCTTGTTGTTGAGGTGGAAGGACTTGTGATTACCAACACTACTGATGTTACCGGAAATTTCAGATGCTCCAATGGTGATGTGAATAAGCTTCAGAGCAATATAATGTGGGGGCAGAGGGGAAACAGTCTTCTTGTGTACACCGATTGCCCGCAGAGAAATGAGCGAATGGGATGGACCGGGGATGCACAGGTGTTTGTCGCGACTGCCGCTTATAACATGGACATAAAGACATTTATGGAAAAGTGGCTAACTGATTTGAGGGATGCACAGCTTATGTACAACCGCGATGGAGCCGTTCCCGACACGGCACCGCTCGGAGGCGACAACAGACGTATGGGAGGCTGCGCCGGATGGGGAGATGCAGCGGTGATTGTTCCGTGGAAGCTGTATCTTGCTGCCGGAGATATAGGTATTCTTCAGAAAAATTACGATATGATGAGAGCGTGGGTTGAATACCAGAGCAGGGCTGACAGACAGTTTGACGGAGTGAGAACTGTTGACGGAGAACTGATGCCTGACTGCTCGGATATATCCTCAGAGAATTTCATACAGATACAGCAGTCAAGGGGGGACCACCTCACGTTTGATGCGAGTACACCTTTTATACTGACAGCGACGGCATATGCGGCGTATGTTGCAGGGCTTCTCGCGAGGACGGCAGAGCTTCTCGGAAAGACGGATGATGCAAAGCGATATACGGAAAGATATGAGAATGTGAAGCGTGCCTTCAATGAGGCGTGGGTGTGCGAGGATGGAAGTCTTGCATATTGGGGTGAGATGAGTAAGTCGGAGCCGGATTCGTTTGGAAATATCATCAACAGAACAAGATATGCTGAAGGAGAGGATAAGACAAAAAGACCAAGCCAGACAGCGTATGCATTGGCACTTGATTTTGAACTTATTCCCGAAGAAAAAAGAGAGATGGCGGCAAAGTGCCTGAGGCGTGCGGTGACTGACAGGGATAACAGATTGTCGGTCGGATTTCTCGGAATTGAGCATCTTGTGCCGGCATTGTGTAAGTCGGGAGATTATGATATGGCATTCTCGCTGCTTGAGCAGACGGGATTTCCGGGCTGGCTTTACAGTGTCAGGAATGGAGCTACGACGATATGGGAGAGATGGAATTCGTACATTGCCGAGACGGGTACGTTCGGTGAAGTATCCATGAACTCTTTTAATCATTACGCCTATGGTGCAATAGGTGAGTGGCTGTATGACACGGTTGCAGGTATAAGAACGTCGGATGAGAGAGATTGCACAGGATATAAGCAGATCGTTCTTAAGCCGCATATCGGAGGAAAACTTACATACGCCGAGGGCTGGCATGAGACACCGTATGGACGTGTAAGTTCAAGCTGGAGGCTTGAGAACGGAAGGACGGTGTACAACTGCGAGATACCACCTAACACGACTGCGAAGTTATACCTTCCATGGCACAATCTGCCGGAGAAAAATCAGACGGTGATTAATCTTGGAAGCGGAAGCTATGAGTTTATGGAAGAATAGAAAAGTTTGAAAGAAAAACACCCGGCGGTTAAAAAACTGCCGGGTGTTTTGATGCATTGAATACGCAATAATTATTTGTTTTCAATTCCTTCGGTCTTTTTTCCGAACCAGTAGGTGAACCAGGTGCAGCCGACAAGAAGGATGATACCGATGATAATTGAGACGGCATTAATATTGTTGTGCTCCATCTTTGCAAGTATACCGATAGGTGATGCTGTGATGAGACCAAGAATAGCACTGTAGGTAACGGCAGGATGTTTTTGGAATAACCATTCGATAAGCTTAGATACCGCGAATATTCCGAATACAACACCTATTCCGAATGGGAGGAGTATACCAACACAGTGAAGAATTGCAGCGGAGTCAAGGGAGGCAAGCGCATCAATAAAATCCCTGATCGTCTCGATTATTCCTGAGTAGTAGCCAAGGAGCATAAGTACGAGTGAGCCGCTGACACCTGGAACAACCATTGTAGCCGATGCTATGATACCTACAACGAAAAGCTTGATTACGAGAACTACGTTGAGGTTAAATGCAGCCGAATGAGACTCTGTCTCACTCATGAATGCCATTGCAACCGCCAGTGCGAATAAAAGTAAAAATGCAATGATATGCTGAAAAGAAATATGCTTATTTTCTTTTTTAAGACTCTCAGAAGCAGGTTTAACTATGAAAGGAATGCCGCCGAGTATGAGACCTATGAAGCAAAGGCTTGTCGGGAGCGGATGATTCTCAAGGCAGTACGGAAGTATGTAAGAGAACACACCTATACCAAGAACCATTCCTATTCCGATAGGAAGAAGCGTGAGAATTGACTTTTTAAAATGCTTAAAAAGATTGTTGACTGCACCTATTATCTTCTCATAGATGCCCATGGATACCATCATGGTTCCGCCGCTGACACCTGGAATTATGTTGGCAACGCCCACAACAATTCCTTTTAAAAGGTCGACTAAAAATTTCATTAATAATCCTCATTTCCGTGTATTTTGGTCCATGTATCGAAATACACGGACTTTTTTATTATAGCTTGTCATCTTATATTATTCAACCTATATTTTGGCAAAGAATAATTCACCATACAAAAGGAGAGGACAAAAACTTTTCGCATAAAAAAACATGCCCTGCATAATATGTGTTAAGCGGACAGGATAATCCGTAATAGGTAATTGCGAAACTATATAATTGA
>FR895409.1:0-13667 GCA_000435595.1 Firmicutes bacterium CAG:882
CTTAGAATAACTTGCTTCGTACAACGGAGCCGATATGTATAATTATAACATGATATACACTTTTTAAATAAATCAGGATGTTTTGACACCTGAATCCTAACAATAAATAAAGATGTGAGGAGGTTACGTCACGGAACGTATTTATGTGGCAATCGATTTAAAATCCTTTTATGCATCGGTTGAGTGCAGGGAGAGAAATCTTGACCCGCTGACCACTAATTTGGTTGTAGCCGATGCGAGCAGGACGGAAAAGACAATATGCCTTGCCGTCTCTCCATCCCTGAAAGCTTATGGGATACCGGGGAGGGCAAGGCTTTTTGAGGTTGTGCAGAAGATGCGGGAGGTGAACAGAGAACGTGCGTCAAGGCTTGGGCGTGGGCAGACATTTACGGGTGAGTCTGTCTTTGCCGCCGAGCTTGCCGCAAATCCTTACATTAAAGCGTCATATATTGCGGCACCTCCGAGAATGGCGTATTACATGGAGTACAGCACAAGGATATATCAGATATATCTTAAGTATATTGCACCTGAGGACATACATGTGTATTCGATTGATGAGGTTATGATTGACATCACGGAGTATATGAGAATGTACAAGCTCACGGCACGTGAACTCACGGCGAAGCTTATTCATGAGATTAAGTCGGTGACGGGTATAACGGCGACGGCGGGCATCGGAACCAATCTGTATCTCTGCAAGGCTGCCATGGACATTGTGGCTAAGCATGCACTTCCTGATGCTGATGGTGTGAGAATTGCTGAGCTTGATGAGATGAGCTATCGCAGGCTTTTGTGGGGGCACAAGCCGCTGAATGACTTCTGGCGTGTGGGACGTGGATATACAAAAAAGCTTAACGAGTACGGGATGTACACGATGGGTGATGTGGCAAGATGCTCAATCGGAAGAAAAGATGAGTATTACAATGAAGATCTGCTCTATAAGCTGTTCGGTGTCAATGCGGAGCTTCTTATAGATCATGCATGGGGATATGAGCCGTGCACTATGGCAGACATTAAGTCGTACCGCTCGGAGACGAACAGCGTCAGTGAAGGGCAGGTACTCTCGTGCCCATATACGGCTGAAAAGGCAAGACTTATTGTCAAGGAGATGACGGACGGACTTGTGCTTGGCCTGGTGGACAAGCATCTTGTGACGGATCAGCTTGTACTCACCATAGGATATGATATTGAGAACCTTACCAATCCTGAAATAGCGGGGAAATACAAGGGAGAGATAGTGCTCGACGGCTACGGAAGACGTATACCGAAGCATGCACACGGAACGCAGAATCTTGAGAAAAAGACATCTTCCACAAGGATAATAACGAACGCCATGATGCAGTTATTTGACAGGATAATCAATCCGAATCTTCTCGTGAGAAGAATATATGTTGTCGCCTGTAAGGTTGTCGATGAGAGTCTTGTGTGTGATGAACCTGAATTCACACAGCTTGATTTGTTCACCGATTATGAACGGCTTGAGCAGGAAAAAGAAGAGGAAAAGAAAAAGCTTGCCAAGGAGAAACAGATGCAGCATGCGGTGCTCGACATAAAGAAAAAATTCGGCAAGAATGCAATATTAAAGGGAATGAATCTTGAGGATGGAGCGACTGCAATGTCGCGAAACGGCCAGATTGGAGGGCATAAAGCGTGAGTGGAGATATTTTTAAGGGAAAAATAAGTGAGGATTTTTATAAAAATACTGTCAATGATGGCAGATATGATGATATAATAGGCATGAAACATCATGTCTCGAAGGACAGACCGCATATGGCGGTGGCGGACAGGGCAGCACAGTTTGCACCATTTGCGGCGCTCACAGGGCATGATGAGGCTGTGCGTAAGACTCAGGAGAGAGTCAGACTTGCGATAGACAATGAGATTGAGCATGATGCACAGTTCGATGAGTGATAATCTTTGGAAGGGAGCTTTTACCGGATGGATGAGGTTAAGCCTGTAGGTACGAAAAATCTGAAATTAAAATCGGCAAGGGCTGCCAAGGATTTATCTCAGCAGGAGCTTGCCGAACTGGTGGGAGTATCGAGACAGACAATCAATGCTATTGAGAAGGGGGATTATAACCCGACGATTAAGCTCTGCATCTCCATCTGCAAGGTACTCGGTAAGACTTTGGATCAGTTGTTCTGGGAGGAGTAGCGGGCTAACAGAAGGTCTACCATTCTTCCATAGCTTTTAACGCCGTCAGTCTGAGCGTTCGCTACAAGATAGGCGTTGTTCACGGCATCAGCCACATCGGCGACAGGTGTCTCGAATTTATCCCAGTATTTACTGTCATAATAATAATCGCGCATGATTTGCGCATCCATGCTTTTATAGAGTTCGGTGTAAACGGCTGCACCACAGTTGGAGTAGACAGAATTCATGACATAGGACAGTGCATTGAGTATGCCGCTGTATTGAAGGTTCACATTGTCTGAGTGAATGCAGGCGAGATAGGCTATAAAGCCTGCCTCATCCTCACGCATGAAACCGCGCAGGTGTGACAGCTCATGACATATAGTGTAAGCCTTCACGTAGTCGGGAACATCATTATTGTAATTTGCCTCTATTGTAAAAGAATAGACACCGGTTATGAATTCGTATGACATAACCTTTGAAAAAAGTACCGGCTTAGGATTTGGATAAAAGCCGGATAGCACCGGGTATAATTCACCGAGTTTGTTCATGGCAAGTATGGCTTCATCATGTGTGTTCGTGTTTTTCAATGAAAAGATACTGCCGTAGTGTGTGCCGTCCGCATCGTCAGGGACTTCGACCGTATCTATATAAGGAACAAGTGCATTAGCCTCAGCTATCAGAGAGCGGCACAGCGCCACAAGCATGTCTGTTGACTGACGGGTTATCGTCAGACCTGAATAATAAGAGAACGGTTTCCTGTGATAGTTGATACCGCAGTTGACGGTGAAAAGCGCAAGCACGGTGAGGAGAATTGCAAGCACCCTTGCAAACAAGGTGAGGATTCTTCTGCATCTTTTCTTAATAATAAAGTATACGATTCTGTATATTATAAAGAATAGAAGTGCGATGCCGCATATTATGAGAAGCTCATAAAGTGAGAACGGCAGAAAACCCACAATTCTGCCGGCTGTGGTTACGAGTGCACGATATATATGTGTTGAGTACCACTCGGCAAATAAAGTGCTGTGTCTTGCGGCAATGTTAAGCCCTGCAGTTATGACAAGCAGAGTAGCCATATATATGTAATAGAGCTTTCTCCGCTTTGTGAAATATCCTTTTATTTTCGCCTTTATATTATTGTTCATTATTTGTGTAACCTCCGCTTGAAAGTAGAAAATTGCACGGATAAGCAGAATGTCGTGCATATATAATTATAACTGTTATTATATGAAAAAACTATTTTTTTTTATTGCAGTTTCATCAATATTCTTAAAATTAATCACAATCATCGGAAAAAAATAAACCCGGAATCCAACATGACTTTACATTTTTAATCCTCGATTTTACATTTTTCAAACCTTGTCGGATGTGCTCTGAAATTGAATGCGCAATTACGAAAAAACATTTTACACGCTTAATAAAATAACATATAAGATACTTGAATAAAGAACATATTTTGGATTAAAATTCAAAAACAGGTTTAGTATTGTATTGATATGTGATAAATTATTTATAAAAAAGAAGAAATTATCAGATAATCATACTAAAAATAATAAAAAGATAAATAATCAGACAACTCAAATAAAAAAATATTTACATTGAAAATAAAAAAGAGTATATTAAGTACAAGTTTTTTATCAGGCACAAAAGGAGGACGTTTGTATGAGCAATGTATGTGAAATGAAGCCGTCAATATACAGCCCTGACTTTGAACATGATAACTGCGGTATCGGAGCGATTGTCAACATAAAGGGTGTCAAGACCCATCAGGTTGTGGAAAATGCGCTTAAGATAGTCGAGAATCTTGAACATCGTGCGGGCAAAGATGCGGAAGGTAAGACCGGTGATGGTGTAGGTATTCTGCTCCAGATATCACATAAGTTCTTTTCTAAAGCAGCTAAAACGCTCGGAATCAATCTTGGCGGGGAGAGAGAATACGGTGTGGGAATGTTCTTTTTTCCACAGGACGAGTTCAAGCGCAATCAGGCAAAGAAAATGTTCGAGATTATCACTCAGAAGGAAGGTCTTGAGTTCTTAGGCTGGAGAGAGGTTCCGACGAATCCTTCGGTTCTTGGTTCTAAAGCGATTGCATGTATGCCGAGTATCTGGCAGGGATTCATTAAGAAGCCCGCAAGGATGGCTAAGGGACTTGATTTTGACAGAAGACTCTATGTTGTCAGAAGAGTGTTTGAACAGAGTAACGACAACACTTATGTCGCATCATTGTCAAGCAGAACGATAGTATATAAGGGAATGTTCCTTGTAGGACAGCTCAGAACATTCTTTGACGACCTCAACAGTCCTGACTATGAGACTGCGATTGCCACGGTACATTCGCGTTTCAGCACCAACACAAATCCGAGCTGGCAGAGAGCTCACCCTAACAGAATCATAGTACATAACGGTGAGATTAACACCATCCGCGGAAATGCAGATAAGATGCATGCACGAGAGGAGTCCATGGAGACTAAGTACTTTGAGGGAGAAATGAGCAAGGTAACTCCTATTGTAAATCAGGAGGGCTCAGACTCAGCGATGCTTGACAATACACTTGAATTTCTTATGATGAGTGGTCTTGAGCTTCCTCTTGCAGTCATGATTCTGATTCCTGAGCCTTGGATGAATAATCAGAGCATGAGCCAGAAGAAGAGGGATTTCTATGAGTACCATGCAACCATGATGGAGCCTTGGGACGGGCCTGCATCCATTCTTTTCTCCGACGGAGATGTTATGGGAGCGGTTCTTGACAGAAACGGACTTCGTCCTTCGCGTTATTATATAACCAATGATGACCAGCTTATTCTCTCATCAGAGGTCGGTGTGCTTGACATTCCTACTTCCAATATCAAGGTGAAGGAGAGATTAAGACCGGGCAAGATGCTCCTAGTCGATACGGTCAAGGGAGAGGTTATTGATGATGAGGAAATCAAGGAAAAATACGCGTCCAAGCGTCCTTACGGCGAGTGGCTTGACAGCAATCTCGTAATGCTTAAGGAGTTAAAGATTCCTAATCAGAAGGTTGAGGAGTATTCAAAGGAAGAGCGCGCAAAGTTACAGAAAGCCTTTGGTTATACTTATGAGGATTTCAGAACATC
Organism: Firmicutes bacterium CAG:882; assembly: GCA_000435595.1. GTDB lineage: Bacteria > Bacillota > Clostridia > Lachnospirales > Lachnospiraceae > CAG-882. The sequence goes on from FR895409.1 coordinate 5,235, forward strand.
GATTCTTCCTATGGCACTTGGCGGAACGGAGCCGATAGCAGCGATGGGAGCTGATACACCACTTGCTGCACTTTCAACTAAGACAGTTCCGCTCTTTAACTACTTTAAACAGCTTTTTGCACAGGTTACCAACCCTCCTATCGACGCACTCAGAGAGAAGATTGTCACATCCACGACGATGTACCTTGGTGCTGACGGAAACATTCTTGAGGAGACCGCTAAGAACTGTCAGGTATTAAGGGTTAACAATCCAATCCTTACCAACACTGACCTCCTTAAGATTAAGAATATGAATCAGGAGGGCTTTAAGGTAGCGGTTCTTCCTATTATATATTATAAGAATACATCCATGGAAAAGGCGATTGACCGTCTCTTCGTGGAGGCAGACAGACATTATCGTGAGGGTGTGAACATCTTCATTCTCTCTGACAGAGGTGTTGACGAGAATCATGTGGCTATACCTTCGCTTCTTGCGGTATCCGCGATGCAGGATTACCTTGTAAGAACCAAGAAGAGAACCAATGTTTCGGTTATTCTTGAGTCAGGTGAGCCAAGGGAGGTACATCATTTTGCAACACTCTTAGGCTTCGGTGCGAGTGCTGTCAATCCTTATCTGGCACTTGACAGTATAAGAGAACTCATAGACCTCGGAATGCTTGATAAGGATTACTATGCCGCTGTTGACGATTACAATAAGGCGGTATTAAGTGGTATTGTAAAGATTGCATCCAAGATGGGAATTTCCACAATACAGTCATATCAGGGTTCTAAGATTTTTGAGGCAATCGGTATAGACAGAAGCGTCATGGACAAGTATTTTACAAATACGGTGAGCCGTGTAGGCGGAATAACGCTCAAGGATATAGAGAATGACATCAATGCAAATCATGACCGTGCTTATGACCCGCTCGGACTTCAGACAGATACGACATTTGACAGTGCAGGAAGTCATAAGTACAGAAGCGGTAAGGAGGAACACCTCTATAATCCGCAGACAATACATCTTCTTCAGCTTGCCACAAGAAACGGGGATTATGCGACCTTTAAGGAATATTCGAAGCTTATCAACGAGGAGCTCGAGCCTGTTAACTTAAGAGGGCTTATGGACTTTAACTATCCTGAAAAAGGAGTACCTATTGATGAGGTTGAGAGTGTTGATTCGATTGTAAGGCGTTTTAAGACGGGCGCAATGTCCTATGGTTCAATCTCACAGGAGGCACATGAGGCGATGGCGATTGCCATGAACACACTTCACGGTAAATCCAATTCGGGTGAGGGTGGTGAGGATATTGAGAGACTCACGATAGGACCGGATGGTCTCAATCGCTGCTCGGCAATCAAGCAGGTGGCATCAGGGCGTTTCGGTGTAACATCAAGATACCTTGTAAGTGCCGACGAGATTCAGATTAAGATGGCGCAGGGAGCCAAGCCGGGCGAGGGCGGACATCTTCCCGGAGGAAAGGTCTATCCTTGGATTGCCAAGACAAGACACTCAACCCCGGGTGTAGGGCTTATCTCACCTCCGCCTCATCATGATATATATTCAATCGAGGATTTGGCACAGCTCATCTATGATCTTAAAAATGCCAATAAGAAAGCAAGAATATCCGTAAAGCTTGTATCAGAGGCAGGTGTGGGAACCGTTGCGGCTGGTGTTGCCAAGGCCGGAGCACAGGTTATTCTGGTATCAGGCTACGATGGAGGTACCGGTGCGGCACCTAGAAGTTCAATCCATAATGCGGGACTTCCTTGGGAGCTTGGACTTGCAGAGGCTCATCAGACGCTTATCATGAACGGTCTGAGAAATAAAGTTGTTGTCGAGACTGACGGTAAGCTCATGACAGGTCGTGATGTTGCGATAGCATGTCTGTTAGGAGCTGAGGAGTTTGGCTTTGCAACGGCACCGCTTGTAACACTCGGATGCGTTATGATGAGAGTATGTAATCTTGATACATGTCCTGTGGGTGTTGCAACACAGAATCCTGAGCTCAGAAAGAGATTCACAGGTAAGCCTGAGTATGTAATGAATTTTATGCGGTTTGTTGCCGAAGAACTTCGTGAATATATGGCAAAGCTCGGTTTCAGGACGATTGATGAGATGGTCGGAAGAACCGATATGCTTCGTCAGGCAAAGGATGGAAGCGGAGTTAAGAAAGGTAAGATTGACCTTTCCGTAATTCTTGACAATCCTTATGCAGGCAAGGAAAAAATAGATTATCTTCATAAGAATGTATATGATTTCAAGCTTGATAAGACTCTCGATGAGAGAGTGCTCTTAAAGAAGCTTGGTCCGGCTCTTGAGAAGAAGCAGAAGAGAAGCATAGAGATAGATGTAACCAATACAGACCGTTCCTTCGGTACAATGTTCGGCTCAGAGATTACAAAGCTGTATGACGATTCACTTGACGAGGATACATTCACAATCATGTGTCGCGGTGCAGGCGGACAGAGCTTTGGAGCTTTTATTCCAAAGGGACTTACAATGTGCCTTGAGGGAGACAGCAACGACTACTTCGGCAAGGGACTTTCCGGAGGAAAGCTTGTGGTATATCCTCCTACAGGTTCAGAGTTTAAGCAGGATGAAAACATTATTATCGGAAATGTAGCTCTCTATGGTGCGACAAGCGGCGAGGCATATATCAACGGAGTTGCCGGCGAGCGTTTCTGTGTTCGTAACTCAGGTGCAAAGGCGGTTGTAGAGGGTGTCGGCGACCATGGCTGTGAGTACATGACAGGAGGTCGCGTTGTCGTGCTTGGAAGAACCGGAAAGAACTTTGCGGCAGGTATGAGCGGAGGTATTGCGTATGTGCTTGATGAGGACAGCACTCTCTATAAGAAGATGAACAAGGAGCTTGTATCGACGGAGGAGGTAACTGACAAGTACGATGTCATTGAACTCAAGGAGATGATACAGCAGCATGTGGCATACACCAACTCAGTCAAGGGCAAGGAGATTCTTGACAACTTCGGAGATTACCTTCCTAAGTTCAAGAAGATTGTGCCTCATGACTATAAGAGAATGATGCAGAAGATTGTTCAGATGGAAGAAAAGGGACTTTCAAGCGAACAGGCACAGATTGAAGCATTCTATGCCAACAAAGCAGCAAAGTAAGGAGGGAAACCCATGGGAAAACCGACAGGATTTTTAGATTATGAGAGAGTTGACAGTGAGGCTGTCAAGCCAAAGAACAGAATAAAGAATTTCAATGAGTTTCACACTCCGCTCACGGTAGAGGAGCAGAGACAGCAGGCGGCGAGATGTATGGACTGTGGTGTTCCTTTCTGCCAGTCAGGTAAGGTGCTTAAGGGGATGGTGTCAGGCTGTCCTCTCAACAATCTTATACCTGAGTGGAATGACCTTCTCTACAGCGGAAACCTTCACAGAGCATACAACAGACTTGCAAAGACCAGTAATTTCCCTGAATTTACCTCAAGAGTGTGTCCTGCACTTTGTGAGGCGGCATGCACATGCGGACTTAACGGCTTGTCTGTAACAACGAAGGAGAATGAAAAGACAATTATAGAGAATGCTTTTGAGCAGGGCTATGTGGCACCTAATCCGCCTAAGGTCAGAACTGGAAAGAAGGTTGCCGTTATCGGTTCGGGTCCTTCGGGACTTGCGACGGCTGACCTGTTAAACAAGCGTGGACACAAGGTTACGGTGTATGAGCGTGCCGACAGGGTGGGAGGACTTCTCCGCTACGGTATCCCGAACATGAAGCTTGAAAAACACATCATTGACAGAAGAATCGCAATCATGGAGGCTGACGGAATCGAGTTCATTACCAATGCGAATGTTGGCGAGAACATAAAGGCAGCAAAGATTTTAAAGGATTATGATGCGGTTGTGCTCTGCTGCGGTGCTGCAAATCCAAGAGATATAAATGCTCCGGGAAGAGATGCGCAGGGAATATACTTTGCCGTGGATTATCTGACATCGGTTACAAAGAGCCTGCTTGATTCCGATTTTGCAGACAAGAAATATATTGACGCAAAGGGAAAGAAGGTTGTGGTAATCGGAGGAGGAGACACGGGTAATGACTGTGTGGGAACATCAATACGTCTTGGCTGTGCATCCGTTGTGCAGCTTGAGATGATGCCAAAACTTCCGGATAAGCGTGCAGAGAACAATCCATGGCCGCAGTGGCCGAGAGTCTGCAAGACGGATTACGGTCAGGAGGAGGCCATCGCGGTATTCGGAAAGGATCCGAGACTCTACCAGACTACGGTTAAGGAGTTCGTGAAAGATAAGAACGGAAAGCTATGTAAGGTGAAGTGCGTGAAGTTAGAGTCTAAGAAGGATGAAAAGACGGGACGTATGGTGATGGCAGAGGTTGCAGGAAGCGAGTTCGAGCTTGAGGCTGACCTTGTGCTCATTGCGGCGGGCTTCCTCGGTTCGCAGAAGTATGTCTCAGATGCCTTCGGTGTGGCACTCAATGCCAGAACCAATGTTGACACGGCACCGGGCAAGCATGCGGCAAGCGTTGATAAGGTGTTCACGGCGGGCGATATGCACAGAGGACAGTCACTGGTCGTGTGGGCAATCCGCGAGGGTCGTGATGCGGCAAAGGAAGTGGACGAGTACCTGATGGGGTATACGAATCTTCAGTGACAGCGGATATGCCGTCACCGGTTGACAGAATAGTAATCTATACTTTTTAAAAACGTAAAGCCTGCTTCTGTGTAAGCGTGAATGGCGGCTGTGTTGCTGCCTGACACCTGCAGAAGCAGCTTTTTTTGCGGAAAATCGGCGCCTACCGTGTCAATTAAGCGCCCTGCAAACCTGTGACCGCGGTATTTCGGTGCGGTGTAGACATTGGCAATGTTTATATAGTCGCTGCACTCGACGACACTGCATCTGCTGATGCGGGTGCTGCGGCTAAGAAGTCTGTAGGTATGAAAGCCTGAGCTTCTGTCGAGGTTTCGGATAATTCTGTACTCCGGTTTATCATTTCCCGGTTCAGCATTTTTTGTGAGGTTATTGGCTGATACTGTGTTTACACGGCGGTCTGAAAGCTCGGCATACGGCTTTCTCGTCATAAAATGCTCGCTGTGGGAGTATGAGAAGCCGCAGCACTCCGCAAAGCTTTCGTTGCTGCCGACAAGAAGGACATTGATGTTGTCCGTATTCTGCCGGTTTGCATCGGATGAGGCTTGTATTGCTCCGCTTACGGCAGCATTTTTTTCAATGAGTGACAGTACCTGGGAAACCAGCATTCGCCCGAGCCCGTGTCTTCTGTATTCAGGTGATATGAGTACCGAGATTTCGTAAATGGCATCGCCGTCATCCTGGCAATAGCTGAAGGTGGAGCAGCAGCCGATGAGCCCGTGTGTGTGCTCGAAAAGATACAATGAGAACGCATCGGTGTCAATGAGCAGGTCTATGCCTGTGTTGTGCAGGATGGCAGGAGATGTTTCCGGGAGACTGATATTCGGTTCGTTTTCGTCGTCAAAATATGGTTCGTAATCGTCGTTTGACGAAGCGGAGCAGTCACTTATGAAAGTCTCAATGTCTTTGATGGTTATTTTATATGAACACATTTTTATTCGTTCCTTTGTTTTTGATAGTCTGCTTGTTTTTATATGAAATATAATGTATATTAATTATGGTAGTTATTATAATTCCAACTTAAGGAGGATGCAATGGCAAATAAAGTTTTAAAAAGAAGCGAGACAGATAAGAAATATACATGGAGACTTGAGGACATCTATCCTGATGCAGCGGCTTGGAGAGCAGAGTATGCACAGGCTGTGAAGGTGGCAGAGGAGATAGAAAGCTACAAGGGAAGAATCGGTGAGAGCAGTGAGAATATGCTTGCTGTGTTCACACTTGAGGACAAGCTTATGAATCTTCTCGACCGTATCTACTGCTATGCACATCAGCTTTATGACCAGGATACAGCCAATGCAGAGTCGCAGGCATTATCGGGTGAGGCGGAGAACCTCATGGTAAAAACAGGCGAAATGACTTCTTTTGTAAATCCTGAGATGCTTACCATAGATGACACTGTTGTGGAAAAATATATGAATGAATGTGAGGGACTTAAGCTCTATGCTAAGAAGTGGGAGTACATTTCAAGAAAGAAGCCGCATGTGCTCTCACTTGACATGGAGGCTGTATTAGCTTCCGTTGATGACGTTCTCGGCGGACCTAAGAAGGTGTTCGGAATGTTCAACAATGCCGATGTGAAGTTCGGTACCATCAAGGACGAGAACGGTGAGGATGCAACCGTCACACATGGCAGATACGGTATATTTATAAGAAGCAATGACAGAAGAGTGCGTGAGGAGGCATTCCACGCTATGCACGGCGCATTCAAGAGCTTTGAGAATACAATCGCCGCCAACTATGAGTCACTCGTAAAGGGAGATATTTTTTCAGCAAAGACAAGAAAGTACAATTCAAGTATTGAGTCATATCTTTTTGACGGAAATATACCGCTTTCAGTATATGATAATCTTATTGATACAATACATGCGGGGCTTCCGCTCATGCACCGCTATGTAAAGCTCCGCAAGAAAGCACTTGGACTTGATGAGCTTCATATGTATGATGTATATACACCTATGGTAAAAGATTTTGACATGCATATCACTTTTGATGAGGCAAAGGAGATAGTGAAGAAGGGTGTCGCACCTCTCGGTGAGGACTACATAGCACTTCTCGATAAGGGCTTCAACGGCGGCTGGATTGATGTGTACGAGAACGAGGGCAAGAGAAGCGGTGCTTACTCATGGGGACCTAACGGAGTCCATCCATATGTGCTTTTAAATCATCAGGACAACTTAGATTCCATGTTCACACTCGCACATGAGATGGGACATGCGCTTCACAGCTACAAGTCGAACTCGACGCAGCCTCTCGTATATGCGGGCTACAGAATCTTCGTTGCCGAGGTTGCATCAACCTGTAACGAGGCACTTCTCAACTTCTATCTCATTGAGAATGCAAAGGATAAGAATGAGAAGGCATATCTTATCAATCACTTCCTTGACAGCTTCAAGGGAACTGTGTACCGTCAGACAATGTTTGCCGAGTTCGAGAAGAAGGCTCATGAGCTGGCAGAGAGCGGAAAGAGCTTGACCGCAAAGGCACTCAATGAGATGTACTATGAGCTCAACAAGCAGTACTTCGGATCTGACATGGTCGTTGATAAGGATATTGAGGTTGAGTGGGCAAGAATACCTCACTTTTATACACCATTCTATGTGTACCAGTATGCTACGGGCTTCTCGGCTGCGGTTGCTATAGCATCAATGATTCGCAAGGAGGGACAGCCTGCAGTTGACCGATACATGAAGTTCTTATCAAGCGGCGGTTCAGATTACCCGATCGAGCTGTTAAAGATTGCGGGTGTAGATATGTCAAAGCCTGATGCAATCAGGACAGGCCTCGATGTATTTGCCGGACTTCTTGACGAGCTGGAGGCGCTGCTTGCTGATTAATTTGTGAAGGCTTATGTATGCCTGTGCCTGTAGCGTCCTGCGTGGCACGAAGTATATGCAGTACATCACACAATTACAGCAATAGTTAAAACTATTTCGTAAATTCAAAAAATATAAAAAATTTTAAATTTAGTATTGACTTTCACGAGGACATATAGTATTATACTAAATGTCCTTGTGAGAGTAATCTTACAAAGTACAATGCGCGAGTGGCTCAGCGGTGGAGCACCTCCTTGCCAAGGAGGGGGTCGCGGGTTCGATTCCCGTCTCGCGCTTTCTTTTATTTTATCCCCGGTAGAATCTACCGGGGAATTTTATTACTTAAAAACATCTTCTATTCCAAAAACAACATATCCATTTTTTAACCCATATCCATTCATAACATAATTGATTTTATATATATACTCATCAATCTCATGGTGATGTGCAACTCCTTTATCGTCCACAACAACAAATTCTATTAAATCACCACGCTGAAAACCTCTATCATTTTTTCTGATTTCAAAATTTTTATCACCAGTAATAATTGCATTTGCAAAATCTTCTTTTATTTTTAATTTATGTCGTGTATGTTCAGCCATCTTAAAATCATCTCCTTTAACACTTATCATTATTGAAATGGCAATTCTACATCATCATAATCAACAACACAATTATTTAACTCCTGAATCAAATCATTACAGCCTTGAATATCTTTTACAGCTTTATAAAAAGCAGGATCATCACCGTTTTTAAATGCAAAAACAAGCGCATCTGAAAGACTATGTACATGCTCATGCAACAAAGAAACAACAATATCTTTCTGTCTTTCTGTAATTTTAAAATTTTCCACATTAATTACCTCACTTTCAACGCATTTTGAATCATGTCTCTAAGATATGTAATATCATTCCCGGAGCTGATAATGTAGAACTTCTCTGTAGTCCTGATTTCAGCATGTCCCATAAGATCTGATATAATTTTTGTGGGAACTCCATTTTCGTGTAG